>NZ_JBSQDJ010000005.1:0-273718 GCF_053850235.1 Vibrio phycocola | reverse complement strand
TCAGTATCATTTTTTATTAATGCAAATGCCGTTCTGACATTTTTATTGGCTAACGCAACAGCCGCACACTTTTTTCCGCGCCTATCGATCAGCCCTTTTAACCAACTTTCTTTATTCGTTCTCGGCTCTCGCTTATTCACTTGTTGAACCACTGACATCGCCCCTGTAATAAGCAAGCTTCTCAGGCTAGTGTTCTTACGTTTACCAATTGTACCGAGCTTTACTTTACCGCCGGAACTGTGCTGCATAGGGGTTAAACCAATACAAGCGGATAAATCGCGACCATGTTTAAACTCACCAAATTCCTCGTTAGAAATATTGATGTACAGGTAGATGGCATTTAGAAATCCAATACCTTCAATTTTCAATAATTTCCGACAATCTGGTGTATTTGATATCCAATCTTCCAACGCTCGGTTATAACTATTCAGCGTTAAACTAACATGTCGATATAGCGCTAATGATTGACTGAGCATTTCCCTAAAAATCGCACTAAATCCATTTTCAGCATCCTCTAAAACTAGCTCAATAGAAGCAATGAGTTGACTTTCCCCATACCCAACAGAAATATTAAACTCCCGAAGCAATCCACCCAGTTGATTTTTCAAAGCCGTTTTCTGTTTAACACATTGTTCTCGTAAACGCAGTATTGCTTGCGCTTGCTGCTGATGCGGAGTTTTACTGCTAACGAAGTTAATGTCCGGTAACAAACTTGCCTGAACAATCGCTAGTGCATCATTTTTATCCGTTTTTTGATTTTGACGTATCGCCATCACTAAACGTGTCGATATCAATTTTGCTTCGTGTCCGACTGATCGACAATATTGCGCCCAATAGTTTGAACCACTGCAAGATTCAAATACGACAGTGCTCGGTGATTGTTGAAGTAGGAATTCACTGAACTGCTGAGGTGTCAGTTCCTTGTTGGATTGCACCTTTTTATTGGTGTAAATACACACTTGAATAGCTTTAGTGCCTAAATCAACGCCGATAATTGCCGTATTCATCGTCTTCTCCCAAACTCATTTGCTCACCTTTAAGGTTAGCTTCGTATTAGAGCGGGAGTCCAATTATCTTGTTAAGCAGTTACAATTTGGCGCAATTTTGACGCACAATATTCTTTAATAAGTTTAACATCTCTATCATTAGTATATTTACAGACATTCATTGAAAACACACTATCATCAGCCTCAACAAAATTTAATAAGGAAGTAATTGATTCTTTAACTGCGGGGAATTTTTTTGAGGCTTCTTTTAATTTATTTACAGTTTCATTTACAGAGGGTTGCTTTAGCGCCAAGAATATATCAAATGAGTCCCTTGGCCTTTTAGTAACTTGAGCACTTTTACATTTTGAAAAAATAAGACCTGACTCATCAAGCAAAGGCACATTTACTTTTTGTGGCTTTCCATTGCACATGGAGTGCTCGAACTCTACATTACTAAAGAAACCATCAAATAGAAATTTAGAAGATGGTAAGACAATAGACCTTTGTATTTTTGGAGTACTAGATGTGTCGTCTTCCGTGAGACCGAGATCAAAATGGTCAACCATTAGTTCAGGGTGTCTTAATGTTTCTTGCGGGTGTAGAAGGTCAATGTGGTATACAACATTTTTACCTCTGACATTCAGAGTTTTAAACATTTGAAAGTCATGCTTTGCGGAGATCATAAACCCATGATCTAAAAATGATTCAACAGCGCTGGCTATCTTACCTTTTATATCGCCATCACTAAACAGGATATCTACATCTTTTGTTCCTGGATGAATATATTCTGTCTTGTTGCGTAAATATGGTGACCATCCTCCGACAATTAAGTAATCGAGGTTAGTTGATTCAATAGCTGAAATAGCCTCGACTAAAAGACCTTTTGAACCATCAAGTATACTATTATAGATATGCATAATTTCCTTACTGCTTACTGCTTAACATTTTTAATAATATGCCAGCTCGTTTTCACAGGCTTACTTTATAGCCGAATAAACCAACAAACACCTGTTTTATATTGAATAAATTTCAAATTCGCACCAATTTACTACCAGGAAAACGAGCCAACATAAAACATCTTTCAATTTTGGCACGTTATCCCAATGGTGCTCATACTTAACCTAATAATATGTAACATATTTCTTATTTTACTACTAGAAAATCGAGCCATTAAAGGTCGATCATATGTAGACAAGAAGATATGACATAGCAGAAACAACGAAGTGAATGGGTTAAAAATCATTATGGTTGATATGACAAACGAAGGCGCATTAGACACAAAAAACAGGCCAATAGGGCTTTCATAGTGCCAAGCTCTGCCTCTCCCCTCCATAAGCCTCAACATGTATCCCAATTTTTATTAATTTGTTGAATATTCTATTAAAAACTCAATTAAATTCTTCTATACTCGCTTAAGGACTAAACAGGATGTTATTAAGTGTTGATATACAGAAACCACTTTTCTCAGTTAAAAATTAAGCACTTGGCAATGTCACAAGGTTTCGCCATCGTTGCGTTTTGTTCATTTAACGCACATGCGACTAGTCAGTTAGGTAATATGGTTGCCAGTGGTGAGCAAGCCGAACAATTAACCCAAACCGACCAGCAAGACGCCCCCGAAATCGTTGATCAACCCAAAAGCGTATGGTTCGATAAGACAGAGCAATATCTTGCTGAAACCATCAACAACGTTGGTATTTATGTCGACCACAAGTTGACAAAATCTGACGCGGAATCTGATGCGGATGAACTAAATAAAAGTCACCTAAAAATTAAGCTCAAAGCAGAATATTCTCACCTTGGTTACTTCGACCCTAAAGAGCGCATTAATGCTCGCCTCCACCTTCCTAATGTAAGAAAAAACTGGAAAATCATATTTGAAACCGACCCCAATGATTACGACACGTTAGAAGCTAAACAACGGGGCTTAGAATCCGTAGGCGTTGAGAACCCAACCAAGGGCTCAATAGGCGGTATCCGACTTGAAGAGAAGTTGTTCAAGCATTGGAGAACAAACTTAGACTTAGGCGTTAAGCTTCGCGCTTCTTTGGATCCTTTTACGCGTGCGCAGCTATGGCGAGTTGTTGATATTAATGACGAGCAAACATTCCGCGTTAAGCAGCAGGTTTTCCATTATCATTCCATCGGTACTGGCTACAAAAGTGAGTTGGAATTTTATTATGATGCTTTCGAGAATAATGATAACTTTTTTAAATATGGCATCAGTGGCCAATACCTTTATGAAGATAGAGGATGGGAATTACTTTCTCAACTTACTTATTACGACAAAATGGGCCCCGAAGGATTAATGGAATATTCGATGGGCATCAGCGCAAGCCCTAAGGATGACGATCCTATCTCCAATTATTGGTTAACAGCGACTTGGCATAAGTCGATCTATAAAGACTGGCTGTTTTTCTCTCTCTCACCTCAACTAGAATGGCCGAGAGAATTTGACTACCAATTCAACCCCGGCATCGTATTGGGTTTAGAGGCTTTTTTCTCTAAAAACAGTAGCAGAGGGTATTTAAACCGCTCTATTCCAAAATCAACAACGCGATACTAATTTTTTACCAACCCCATTCACCATAACCGAAAAACTCGTTTTTCTTGCTCAACGAGTTGGTATAACGCTGACTATTTTGAATCTCCCGCTGCAGTAACAGGAACAATAACGGAAGGATCGATTTTAGTGTTGATAGCAACAGAGATAAGCGCTTCCATCTGTTCGGCTGGCGCAGCTAAGATAGCGGCTTGTGCAATCGTCGTAGCGTTGTTGGGATAAGTTTCAATCAAGCTTGCCAGAATATCTTCAGATAGTTCTGGTTTTTGTTCCATTAAAAGAACAACTAACTCTTCTGGAGCAAGGTTTTGATTGAGAACAATAGCAAGATCGATCGCCTTTTGCTCTTGGTGTGTGGCCGCTGTTACGGGAATCAGAACTGAACAAAGAAGTAAACAATGAAGAAACATCGCCCAAATTTTCATTTTGCAACTCTCCAATACGCTTACGATAGACGCCATCAAGCATAACGATTTAGAGGATAAATAGCTGTTTCAGAGTTGAGAATAAGCTCTGAGATATTTGTGAGTTAAGTTATGTGTGATGAGTACCTGTGGGATATGTTGGAGAAGAGTAATAACCCTTAGAAAAAATGGCAGTGGGGAAACCGATTCCCCGGTACCAGTCACTGCATGTAATAACGATAGAAATGCAATTGAAACGATTTAAACGATTTAAACGATTTAAACGATTTAAACGATTTAAACAACGAATAAACCCAGTCTGATCATATTTTCAACAAGACTCAAACATCATTATTTTTTTTAACCTTGAAATCGATTCGAATTTTTCAGTGAGAAGTTCATTCGAGGTTTTACACGCATTCGCTAAAACGAGCTCTTTTTCAAGATTGTCGATGAGAACATCAAGACGATTCTCATTTCGATAAATAACATGCCTATATATACGAAAACTAATTAAATTGTAGCTATCAGAAATGAGGTCGTGATCGATATGAAAAGAAATCAAATTGTTAAATTGATAAGCGATATCCCAATATAATGAGAGAGAAGGATTCTCGCGTAAGGAATTGAGTAAAACAATAAGCCCAGCCAAGGTGACCTGATCATTCACTCCTAAAGGTATGTCGGTCTCTTTATTCGAAATAGAGAGCAAACCTTGGCAAGTTTTCATGTCTTTTTCTAAATCAAAGCGATCGTTTTCTACAACAACGGAGCCGACACCCGTCTTCGTTTCTATAAAGTGCTGAATCACCAATTTATGCAAAACCTGCCTAATCGGTGTTCTGCTGAGACCAAATTCCTTACCTAAAGTATTCTCGTGTATCACACTCCCACCGGCTATTTCACCAGTGCAAATACGCCGTCGTATCTCATCGCAAATTGAATCGAGATTTTGCTTATTCATTTATATCTCACAGAGAAGGAACGCGTCCTATCGGTGCTCCACTAGTTAATAATTGGCTTTAAATATTGTTATTTATGCTAGTTAAACCAAACAAAGCCCTTAAGTATTTATTATAAGGTAGTCGTTATAAAAATACATTTTAGTTATCTTTTATAAGCAGAAAACTCATAGACTAACTAATTAAAAATTCGTCCATTTTATTTAATTTATAACCAATAAGATCTTTTAACTTAACCGCAAGACCGAGATAAATGTCATACCCTTTCCCTATTGGGTCGGCGATATCAAAAGGGCCATTAAGTAATAATACTTTTGGATGCATGTCGAGTGCATGGTCGGTAGCGTCTAGCATACTATTCACTATATTGATGTGTTTTCGTTCCATAGCAAAAACAACATCAGCATTAAATAAGTGCTCAGTTGTAAGCCTTTTACTTTTGTGATCATAGGCAACATTCAAATTGGTCAACGCTTGACCTGCCTCTGGAGTAATATCCCTACTGGTTTCTGCCGAAGTGCCAGCGGAAAAAACGCTTATTTCTAGCTCTTTTTCTGCTGCAAGTTGGATAGCGATTGCCTCTGCCATTGGTGAGCGACAAGTATTTCCAGAGCAAATAAATAGTATTTTCGTCATATATGTTATGCCTTTAATGTGAGAAAACTTGCCCCAAAAATTTACGTGTTCTTTCATGCTTAGGGTTTTCGAATAGCTCATTAGGTGTGTTTTCTTCGATGATTTCCCCTGCATCCATAAAAATAACTCTGTCTGATGCACGTTTTGCAAAGCCCATTTCATGCGTCACACACATCATCGTTATTTTCTCTTCGGCTAGACTAATCATTACATCCAAGACTTCTTGAATCATTTCTGGATCAAGTGCGGAAGTTGGCTCATCAAACAATATCACTTTCGGTTCCATACAAAGAGTACGAGCAATGGCAACACGCTGTTGCTGTCCACCAGAAAGTTGATTAGGCATCTTTAACGCCTGATCAGCAATTTTCACTCGTTCCAAATAAAACATTGCCCTTTCAATTGCCTGTTGTTTAGGGATTTTTCTGACCCAGATTTGCGCAAGCGTACAGTTTTCTAGCACCGATAAGTGAGGGTAAAGATTAAACTGCTGGAAAACCATACCGACTTCTTGACGTATTTGATGAATGTTTTTCGATTCAGAATTCACCGCAGTACCATTGAATTCCACTAAACCGCTTTCATGAGTTTCCAACGCATTAATACAGCGAATGAGTGTCGATTTTCCAGAACCTGAAGGCCCACAAATCACGACTCGCTCGCCTTCTTTCACTTCAAGGTTAATGTTTTTCAAAGCGTGATAATCATCGTACCACTTGTTCAATTCATTAATTTTAATCATGTTGTTTTCATTTACCCTTACCTTTACCCTTACAGAGTACTCTTGCGAATAACTCTTTACCTACCCAACTCTCTTGCTCGGCTGTTTCGATGGCGTCGGCTTCGTTGCTCCGAACGAAATTAATCGCTTCGGTCGGATCCATTCCAGTTTCGTGCAACACTCTTGCCGCGAATGTTCCCGAACGACCTTTCCCCGATAAACAGCTAAGACTGATAGAACTTCCTTGTGAGAGGATGGTGTGAACTCTGGTTCTTAAATCAATCCAAAGCGCCTCTCCTTCTTCATCAGGAATACTGAAATCCTGAACAGGTAAGTTCACGACTTCAATCTCTAGCTTTTCTGTTACTTGGAGCAATTCACACATTGCATTTGGCGGCAACTCACTGCTGCTCGTCAGAATAACGATCATCTTGACGGAATTTTCAGCCAGCGTGTTCAACACATCATCCATCTCAATGGGATGAATATAAGACTCACCATCAACAGCAATTTCAAGCCCAGGGAAACTGGTCATAAATATCTTCCCGTGCTCTGGGTGCTTCTCGATAGTGAGCCCGACAAACGTTATTGGGGCACTAGGCATAATGTCTTTACCTTTCATATGATTACCCCTTAACTGTCTGATTTATCGAATTGGACTAGGGTACATTAAGCCGCCTTCAGAGCTTAACGCGTTGTTCGTCCCCACACGATCCATTCCAAATGTTGTGCTAGGACCAAGGTGACGATTGTACACTTCTGCATAATTGCCAACTTGTTTAATAATGTTGTAGCTCCAATCTTCTGACAAACCGATTTGAGCACCCATTTCTCCCGCCGCAGATTTATTACTGAATAAACGTTTAACGGCTTTCGGTTGATTCTCAATATCCGCCATGATTTGGTCTATATTTTCAGAGGTAACCCCTAATTTTTCAGCATTTAGCATGACTTGAAAGCCCCAATAAACGGCGCTTTCTAATGCTTGGTCAGGTTGCGTGACAAGAGTTAAAGGTTCGTTTGATATCACCTCTGGAAGTACCATGTAATCGTCAGGGTTATCAGCCAATAGTCGGTCAGAGTTCAGCGCAGTTCTATCGCTTGCGAGAACATCACATTTACCCGTATAAAACGCCTGCAAGCGAGCGGTTTTATCGGCGATGTTTTCAATACGATATTCGATGTTTCTATCACCAAACCAATCCGCGATATTTAAAAGCGTTGTTGAGCCTTCTTCAGCACAAACCGTTGCACCGCTTAATTCAGAAGCCGATGTCACACCCAGTTTTTTCGGGATCAAGAAACCTTGACCATCATAGAAAGTCGTAGCGACGAAGCTCATGCCAGGGTTAGCATCACGCGTACCTGTGCGAGTAATACTACGAGAGGCAAGATGTGCTTTCTTTGCCACAATAGTCTTCATGCTATCTGAGAAGCCAATACCGCGAATATCGGCTTTCTCAGCATCCCCTAATATTGCAGCCGAAGCCATGCGACAAAAATCAGTATTAAAGCCCTGATACACGCCTTTGCTATCCGGTACAGAGAAACCAGGCGAGTTTGTATTCACCAGACAGATCAAGCTATCTTCTTTCTTGATCTCATCCATCGTTACACCTGCACTAACATGACTTGCTGCTAACAATGAAACACAAGCTGTGGTGATATAAGATATTGTTTTTTCCATTTTTAACTTCCTTTTAATAAACAAAAACCAACGACTATTGCGACGATCTTTTTTCTAACCATCGGCTATAAGACGATAGAATCCAACATGTGACGAGATACCAGATGCCGACTAACATGTAAGCTTCTAACCCATAGTTCTGCCAAAGCGGATCACTAAACGCCATTTTTGAGGTTGCCATAATGTCGTGAATACCAATTATGACGACGAGAGATGTGTCTTTATAAGCACCAAGAACCGTATTCATAATCCCCGGCAGTGATTTCTTTAACGCTTGTGGCAATATAATAAATCTTATCTTTTGAACGTAATTTAGCCCCTGACTATCTGCGGCTTCATGTTGGCCTTTAGCGACAGATTGGAGCCCTCCGCGAACCGCTTCAGCAAAGTAGGCAGAGTGAAAGAAAACGAGAGCAATCATGGTGGTAACCAATGGATCAAGTGTTATTCCCACCGGCATCATAAGTGGCAAAATAAACACACCGAGAAACAGCACCATGATCATTGGTACGCCCCTAATAATCTCGATGTAAAGTGTCGCCAACCCTTTTAAAACTGGAATGGTATTTTGAAAACGACATAGGGCTAATACGATTCCCAAAGGAAAGGCAAACACTAGGCCGAACAACGCCAACATAAGCAGAATCGGTAACCCATTCCAGTGTTGAGGTTGAACATATTCCAAGCCCAGAATGCCGCCACGCATGAGATATAAATACAGAGCGCCAACCATTATCCAGAAATAGATTAAGCCCACTTTTTGAAACTTAGGAACCATGCTGATTCCTACTGAAGTAAGCAATAAAACGCTGGCTAAAAGAGGCCTAACATGTTGGTCAAATGGGTACGTACCAAAAAGGATTAGCCGAAGCTTTTCTTTTAAAAAAGGCCAACACGCACCTGAATTTATCTTGCATACTTCACCGCTTGCCCACGGTGAAACGGCGCTAAAAAATAACCAATCAAACATAATTGAAATAAGAAAAACAGCAATGCCGCCAATAATAAGCGTAATGATTGTGTCTCTTATTCCGTTAAATAGACGCTTGTGCACTGTCTCTATGAAAGCTGTATTCATGATCATCACTATGAGTTCAAGTTAATGCGACTGTTGTATCGATTTAATAACGACGAAACAACCAAGTTAATAAACAAGTAGGTAAGCATAGTGATCGTCATTAACTCGATTGGGCGAAACGTTTGATTAATAGACGTCGTCATCACTGACACTAAATCTGAATACCCCACAGCAAGCGCTATAGACGTATTTTTTGAGATATTTAAATATTGATTACCCATTGGCGGAATAATAATTCGCAACGATTGCGGCAAAATGACCAATCGCATCATCTTGGTATACCCCAACCCGGATGCTTTCGCAGCTTCAAATTGCCCTTTCGGTACAGCTTCTATTGCACCTCGCACCAGCTCCGCAACTTGCCCGCCGTGATACAGACTGAGTGCTAACCACAACACTAGAAACTGAATCGAAATCCGCCCTCCACCAGTAAAATCAAACCCTTTAAAGACTGGATATGAGATGGAAAAGTGAACATCAAACACTAGGATTGCCAAACCAAACACCGTCACTAAAACAACGATCGATGGCCAAAACGTTGGATACATTCTTCCCGTTTTATCTAACGTTTTCTTCGCAATGCGGCGAGCAACCAACAAGCCAAAGAACCAAACTGAAATAAGACATAAGAGAAAAATAAACCCATTGCCCCATTCGAGAATAGGAAAATTGATTGAGCGATTGGAAATGTGGATATTTGAAAAAAACACCCAGTTTTCACGTATTGTTGGAAGTGTATTGATAACAGCAAGATAGAGCGCCAGTAGAATTAGGAGCTTAGGTAAATTCCGCATTATCTCAATATAGAAACCGGCAACCTTCGAACCTAACCAATGCGAACTGGTTCTTAAAATACCCACACAGACTCCGACGAGGGTCGCGCCAACAATACAAACAATCGACAATAAAATAGTATTTAAGAAGCCAGCAAATAAAACGCGGTAGTATGAATCTGAAGATGTCACTGGAATGATGCTTTCACTAATATTAAAGCCTGCACTTGAGTCCAAAAACAAAAATGAGGGTTTAATTCCGACAGCACTAAGGTTTAACTGGATATTCTGTACAAGAAAATACCCTGCAACTAAGAGGCTAATAATGATTACGACCTGCCAAGCGAGAATGGAAGTGGTCAACTTCTTATTTTGCATGGTTAAAACATTCCAATGTAAGGCAACATTGAAATAACTTAACCTGTATACAGCTATACATCAAGCTTTTCGAGACAACTATATTGTCACAATAAGTCGATTATTCTTAACAAGTAATGATCAAACACTATGTAGAAAAGTGGATAAAAGGAATAAACAAGAAGTCTAATACCTATTGTTCCATAAGGAATCGATAGTATTAATTCAGTGTTGATGGCTTGGGAAATTAGTATGCGTCAGATGGGTGGAAGCCCCAGCCACATCCCGGCACACACGTCATCTGCTGTGGCTGCTTCCTTCCGGATCTGACCAGGTTCACAAACTAGTGTTGCGGGAGGACCAGGGCCTCCATAGATTTTTTTCGTTTCAGCACTTACGTGTCGAAAGAGACGCTGATTATCAATCATCCCTATGGCGAATGCAAGCAACAGGATAAGAATTTGTTGCTTGTGAGAATCAAGCGCTTAAAGCTTGACCGTTATTAGTGTAAACACTCTCCCATAGCGAAAAAGATACACACTAAGTTACGTATTAATTGCGTTATTCCTGCGCTCTCTCTTCTTTCGGTACATTTCGACATCTGCAAGATGCAGCACTTCTTCCAATGACGTTGATACACGACGAGGCGACGAAATACCCACTGAAACGGAAATATCAAAATTCTTACTCTTTGTTGGATCGTTAAAAGCAAAGCATTCCAAATTTGACAGTATTTGTTTTAAGTCATCTTCGCTGATCACATCCGTCAGAATAAATTCATCACCACCAATGCGATAACTTCTTCCTTTCCAATGAGCTTTAATTTTTTCGGTGAGCTGCATTAATACCTTATCACCGGTATCATGGCCATTTGCATCATTTATCTGTTTAAAATTGTTCACATCTAAATAAACAAAAGTCACCCGAGGTGAAACGCCACGAGAATATCGGCGATACAGCGAGCGTCGATTGCGTAGTTTCGTTAGTCCGTCGGTATTTGATTGAATATGAAAATAGGTTACAAGCATTGCAAGCAACAATAGTGCACCGAGCAAAAGAAGTATTTCCTGACGTTTAACTTTCTTCTCTAGCAAAAGTTGCTCTCGCCAATTTGGATGGATATTGTAACGAGTCACTATTTGGTTAATATTGAGAATGCTCATTGCACTTGAAAACAGCTGTGCTAAAGCCAAACCGTCTTCTGTGCGTGGGAAGGCGACGGCAACTTCGTTAGTGTTGAAATAACCGACCTGTTTGTCTTCTTCAATATCTAGAAGCTCTTCAGATTCGCTTAGCAAGGTTGAAAAAAATGTATTTGAATAGGCGATATAATCCACTTCTTTGTTGAACAAGCCTTCCATCAATTCATGCTGAGTTTCGAAGGTATAGAGTTCTATGTTCGGAAGCATTTTTTCTAACAAGTGCTGATAATAGTCATCCCTAACGACACCAATTTTCTCCACAATGAGTTCAGACACATTGTTATAAACATTGTGCTTGTACCCTTTACGTTTTGCTAAAATCGCGGATATTTCATAGTAAGGGTCACTAAAATACATGAGGGCTGAGCGCTCTTCCGATATAATAATCGGGGCCAACATATCAATCTTATTATCGAGCAAGTCTTGATACATGCTAGACCAAGGTTCATTGGCATCACTCACAATGTCGCAGCGAATCGCCAGAATATCGCAGGTGCCCAACACAATATCAGCGCTGATTCCGGTCACGGACCCATTTTCGTGGTACTGAACATATTGCCCACCATTTTCCAATTTAATTCGGAACACTTTATTCCGATCGATACTGCTCTCTTCCATTTTGGCTCTGAGAGCTTGTCGACGAATATCAAGCTGATAGAGCTGTATCGATTTACTGAGTGTCTTTTGCATTTCTGCTGAATGAAAAAACGTTTCAAGTTTCTCCAACATATCAGCATTAGCGTGCTTCGTCGTCACAATAGAGACAGGCTGAATAGGCAAATAGTCATTTAACAACGTGGCTTGATAACCAGCACTAATCATTGGTTTCAACTGATTGATGGCATCAAGAACACCGTCTACTGCGCCTGAATTAAGTAATTCTAACGCTTTACCGCCCCCTTCATAACTAACTTGCTGAAGGCGAGGATAGTGTTTATTAATTAAGTCAGAATAAATTGTCCCAGAGGGAACACCAACTCGATTCAGTTGATCGAAACGTGCACCATCTTTTGAGAACAAGTAGGTGTATTCAATGTTGGTTGGATGAGAAAAATCAAAACGGTTTTCTCGCTCAGAGGTATAGGTCACATTTGCGGCAAAATCTACAGTCCCTGCTTCGACGGCATCTAAAATACTTTTGAAACTAGCATGAGTTTGATAGTTAACGTGAAAGTTTAATTTATTCGCGGCGGCATCGAATAACACACGACTAACAATATCATCGGCTTCTATCGCCACACTATAGGTTGGAGTTGAGGCATTATTGCTTTTTTGTGTACCGGCTTGCGCCCATGTACTTCCTATAAACCAACACAAACTCAACAGAGTAATTAAGCTTGAGGTAATATATCTAACCATTTTTATATGCGTTTGCGCCCCTGCAATAGTACTCAGTAACAGTGAGATGTATTACCATACATCAATCTCCATGTTACACCATCTTCATTTATAGACACTCAATATTAACTATGGTGCTGTTCAAAACAAATCATATTGCAATTATAGTCGGAAAAATCACTAATGAATGAATTCCTTAGCCAAATATATACCGTGATTTATCAAATCCCTGTCGGTCAGGTTTCCACTTACGGTGAAATCGCGACCATGGCTGGCTATCCGGGCTATGCTCGGCACGTTGGAAAAGCGCTCGGCCAACTGCCTAATGACAGCAAACTACCTTGGTATCGCGTTGTTAATAGCAAGGGTATGATTTCTCTCAAGGGAGAAGATCTAGTCCGCCAACGCTCTTTACTACTATCGGAAGGTGTTGATGTGAATAGTGCAGGAAAGATCAGCCTGAGGATTTATCGCTGGCGCCCCTAATTTGGTGACTGCATATTCAATCGCTGTCGATACAAAAAGCATTGCATAATACTCGTATTACACGTTACCGTATATTATTCATAACCCATTTTTAGAGAGAACCAATGAGCCAACCATTAAATAATTTGCTGGAACTACTACAACTTGAACGTTTAGAACAGGGCTTATTTCGTGGCGAGAGCGAGCATATTGGTTTGCCACAAGTTTATGGTGGTCAGGTAATTGGCCAGGCCCTTTCTGCTGCGAGATACACCGTTGAAGAGTCGCGAACAGTTCATTCTTTTCACAGCTACTTTTTACATCGTGGTGACCCTGAAAAGCCGATTATCTATGATGTAGAAAACCTTCGAGACGGCCGTAGTTTCAGTACCCGACGTGTAAAGGCGATTCAAAATGGACGCCCTATATTCTATCTAACTGCATCATATCAAGGCGAAGAAGAAGGGTTTGAACATCAAAAGAGTATGCCTCAAGCGCCCGCACCTGATTCACTGATGTCTGAGCGAGAGTTATGGCAAAAAATGGCGGACTTTTTCCCTCCCAAACTACGCGATACGCTTTGTGGAGAAAAAGCGATAGAAGTAAGACCAACATATGTGGTTAACCCGCTTAAACCCGAAAAAATCGAACCTAAGCAATATCTTTGGATCAGAGCAAATGGGGATTTACCAAACGATCAACTCATTCACCAATATCTCTTAGGTTATGCTTCAGATTGGGGATTTTTATCAACAGCGTTACATCCACATGGCGTAACAATCATGACACCGAAATTCCAAATCGCTACCATCGATCATTCGATCTGGTTCCATCGACCATTCAAAATTGATGAATGGTTGTTGTTTGCAATCGAAAGCCCGTCAGCCACTAACGGTCGTGGACTCGTACGTGGTGAGGTTTTCAACCAACAAGGTCAACTTGTTGCGAGTGCGATGCAAGAAGGCGTGATGCGTCACATCCAAAACGGATAACTGATTCACCAGTTACAATGGAAGTTCTGTTGTATATTTCAGTGATTCCATTGCGAATGTCGAGGTGACTTTGCTCAGTCCCTCGACCGTATTCACCAGTTTTTTATAGAACTCATCAAAGTCCCGCATATCTTTAGCAATCACTTTAAGCATGTAATCGTACTCCCCCGCCATGCGATAGAATTCCATTACTTCGTCATATTCAGACACTGAGTCTACGAAACGGCGATACCACTCATGGGAATGGTCGCTTGTCTGAATCATCACAAACGCGGTAAAGCTCAGTCCTATCGCTTCGGGATCGAGCAACATCACCCTCTTTTTGATCACCCCAGTTTCTTCAAGCTTCTTCAACCGCTTCCAACATGGCGTAGTGGTTAAATTTACCGATTCAGCTAAGTCATTTAAAGAAATGGCACTGTCTTGTTGAAGTAACTTCAGTAAAGCTTTATCGACTCGATCTAACTCCATATATTCACCATTGTAGAAAATTTTTCTATTAAACTGCCAAATAATGAAAAACAATGCAAAACATTTCCCCGTAATTAGAGATAAATTATTAGCCATAACGAGATTTAGGAACATCATCATGTGCTATGACCATCAATGGACTGACGAAGCAATTCGCCTAATAGAGGCCGATTACCAGCGCTCAGCCGACACTCATTTAATTAAGCTAAACCTGCCCTTCTTGGCTGATATCGATATCTATTTAAAAGACGAAAGTACACATCCCACGGGGTCGTTAAAACATCGCCTTGCCCGTTCACTCTTTCTTTATGGAATTTGTAATGGCTGGATTGGCCCAAATACTCCAATTGTTGAATCATCCTCTGGCAGTACTGCGCTTTCGGAAGCCTATTTCGCTCAACTGCTTGGATTGCCCTTTTACGCCGTTATGCCGCGATCGACTGCAAAAAGAAAAATTGAACAAATTGAGTTCTACGGTGGCATTGCTCACTTCATCGATCAGCCCGGAGAAATCTATCAAGCGGCAAAACAGCTAGCGAATGATCTCAACGGCCACTATATGGACCAATTCACCTATGCTGAACGTGCAACCGACTGGCGTGGAAATAGTAACATCGCCGAAAGTATCTTTAATCAGATGCAATGTGAACGCTTTCCAATACCTACATGGTTAGTGATGTCGGCGGGGACTGGCGGCACTTCAGCCACACTCGGACGCTACATCCGTTATCGTCGCCACAATACAAAGCTGTGTGTGGCAGACTGTGAACATTCAGTGTTTTTTGATTATTTCACTCATGGCGATAATACCGTAACAATCGACACAGCAAGCCAGATTGAAGGGATTGGGCGCCCAAGAGTTGAACCCAGCTTTATTCCCGGTGTAATAGATCAAATGCAATTAATCGATGATGCCGCAAGTGTTGCAACGATTCATTGGTTAGAAAAGAAAATTGGCCGAAAAGCCGGACCATCGACTGGAACCAACCTTTATGCGGCTCTTCAATTAGCGTATGAGATGAAACAGCGCGGAGAATCAGGTTCAATCGTCACCTTACTTTGCGACAGTGGAGAGCGCTACTTAGATACCTATTACAACTCTGAATGGTTGGATTGCCATATTGGCGACCTTACACCGTACCTCGACAAACTCGCGACCATGGAAGCATGGTAAGTATTCAGCCGATCTGAATACCAAAACAATCAAATAAAAAAAGCTCGAGCAATAAACTCGAGCTTTTCAATCAAGATGTAACGAGCAATAAGAGTTAGCCTTGAATACCCACGATAACCCATGGTGCGTTATCAACGCTCAAGTCACGCTCTAGATGCCAAATATCTTCAATATCTTCTTCAATCGCTTCAACGTTATCACGATAACGACCCGAGAACTGTAAGCTCAACTGAGCACGATTTGCATCGTAGTCAGCACGCACAACTTCCGCATCTACATACATTACATCGGTATGTTGCTCACCTTCCAGTTTGGCTCGTTCAGCAGATAAGTCATCAAACAAGCTTTCTGAAACATACTCACGAATAGTTTCAAGTTGATTGTGATTCCATGCGCCTTGAATAATTCGATAATGCTCACGTGAACCATTTATAAATGCAGCCTGATCAAAACCTGGAGGATAGTTATGTGGCACATCACTGTCGACCTTTGCACCAAAACCACCGCTTGGTTGCTCAAAGTTATGAGCATTATTTTGTTCGAACGACTGACGATTCATCCCCGGATTGTTTCCACCGAATGCTGGTTGTTGCTCATTCATACTCGCTTGTTTTGCGGCAAGCATATTACGTAGAAACTTAAATCCTATATAGGCAATCACACCCATAATGAGAATATCTAAAAATTGAATGCCTTCAAATGCACCGCCAAAAAACGCGGCTAAAAGACCACCAGCAAGTAAACCGCCGAGCAAACCACCCATTAGTCCTTTACTTTTTGAACCATTCGCTGCCGCACCTGGCTTATTGATTGAACTGGTATTGGTTGCATTATTTTTAGGTGCAGGAGCCGTTTTAAACGATTTACCTAATTTAAGACCACCGCCAAACTTCTTGGCTTCCGCGACTTGAACTGTGGCAAGCGACACCATCAGTATCATCATGAGGGAAACAAAACGCTTCATGTCATTCCTTAATCATCATTAGTAGAAAAATTAACTACGACTTTATCATAGCGACTACCTACATTGTTGCAAGAAGAACACGATAATAGACTTGTTTCAGAATATTGCAGGCGATAATGCTGGCTTTTAATTGACGTTATCAATGTACCTTTATAGAATAATGAACGTTGTTCATTAACGATTGAAAATATCATGGCCAGACGAAACGATCACACCAGAGAAGAGTTAATTAAACTTACCCTTGAACAAGTAAAATTGTTCTTGAGCTATAACTCATACCACGAGCTAAGCTTGCGTAAGTTAGCATCAATGATCGGATATGTACCAAGCACTTTAGTCAATGTGTTTGGTAGCTATAATCTACTGTTACTTCATGCGGTTGCTCAAACGCTCGACGAACTATCCGCTGAAGCACAAGGCCAAGTCAAAAATTGCACCGATCCTCGCGAAGCATTATTAAAGCTTGCTCACTGTTATCACAACTTTGCTCTTGCTCATCCATACCGTTGGCAGCTGATTTTCGAACATAATATGAACGGTGAGGCGCTGCCAGAATGGCAAAGTGAACGAATCGATAATATGACCGGAATGTTAGAAGACCTTTTAGCGACACTTGCTCCACAACGTAGCCACGATGAAGTCTTACGAGCAAGCCGAGTATTATGGTCTGGTGTTCATGGCATAACGTTACTTAGTGTCGATGATAAATTCTTTGCGAGCAAACCAATTGATGGTAATGAACTGATCGATAACCTCATCTCACAATACCTCCTGAATTGGTAACAACTATAAATGTCATCCTTGCTGACGAAGCGCCGCTTTCTGCCTTACTTTACCACGCAGTTTTTCGGCGCTTTTAACGACAATATATTTAAGAACACCCTCTTATTATTTGTCGCTTTTGCGAGTGCTGATAAGCTTTCGATCTCCAGTAACCTCTATATCAACCTTGCCGCAGGTCTCTTTATCCTGCCTTTTTTCCTGTTTTCTGCAACCGCAGGAGTAATGGCTGACAAATATGAAAAAAGTGGCTTTATTCGCAAGGTGAAACTGCTAGAAATTGCAATCATGTGCTGTGGAGCGGTTGGCTTTATTACTCAGAGCTACTCGCTATTACTGCTTTTACTCTTTTTAATGGGCACTCAATCGGCATTATTTGGCCCAGTTAAATATGCACTGCTCCCACAACAACTTAAATCGAATGAATTGGTCCATGGAAATGCATTGGTTGAAATGGGAACCTTTTTAGCAATTTTACTGGGAACCCTTGTCGCTGGAATTATCGCATCGCTGGATCATGCACACCTTTATGCCGCGAGCGCTGTGATAATATTTTCTTTAGTCGGCTATATGGCAAGCCGACAAATACCCCTCGCCGCGCCTAGTAACCCTTCTCTTCTTTTCGTTTGGCGACCAATATCTCAAACCAAAAATACACTTGCTATCGCACACCGCGATCCGACGATTCTTACCGTCATTCTTTCAATTAGCTGGTTTTGGTTTATGGGCGCGACCTATTTAACGCAATTTCCAAACTTTACCAAATTCTACTTAAACGGTGGGGAAACTGCGGTTTCAAGCCTACTCGCCCTTTTTTCAGTTGGCATCGCCTTAGGGTCACTCGCCTGTGACCGACTGTCAATGAAACGCGTTGAGCTAGGGATTGTACCTCTGGCGAGCTTAATGATTTCTATTTTTGGTTTTCTCTTGATTCAACACACGCCAACCCAACCGACGATTGAAACTTCATTTATACAATTTATTGGCAACACGGCTCTATGGCCCATGTTCTTTGATTTACTGATGATCGGAGTATCAGGAGGACTGTTTATTGTCCCACTCTACGCCTTTTTGCAAAAACGGGCTCAACCAACAGAACGGGCTCAAGTGATTGCCGCACTTAATATCTACAATGCATTATTTATGGTGACAAGTGCGATTTTGGGTATTGTTGTCCTCTCGCTTTTACAGTGGGAAATTAACGAACTTTTCTATTTGCTCTCTGTATTAAACCTAGTTGTTGCCGGCTATCTAATCTATCGAGTACCGATTTACACCGTTCGTTTTATTCTGTCCCTCTTAGCAAGGATCTTTTATCGTGTTCGCTTTACAAACCTTCAACATATCCCAGAGAAAGGCGGAACGTTGCTAATATGCAACCACGTTAGTTATATTGATGCTTTGCTATTAAATGTCGCTTCGCCGCGTTTGATTCGATTTGTTATGGAAGCGGACTATGCCAACCTACCTTTATTGCGTTCGTTTTTAAGAAAAGCGGGGGTCATTCCAATTTGTGCGAGAAATTCTACAACTCTAAAATCCGCTTTCGAAGAAGTAGAAGAAGCATTGAATAATGGTGATTTAGTTTGTATTTTTCCTGAAGGACGTCTAACCCCTAATGGAGAGGTCGGCCCATTTATGCGCGGTATCGATTTACTCATCGCGAAAAATAACGTCGTTGTGGTGCCTTTAGCTCTAAAAGGGCTTTGGGGCAGCTACTTTAGCCGATATAAGGGTAAAGCTTGTAAAGGATTGCCACAACGATTTCGCGCGGAGATTGAGCTCAGAGCGGGAGTTGCGATCGAACCCGATCAAGCGTCACGCCGCACTCTTCGCACTGCCGTTGTCAATTTGCTTGAGTAATCGATTTATGCTCACTAAGTTTTAATATTTGATAAAAAGAATATGACTTACTGAGCTCTCACGATGAGTTACAATACGCATATTCACACTGTTGAGACCATCTATTGTTTATGAGCACCTATCGCCAATACATTCCGTTTGTTTGCGCGCTTCTTCTTTGTGCAACTCCGTATATCACGTCTCCAACAGCCTTAGTTATCGGATTTTTTCTGTCCAGCTTTGGTTTAATTCCAGCACAATTACCCATTGCCAAATTTACTAAAAAGTTACTCGCGTATTCGATTATTGGATTAGGATTTGGTATACCTTTTCAACAGGCGCTCGTTGTCACCAGCCATGGTATCGGTTTAATCATAACAACCATTTTTATCACACTAATGCTCGGATGGTTTATCAGTGAAAGAATCGGCCTTGCGCATAAAACAGGGTACTTAATCGCATCAGGTACGGCGATTTGTGGTGGTAGTGCAATTGCCGCTGTTGCCCCGGCCATTGAAGCCGATGACGACCAAATAGGGTTGGCTCTCGGAACGGTATTTGCGCTTAATTCCATAGCTCTATTTATATTCCCAGCCATCGGCCACTGGTTTCATTTAACTCAACATGAATTTGGAACTTGGGCTGCGATTGCTATTCACGACACATCTTCTGTGGTTGGCGCAGCGTCGGCCTATGGCGAAGAAGCGCTAAAAACCGCAACCACCTTAAAACTGGCGCGCGCGTTATGGATTATTCCGGTCGCGTTTATTAGTGCATTTCTATTCCGTAGCGATTCAAAAAAAATCACTATTCCTTATTTTATTTTATTCTACTGTGTTGCCATCGGTGTCAGTGATGTACTGCCCGAATATCAAGATTTGTATAACGGAATATTTGGCGTGGCAAAACAAACACTAGTGGTATGTTTGATGTTGATTGGGTGCGGGTTATCGTTTGACCGATTGAAGGCTGCCGGAAGCCGCCCTTTACTGTTTGGTGTCGGGTTATGGGGAATGATATCGATCTCATCACTGGCGTGGATAATGCTGGGATAAATAGAAATCGGATGATAGAAGTCGTTAAGTTGTCATGTCGTTTACATTCGATTGTTGACGACGCCTATCACGACGAGAGAGAACCACTGAAACAATAACAAGAAAAGCCGCTAATTCTGCTAGCGAGCGAGTCGCACCCGTGGTAGTCAAGGCAATAAGTAATTGAATGACAACCACTGACATTAATAACCCATTTTTCATTGTTTCCGACCTATTCCGCTCAATTCATTTAATAATTATGACGAAAAGCGATTTAAGTACCAATTCTGTTTTGAACTATCTCATAACCAAATATTGGGTTTGTTGCGTATTGAACCACTCTTTCACGTGATAACGAGAAACTTTAATGCCCTGATTAAATATTGAATCTGGCAGAGCAAAATAGTCAATTGGCCATTTATATTTGTCTAAAGCCAGTGCTAACGATTGTTCAATATAGCAACGATCGATAGGCTGCTGACCGCAGTCAATAAATGCTACCGGGCGAGCACCATATTCTTTGTCCATAACCGCGAGTACAACCGCGACACGGATCAATGGAATAGCCACTAACGCTGCTTCGATTTCTTCACAATGGATGTTCTCTCCACCCGACACAAACATGTTATCGGCGCGGCCTAATATAACAAGTTCTCCATCACGCCATTCCCCTAGATCCCCTGAATCATACCAACCACGGTTGTCGACTAGTGGTGTCAAATGGCCGCAGTTGTAGTAACCAAGGGCAAGAGTGTCACCCGCTACTAAGATTCGCGCTCCTTCAACAATCAGTGAACGCCGTGGTAATACAGCTCCAACACCAACTTGAGAATCTGCTCGTTTTGCGGTTACCGTAGAGGCCGCCTCAGTCATCCCATAGCCAAGCCAAGTCTCAATACTGCGTTTCTCAGCTCGCTGGCAAAGAGCAGGAGGAATGTGACTTCCGCCGAGCAAAACGTGAGTTAAATTCAGACTGAGAGATGGATTATCTAAAAGACGGGCGAGTTGGACAGGCACAAGCGAGGCGTGGGTAACGCCGACAATCTCCTGCTCTAAATTTCCATTCCCTACTTTCAGGCAAGCGCCAACTTGAAGCCAACGATACACTATGGCCAATCCTGACACATGATACAGTGGCAAACTAAGCAACCAACAGTCCATTGGGGTAAAAGAAAAATGGTGTAATAGCCCATCTGCCGATGCGTAGTGCTGCTGATGAGAGTGTGCCACGACTTTTGGATTGCCCATCGAGCCAGAGGTAAACGTTAGCGTTGCGAGGTGGGTGGCGTCATAGTCACTAACGCATGAATGTGTCGGCGCGAGACTAATGCTACTTTGCAATTCTAATACTGGCTTCAGACTCTGAACATAAGGAAACTCATCAATACAGTGCGTACCTTGGTCATATAACCAAAGCTGTTGGTCAGATTGAACTAGCTGCCTTAATTTATTACGGATCACTGAAACTGGGCTTGACGCGATAAAGCTGACGCGAATATCGAGCATCATTGCCGCGAGAAATAGCCATAAATGATGGGGATGATTCTTCCCAAGAACCACTAAGGTATCACCTTTGACCAAACCATGTTGTCCGAGATAGCGTGCAACAGCAGCCGTTGTGTCTTGCACATCCTTCCAGTGATATTGACACGTGCCATGGATCAATGCGATCTGATTGGGCCGAGATTCAGCCCAATAATTAAATAAGCAATCTTGACTACTTTGAGTCGTACTTGTGCTCATTTATGCGCTCCAAATTAACTCCTGAGATTCCAAACTAACAAGTGGAAGCTCACTTCCAGGCCAAGGGGTTTCGAGTTGAACTTGGTATAAATTAATCGTGTCGAGGCCGGGGACTTCATCTGGCAATAGTAAATGTGCAACTCGAGCAAGTTGACATAACCCTAAGCTAGATTCCAAGCTTGAACTTATCACGGGTTTAATCCCCAAACGATGCGCTTTCTCAATCAAATATTGGCAACGTTGGATCGAGCCAATCATAGTTGGCTTGATTATGATGGTTTTAACACCGGTCAAATCTTCCAACCTAAAGTTGGGATCACGTAACGATGCTTGCAATGTTTCATCCCACGCAACGGCAATCCCAGTATCAATCGCAAACGCGATACTATCACTTGGCGATTGACAAGGTTCTTCAATATAAACAATACGTTGGCGATAAGAATGAGCAATACGGCTGGCAAAAATCTTTGCTTTTTCAGAAGTCCAAGCGCGATTCGCGTCTAAGCGCAGTTTTAGATCGGGAATGGATTCAAGCAATAAGTTAATAGTAAGACCGTCACGAATCGCTTCATACATACCTACTTTAATTTTTGCAACACGCTCCCCCGGCATCTCTTTTAATTTAGCGATCAATTCATCAGGATCGCCGACACCTAGTGGCGCAGCAAAAAAGTTACCATCTTGAGGCAACTCGTCGTTTAATTCCATGAGCGCCGCAGATAGACCAAACGCTACAGATGGATATAATTCATCATAATTTGGTTCATGACCTTGGCACCAAAGTGTCAATTGCTCTTGCGCCTGAATTCCGGCCTCTTCGACCGATTCTAAATTAAACGTTATAAGCGGAGCGACTTCACCGCGCCCGACTTTTTCATCATCATGCAGTTCGATAATAAAACCAACACGTTCAAGTAACTTTTCTTGACGAAGAATAACCCCGCTATCCATTGGTAGACGGTAGCGATACAGTTTTGCACTTCGCATAGCAATGTAACCCCTAAATGAGAAAACATCGATCTAAGCGATGTTTTCTATACCTACAAACCATGCACATGACGTTGCTTAGTTACGTTTTTTATTTTTGTCTAAACGAGGACACATCCATTGTACCCTCGTGATGTATTTCAAATGGCCATAATGTCTACAAGTGTTATGGCCGTCAATCAAATGATCTCGCTCTGAAGCTTATGGGTTTCGTGGAAACTTATTGAAATCTGGTCGGCGTTTTTCATTAAACGCGTTTCGTCCCTCTTGCCCTTCATCAGTCATATAGAACATCATTGTGGCGTTCCCTGCAAGCTCTTGTAATCCTGCTTGACCATCGCAATCGGCATTCAGCGCCGCTTTAAGACAACGCAATGCCATTGGACTATGTTGAAGCACTTCACGACACCAGCGAACGGTCTCTTTCTCTAACTCTTCTAATGGAACAACGGTATTGACCAGTCCCATATCCAACGCTTCCTGAGCATCATAGAATCGACACAAGAACCATATCTCACGAGCTTTTTTCTGGCCGACAATACGAGCCATGTAAGAAGCTCCCCAACCGCCATCAAACGACCCAACTTTTGGACCGGTTTGGCCAAATTTTGCATTGTCTGCTGCGATGGTTAAATCGCACATCATATGAAGAACATGACCACCACCAACAGACCAACCAGCAACAGACGCAATTACAGGTTTAGGACAGGTTCGGATATCACGTTGAAAATCGAGAACATTAAGGTGGTGAGTACCCGTATCATCTTTATAGCCACCATAATCACCACGGATTTTTTGGTCTCCACCAGAGCAGAAGGCATCTTCACCTAACCCAGTTAATATAATCACACCAACATTAGAATCATAACGCGCATCGGCCAACGCATTGAGCATTTCCTTAACGGTCTGTGGCCGGAATGCATTTCGGACTTGTGGGCGAGCAATCGTAATCTTTGCGATTCCGTCCGTAGATTTATGGTAATGAATATCTTCGTAGCCTTGATTGCATTCTTGCCATTCAACCGGCGCGTAAAGTTCTTGTTCTGTTATTCCAACTGTTATCGTCATCGTTTTACCTATGAGTTCTCATTTCTACACATCACAAGTGTGGGTTATGAATTTACGTAAACACGCCACATATGCGTTGGGTTGTTCTTTGTGTACGTTGTGCCCTGCTTTCGTAACTTGGGTATATGGCAACCCGCTTTTTTCAGCAAGCTGACTAAACTTAGAGTCTCTCGCACCACAGATATAATGTATCGGCAGCGACTGTTGCTTAAGCTCATCGAGAAGATAAGGCTGCTTCCCCAAAGAGGTGGCAATCAACATTTCTGCGACACAAACACCTAGATTATCACTCCGCAAGGTCACGAGTCCTTGTCTTTGCTCATCATTTAAATCAGAAAAAATCGGCTGATGGTACCAATCGGTTAATACATGCTCAATCGGCTCCAAAGAGAAGCGCCGTGCCCAGTTAAGATCAGACTCCATACGACGTTGACGCAATTGAATATCTTCAATTCCTAAGTTGCCGCCTTCAGAGATTAAGCCTACCAAGTTAATCCCATTCCAGAGTTGCTTTGCTAACCCATACATGGCGATTCGCGCACCCAACGAATACCCAACCAAAATAACAGGAACATTAGGTTCTAAACGATGAATAATGGTCTCTTTTATCATCTGACAAGTATCGTCAAATCCCTCACACTCTCGATAAACACTTCGACCATGACGACAGACATCGATGGTTAGACAATCATTCTCCTCAAGTTGCTCAACAACCTGATTCCATTCATTGCTATCCCCCAAAAATCCATGGAGAAACACAAATGTCGGCGATGGCTTAGAGTGAACACTTTCCGAGCTCGGGTAATACTTATTTGAGAGCATAAATTTTATTAACCTGTTGTTGAATCAGTGTTGATATCGACTGGTTTGCTGTCTTAACTTCGACAACCAAACCACCTCGACCTTGATCAATATGTTGCGTGACACTGTCGATTAAGTCGCGAGTGGAATTCGGTACAAAATAAGAGAGCCCAAACTGTGCTGCCGCATGCTGAAATTCAAAGCCATGTGGCATTTGATAGAGTTCCAGTTTTTTCTGTTCAGGGACCGGTAACATGTCGAATATTGCCCCCCCATCATTGTTGGTGACTATGATGATAAATGGTTGAGTCTGTTGTGCGACTAAGGCTAAAGAGTTTAAATCGTACAGAAGGGATGTATCGCCGATCAGCAAAATTAATGGGCAAGATCGGGCTTTCTGAACACCAACAGCACTGGCTACCAAACCATCAATGCCCGATGCACCTCGATTGCTAAAGGTCTCTCGGTTATTTAGCTGAGCAAACATATCGATAAGGCGAACAATCATACTATTGCCAATAAATAAGTCCGCCTCAGTTGGAAGGAGGTGAATGGCTTTCGCTAACATAATTTCAGAAACAGATTCATCAAGATCGAGCTTCTCTAGATTCTGTTTCGCTAAATATAAAGGTTCATCGAGAGCCTTTACCCAACCATGATGAAGAGCATTTGAAGGAGTATCACCTTGGTACCATTGTTCACATAGTTGATTGGCATTGGCAACGATATGGATTTGAGGTAAATGCTGAGGATTATCGCGCTGACTGAGCGGAGAAACATAGAAATAGTGCGCGGCTTGCTCTAAGACTTGCTGTTTGAACCACGCATGCAGTCGTTTGGACACAATTCGAGAACCAAATTGCACAATACAATCACATGCCGAGAGCTGCTTAGCGAACGGTGGATGCTGTAACCAAAGATCATAATGTGCCCAATCACTCGTCACTCCAGATTGAGGATCACACAACACTGGCCAACCTAAATTTTTAGCTAACTTGAAGGCTTTTTGTGCCTCTCCTAGCTCGAGCTGCCCTAAGACAAAAACACCTTTGCGTTGATTCAACCATTGAAAATCGATCTCATTACACCGATTTTCAACCACCAATTTATCGGGCTTAGTGAAGGCCTTATCGCTCTTAGACCAAGCAAGTAACTCTGAGTTGTAATAGTCAGAATATTCGATATCACTCTTACAGTATAACGGCTCAGGAAAAGGACAGTTTATATGTATCGCCCCACCTTCTAGTGCTTGCTTATGTAATAATTCATCGATTGAAGTCAGTAAATAGGGAAGTGAAAACGAGGCATTAGGAGATGGAAGATTAAGGGCTGCGGTAACATGGTTAGAGAAGATTCCGGGCTGAACAATGGCCTGATTGGCACCACACCCTACAAGTTCTGGTGGTCGGTCAGCCGTCAGTAAAATCAACCTTTCTTTGGTTAGGTTTGCTTCAGCAACAGCAGGTAACAAATTGGCGACCGCAGTCCCTGAGGTAACGATGACGGCGACAGGTTTATGGCTAGCTTTGGCAAGCCCAAGAGCTAAAAACCCCAAACCACGTTCGTCAAAATGAGAATACATCGTTAACTTAGGGTTGGCATCTGCTTCTAGGGTTAACGGTGTAGAGCGTGAACCTGGGGCAACGCAGACTTGGCTAACACCAATCCGACTTAGCTCTTCGAGTAAAACCTGACTCCAAACTCGATTTAACTGAGCTTGGTTATCACTCACGATACTGTCTCAAATGAACAGCTATCGTTAATTAAACTGAGTAATGTCGACATTTTTCGGTCTAACTCCTGCCATTCACACTCGGCTACTGAACCTGGGACAATTCCGGCTCCAGCGTATAATTTAACTTGATTTTCAGTGACTAAGGCACTTCGAATTGCAACACAAAATTGCGCTTCTTCATGACTGATGTATCCAATAGAACCGGCATACCAGCCACGGGGAAAGGGCTCATTTTCCGTAATAAACTCGAGTGCAGGTTCACGAGGGAACCCCGCAACGGCTGCCGTTGGTTGCAAGGCATCAAGCAGTTTAACGCCATTCACTCCTCTTTCTAGCTCAGCGGTGATTGAGCGTCTTAAATGCTGAACCTTACGTAATTTAATCAACTGTACTTGGTCATCTACCATCACCTGACTCGAGAGGGGTTTAATCCGTTCGACTAAATCATCAACCACATATTGGTTTTCAACTAGATTCTTAGTATCACTGCCCAACCAAGCTGACATTTTCTCATCTTTCTCTGCATCATCACTGCGCCCTGTCGTGCCGGCAAGCGCTTCTGAGCGTAATGTTTGATATTGACGATGATACAGGCGTTCTGGTGTCGACCCCATAAAACAGTGTTTACGATCTAAAACCAGCATAAAATGAAAGCTATTGTTATTGATTGCATAACTGGATTTCATCAATTGTGAAGCACTAATGTGTTGATCAAGTTCGACCCGAGTTTCGCGAGCCAGCACCACTTTCTTAAACTGGTTTTCTTCTATTTGACCAAGTGCTTTATCAACTAACTGTGACCATTCATCGTGATTAGGAAGATGTTCAAATTTTGTAATTTCGGTAGAGATCGCACCCAGCGGCTCTGCTGCCGCCTTTAATTTACGTAGCCCTTCTACTGTACGGCTTTTATCTTCGGTAAAGTTAGCCGCTAGCATCCATGAACCATCACGACAAATTAACTCGAACTGAGGTAAAAAGAACAGTGACGACATGCAACGAGGGTTTTTCTCACTACGCCCATCAAAAGAGCGACCACCCCATACTCGTTGACCGGGTGCGAGAATTTTATAGGCAGGCGTAGGGTCTAAAAACGTGTACAACTGCCCTAATGCGACAACTTGCTCTTGCCCATCACGTGAATGCCAGAAAAATTTTGGAAATAAAGGTTGGGCATCGAGCCAATCGATTAAATCTGTTTCAAATTCGGATGCTAAAGAAAGCGTAACGCGGCTCTCCTTTTCAGCAGAATTAATCATACTAATTAATTGATCGATAGCTTGATAGAAATACGACAAGGCAACCTCAAATAACTCGATAAAACGGATAATGCCGCTACTCTATTGACAGAAGAGTTTTAAATCAAGGTTCATCCGATAGGATTTTGTTTCCCATCTAAATTAATATAAATAAATTGACGAAACAATTTAGATTATTATTCTTTTAAACCTTAATTTAGTGTAACTTAATAAGAAATTTCATTCATTTTCAGGAATCTTGCAATGCAAAATATCGGGATGTCATCCAAACTCGATAATGTCTGCTACGACATTAGGGGCCCAGTACTGAAACATGCTAAACGCATGGAAGAAGAGGGGCAGAAAATCCTCAAACTCAATATTGGTAACACCGCCCCATTCGGTTTTGACGCCCCAGATGAAATCCTAGTCGATGTCATTCGAAATCTTCCAACATCGCAAGGTTATGGCGACTCCAAAGGGATCTACTCTGCTCGTAAGGCCGTGGTTCAATATTATCAGAAAAAGGGACTGCGCTCTCTCGATGTCGAGGATGTCTATATCGGTAATGGTGCATCTGAGTTAATTGGCATGTCGATGCAAGCATTACTCAATGATGGCGATGAGATGCTCGTACCTGCCCCAGATTACCCACTATGGACAGCCTCTGTTTCGATATCTGGTGGTAAAGCCATTCATTATATGTGTGATGAAGAATCAGATTGGTATCCTGACCTTGATGATATAAAGAAAAAGATTACCCCAAGAACACGCGGCATTGTATTAATCAACCCGAATAACCCAACGGGCGCCGTGTACAGTCGTGACTTCTTACTCGAAGTAATTGAAATCGCACGTCAGCACAAACTCATTATTTTTGCTGACGAAATCTACGATAAAGTTCTTTATGACGGAGCTGTACATACATCAATTGCAACTCTTGCAGACGATGTATTAATGGTGACATTTAATGGTCTTTCGAAAGCCTATCGTGTCTGTGGTTTTCGAACGGGTTGGATGTTTATCACTGGGCCAAAACATTTCGCTGAGGGATATATTTCTGGCTTAGATATGTTGGCATCGATGCGATTGTGCCCAAATATGCCGATGCAGCACGCGATTCAAACCGCGCTCGGAGGCTATCAAAGCATCAATGAGCTGATTCTTCCTGGAGGACGCCTTCTTGAGCAACGTGATCGTGCTTGGGAACTGATTAACCAAATTCCTGGGGTATCGTGCGTAAAGCCCAAAGGAGCGATGTATCTTTTCCCGAAATTGGATCAGAAAAAATTCAATATTCAAGATGACCAACAATTAGTGCTCGACTTCTTAATCCAAGAAAAAGTGCTTCTTGTTCAGGGGTCTGGGTTTAATTGGCCAAAACCGGATCATCTACGGATTGTCTTTTTACCTCATGTCGAGCTGCTCGAAATGGCGATTGGTCGTTTCGAACGTTTCTTAAGTACTTATAAACAATAGTATTATCGACCATAACACCTATCGACAGTATCACGAATGGATTCGGTAGGCAGAAAAGGCTCACTTCGGTACACTAGAAGTGAGCCTTTTTGTATATACCATTTTTATAACCTTATTAGGAATGCCGAGCTTTATGAAAGAGAGTCATTTTTTTGCACACCTAGCCAGAATGAAATTAATTCAGCGCTGGCCACTCATGCGTTCTGTTTCTAAAGAAAACGTTTCCGAGCACAGTTTACAAGTGGCGTTTGTGGCTCATGCACTCGCTCTGATTAAAAACAGAAAATTTGGCGGTTCAACGAACCCTGAGCGTATTGCAATAAAAGCAATGTATCACGACAGCAGTGAAGTGCTCACAGGTGACCTGCCAACGCCTGTCAAATACTACAATCCAGAAATCGCTAAAGAGTATAAAAAAATTGAAGCGGCGGCGGAGCAAAAACTCCTCTCTATGCTTCCTGAAGAGTTCCACGCTGATTTCAAACCATATTTGCTTTCAGATGCCGTGTACGAAGAAGATGAACTCATCGTAAAACAGGCAGACTGTTTGTGTGCGTACCTAAAATGTTTAGAAGAGCTCAGCGCAGGAAACCATGAATACGCACTGGCGAAAAAGCGTCTTGATGTCACGTTAGAGCAACGTAAATCACCTGAAATGACTTACTTTTTAGACACTTTCGCCCCCAGTTTTGAACTTACTTTGGATGAAATCAGCTAAACTAAGATCTTACAGTAAGAACAGGTTGGTAAATTAAGTTACGAATCAGGAGTAAATATGGACTTAACGATAAACCCACTTTGGGAATTGCGTCATAATGATGAAAACAAACTTCGCCTCAATGACCATCGAAGTCCATTCCAACGCGACCGCGCTCGCATTCTCCACTCTGCTGCTTTTCGTCGCTTACAAGCCAAAACTCAAATTCATGGTACTAACCTGAATGACTTTCATCGTACGAGGCTGACTCACTCCCTTGAGGCCGCGCAGATAGGAACTGGAATTGCCGCTCAATTAAAACTGAAACACCCAGAACTGAATTCACTACTGGGCTCAGATAGCTTAATTGATTCTCTCTGTTTAGCTCATGATATTGGTCACCCACCCTACGGTCACGGTGGTGAAGTTGCCCTAAATTATATGATGCGTGACCACGGTGGCTTTGAAGGCAATGCACAAACATTTCGAATCGTGACTCGCCTAGAGCCATATACCGAACACCATGGTATGAACCTTTCTCGTCGCACTCTACTTGGATTGCTAAAATATCCAGTATTGATTAGCCAACTAAGCGCTAAAACTCAGCCACACCCACCGATTAATCAACGCCAGCTCAAAGCCAAAGATTGGGCACCCGCGAAAGGAGTGTATGACTGCGATCAAACTAAGCTAACGAGCGTATTTGAACCGTTAAGTGATCATGATAAAAAACAGATCGCAACGTTACGTGACCCAATGAACGACAACCCAAATCGACATCAGAAAACTCGGTTTAAATCTCTCGATTGTTCCATCATGGAGCTGGCGGACGATATTGCTTACGGCGTCCACGATTTAGAAGATGCTATCGTGTTAGGCATGGTTAATCGCAATCAGTGGCGAGAAGCAGCCGAAGCTAACTTAACTCAATGCGGTGATCCTTGGTTTGAAACGAATCTAGACTCGATCAGTGACATGCTATTTTCCGGAGAGCATTTTAAGCGAAAGGATGCCATTGGAGGAATGGTGAACGCTTTACTAACGAACGCGCGAATTCAACCAGTAGATTGCCACTTTGACTCTCCATTGCTAGCGTATAATGCCATTCTCGAACCAGCGATGGCACAAGCTTTAGGTGTGTTAAAACAATTCGTCAGTCATTATGTGATTCAAAATCCTCAAGTTCAGCGCTTCGAATATAAGGGGCAGCAGATCATTATGGAATTATTTGAAGCATTAAATGCTGATCCTGAACGATTACTCCCTGAATCAACGCAACAAAAATGGCGACTGGCTGAACAGCAATCCGATCAAGGTATGCGTGTGATCTGTGACTATATCGCAGCCATGACCGATGCCTACGCACAACGTCTTCATCAAGAACTGTTTTCGAGTAATAGCATCCGATAAAAAACTAACGCCTTCCTGCTTAGTTTTTTTTGTTCAGATAATTGCGTTCAAAAACCCCAGCTGGCATTTGTGCAATTTGAAACTCAATCATCTTCTCAAATGTGGTGATCAGTGATGAAAAATCTCGTTCTGGATGCCATAAAGATAGCAAATGAAATCCTGCCTCAACCGTCGATAAAGCGTTGGGATCAGGCGCTTTCCGAATTCGATAATTTCCATGCAACTCGCTTGGTAACTTAACACAAGGCAAGCAATGTAGATTGCTCGACAACTGCCATATTTTGTAGGCTTTCTTCCATGTACCATCTAAGAGAATCGCACGTTGTTTTCGGCTATTGCTGTTCTTTGTAGGTTTATTTGAGAGTGCGATAGCGTATTCTCTCGGATATAATACAAAATGCTCATACTCTGCATCACCGAGAAGTCGATTTAGACCCTCGTGATTGGAGAAGTCCTCACCAATAAAGAGATGTGAGTTTGGTAAAGACAGTGCCAGTATTTTCGCTGTGCCCATTGGACGATGTTCTTCTGTTGGATGCTGAAGAATAACAAGTTCCAAATTAGAATTAAGCGTTTGAATTGTTGAGCAAATACATGCTCTTTTAGCCTTTCCACATTGAGAGCAATAACGAGAAGTCATATGTATCGAATCCTAATTTTAGCCATAATTACCCTAATCTGTATCTTTGCCCAGCACCCGGTAGTATCCCACGCTATGATATGGGATAGAGAACTTATTCTCGATGGCGAATGGTGGCGAATTTTAACAGGAAACCTTACCCATACAAACCTACCACACCTCATAATGAATGTTGCCGCATTATGGCTGATCGGAATCATTTTTCAATCGCACCCATTTCAACTACTAGTGATCACCATTGCTTTATCAATCATCGTGGGTGGAGCGTTAATACCATTCTCTAATATCGACCAATATGTCGGGCTTTCAGGAACATTACATGGTTTATTCGTCTACGGTGCGCTGCAGGAATTAATGAAAGGAAAAGCAAGCAGTTGGCTGTTAGTCTTAGGGATAATCGTAAAAGTTGGATGGGAGCAATGGGCTGGACCATTAGCCTCTACAGAAGAGATGATCGATGCACCCATTGCAATTGAAGCACATCTTATCGGCCTAGTTGCAGGGATATTCCTCGCCTTCATAACACCCAACCATCGACAACTATAGTGAATCTTGAGTCACACTGAAGTCAATCATTGCCTATCTATTTTGATGTGCTTGATTGGCTTTTGAGTTTATTCTACTCCGTCGCGTTGTGAATGGCCTCTCTTGTTCCATCAACCACTTCACCAGTCGTTGTTTTTGTTTGCTCCCATATTGTGGATGAATCCTTTTTTACGCCCTTTAGTGTTTCTGCACAACCAGTTAACAGCATAGCCATCGCGAATGTGACCAATGTTATTTTCATTATTCTTCTCCACTTATTCTATCGAATTGAAATATCGACTTTAGTTTCTCACTCTTTACTAATCATTAAAGACTTCGAGTACAAAGATGGCTTTTAAAAAAAGGAGTCAAAATTGTATCTCACTACGCATCGAATTTGTCACTCATTTATCTAGAGTTACATTTTTAAATATCGTAAATAAGACATTCTGACAGTTTGAACTACAATTTATGGATTAGAGCTTTTTTTAAAGGTAATGAGATCGCTTATTCCTCACGCAAGAATCGGTGTTGTCCCATAGGTATTCAATTCAAAGTGAAGCGCATGAATAAAATAAACTACGATCCTAATAAGACATTCCTCTACTATTTCACCGCCGCGGTCGTTTTTGGGACTTATGGGGGTAGAGTTTGCCCAATGCTTGAAACACTCACTGGATTAGAAATACTCTACCATGTGGGTTTGATATACAGCGTTTTATTTATCATTCGCCATATAGTATCTACACACTTCAACTTTTTAGGCATGAAAAACCTGGTCAATCTTGATGTTAGCCTAGCACTTTTAGCGAGTCTTCCATTTGCTGCTTATTACTCTATTAGCTATGATTTCCCTCTGGATAGCAATGCCAAAGTGATCTTTGGAATGGCCCTTTTTGGCTTCTTAACCGGCTTCATTCTTGATCTACAGGCCAAAATTTATTCTCTTGACGATACTGCTGCATCCGCCAGTATCCCATCGAAAGATGAAAGACGCTCTATGGTCACCCAAGCTATTGTTCTTGTCGTGCTTTTACTTGCATTTTTGACCATATCCCTGACCATGATTGGAGTTAAAGACGTTTTTTGGCTCGAAAATAATCCCCAAAAATTGCTCGATGGTAGTGGCAAGATTAGTGTTATTAAAGAGTTCGTTTATGTGTCTGTTGTTCTAATTGCTTATTCGATTTACATCATGACGATTTGGAGTTCGCTACTTAAACGTATCTTTGCTGGACATGAGGAAGCTCTAATACGAGTAACCTCCGGAGAAATCTCTAGCCGCCTTCCAGTATATTCAAATGATGAACTTGGGGCCGTTGCCTTAATGACTAATTCAATGCTCGACTATCTTGAACGCAGTCAAGAGGAGATACAAGTCACTCGTGATGCCGCCATTGTTGGGCTTGCAGCTCTCGCTGAATCGAGAGATAACGAAACTGGTGCTCACATCATTCGAACTCAAGAGTATGTGAAAATTCTCGCTATCGAAATATCAAAACACGAGAAACACCAGCAACAACTAACGCCTCACTACATTGACTTATTGTACAAATCCGCCCCTCTTCATGATGTCGGCAAAGTTGGCATTCCTGACTCTGTCCTACTTAAACCTGGAAAGCTCACAGACGAAGAGTTCGATATTATGAAAGGACACCCGCAAATTGGCGCTGATGCATTGTCAATTGCTGAGGACCAACTAGGAAATAGTTCATTCTTAACCGTGGCACGAGAGATTTCGCTAACACACCACGAAAAATGGGATGGCTCGGGTTACCCTAATAAGCTAAGCCACGACGATATCCCAATAGCAGGACGTTTAATGGCGCTGGCGGATGTTTATGATGCCTTAATTTCAAAACGTGTGTATAAGCCAGCGTTCAGTCATGAGAAAGCCAAGTCTATCATTCTGGAAGGTTCTGGGTCTCACTTCGACCCAGATGTTGTCGATGCATTTCTAGCGGTAGAATCAGGCTTTATTAAGATTGCTGATATGTATAGAGATCGTAGTGAACTAGAAGAATAGAACCAGAAACAAAAAAGCCACACATACGTGTGGCTTTCATTATCAATATCTAATAACTACCCGCTAATCCCCTGCGAACGAAGATATTCAGCATAACTGCCTCTAAAGTCAGTAATTTTATTGTCACTAATTACGATAACTCGCGTCGCCAGAGAATCAACAAAGATACGGTCATGAGAAACGAAAAACAACGTGCCTTTATATTGCTCAAGGGCCGTGTTTAATGACTCGATAGATTCCATATCCATGTGGTTGGTTGGTTCATCCATCAGCAGCATATTTGGTTTGTGCATCATAAGCTTACCTAAAAGCATACGACCTTGCTCACCACCAGACAGGACTTTAACTGACTTCTTAATATCGTCTTGACTAAACAGCATACGGCCTAAGAAGCTACGAATAACTTGCTCATCATCGCCTTCTTGACGCCATTGGTTCATCCAATCAAAAAGCGTCATATCTTTCTCAAAATCATGGGCATGATCTTGAGCGTAATAACCAATATTCGAGTTTTCAGACCATTGATACGTTCCGCTGCGAGGCGCTAATACGCCTGCTAATGTATTCAAGAGCGTGGTTTTACCTACGCCATTTTCACCAATAATTGCGACACGTTCGCCAACTTCAAAAATCGCCGAAAAATCACTAAAGAGATCATTGTCAAAACCTTGAGTTAGGTTTTCGACAACTAGAGCATTACGGAACAGCTCTTTTGACTGCTCGAAACGAATAAATGGATTTTGACGACTTGATGCTTTAACTTCATCTAGCTGAATCTTATCAATTTGTTTCGCTCGTGATGTTGCCTGCTTCGCTTTTGATGCATTAGCCGAGAAACGAGCAACGAAGGTTTGTAGCTCTGCAATTTGTGCTTTTTTCTTTGCGTTATCAGACAACAAACGTTCACGTACTTGAGAAGCTGCCATCATGTATTCATCGTAGTTTCCTGGATAAAGACGTAATTCGCCGTAATCCAAATCAGCCATATGAGTACAAACCGAGTTTAGAAAGTGACGGTCGTGCGAGATGATAATCATGGTGCAGTTACGCTGGTTTAACGTCTCTTCAAGCCAGCGAATCGTATCCATATCCAGGTTGTTGGTTGGTTCGTCAAGCAACATGATGTGCGGGTCTGCGAATAATACCTGTGCTAACAGCACACGCAGTTTCCAGCCGGGAGCAACTTCACTCATCAAACCATAATGCTGCTCAAGAGGAATACCCACCGCCAACAGTAATTCACCGGCTTTGGATTCGGCCATATAACCGTCCATTTCAGCAAATTCTGTTTCAAGGTCAGCCACTTTCATTCCATCTTCTTCGCTCATTTCAGCTAAAGAATAGATGCGGTCACGTTCTTGTTTTACTTCCCAGAGTTCTTTGAAACCCATAATAACGGTATCAACAACCGTATACTCTTCATAAGCAAACTGATCCTGATTCAGCTTCGCAACACGCTCGTTAGGGTCGTAACTCACGTTGCCACTGGTTTGCTCGAGCTCACCACTTAGAATTTTCATAAAGGTTGATTTACCACAACCATTAGCACCAATAAGACCGTAGCGATTGCCTTCGCCAAATTTAACTGAAATGTTTTCAAACAGCGGCTTAGCACCAAACTGTTGAGTAATATTTGCGGTTGAAATCAAAACCAGACCCTTTATAAAAATGTGATGTATGTAGAAAAACTGGCGTCACGTTACTTGTTCACGCCCTATTCTGCAAGTGAAGTTTGCCTGTTTTTATCTAACAGATTTATTTTTCTAGATTATTATCTCAATGAGCCATTTGCTCTTACGTTATTACGTAACCATCTAGCTCGCCTTAACAAAGAAAAACCCCGCAATTGCGAGGTTTATTATTCTCTGGGTCGTCATTAAACGATTGGTCGTTGTCCGCGGCTGAGCAATCTCATAAATACGTTTTCAGCAGCTTCTCCAGCAACACCGGATAGCTTATCAGTAAGCTTTTTCTTCTGTACATAACTGATCGCAAGCACGGTTTTCTCCTGACATGCATCTACAATCAAGTCATCAGACGTTTTTATCTCATCAACCAATCCAAGTTTGTGTGCTTGAGTTCCAAACCAATGCTCTCCCGTTGCAACCGAGTCCACATCTAAAGAAGGGCGACGTTCTCGAATAAAGTCTTTAAACAAGCCGTGAGTTTCTTCTAACTCTTGTTTGAATTTCTCACGCGCTTTATCTGTGTTTTCACCAAACATTGTTAAAGTGCGCTTAAATTCGCCTGCGGTAAGCTGCTCATATTCAATATCATGTTTCTTTAAAAGCTTACTAAAGTTAGGCAATTGAGCAATCACGCCAATTGAACCGACGATCGCAAAAGGCGCTGAGACTACATGATCGGCTATACATGCCATCATATAACCACCACTCGCCGCGACTTTATCAACGGCAATCGTTAACTTAATCTCTTTCGCTTTTAAGCGGTCAAGTTGTGAGGATGCCAAACCGTAACCATGGACCATACCACCGCCAGATTCGAGCTTAAGCAATACTTCATCACCTTCTTGAGCAATAGCGAGAATCGCAGTGATCTCCTCACGAAGTGCGCTGACTTCTTTTGCATCGATACTGCCGTTGAAGTTCAACACAAAAAGATGTGCGTCGCGCTTCGCTTCCAGTGTGCCAGCTTTAGCGGCTTTCTTAATTTCTTTAGTTTCAGATTTGTGTTTCGCTTTCTCGTCTTTCTTTTCCGCTTTATGACGAGCTTTAAGAAAGGCTTCATCGTGAATATGATGCTCTAAATGCTCAACGGTATTCTTATGTTTCTCTGTCAAGTTAACCACTTCCAACTCACCTTTTGATGATGGATGCTTTCCGTTAACCGACTTAATAATGATCAGTACAGCTACAATAGCCACGACCACAGTCGCAATCTTAGCTAAAAATAAGCCATAATCTAATAAAAATTCCACTGATGTAATCCTCTCATGTGCGATTTGGTGTATTGTACCCATCTTAATAAATAAATCATAACGATAAGGCGGTAGAGCGTGGATTATTCTGTTTCTTCGCAAGCTCTTAAAGGCAAAACCATTTTGGTCACGGGTGCAGGTGATGGCATCGGTAAACAAGCAGCAATCAGCTATGCTCAGCATGGCGCAACGGTTATCTTGTTAGGTCGAACCGTGGCTAAGCTAGAACAAACTTACGATGAAATCGAAAACCTGGGTGCGGCACAACCAGCCATCATTCCTTTAGATATGAATGGTGCCACCAAACAGAATTATCAAGACATGGCGGACACAATTGATGGTCAATTTGGTCAGTTAGATGGTATTTTGCACAGCGCAGGTCTATTAGGTGTTATTACCCCATTCGAACATATAGGCGAAGACGCTTACGATGAGGTGATGCAAGTCAATGTGAAAGCGCCCTTTCTAATGACACAAACCCTTTTGCCTTTGCTGCATAAGTCTGATGATGGACGAGTGATTTTCACCACATCAAGCGTCGGCCATGTTGGGCGAGCATATTGGGGTGTCTACGCGATGTCTAAGTTTGCAACAGAAGGAATGATGCAAGTTCTTGCGGATGAGTTAAGCAATACATCTGTTCGAGTCAATGCTATCAATCCAGGTGGCACACGGACCAAGATGCGTGCACAAGCCTTTCCAGCAGAAAATCCAGATAACCTGAAGACACCAGAAGATATTATTCCACTCTATTTGTATCTTATGGCACCAGAAGGACAAGCGATTCACGGTCAATGCATCGACGCTCAGCCAAAGTAAGCCATTAAATCGATGAATTACAGACGTGCTATGACAGCACGTCTATCAATATCAGCCTAAAACCAAACTCTAAGGTAGGCACGTCTCTTTACGTTTCGCAAACACGCTTCTAAGCTTAACAACCAAAATCACCGAAGCAAGACTCAGTGTTGCGGTATTGGCAACAATTATCGGTAGATTCCAATCAAATAGCCCATAGATTAACCACAACGCAACCCCAAATACAAAAAATAAGTACATCCCCAACGATATTGCATCCGTGTTTTTTGTCTTTAGTGTATGAATAACTTGAGGAATAAAAGAGCATGTCGTACAGAATGCCGCAGCATAGCCTAGATGAGATGGATCAATGGTCATTGAGTTTATATTAACCTTAAAAATTGTTTCGCAATATACGCTGATTAGTGAGGGGCGGTATTATAAAAGCGAGCTCGCCTATCAGCAATAGAATTAAGCCTTATAAATTCATTTGTCGGATAGATAATTCATCCGTAAATACGATCAACAAGAATGCCTACCTATTCACCACTTCATTTATGGAATCTCCCTTCCCGCATATGGAATGGTAATTTTAATGAAATGAGACTACCCACTGCGTCTTGTACTTAGCCATAAATTAGAATGCACTAACACAAATCGAAGCTCTTGATCCTTTCGTACATTTCAAATGGAGGACTCGAAACATGGAAGTACTGCTTTATATAGGCATCGTACATTCTCTGTTTATCATTCTATTTTTGCTTTCTAGAAAGCCAAGAAATACTGGCGATATGATTCTAGTTTTCTGGATGATGTTTCTAGCATTGCCGATGGTTTCTGATTTAGTGTGCCCTCAGGGTTTTGATCTCCCTATTCCACTATTAAAAGATAAACTGCCTTACGCGCTAACGTTTGGGCCACTACTGCTGCTGTACACCAACTATATAACCAATGGCTATAATTGGACAAAAAATCAATTTGTGGTCCATTCATTGCCCTTTATTCTCGCAGTCATATACAAGCTACTTTTTGTACCAGAGTTAACCTTCAACCCTAACCTTGATATCAACAACAGCCTATTAGGTAACCTACTTTCCACTGCAATTCTAGCCTCGTCTTTGGGCTACGCGAGCGTGACCTTAAATCGATTGAAGAAGCATAAACAGAACGTGTTGGACCAATTCTCTTCTCTTTCATCGTCAATATCTTTGAAGTGGTTAAGGTGGCTAAGCATTGGACTGATTGTCACTTCGATTCAACCCTTTATATTTATGCTGTTCTCTTTTCCCGAGCTACTGCACACTCGAATCTTCGCGTTACTCACCTTTATGTTTGTATTAAGTTTTTTTGGACTCAACCAGCTGCAAGTCTTCTACCCAATCCTTAGTCAAAAGAGTAATCCTAACCATGCATCGACTTCCTTTACTGAAGCCTCGTCACCCACATCAGAAACTCAAGAAGAACCCGATACTTTTGTGCTCAATGACGCTCAAAATGATATTTCTAGAGAGACATGTCACCATAAAGTACGATATGAACGCTCTGGGTTAACCCATGATAAAGCAAGAGAACTGCTTTTATTAATCGAGAGCTACATAGAAAAAGAAAAACCGTATTTAGACCCAAATTTAACTGCCGATAAATTGGCATTACAATTATCAATACCACGCCATTATCTTACTCAAGTATTCAGTGAAGAATTGGGCAAGAATTTCTATACCTACATTAATGAACACCGAATAAAAACCGTTCAAGCAATAATGCAAAACCCTAGTCAACGTTCACTGACACTGCTTGATATTGCTTACCAAGGTGGTTTCAACTCGAAGCCCACATTTAACCGTGTTTTTAAAGCGAACTGTAATATGACTCCGTCTCAATACCGTAAATCGTGTCGATGCACTGAGTCGATAAAGGAGAGTGTTGCTTAATAAAATTGTTTATTTTCCATAAGTTACGAACCAACATATTTATATGTCTTATGGCTCACAAATCTAATATGTATTGGTATTAACTGAGCGGTTGAGACGCTTCATCGAGCTCTTTCATGACTTAATAAGACCAGATAATTAACTGGAGTCTCTCTTTAAAATTGAGTTTGGCTCCTCCTAACAAAATGGTCTAACAATACAGAATGGAGCTTTTATGAAGTTATCAAAATGTACTATCGCAATAGCGGCAGGCTTAGCACTTACAGCAGGTTTTCAAGCAACCGCAGCCTCTGTAACACAAGCCGAAAAACCCAATATTATTCTTATCCTCACCGATGACATGGGCTATTCAGACCTCTCTTGTTACGGCGGCGAAATCCCTACTCCTAATATCTGTGCACTCGCAGAAAATGGGGTAAAAATGACCGACTACTATACCAACCCAATGTCGGCACCAACACGTTCAATGATCCTAACCGGTGTCGATAACCACAAGACAGGGATGGGTAATATGCCTCCGCTTCGTTCCGCCAACCAAGTAGGTCGAGCAGGATATGAAGGGACGCTAAATAATAAAGTCATGACAGTTGCCGAGATGCTCAAAGCCGGTGGTTACAATACTTACATGTCAGGCAAATGGCATTTAGGGAATACACCACAAACATCACCAAAAGGAAGAGGATTTGATAAATCATTCGCGTTCCTTGGCGGTGGTATTTCACATTATGCCGATCAGTTACCTTTAAATGGTTTTGAAGAACCACACTTTTTCTATTCTGAAGATGGTGTAAGACTTGATGAGCTACCGAGTGACTTCTACTCGACCGACTATTATACCGACCGAGCAATTGAATACATTGGTGATAAGGCAACTGACACCCCGTTCTTTACTTATTTGGCATACACTGCGCCGCATAACCCACTGCAAGCACATAAAGAGTGGATTGATAAGTTCAATGATGGTCGCTATGACGTGGGTTATGACGTTATCAGAAAACAAAGACTTGAACGCGTTAAAGAGCTCGGATTAGTCGATAAAAATGCTAAGGACGTCGTTGATAATAAAGACTTTAAACCTTGGGACTCCCTTTCTGACGAGGAAAAGAAAGTATCTGCTAAGTCAATGGCGATCTACGCAGCGATGCTTGTAGAGTTGGATAATAATGTTGGACGTTTAGTTCAGCACCTAAAAGACATCGGTGAATACGAAACAACCCGCATTATCTACGCTCACGATAATGGCACCAATCCAAAACCGGATACCAACTATTCAGGCAACGCACCGAAATTTTATGACGGATTCGATCTTTCATATGAAAATATGGGTCTGCCAAACTCATACGTATCTTATGAAGCAGGTTGGGCTGAAGCAGGTACGACTCCGTACGCTTACTATAAAACAACAACTGGGCAAGGTGGCGTAAGAGTTCCATTCATTGTTTCTGGTGCCGGAATCGTAAACAAAAACCAGTTCGTCACATCTGGCAACAGCATGGTGACCGATGTCACTCCGACCATTTTAGATTGGGCTGGCATTGAAAAACCAACAACTCGTAATGGTATCGAACTGCATGAGTTTTCTGGTAAATCACTGGTACCGTTCTTAGCCGGTGAAGAGAAACAAGTCCGCTCTCCAGAAGACCATATTTCGATAGAACTGAATGGCTACAAAATGTTGGTCAAAGGTGATTACAAACTGCGTGGTATGAATGGCCCACATGTGCCAAAAGTCGGGAAAGATTGGCAGCTATTTAACATCGCGAATGACCCATCAGAACAAGTCAACATTGCAAGTGAGCAACCAGAGAAACTGGCTGAACTGGTCGCATTGTTTGATGAGTATGCCGCTGATGTTGGAATGGTGGAAAAAGATTGGACGTATCCAACTCTTTACCATCGTCAAACTTGGATGCTCCGCGATGGAAAATTCGCTGATATTCCATTTCGAGAAGCAAAATAGCTATCGAAACTAAATGATAGAACCGCAGGCTAACGATTCTGTTAGCCTGCTTAGTTGAGGAGTACTAAATGAAATACCCATTTCACGCCATTATTAAGCCCGTCGGCGATGTGTGTAATTTGAATTGCCAATACTGCTTTTATAAAGAAAAAAGTGAAGATGGCGACCGAATGACCAACGAAACATTAGAGCTACTCACTAAAAAGTATATCGATGAACAACCGCAAGGCTGTAAAGAAGTTCAGTTTGTATGGCAAGGTGGCGAGCCGATGATGGCTGGCATCGAATTTTATGAACTCGCGGTCGAGTTACAACGCAAATATCAACGCCCTGGAATGACGATTACAAATGCGATTCAAACCAATGGCACATTAATTACCGATCGCTGGGCAGACTTTTTAAAGCAACACAATTTCTTAGTCGGCATCTCCATTGACGGGCCTCTTTCTATCCATGATGCTCAAAGAATCTATTATTCGGAGTCCGGTAGTCACGACAACGTCATTCGTGGATATAAAAAGCTTAAATCCAGAAACATAACCACCAATATCCTATGCGTTATCCACAACAACAACGTCACCCATGGTGCGAACATATACCGTTACTTCAATGAAGAACTAAATGCGACAAGTATCCAATTCTTACCGGTAGTAGGATCTCAGGGACTGGATTCTGCACATTGGGGGGAATTTCTAGTAACCGTATTTGATGCTTGGTTGAAAAATGGTCTCGGCCGAGTATCCATTCAACTTTTTGATGCTACTTTTACTCGAACCTCACAAGGGGTTGAAACATTCTGTGTGCATTCACATGAGTGTGGGCGTCAACTCGCCGTTGAACGTAATGGTTCGGTATATGCTTGTGACCACTATGTTGAACCGTCTTATAAATTAGGCAATATCGCCAATGATAATTTCGTAGATCTGTTAAATAGCGATATTCAACAACGATTTGTTAAAAACTCCACAAATCACGATGATGCATGTGCCGGTTGTAAAGTAAAAGGGTTATGCCAATCTGGGTGTCCTAAACACCGCGACACTTCAGGTAAAAACCGACTTTGTGAAGGTTATTATCGATTTTTCACATACTCGATGGCCTATAATTACGCCATAGCAGAAAGTCTTCGTCGTGGCTTAGATGTTTCAACTTACAAAACCTTCCTACCGCAAATTGAAGTGCAAGTAAAACAAGCACTGACGAATTAAAACTGAGTAGTGCGCCACTAGAACTGAGGTTGATTTCGTATCTGAATTGGAGGAGTTTATCATCTAGGTTGCTCCTTCTACTTAGATTCAATAAGATAGCTGCCAGATTAACCTTATGGAGCCAGCTCAGTGAATCATCACGTTCGAGATATCAGTCAGCAGTTTTGGGCCAGCCAACGCCTTCCCTACCTGACGATTCGATCAACGATGAACAGCGGACAAGGATATAAACCTCATAGTCATCCAGAGCTTTCAATCGGCATTATTCAAGCCGGTATAACGAACTTAACCATAAACCAACAACACAGCTTGTTGCATCCAAATGACATGATTCTCATCGAGCCAAATTGTGTTCACTCCTGCAATCCAGTTGAAGAGCTACCGCGAAGCTATCACATGCTTTATATTGACCAGCACTGGTGTTGCCAGCAACTAAGCAAATTATATGATCACCCAGTCAATCAATTTAGTTGTGAATCTTCACCTCTCAAAGCGTCATCCGCTACTTGGAACTTGCTTATCAATCAATTAATGGCTCACGATTTAGACATAACGGTACATGAGATTGAACCTAGGTTGGTCGCACTTATTCACCGCTACTGTATTCCGATTAATCCAGCGGCTAACGAAGATACACTAATACACAGTGTCCGATCTAAGTTACTTGAAGATATTATTCACCCACCTTCCTTAGACACACTTGCTGTGCAAATAGGGCGAACGAAAGAAGCTATGATTCGTAGTTTCAAGCACCAATTTGGCATTACACCAAAGTCGTTCTTGAATAACTATCGCGTCGAACGAGCGAAACAACTGTTAAAATCTGGCGCAACGATTGTCGATGCCGCAATTGAAGTTGGCTTCTCTGACCAAAGTCAATTGCACCGTGCGTTTATTAATTATACCGCATCAACGCCAAGACAATATCAACAAGCTCACATCAATTTTCGACAATAATTCACTAATTCAACCACCTATAGTCAGGGTTTCATTTGACAATAGGTTTTTATTTATGCAACTCAGCACCCTTCTACCTGCGGCTTTTCCTGCGCTTGCTCTCGCCCATTTTGTTGCGCTGTTAAGCCCAGGGCAAGATTTCTTCTTACTGATCGCCCATGCGATCCGCTACAAACTAAAAGGTAGCCAATTTATCTGCCTTGGTATCGCTTTGGGCAACGCATTTTATATTGCAATCACAATCGTGGGCTGGAGTTCTCTTAAGGACTACCCACTACTATTTTCGACCGTAGAATTACTCGGTGCCGTCTACTTGTTGTGGATAGGCTCACGTCTGGTCAAAAGCCAACAAGATGACTCTATGTTTCACACCTCCCATGTAGCGATTCCATCGGCGAAAAAACAGCTCTTACTCGGATTATATTCTGCCCTCCTCAACCCTAAAAACGCGTTATTCTACATGAGCCTGATGGCGGTTATTCTAGGCAATGAGGTCTCTGTAGTTCAGCAGGTTTCTTGCGGAGTATGGATGTTTTTTGCCGTCTTAGTTTGGGATTTAGTCATTGCCAGTATTATTGGTCAGTCTCGTGTTCAAAACTGGTTATATTCAGCGATTCATATCATTGAAAAAGGCGCAGGGATTATTTTAATATTATTTGGGCTTGCACTTTTCGTCGACTATCTACCCCATTAAAGCGATAGGCTTTAGAAGATATCAATCGATATCCTATCTAAGTCACAATATCGGGATTGGTATTGAATCGTAACCAATTTACACTATAAGATTGTTAACAATAGGTTACGAAGAGAATGATAATGAGATTCGCATTGCTTTCATTCGCGGTTATGTCATCAGCGTACGCCGCTCAATTTGACTCAGAAAACTACTCAACATCGCTCGATTTTGCTCAAGTCACTCATGTCGACGCTTTGCAAACCGATGATGGAAGTTGGTGCTTTAATACATCAGTTCGCCATAACGACCAAGGTTGGGATCATTATGCGGATGGTTGGGAAGTGATTGACTTAGACGGTAACCAATTAGGTTATCGATTACTCGCACATCCTCATGATAACGAACAGCCTTTTACTCGCCGTCAATGTGGTATTCACATTCCCGAAGCGGTAACCCATGTTGCCGTCAGAGCAAAATGTAATCAACACGGTTATGGTGGCAAAGCCGTCGTAATCGATCTCAATTCAACGTCGGGGCAACATTATTCAATTCGTCGCCAACACTAAGGCTAACAATCACACTAGGAGATAGGAAATGACACAAATACACAATGGTTCATGTTTATGTGGTGCTGTTCAATTTGAAGTTATCGGTGAATTCAAAAAATTCTTTTTATGCCATTGCAGTCGTTGCCGAAAAACATCTGGCTCTGCACATTGCTCAAACCTATTTGCTCCAGCAGCCAAGGTTAAATGGCTAAGCGGCGAAGACAAAATTAGCCATTATCGCCACCCCGATACCAATTTTGCGCGCAACTTTTGCTCGAGCTGCAGTTCACTTGTTCCACTTCATAACGTTGAAAGAGATATCGTTGCAGTACCAGCTGGTAGCTTGGATTCTGAAATAGATGTATCACCACAAGCGCACATTTTTACCGATAGCAAAGGCAATTGGGATGGCATCCTTAACGATATATCTTGCTTTGAAAAAATGCCCAATTAACCATTTAACCATGGGTATACAGTAATCATCGGTACATGCGTAACATTGTATTAGAAAGGCGTTAATATGAAATCTAAAATCGTTCTCTATAAACCCTTGCCCGAGTACCAACGTCAGAGATTGGAGGCGCTTTTTTACGTCACAGCATTTGATTATGTTAACGACCACAACCGAGCAGAGTTTATGGCTGCTTTGGAAGACGCGGAAGGTTTGATTGGCGCAGGCGATTATATGGGCCCCGAAATTCTTCAACACGCTAAAAAATTGCGTGCAGCGTCGACCATATCGGTGGGTACCGACCAATATGATTTGGAATACCTCGCGTCGAGAAATATTCCCTTGATGCATACGCCAGGTGTCATGAATAACACGACAGCAGACACAATTTTCATGCTAATGATGTGTGCCGCTCGGCGTACCGTCGAGTTATCCAATTTTGTTCGCAACGGAGAGTGGAAAGGTAGCATTGGGGAAGCATTTTTCGGCACAGACGTATATGGAAAAACACTCGGTATTATTGGAATGGGTCGAATTGGTTATGCCATTGCTCGTCGAGCACATTTAGGCTTTGACATGAATATCCAATATTACAATCGTTCACAACATGAAGAGGCGGAACAGCACTTAAGTGCCACTAAAATGAGTTTGAAAGAGGTGCTGTCTAGCTCAGACTTTATTTGTGTCATGGTACCTCTGACCAAAGAAACAGAAGGACTCATTGGTCAACCAGAATTTGAACTAATGAAAAGCTCCGCTATCTTCGTAAATGGTTCTCGAGGAAAGGTCGTTGATGAGGCTGCATTAATAGAAGCCCTAACTCACAAAACAATTCGAGCAGCAGGTTTGGATGTGTTTGAGGTGGAGCCTCTCCCAGGAGATTCACCACTGTGCCAATTGGACAACGCCGTGATCGTCCCTCATATCGGTTCAGCCACAACAGAGACTCGCCATAATATGGCCACTTGCGCTGTCGACAATCTAATTGCGGCTCTCAATGGCGATGTAACTAAAAACTGCGCCAACCACGCTCTGCTTAAGTCTTAAACGAAACATAAAAAAATGGCCTCATCTCGAGGCCATATTAAATTTAACTGGAAAATAGCGGCTTAAAGCTAGCTAAAAAATGCTCGCTTAAGTGCGGCTTCCATACCTCGAACTTCAGCTAAACCTTTTAAACGACCAATCGCAGAATAACCTGGGTTAGTTTTCTTTCTCAAATCATCCAACATTTGATGACCATGATCGGGACGCATTGGAATTAAACGTTCATCCCCCGTCCCAGAACGGCGCTGCTCTTCTGCCAAAATAGCTTTGACCATACCATACATATCGACATTCCCAGCCATATGAGAAGCTTCATGGAAACTCATCGGGTTTTCTTCACGCTGAGTTGAACGCAAGTGCGTGAAATAAACACGGTCGGCAAATGTTTCAGTCATGGTGACAAGGTCATTATCAGCACGAACACCATAAGAACCAGTACACATCGTAATACCGTTAGACTGACTCGGCACTTCTTCCGTTAACCACTGAATATCATCGATAGTAGAAACGACACGAGGTAAGCCCAAAATCGGACGCGGTGGATCGTCAGGATGAATCGCTAAACGTAAGCCGTTCGCATCACAAACAGGTGTAATTTCCTTAAGAAATGAAGCTAAGTGCTCGCGCAGACGCTGGCTATCAATACCGTTGTAACGATCTAACTGTTTCTGAAATTCATCCAGAGTGTAACCTTCTTCAGCACCCGGCAATCCCGCGATGATATTTTTGGTTAACTTGCTAACGTCTGCTGGAGTCATTGCATCATAATACTGCTTCGCACTTGCCTGCTCTGCTTCGGTATAATCCGATTGCGCATTAGGACGCTTCAAAATAAACAATTCAAATGCAGCAAAAGCAATTTGATCGAAACGCAACGCTTTAGAACCATCCGGCATTTCATACTCAAGGTCAGTACGAGTCCAATCCACCACCGGCATAAAGTTGTAGCAAATCGTATCGATACCACACTTCGCGAGGTTTTCTAACGTCGTTTTGTAATTGTTAATCCACGTCTGAAATTCACCTGTGCGCGTTTTAATTTCTTCATGCACCGGAACACTTTCCACCACGGACCAAACCATACCTTTAGCTTCAATTTCTGACTTCCGTTTCTCGATCTCATCTACTGGCCATACTTCACCATTTGGAATGTGATGTAATGCGGAAACGATACCGGTAACACCCGCTTGGCGAATGTCATCGAGTGATACAGGGTCATTTGGTCCATACCAACGCCATGTCTGTTCCATGTTATATCCTCTCTAAATATATTATGTCTATAGCTTGATAGGCCCATTGGCAGCTATGTTTTCCCAATGGGCATTGTTCTATTTCTAATCGGTAGGGTAATGAGTGATGGGATCAATATTAAACAAGTAACCATCAAACTGTGGATGGCTAATATCCGATAAACCAAGTAGTGTCTGTTTAACATTTTCCAAATGTTGCCACATTGCATCACGCGCTCCAGCAGGGTCTCGCCGCTGAAGACTCGCCAGAATCAATTCATGATCATGCAGCCAACGCTTACGGTAATTTTCATTGCTAATGTGTTTATGCAATTGCTGCCACATTGGGCTATTATTTCGACGGACCCAAAGGTCTCGCACCATATCACTGAGTACACTATTTTGTGTTGCGTCAGCGATGGCGATATGAAACATCTCATCACCATCGTAATCTTTACGATCGTTTTCGAGATTAATACGTTCTAATTCAAGAGAGTGACGCAGTTTTGAGATGTCATTTTTCGTAATCTGCCGAGCGGCAAACTCAGCAATACGACTTTCAAGAAACTGACGAGCTTGAAGCATTTCAAAAGGGCCGACATCATCGTTCACGTCATCACAATCTTCCTCTTTTCTAGATTGTGAATGCGTTCTTTCAGTAGGAATTCGAATTACGTAAACACCAGAGCCTTTACGTACATTCACGATGCCTTGAATTTCAAGCATGATCAACGCCTCACGTACTACCGATCGGCTCACGGTCATCATCTCGGATATTTCCCGTTCTGGTGGCAACTTGTCACCGACAGCAAACTCTCCTGCTGATATCCGTTCTTTTAATGCAGCACCGACCTCTTGGTATAAGCGCTTAGGTAAAGTCATTGATTTCAAGCCCTTGTAAATGCAAGTTATGAGCATTTAAACACACTGTGATTACTCTCATATAATGCGTATTTTAAGACATATTAATCATACTAATATGATTTAATTGGTCAGTCCAATTTTTATTAATTTAGTTTTATAAGGCTTATCTTGCGTAAAATTACCTCAATTTCAATCAAAATGTGTACATTTATTGACCCAACTCACACGATTAACCAAAAGATTGGTCAGGACACTTAATTGTGAGGTTCGTCATTTGGCCTTACCAAAAACATCTTTATACTAAGCTCCATGTCTTAAATATTACTTTTAAAATTTCAATCAATTTTGAAGACATGAGTTGCATAGTTTTAACTACCCTACAATCAAAAAATATAAACAAGGAAATGTCCTATGTTAATTAGTAAGAAATTTAAAAAGGTCCTTAAAACGACGGTAGCAAGCGTAACGTTTGCAGCTTTGGCTACTTCAGCAGCTTCAGTAAGTGCAGAGACACTTCGTGGCGCGAGCATGTTTGATGATAAACATACATTTACTAAAACAATGGTGAAATTCGCTGAATTAACTGAACAGTATTATAAAGGTGATGTTGAGTTCGATTTACGTCTCAACGGCGAATTAGGTGTTGAGAAAGACTACGTGACTTTCTTAAACCAAGGTGTGGCAATTGATTACACCATCTTAGCACCTTCAAATATGGCTCGTTTCGCTCCTTCAATTCCACTTATGGACATGCCATTTTTATTCCGTGACTTAGACCACTGGAACACAGTACTGTCTAGCGACACTCTTGCACCATTAGAGCAAGAGCTTGCTGATAAAGCCGATATCGTTATTGTTGGTTATGCTGGCGGTGGTACTCGTAACCTGATTTCAAATACAAAAATCAGCAATATGGATGAGTTAGCTGGCCACAAAATGCGTGTGATGGGCGCTCCAATTCAGGCTCAAATCTTTGATGCTATCGGTGCAGCCCCTTCTGCTATCGCATACAACGAAGTCTATAATGCGATTCAAACCGGTGTAGTTGCTGGTCTAGAAAATGAAGCGGCAAGTATCCAAAACCTTAAGTTCTACGAAGTTGCGCCTAACGTAACACTTACTGCTCACACAATTACCGTACGCCCAATCGTATTTAGTGGTAAAAGTTTCCGTAAGCTTCCTGAAGAACTTCAAGCTGCAATCATGAAAGCAGGTAAAGAAGCCGGTGATTACGGTCGTGAACTAGAATCTCGTGAAGACGGCATTAAACTTAAGCAAATGGCGGATGCTGGACAAATCCAAGTATCTGAGTTTGAAGGTCGTGAAAAACTGCTCGATATGGTTAAACCTGTTCAAGATAAATTCGCAGCAAGTATCAATGCAACTGAATTACTTGAAGCTATCCGTACCAAGTAATGCTTATTAATCTTTATTTTAGTTAATCATAAATATCTTTGAGGCCTAGATTGGCCTCAAGGATATTTTATTGTTTACGAAATAGTTGTTCGAGGTTCAATATGATCAAGCGCCAGCTAACGTCGCTTTGCACTGTGCTAAAAGTCATCTTAGGTGTCTTAACCGGCGCACTTATTATTCCCGTCGCAATGCAGGTTCTCGCCCGATATACAGGAATTATTCCAGTGTATCTTTGGACTGAAGAACTCGCGACATTCATTTTCGTTTGGGTCGTAATGATAGGCTCCGTTTTAGCTGTTTGGGAAAATACCCACTTTGATGTTCAAGTTCTGCCTGACAGTAAAAACCCACTTATCTTGCTGATTCAAAAATCCATTGTATACGTTGCTGTGGGTGGATTTGGTTTCCTATTCTCTTGGTATGGCATTGATTACGCGAAATTTGGTTCTATCCAACATTCAGTAATGATGAATGCAAATCTACTGATAACCCACATTACCATTCCGCTCGCTGGACTGCTTTGGGGGGTATTCTCATTGTTAAACCTTGCCGAAGCATTTCAAGAATACAAAACGAATAAAAGGGCGACATCATGATTCTTTCTACTGGAATAGCCTGCGCTTTATTAGTTGGCAGCTTCCTACTTCTGGTTATATTACGTGTACCTGTTGCCTTTGCATTAGGTATTGCCACCCTACCTGTCGTTGCACTAGATATCAGGTTGACTCCTTTTATTATCATCGACCGAATGTTCCAATCTTATAATTCTTTCATTTTGCTCGCCGTTCCATTTTTCTTACTCGCGGCAAACCTGATGAATGCCGGTAAAATTACCGATAAACTTATCGATTTGGCTCGAGTATTAACAGGTTGGATGCCCGGTGGTTTAGGCCATGTTAACGTTGCCGTATCAATGCTATTTGCTGGTATATCGGGATCATCAACAGCCGACGCAGCTGGTTGCGGTAAAATCCTAATTCCAGCAATGATTAATGAAGGCTATGACCGCCGTTTTGCTATTGCGATTACCGCTTGTTCTGCCGTTATGGGCGTAATTATCCCTCCAAGTATCTTAATGATTGTTTGGGGTGGTGTGATGCAAGTATCAGTTGGTGCTCTATTTCTCGCTGGAGCAGTACCTGGGTTTATGATCGGCTTTGCTCTCATGGCAACCGTATATGGATACGCGAAAGTGTATAACTACCCGATTGCCATGAAACCAACTTGGAAATCGGCTTGTACCGCGTTTAAAGGAGCAGCCGCTGCGATGTTAACGCCTGTATTCGTTATATACGGTATCGTTGCAGGAATCGTTACTCCAACAGAAAGTGCCATTATTGCAGCAGGTTACTCGTTGTTCCTCGGTATGGTGATTTATAAAACAGTAACACCACGCCAAGTCGGAACCATCCTTTATGACACCGGACGTTTTGCATCAATTTCACTGTTTGCAATCGGTACCGCTTCAGTATTTGGTTGGTTATTGGCGTACTACAACGTACCTCGCTTAATAATCACCTTTATGACTGATATGGAATTTGGAACAATCGGAACGTCGCTTGTTATTGCCTTCTTGTTTTTATTCTTTGGCCTGTTTATTGATGCGATTCCAACCATCATTATCTTAGGTACCGTATTATTGCCGGTGGCGGCTCAAGCAGATATATCTCCAGTAGTCTTTGCAATTATCGGAATTATCTCTTTAGCATTTGGACTGGTGACCCCGCCATATGGTTTGTGCTTGCTCATATCAGCCTCGATAGGTGGAATGAACGTCGTTCAAGTAATGCGAGAAGTCATCACCATTCTCTTACCGATGCTGCTTATTTTACTGTTGATTATTATGTTCCCAGAGATTGCATTATGGCTTCCACAAAAGCTGATGCCCGGCGCTTTCCCTAAATAACAGCTTCACCCTAAAAGAGCGCTTTAATTAGCGCTCTTTTGGTTGTATCACTCATTTCTTAATTTACATCCAATAGGATACTAACGTGGCTAAAAACATATCGAATACCCCTTTGAACTCACATGTCATAAATCCAAATTATGATCGTTCAAATCTTAAAACCCGCATTGTCCACATCGGCTTTGGTGCATTTCATCGCGCACACCAAGGTCTTTACACCAGTGAGATGATTGAGAAAACAGGGTCTGATTGGGGTATTTGTGAGATAAACTTATTTGGTGGCCAACTGATTAAACAGTTACGTGAACAGGACCATTTATATTCCGTACTTGAAAAGAATACCGACTCTAACGTATCTAAAATTAGTCGAGCTGTGATTGAATCCGTCCACCCGATTCATGATGGGAAACAGGCGGTATTAGATAAATTAGCTGAACCGCAAGTCGCTATCGTATCAATGACCATAACCGAAAAAGGGTACTGCGCAGATCTCAGTACTGGGCATTTGGATTTTAATAATTCTCTTATCATTTCTGATTTAGCTAACCCACAAACCCCCTCATCTGCCATCGGATATATTGTTGAAGCATTGAGAATTCGCAAGGAATCAAACATTACCCCATTTACGGTCATGTCTTGCGATAACATCCAGGAAAATAGCCATGTCGCCAAGCAAGTAATTCTTGATTACGCAAACGAACTTGATACTAATCTCGGTAACTGGATAGAAAAAAATGTCACATTCCCTTGTACCATGGTCGACCGCATTGTTCCCGCCATTACTGAGGCAAGCCTTGTGGAACTTACCGAGAGCCTAGGCGTTGAAGATCCTTGTGGTATTGTATGTGAACCGTTCAGACAATGGGTTATCGAGGATAACTTTGTAAACGGCCGCCCAGAATGGGATGCTGTTGGTGCTATGTTTGTTGCCGATGTCATTCCTTTTGAAAACATGAAGCTTCGTATGCTCAATGGCAGCCACTCATTTTTAGCCTATCTTGGTTATCTTGCTGGATATCGCTATATCTATGAAACCATGGCCGATGAAGCCTTTCGTCAGGCTGCGTTTCAATTAATGAGTGTTGAACAAGCCAGCACATTATCGATGCCAGAAGGTACTGATTTGGCGGAATACGCGAACTTACTGATTTCACGATTCTCAAATGCAAGCGTGAAACATGAAACATGGCAAATTGCGACTGATGGCAGTCAGAAATTACCACAGCGTATGTGTGAATCTCTGCGTTTCCATATCGAAAATGGAACCTCTGTAACTTGGCTTATTCTTGGCATTGCTGGTTGGATGGTTTACGTTGGCGAAACCGATGAAAAAGGTGAGCAAATCATTGTCAATGACCCAATGCTTGAACAATTAAGAGACGCTTATAAAGGGGCTGAAACCGCTGAAGAAATCGTATTATCACTACTTCGCCTCAGCAATATTTTTGGCCAAGATTTAATCGAGAATAAAACGTTCGTTACCGAGCTTATTTCAGCCGTTAACGAGCTTAAAACAAATGGCGCGAAAGCACTAATTACCAAAACATTACAACTTCAATCTGAGTAACTAGGCTAATGAATTATACAAATAAACTTGTTCGATTTACCTCAAATCGCGTTTGGCGGACCTATACTGGGGGTAAAATCCTCGACCAATTAGAGCAAAAGTCAGTACCTGGTGATACTCACTTTCCTGAAGATTGGATTGGCTCGACCACTCAAGCGGTCAACCCAGATCGAGAACACATCGTTGAAGGTATTTCACATGCTGTGGTTGGCGATGAATCCATTCGTTTTGACGAACTCCTCAAATCTGACCCAAGCTACTTTCTAGGTGAAAAGCATAATAAAGCGTTTGACCTTAACCCTATGTTGTTGGTTAAGTTTCTCGATTCGTCGGTACGTTTACACTTCCAAGCTCACCCTACCGCGGAATTTGCGCGTGAATACCTAGACAGTAATCACGGTAAAGCTGAGGGGTATTATATTCTTGATATTCGCGAAGAAGTCACTAACCCCTATGTCTATGTTGGATTTCAACATCCGCCATCTCGAGAAGCGTTTAAAGAGATGATTGAAACGCAAAATATCGACGCAATGGAAGAGTGCTTCGAGAAAATAGCCGTAAAACCAGGGGATTGTCTGTTTATTCCCGGTGGTTCACCTCATGCCATTGGTGAAGGTATTTTGATGGTTGAAATAATGGAGCCATCTGATTGGGCCGTTCGCTTTGAATTTACAAAAGCGGGTTATACGATGCCGGAAGAAGCTCGGTTTATGAGGCGTGGCCTAGATTTTTGTATGGATGTGTTTGATTTTGAAAAATTATCTGTAGAAGAGACCGTTGAGAAGTTCTTTCAACAACCTTCGGTGAACCATCGTTATTCGGATCAATCATTCCAAGAAACCTTGATAGATGAAACCGTAACCGATAAGTTCCGTGTGAAAAAATCGACAATACAAGGTAGCGTTGAAAAATCTGAAAACGATTTTTACATCGGCATCGTGGTTGAAGGTGAATGCACAATCAAAATTGGTGAAGAAACGACCCAACTCAACAAATTTGACCGTTTCTTCTGCCCTGCTGGTATCGAATCAGTAACGATTACCTCTGAGTCAGGCGTGGAAATTTTGGAAAGCTACCCTCCAAAAACCGCATAACTCTGCATTTTTAACCTTATAATACTCAAGTGCCATACTGAATGTTCAGTATGGCACTTTTATTAGTATTCTATGTAATATCAACAATATCGTATTAATTAGGAGAACTATCAACATGAGTCTCATTTATGAACTATAGTAGAAACAATGGATTAATTATTGAGAGAGACAGATGGTAGCTCGTCTAATCATATTCGCTTTATTCTGGTCTACTTTTTCATTCGCAAACTCAAGCATTCCAAATGTGCTTTTCCTGCATTCTTACGATGAACAAAATGGATGGGACCAAGGGATAAAACGTGGTTTTAACGAAATGTTAAACGCACATACCACAGTCAATGTTTACCACGAATACATGGATGCGAAACGATTTCCACACGTTGCTGAAAACGAAGATTTTTATCTCTATCTGACGAAGAAATACGAAAATAGAAAACTCACTGCAATGGTCATTGCCGATGATCCAGCAATGAGCTTATACTTGGATCATTCATCCAGTCAATTTCTGTCAATTCCAATATTTTTTATGGGCGTGGGTTATCCTGACCCTAGAATTTTTGCATTAAATCATGTTAAAGGTGTTCTTGAAAATAGAAACCTTGCACAAGCTATCATTGATATCAAATCTACCCTAAGTCAAGACGAATTGATTGTTTTAAGTGACAGTACTTCAACTGGAATTGCATATCGAAAAGAACTGCTTGATGCCAAGCAGTCTCCCAATGCTCCTCAAACTCTGCATTTCCTCACTGATATGACGGCAAAAGAACTCACCGTTGCATTGAGAGAATTCCCAGACACAACGCCAATTCTTGTTGCAGGGCAACTACGAGATCCTATTACAGACGAATTGCTTCCATGGGAACAAGCCTATATCGAATTAGGTATGAAACCACATAAAAAGCCTTATTTCGCACTACTACCCAGTGCATTACGCCACGGTGCTTTCGCTGTATTTACTCTCGATCCTATTGATCACGGCGGGCAAGCAACCCAGTTATTAATCGATTACCTCAATGGAACAAAAATTGAGCACATTCAATCAATTCTTAAAAGTCGTAATTCATGGGTATGGCATTTCGATCAACTTAAGCGGCGCAACCTCTCCCTAAAAGAATTACCTCAAGGTTCGAGTATCATAGGAAAAGAGAAACCTAAATATGAATTCAACCTAAGGGAAATCCTAGTTTATCTCGTTATCATGGCGTCATTTTTCATAATTATAGTTCTGTTACTAGTGATGATTAGAAACGGTAAGCGCTCAGAAGCCGCATTAACGGAAAAAGTCTCGTTAACAGAAAAGCTCGAATATGAAGCCAGCCACGATTATCTAACGGGTTTAGTCAACCGACGTACCTTCAACGCTCGCCTAAAGCGGTATGAAAAAAAACGTTTCTTATCTTTCCCAAATAGAAACATTTATATCGCATTTTTAGACTTAGATAATTTTAAAACAATTAATGATACTGCCGGACACATGGTAGGAGATAGCTTGCTTTCGGAGCTCTCCAAATTGATGTCACAACATTTATCCGAAATTGATGTTTTCGCAAGACTTGGCGGTGATGAATTTGGTTTGATTCTTCCTGATCGCACACTGCAAGAAATCGAACTCCTCTGTACAGACATGATCTCGACGGTGAAAGATTACCGTCTGGTCTGGAATGATGCCAGCTATGGTGTTGGAATTAGTATTGGTGTTATTCGATGCGACGAAGGAGACTGCCAAGAAGTCCTTATGAGCCTTGCAGACATCGCCTGCTACAAAGCAAAGGACATGGGTAAGAATTGCACTTACTTTTCCAATTCGCGCGATAGAGGCATGCAGACCGAGCAGGTGCAAATGGGATATATCGCTGATATCACTGGAGCACTTGAAAATGAACAATTTTTCCTAGCCAAACAGCGTATTCTCCCACTTTCACCTACGAATAATGCACCACACTACGAAATACTTCTTCGCTACAATGATAAAGATGGAAATCCGGTGCCTCCGGGGCTCTTTATCCCTGTTGCTGAGAAACACGGCCTTATTACATTAATCGATAAGTGGGTCGTTCAAACGATTCTCAGCCAATATACTGAACTTTTCGCTGACGAGAACCCAATTGTTTCCATTAACCTTTCTGGCGTTAGTTTAAGTAACGCAAGCTTCCTTAGTGATGTGCTTGAAATGGTTGCTAATTCTGACGTAGATATGGGGAAAGTGTGCTTTGAAGTCACGGAAACTGCGGTTGTTTCTCATATTAACCGAGCAATTACGTTTATCGAAGAGCTTAAAAAAACAGGGTGTAAATTTGCCCTAGATGATTTCGGTAGCGGTTCATCATCATATGGATATTTAAAAACTCTTCCGGTCGATTATCTAAAAATTGACGGCAGTCTTATTAAGTCCATTATCGATGAGCCGATCGATCAAACTATCGTTAACTCTATCAATGAAATTGCTCATGAGATGGGGATGGAAACGATCGCCGAATTTGTCGAGAATGATGAAATACTCTCAATTCTTCGCGATATAGGGATCGACTATGGTCAAGGTTATGGCATTCATAAACCACAAACTTGTATTAAATCAACGCCTCACATATAGAGAAATCTATGATTGGAATACACAACCCACAACTCTCTATTCATCATCTATTAAGATTCGTTGAAATATTGTATTATTGAGTTATATACACTTAAGGTAATATAATATGACAATCAATTATCAAGCAGCAGCTGCTGAACTCCTTAGTCGACGAGTAGCTGGAACAAAAGCACCACGATTAACTGAAGAACTACGCCCAAGCAACACTGATGAAGCACTCGCTATTCAAGCTGTAATGGCAGAGACAATTGACGATTCTATTGGCGGTTGGAAATGCTTATTACCACTTGCAGAAGATAAGTTTATTGTCGCACCGATCTTCTCCTCACTCATTGAAAAAGGCGACACGTGTAATTTATTCGCAGACAATGGCGTCGTTCGAGTTGAACCTGAAATTGCTTTTATACTGTCAAAAGCATTACCCGCTAATCCTAATGGCTATACTGACGAAGAAATCAACGAAGCTATCGGCTCTTGCCACATGGCGCTGGAGTTAATTCAATCTCGCTTTGCCGACGATAGTGATGCTGAGTTTTATGAACGACTTGCTGATGGTCTAGTAAACCAAGGGGTATTCATTGGTCCTGAGATTAACCGTGAGAAAGCATTTGCTGCGGCAAACATCGACATCACTATTACCCAAGGTGAACAGGTTCAAACATTTGCTGGGAAACACCCTAACCCGCTTCCTCAGCTGCCAATTTATTGGTTGATCAATTTCATGACTCGTCGCGGTGTTGACTTCAAGGCTGGAGAAGCCCTGATTACTGGCTCATATTGTGGTATTGCCGAAGTTGAGTTTGACCAACTAACGACCATTGATTATGCAGGACTTGGCCAATACCAGGTTCAATTTAGCGCTAAGAAATAACCAGTTAATAAAAGGGAAGCACATGTTTCCCTTTTCACTCTCTAAACTTAGAACCCAAATACTATTTTTTCTAATAAAGTGAGATACATTAATTTGTAGATGCAGCCTTAGCAAAGTTACCTAATGCTTTTTCAATGTTAGCCAACACTTTTTCACAGCCTTTGATGCCGTGCTTTTGTTCTAGGAAACGTGGATCATTATACGATATCCAAACCTTCTCACTTTCATCTTTCCAAATAAGCGCTTTCTGTGGAAGATCGATAGCAACACTCTGCTGACACTTCATCAAAGGACTGCCAGCTTTAGGGTTACCGAATATCAATAACTCAGTATCACGTAATTCAATGCCGACATCACTTGCACTTTGAGAGTGCTTAATGCGGTTAAATACCGTCATACCTTTCTCTTTTAAGATTCCTTCCAATCGATCAGTCGTCTCGACAACATCAAATGTACTTTCAACATTCACCATGCCTTCGACTGAAGCCGATGCAGGCATCGCAATCGGTAACAGAAGCAACGCAGAGAGGATTAACTTTTTCATTTTTTCTCCTTTGATCGGCTTTACACCCTTATTGTTGTAATTTTCGCTGATTTTCCTTTATCTATCATTACGATAAATGAAAGGCGAGCACACCTTTTGTAGAAATCAACGCAAAGGAATAGTACCTTAATGCGACTTCTTATCAAATAAACTGACTTATCCATTGACTCAAGGTCGCATTATTGATTCATTAACGATCACTAATTTACATTCTAACTGTCATAGAAGCGCATTTATCTATTCTTTTAATACCATGTCGATGCACATAACCGCAGCCAAAATTAGCTTTCTAATATCATCATTTTCTGGAACATCCTCTGAAATTTCGAGCATATAGTTATCAGCGCTGGTAAACATCTCTTTTCCCACCCCTGACCATTTTTTTGAAACATGAGCGTATTTTTTCCCTTCATGCTCGAAAGAGAAGTTCCAACCAGTCCAACTTCCGGCCAGCGTACAGATAACCTGTTCATTCTTATCATAGACATCAAATTTACCGCCAATCGAGTAGAACTTTTGAGCAAATCCACCAATCAAGTTATTGTCGTGATCTCTAACTTCAACTTTTGAAAGAAAAATCGACATCCCACGCTGTACACGTACCACTCTTTCATTGTCGGGTGTTCTGATTTGTACATCAAATGGCGTCATTCGCTTATAGTCGGTAAACCGCGCCAGCTTCGTTATGAACCCTAATGTCGGTTCACGACATTCCATAAGTATTTCACCCGTTTCAGGATCATAAATATCAAAGTTATTTGCCGCTTTAAATATGCCAACATGCTCTTTTACTAGAAACAAATTTCTATTCGTCACATTATTCATCGAAAACCTAATATCGCCTTCGGCGAAAAAATTCAGTCATTTAGGTGATAACAATACCAAGCTCACCAACCTAAGTGTGTTAGAGGTTACACAATCAATCTATTGCATTGATCTATCTAAATTACTCGTAGGTTTTCCCATTATGTCGGAGCCAACCACCTTCATGTTTACCCCTTGGGTCATGATGGGTCCAGTGAACAACGCCACCTTTATCATTCCACTCATATTCACCTGCGAACTCCAGCTGATCGCCCTGTTTAAGTGCATCAATTCTTGGTGCTAGATCGATATTATGAGCAAACAAAAGCTGCCTTCCAGATGCCAGCTTTAAAATGAACTTTTGGTGGCGGCTGCCTTTTAAATCGTCGGCTAATAGTTTAACAACAGTACCGACACCACTAACTTGAACATCACTTTTTTGACTCTTGAACGCGCTCTCAATAAGCTGATCTGAACTCGATGCATCTATTTTAACCTGAGCACTGTTCGCCGACTTATTTTGACTTTTACCAGAGCCAAAATTCTCTTGATAATAGGTAATGGCACTTAAGATACAGATGATGACGATTAATAGTTTTCTTTTCATTTTTTCCTCTTGCGCCACTCAAGGCAAAGGTTAGTGCGAATCAGCGTTCTAACGCCCAGCCACATCAAAATTTTGAGCTGTTAGAATGACATAGTTGGCACTTCCATTACCATAACTTCACGCGGTCTCATTTATCACGTTTCATATATGACACAAATACAAAGTGACGAACCAATTCAACCAAAAGAAACCCTTATCGGTCATTCCCCCTATAGCAGATTGCCGCTAATATAAGTTATCAGTTTATTCATTCGGCCAATTTCTATTCGCTCACTTGGAGAATTCAATGGGAAAAAACAAAAATAGCGCAACGGACACTGTCTCAAGAAGAATGAAGAACAAAGAATATGAGCCGGAGCTTCGAATACTTCATGGTGAGCTGGTTAAGTTGCAACAGTGGGTTGTTGAGAAAGGGCTAAAAGTTTGTGTCGTCTTTGAAGGCCGAGATGGTGCTGGGAAAGGGGGATCAATAAAAGCAATTACAGAGCGTGTCAGTCCACGTGTCTTTCGTGTCGTTGCCCTACCTGCTCCCACTGACAAAGAAAAATCCCAGTTATATATGCAACGCTATATTCAACATTTCCCATCGGCCGGTGAAATCGTGATTTTCGACCGCAGTTGGTATAACCGAGCTGGCGTTGAACGTGTAATGAATTTTTGTACCGAAGAAGAAACTGACCGCTTCTTAGACGTTGTTCCCACCATCGAAAAAATGATGGTCGATGCCGGCATTATATTAATAAAATATTGGCTTGAGGTTGACCCCGAAGAGCAAGCCCGCCGCTTAAATGACCGCATAGATGATCCGAGAAAGATTTGGAAGTTATCACCAATGGACATGAAATCTTTCGACCGCTGGGATGATTACACCAAGGCGCGGGACGAAATGTTTGCTCGCTCTGATGTACCTTGGGCGCCTTGGTACGTTGTCGACTCCAATGACAAAAAGCGTGCGCGGTTGAATATTATTAGTCACCTACTCGATCATATTGACTATAAGAAAATTGATACTGATAAAGTCAAACTACCTAAGCGAGAAGTGAACCAAACCTACACGCCTGCAGATTATCCATTCAAGGTGATTCCAAAGGTTTTTTAACTTGGAAGTGGTTTAAGATAGAGCTTTTCTTTGGCAATTAACGGCAATTCGTATTGATAACCAATGCGAATTGCCGTTTTTTTACTGACTCGTTTCACATGCCAATTTGTAATAGTGATTATTATTAAACTCAAAGTGCTTAATCACATTCAGCGGCGTTTTCTTGGTGTGAGCCTCGTATGACCTTGGGTTGATCTTATTGATGAAGGTTACCATGATCGGATAACGCTTCGACATCTCTGCCAAAGAGAAGTGGAAAACCTTCTCGAATACGCCAGAGCCTCTTACACTTTTATCAACACACACTGGCCCGTATTGATACGAGTTATCTTTAGTGATGACGTGTTCCGAATAAGTAGAATCGTCTAAGTTCGCGATCATGTATTGAAACATCGGCCATTGAGACCAAAAACTCCACGATGCTGCCATGGCATACGCGACGACTTTATTGTCTACAACAGCGATAAATAGACCTCTTTCATTCTCTATCAAATTGGTTAGATGCTCTTTCGTAAATGCCGTGGTAATAAACCCATCCGATTTATCTTCTTCACTGATCGAATCCACTTGATAGCGATAGTGAAGCTCCAATACATCGTCGATATGCGCCTTTGTTGCGATTTTTAGTTCAATGTTCATCTCAATTCCAATCTACGTTGATTCGTTTGTCTGATTTTTCTAAGCTTTACGATCAGGGCACGGCAAGCACCGTACAATTGCACAGATCATCACTTTCAAATTCGGTGATATCCCCCGCTTCCAATCCTGGAACTGGAAATAAACGAACCGTAAGCGGCTTGTTTAAGCGATAAGCCATCGTCCCGGTATCTCTCATTAATGCGGCAATTTTGTTATGCGGCGTATTTCCTGGTATCGGCACTGTATCGAGTCCGATGCCGCACACTGCGCTATAAGTCAGCAATGAGCGAATATCGAAATCGGCATTATTACTCCCTTTCGCAAGCCCTGTGTCTTCCGTCAAGGCCAGCATCAGCCCAGAGAATCCCACCAAATCAACCCCTTGAATCGACTTAAATACCTTGGTTAACAATGAAGAAGCTTCTACTGTCCCAGACGCGCCAAAATATTCGACACCTAACTGAGTGTAGATATCGGCCATACTTGAGCAGTACTTCGATGGTGCTGCTGAGCTGTCAAAACCCGCAAATGAATACGGTTTTTCAAACGAGGCGCTTTGAATCAATTGATGAACTTCGCCGATGTGAAATTGCAAAGCTTCACTCATCACATCAAAATAGCCTTTGAACTGACTGTTATGATCTTGTACTTGATGAGCAAGATTGTACGTTTGAAGCACGTTGACCAACAGATCTGGTGTTTCTAGCCCAATAACAAATTTATTACCGAGCCCTGAGTGATGATAACTCGCGGGAAAATAAGGAATCAGAGGCTGACAATTAAAGTTAACCGTGAAATTAAAATTACCTTCTCCTCTTGGAGTTATTTCACTGATTCGTTGCATTGCACTAACAGAGTGTTGAATCAGGCGGTTGTCTAGCACACCAAATTCATCTAGACCAACATTGACGCAAACATTACATAAATCCCCGAATTCGCGAACTAATTCTGGCAATAATTCAAGTTCATGCTCTGTTCTCGCCTCTCCAATTGCAAAACGAATTCTAAGTTTGGATTCATTAGAGGCATTAAGTATGTCGCTTAGATACGTCAAATCACTTTGTGCCGTTTCGAGCGATGTGGTATCGAGGTACTCTCCGAATGGATTGGTCACAATCCTGATAGACTGAACCTCATATCCAGCATGGTGAAATTGTTCAGCCAAGTTTAAACAAAATAAAGAGGCTTCATTTATTTGAGCATCCCATTGTTCTTTGCGTTTGTTCAATGAAATAAAGGTAGTAATAGTCCGTACTTTGCACAGTTTTTTATCTGTATACATTGCCGCTTAACGTCCTGATAAATTGAAGATTTAAATAGGGAAGCTCTGAGTTAAAGTTTGAAAATTCGATCGCACTCGCTTGCATCGGGCTCTTCAAAAAATTCATCGAAAAAGGCCACATCTTTCTCTTCAATTTTAAACGAGTGTTGGTCACTGCCCTGATTTCTCTTTTGATTTCTCTCGAGACGAATATCTAAAGGGATATCAAAATAATATTGGCGTACCTCAATACCTAACTCTTTATAAAAATCAGAAATGTCTTGGCGAGTTGAACACTCCCAAAAGCCCCAATCTAAATACACATCTACCCCGTTTTTGACCAAGGTTGTCGCTAAACGTTGTTGGTAATCTCGGCAACCTGAATACGTACTGTCGATCTGGTCACGGGTGGGTTGAGGACCGAATAGATCAAGGTGCATTTCATCAATAGAAAGAAAAACTGCGCCCTCTTCGCGCTCCATTTTTCGAGCAAATGTGGTTTTGCCACAAGCCACTTTCCCAATTAAAAGTACGACTTTTCCAAAAGACTGACTCGACATAATAAAACCCAGACTGTGTCGTTAGATGAACTGAATACGGAAATTTACATGTAATATTTCACGAATTCTACTTATTCACTAAGGTGCTTAACGTGATGGGTTCACTATAATTAGGCGGCAGTAACTATGTCAATCAAATCGCTTTGAACTAGTTCAATTATCGGATTGACATAGCTAGGAGTTACATTGGAAGAAAGTTATGCAATGCTTCGGATCGCATCGACGGTTGCTTGCGGATTTTGATAATCGACAGGTATATTATAAATCTTCTCTGAAGACTCCATGCAAACAGATGGGAATCCATTACCACCCAACATACGAGAAAAATTAATCTCTTCCAATAATGCTTGATGCACTTGTGGCGAAGTAAAGTCTTCTTTGAATTTTGTTATATCCAAGCCGATATTTTCAGCCAAGCCAATGAGAATATCGTTATCACTTGGATTCTGCGCATGTAGATAGTAAGCATGTTGAATGGCTTCTAGCATTTGCTTTTCAGCACCCTGCATACGAGCAGCTAACGTTGCGCGACAAGAAGGATACGTCGAACGACGAGGTGTGTTCTTTTCCCAAAATTCGTAGTTAAACTCTGTCCCTAGAAAATTCTCGATCTTCTTCCAATAAGACGCTATTTGCCGCTGCATTTCTTCAGGCATTGGCTCATCGGTATCTGGAGCCAACCCACCGAGAACGTAAATCACTTGCACGTCATTTCCGAGCTTGCGTTCAATCTCATTCCATACGGGTTTATAGCCCCAACACCATGAGCACATTGGATCATAGATATAATAAATTTTCTTCGACGGTAACATATTCTCATCCTTTAGTTATTACATTCAAACAGTAACAAAAATTTGCTGAAAAAATTAGCTTTTCTTTATCCAGACAACCAAAGAGTGCGTTAATCGATGAATATGTTTATTATAAACCTTGAATTCAATCGTAATATTTACTGTCTAAGGTGAACAAATGTTTGTATGGAAGTCACTGGTAATTGCCACAATTGTCTTACTCAGCGGATGTACCAACGTATTGAAACTACAAGATTTGGAGGTCGATCTAATCAACATAGAGCCTATAAGTATGACCGGGCTCTCTCCTCGTTTTGCGATAGAATTATCGGTATTAAACCCCAATGCCCAAGATTTTGAGATTAACGGGGTGAACATGCAGCTTAACATTGCCAATCAGAAAATTTTCACGGGTGTATCTAATCAGATACCACAACTAATGGCGTATAGTGAAACGCCCGTTACCATCGAGGCAAACGTGAACTTAGTCGAAACCTATAAGCTGTTTGCTTACTTAAGCCAGCATATGAATGATGATATTAAATACCTACTCACAACGACTATCGATCCCAAGGGGTTTGTCAGTTTTAATGTCAATAATGAAGGCATTTTAAATGAAGAGTTGATTCAAGATCTTATGGGTAAAAAACAATAGAGAGTCGATATCATCGCCATCCGCCGATACAACTTTCGGCGGATTATTTAAATCCAACCCATCACACCAAACTGCGCTTCCACTTTCCTCCGTGCATGCGTATATGAAACGGTACACCTTTAATTAACTCTTCCAGTAACATCAATCCAAATACCCAAACTGCACTCAAATCCCAATACAGAACAAATAATGCTGACAATGGGACAATGATAAACCATTGCGTAAGCGCATGTATTTTGAATACATGCTTGGCATCGCCACCTGCACGTAACACATTACCACAAAACGTATTTGATGCTCGGATATAAGGCAAAGCGACAAGAATAGGCATAAACAACCACAATGTCTCCAATGTCTCTGACTGCAGTTCTGGGTACATTAATTCAAAGAGATAAAACATACTCAAATAGGCAATGGACATCACGATGCTAATATAGAACGATACCGTCCACGCTTTACTAATAAATCGGTCGAGAATATCCCAAGATTTATTACCCAGCAATTGGCCAACAATAATACTGGTTGCTTGTGCCCACGCTGTTGATAAGTGCCCCGCCACCTTTATCCAAGGTGCAATAAGTGTTAACGCGGCAAATTGGTTCACACCAAGCTTTGCATAGATCAGCATACAAAGACTACTGGCCAAAACGCCACTTATGAACGTTCCCGCGATCGGAGTTGTATATTTCAAATGGTATTTGATGTCAGCAAAGGTTAATTGTTCAGAATTGACCTCATTACTACCGCCATCCTGAGGCTGATTTCTAAGATAGAACAGAGTAAGAAACAGCGTCCGACACGATACTGCCACCACGGTGCCTAGTGCGGCACCGGTCAATCCCATTTCTGGGAACCCTAAGAAGCCATATATCAGAACAAGACTCGTAATCACATTGACCGGTAACTCAACAATGTTCGCGTAAAATGGAATTCGACTATTTCCGATTGCGTTGAAATACACCGTGATGTTTTGACATAGCGCCACTCCAATAGTGACCACCGAGAATACCCTCAGGTAGTCATACGCCATATCAGCCATCGCATCCGTATCGGCAATCGAGTGAATCAATGGCTCAGCTAGTGTAAAAATAAACGCTATACCCATAGCAGAGATAATACCGTTTACCATTCGGCCAGAACGGAATCCACGACTAACAGCCAATGATTTACGTGCGCCAAATGCTTGAGCTAATATCAGTTGGCTGCCATTCGAAAACGCAAATAGAAGCCCTAATATGATACCGCCAATACTCGCGGCAAGCCCCATCGCCGATAAGGCTTCTTCACCCAACGGTGTCACCATGACCGTATCAATCACCAATATCAATTGAAGTAAAATTGCATTCATGGCAATTGGCCAAGCCAATGTAAACACTTTCTTTGTGCCGGGTTGCGCGTGAGTCATTTAGTTTTCTCTAAGGGTAAAGATAGGAAGACAAGCTAAAGGTCGTAACTTGATTTAATTCGATTCAGTATTATTTAACGCATAATTCCATACCTTATAAAAATAAAAGGCATACCCTAAACCTAGGGTGAGAATGGAAATGATCATCCACAAAATAATATGACCAATATTACCAAACATATTAATGTTACAGGTCATCTTTGTTGCTCTGCCCTGATCATCAACAAACTCTGAACGGTTTAAAATAAACTTCGAGAATGAATACGGATAAAAGAACAGCGCGATTCCGGCGGTTATCACCGTTAATATAAACCAAATAATTAAATGTCCTAAAATATCTAGCGTACCAACATCCGCTCTGATTTTCATACTAACTCCTAGTTAAACAATTGAATTATATTAATATTACAACTTCTGATTTATTCGTTAAATTCTTTCAATGCCGCCAGAGCCAATGTCGCATCAGCCACCGGCACAAAGATGTGGTCGTGATAATACGCCGCTATCACATTTGCACTTATCTCGTTCGACGCAAGCTTGGTTGCAACAGCGGCGGTAAGCCCTACCGCTTCTAAACTCGAATGAACCGTTAATGTAAGTTGGCGAAATGCGCCTTCAAAAGATAATTTCGCCTTTTCAGCTTCTGACTTTTCAAGAACTAACGTTAATCCTTCTGATTCAATAAAAGTCGCGATAGGGTTCAACCCTACACATTCGCTTAATTTTTTATCTACCGTACAAAACACAAATTCCTGATCCAATAGCTTCGGACTCATTGTTTGCAGCAGTTGATCTAAATCGGTAATACCTGACATCTTCAAACCTCTTAAAGTATTCGATAAGTCGTTATATCTCGTAACGAGTCTTATCACCCATATCAAAGTGCAACGGCATGCGCCATTTTGCGATGGTGACAATCAAAAATAACAATCCCGACAGCGATGCACTAACCTTGGCAACCAATTCCCAATCACACGCAAGCCCAAACCAAAGTAAGGCGACTAGAATCGGTTGTAAACGTAGCCCTGGGATTTGAAAACAAAAATACTCTTTGTAGCACAAGCCACCTAAGGTAATAAAAATCCCACCAAGTCCAAACATTGGTGCGCCAAGAATAAAACAAACAAGCCCGACCCAAGTCGCGAACTGCAACAATAGGCGAAAATTTTTCATATAAATGTGTAACGAAGAAGCACACATTGCACCACATAGAAACAGCAATGACTCAGCGGGAATAGGAAGCTGCCAACCTAATGCAATGACCATAGGTCCTGCTAGGGTGAAACCCAATCGATATATAATGATCGTTGTGTAGTCAAGCCAGTCCATTGGCGATTTAATGTGGGGATCTGCCATGTCACACTCCTAATATGATCGAATGAAAATGCCAAAGGTAGGCAATCAACAAAAAAGACCAAATACTCACTTTTCTAGTGAAATATTTGGTCTCTTTAAAGAGCACTCATCAATGGCGTAATACTAACCTGCTGATAGTTCTTTCTTTAAAGCATCTTTATTAACGCTAAGCTTGTCACTCTGCATTAATGGCAGCGAGCGCTTATAGATAACACGGGCAGGAATCATATACGATGCGAGGTGTTTCTTAAGCTCAAATAAAATTTCTTTATCACTGATTTCACTCGCCGCCGAATAAACTAACACGATCTCTTCTTCTATCTGCTCATTGCTGACACCAAATACCGCACATTGGGTAATCTGAGGTAAGTTTTTCGCCACAACAGATTCAACCTCTACAGGAGAGACACGGAAACCCCGGGTCTTGATCATGTCATCATGACGGCAGACAAAGTACAGGTAACCTTCTTCATCTTTGTAGACATAGTCACCGGTTGCCACAACCAATTCGTCGGTCAGTTGGCCTTCAATATTAATAACATCTTTTAATATTTGAACCGATTTGAAACGCTCTGCACTTTGTTCTGGCGCATTCCAATAACCACGATAAATATAGCCACCACGATGAATCAGTTCCCCTACTTCTCTTGGTTGGCACTCTTTACCCTCTTCATTCACCACATATAACTCAACATCAGGAATCGCTTTACCGATAGAGTCAGGGCGAATTTGAATTTGAGAAGGATCGAGATAGGTAGAACGAAATGCTTCGGTCAAACCATGCATCGAAAAGAAGTTCGCTTGCGTGAATGTACGTTTGCAGTAATTAATCATCTTCGCTGAAACATTGCCGCCGGAAGACGTAATTATGCGCAAGTTATCGAACAAATCAGCACTCGGAGTGCGATTTAAATCTTCATCAAATATCTCTGAAATGTGCACTGGCATCAACGCCAAAACCGTCACTTTGTCATCGATAAGATGATTGAAGAAGTCCGTAGGTAAAATAAAGCGATGCAAGGCTAGCGTCGCTTTCTTGAACAATGCACAAAATATCTGATTCAAGCCATAGTCGAGGTTGAAGATCAGCAATCCTGAAATAACGTCATCTTCCTGTAGACCCAAATATTGCGACACAACAGCTGCTGAATCAGTCAAATTGCGGTGAGAAATCACGATACCTTTCGGTTTGCCTGTTAAACCAAATGAATAGGTGATGACTGCATTATCGTAACTGTTTACCTGACACTGATAAGGCTTGTTGTAATACTTATAAATCTCTTCGAAACAAGGTATGTCTTGCTCGACGGGTTCATAAGCAATGACATGACCTTCGAAATTAATCTCAACCAGATTTTCTAACTTAAGCTTATCGGTAATCACACACTGAATATCGCAATCTTTAATGATGTACTCAACTTGCTCAGGTACGAGCATTTTAGTGAGCGGGACTAGAATGCAATCGGTCGATAAGATAGCGAGCGTTGCCACAACTTGTTCCAAGCACTTATCTGAGTAAATACCGATTCTTGCCCCACTAGGGAGATTCAATTCACTCAAATAGAAAGCGACTTGATTAACTCGAGTGAGTAACTCACTATATGTCATGCTTTTTTCATTAAGAACTAAGGCGTTTTTGTCACCATGACTCTTTGCCGCATCTTCAAGCAGTGCTCGTACCGTATTTATCGACATATGTTTTTCTCCTTCGCTCCAAGAGTCCAAATATCGTAATTACTATCAAGAATTGCAGTTGGCTTATGATCGGAATTCAAAATCTTCTTATAGAAAAACACAATAATGTCTTCCACTTCAGCAACCGACAGCACTTTCGTAATCCCGCCTGTAAACACTATCGAATTTATCGATTGCAGTTTGAGATTAATGTAGGCTTTACGATAATAAGACATCTTGCATAGCACCAAAAAGATCGCTAACTGCATCAGAATCTTGTTGGTTCGTTCGTCATTCTCGTTAAAAACGTTTTCCGTCACTTTCAGATGCATCAATAACTCGTAAACAAACTCGTTATTTTTTGCCGCAAAGATCAGAGATTGGCGAGATTTATACACACCCAGCTTCTTAAATACCAAACGATCGAACTCATTTTCCGTTACGATATTTTCATCAACCAAGTCTTTGGAGTAATGCACATCCGTCGTTGCTCCACCAATATCAAGCAGAATAAATGGGTTTGCGACGCTAAACTTACTGTCGATTAATGGCAATGCCTGATTAACGATATAAGGGGTCGAGAAAATTTGGTTAGCGGTTTTCTCGTATAAATCCTTGATGTCCTCTTTACCTTCAATATCTTGCTGATAAAGGTTGGTCAGGTAAGTCTTCAAGTGCTCTTCTACAATATGTAGACGCTCATCGATAACATTAGGAAGTATTTCGATATTTTTAATGTTTGCTTGAATAGACGGCACGTCCTTCTCAGTACCAACGTACACAATATTCGAATAGTTCAACTGCTCAACGTAGTTGTACAAGCTTTCATCAAAAATATTACTGTGTGAGTCAATGCCACCAACAATGATCACAACATCAATCAAGTCACTCGGAATGGAATACTCTTCAATATTCTGCAGCAACACGGTATCGATGATATTGATACCAGAGTTAAATGCGATATTAGTGGCATATTTTAAAGAAAACGAATTTGTGACACCAATGATTAAGGTACTTAACCCACCGTTAGCAGACGAACAAATATGCACATCCTCTTTGGCAAAACGATCGATTGTTGCGCCACACTTATACATTAAGTCATCTAAAATCGACTTATTAAAGTTTCGAAAATGCTGTTCGATCTTTTCCGGTGAACTCACCTTGAAATACGTGCTTCCTACATCGATAAACAGTTTTTCGCGGTTCTCGGGTTTATTACTCATTGCATAATTCCTATATCGTGAACGATGTCATTGACGATACTGGTGGTATCTTTGGTTAAATCACATTGGGCTTTTTCATACGCATAACAACGGTCTGGGATCGGCACATTGCCACGATCAATAATACGAATGTTCTTCTGCGCATCACGGATAGTAATCATATTATTGTGATTAATAATATGTGGTGAGAATGGCACATCAACCGTTCCGTTCTTAATGGAGTTAAACACCTTTCGCCATAATGTATCCGCTGGATCATTAAATACCGCTTCCATAATGGCTTTAACTTCTAGCGTTAGAATCTCTTCTTCTTCTGGATCTACATAAGAAGGTAAACCGTGAAGCATCCCCAATGTGTATTGAGTGTTTGCTACCGTTTTAGCGTTCGCTTCCTTAGTTGGGATGCCTGACGCTTCTTCACGCGTCTTAGTAATAATTTTATCTGCGCCAACCATTGCAGCAATAACCGTAGAGGTATTAATTAACTGCTCTGCGAAATTTTTATTGGTTGGGAATGCCCCCATCCACTGGTGATAAACTAAGTGAATCGCTGCATCACCACAGTTAATCTGTTCTGCGTAGTATCGAGCAAGTTTTTTCAGCACTTCGGCAGTCACGATGTCTTGCATCATAGACCCTTGCTGAGCAAACGATACCGAGAACGACTTAACACCTTCTTGTAGTGACAGCATCATTTCCAGCAACTGAATAACAATGGTAATCGACGGTGGAACCAAGGTAGCCGTTAGTGGGCCAAATGATTCACGGTTAATCGGCTCATTAAGCTCTGAATAGTTCGCACAAATACGCTCAACATATTTCCAATAAAGGAACGCTTTATCCAGTGGGAAGTTTTTAGAATAAGGCAATAGATAGGTGATCGGACCGCCTTCAATATCAAAGATACCTGACGCTAACGCTGTTTCAATCAACAAACGTGCATCTGGTGTACCGTGACGTAAACTCACTGGCTTGTTGAAATGTGTCACCATTTTTCGGGTGGTACGATAGCCATGATTGATCAATGGATACCCGTTAAGCATATCAACGTCGTTTTCTTCACTAAGGCGCAGCATCTTGCTTGCGGTTGCGTAATCATTCAAACGAGTATTTGAATCGACAGTCAGTGGCAACACATCCACATTTGAATTCACAAAGAATTCGCTCAATTCAAATTGCTTTTTATACGTCGGAAAGCCACCACGCGGCTGAACCAGCATTTTGTTTTTCGCTTTGGTTTTAAAATGGTGCGAGATAAACAGATCTTTACTGGCACCAGTAATGAATTCCTTCACTTCTGCAAAATCAAAAGAATCTACAAATTCGTTACTAAGAATGATTTCTCGTTCTTCCTGCAAAAGACTCATTATTTATTTCTCTCTTCAATCAAATCTTCTAACATATCAATCCCTGTGTTTAAGTCGATTTGATGACACACGATATCAAATCCATAATTTTTATAGCGCGGGACAATATCTTCAGCATTGCCCGTACCCACCACAAGGTTGCCTCCGATCATCATGATCAGATCGTCTATATTTTTGTATTTCGATTTGATCGCTTTGACTTCGCGACCCCAACCTTCCGCTTCACCATTGAGGGAAGAAATCAACAATACTTCGGCGCCCGTTTCTACTGCGGCATCAAAAAACTCTTCCAAATACGTATTTACACCAAGGTTAAACACTTCATAACCTCGAGCTCGTAACGAAAGATCAATCAATCGATTGGCTACTACGTGAATGTCGTTACCCACGACGCCTGTTACTACCTTCATCGCTCTACGTGCCCTTTACGTTTATATGGTTAATTTATATGTGTTAATATTACCAATATTCTTGACCGAGCAACAGTCGATACTCGCTTGCTTAGGGCATATATCATAAATAAATCATTCTCGGCGAACCTAACTTAGAAAAGGAAACAGTGATGACATTTTTTACCGCGGACATCTGTGATGAGAACAGTGAAAGTACTTTTGTTGTTGAAGGCAACTATAAAAATTATGGCGGAATCGACAAATGCCAAGGCGAAATTGTCACCATCAAATTGGATAAAAATAATTCTGGTCTTATTTCTTTATTGCGGGATGAAGATGGCACCGGAAAGGTCGTAGTAGTTGATGTCGACAAAGAGTACTACGCCGTAGTGGGTGAGAATCTCATGAAATTCGCGCACAACAATAACTACGCGGGGATCGTGATTAATGGTTACGTTCGTGACACCTTTCAAATCAAAGATATCCCTGTCGCCCTTTATGCTCTCGGCACTTGTTCTCGAAAGTCCATTCCCGTAACTGATTGCGAAAGAGGTATCACGCTTTCATTTGGTGGCGTCGATTTTAATCAAGGAGAGTACTTATATGCTGATACTGACGGCATTATCGTTACCGCCAGTAAAATCGTGTAATTCACCCTCTAGCGTCAAGTTCAAACTTAAGTGTAAGTAGCCCATAAAAAAGCCCCACCATCAATGATGGTGGGGCTTTCACTATATGGAGTTAAAGCAAAATACTGTTAAAGTACTTTCGCAATAGATTGTGCAAGATAATCAACATTACTTGGAGAAATACCTGCAATCGAGATACGACTCGAACCTACAATATAAATGCTCGATTCTGTTTGCAGTCTCTGAACTTGATCTTTATCGATACCAAGGAAAGAGAACATCCCATTCTGACGAGTGATAAAGCTGAAGTCTTGAGTCACACCGTTCTCAACCAGTTTATCGACTAACAGCTCACGCATTCCGTTAATACGATTGCGCATTTCAGCTAATTCGAAATGCCATTGCTGTGTCAATTCGCTTGAATTCAATACCGTTTCAACAATTGCTGCACCATGTGCAGGAGGCATAGAATAATTCACTCGTACAATTGCAGGTAAAATTGAACCAACAATTTCGCTCTCAATTGCAGATGCACTAATTACAGAACAAGCACCAATACGCTCACGATACAAACCAAAGTTTTTAGAACATGAACCACAGATAATCATGCGATCAACAACATCCGCCATCAGGCGTAAGCCATAAGCATCTTCTTCTAACCCTGTACCGAAACCTTGATAAGCCATATCCAATACTGGAGTAAAGCCAATATCTTTTGTAAGAGCAGCAACTTGTAACCACTGTTCATTGTTTAAATCCATGCCACTTGGGTTGTGGCAGCATGCGTGAAATAATACCGCATCTTCTTTAGGAATCTGCTTCAACGCTTCAATCATGCCTTCAAAATCAAGACATTTATTTTCATAATCATAATATGGGTAGGTTTTTACCTTAAGGCCAGCTGCGGTAAATACACCAGTATGATTTGCCCAAGTCGGGTTACTTACCCAAATCGTCGCGCCCGGTTGACAGCTATTGATGAACTCACCCGCAGTGCGAAGTGCACCAGTTCCACCTGGAGTAGAAAGAGTACGAATACGATTTTCATTAATAACGCGATGTTCACCTAACATTAACTCGGTGATTTTCTCATTAAACAATCCAGAGCCCATCGAGTTGATATATTTTTTGGTACTTTCGTTATCAACGCGGAACTGTTCCGCCTCTTTAACACAAGTTAAAACAGGTGTATTACCCGCTTCATCTTTATAGATTCCGGCACCTAAATCGATTTTTTTCGGATTAGTGTCGGTGGCAAATTTAACGGAAAGTCCTAAAATTGGGTCAGCGGGACGGGGCTTTAATTGTGAAAACATAACGATTGATAACCTTTTACGTAGTAACGAAACAGAATGAACAGTACCAAACTAGACATAGAACATAGCAATACTACTCAATGCCTACTTTTATAACGATAGAATATACATGAATTAACGAATTAATGCCGTGATATCAACATTATTTCCACTATTTTCAATCTAACAAAAACAACAAACGGCGAGCATTCGTCTTCCTTGCTATTTCAATTTTTACTCAGCTCAGAAAGCACCGTCTCACTTTTTAGACTAGGGTTAATTAACGTTTTTCAACATAGAGCATTCCATAGCTCTCAATTATAATTTCTATTCTTAAGTCTAAGATTATTGCCTGAGATAGCTGGAATGAATAGAAAGATCGCATTGCCTTATATCACTGATACTGTTCTCGTTGAAGGTGTGTATCATGCTGAACGTCGTTTTCGCACAGAACGAAGAACTAAAAAATCGTCTCGTGTTCTTTATGAACGTCGCTCAAAAGCCGATCCTCGTTTAAAAAACGTTCGTTCTATTAGCCATTACGTTTAATAGCGGTATTAGTCTGCCCGTTCTTGAGATTCCGACCATACAGCAAATTCATTGCCACTTGGCTCATTAAAATGGAAACGACAACCTCCCGGAAACTCAAAAATAGGGCGAGTTATCTTCCCTCCATGTTCGATAATCTTACTCAATGTCATCTCGATATTTGAGCTGTAAAAAACAAGCAGCGCACCACCAACATACGTTTGATTGCAAACTTCCGCCTTAAAAAAACCGCCATCTAATCCTTGATTTGAAAATGCTGTGTATTCTGGACCGTAGTCCACAAACTCCCAACTAAATACGGACGAAAAGAACCGTTTCGTCGCTTCAATATCACGAGCAGGAAATTCAACATAATTCAATTTTTCATGCTGATTCATTTTACTCTCCTTTCCGAATAATCAGAGTTTTTTACTCTCATAATGAACAAGAAAACCATCAAGTCTTCAAAATTTTACTCCACAGAATAACGAGTGTGGTTCACCATACCAGCAGCTATTTTTTTTATCAGGTCAGATGCAACTGACTCTGGCGTGCGAAGCTTTCCACTCTCCTTGAAATCAATAAATCGCTCTTTATCAGGAAAGTGTGATACATCAGAATCACGAATCGTAGCCTGCATATTCGTATCCATCACATTCGGATCGTAGTTCACCGCAATAAAAGGAAATTCTTTAGACTCTTCCTCAACGGCCGCGGCATTGATAAAGTTATCGCACGCTGCTTTTGATGCACAATACAGAGACCACCCAGCATAGCCTTTACGCGCGGCACCAGATGACAGATTGATGATGGTTTTACGTCCTGAATAATTCCGAAAAACAGCCATAAACACAGAAATGAGAGTCAGGGAGGAAATTTGATTAACGGTAATATTACTTCTGATATCACTCGATTTTAGATTTCCAATCGAGGTTATAGGGTTTAAGTCACCGGCATTGTTGATGTACACAATTTCATCCCACGACCGAGCCGCCAGTTCCAAAAATAAAGTGTGACTTAATGCATCAACGGATTCAACATTCGCCAGATTGCAATAAACATTATGCTCAGTTGTACCAGAACGAGATAATTCAATAACCTCCCACCCAAAGCTCTCTGCATATTGTCCAACAAGTGCCTTTCCTAACCCTCGAGAGCCGCCCGTAATTATTGCTAATTTCATTACTTATCTCCAAGACATACCAACCCAGTTGAGTCCTAGCATTCACACACTATGAAATACACGATTTAACGTGAACTCAAAACAGGGCAAACCTATTGATAAAGGTAACATTTCTCTTGTGGCTTTTACGAGATCATTCTCCTGATTTTTCTCCTTCACATTTTAAATATGTTATCCCTAATCGGTTATTTGGTGCGTCATACGAAGCTTATGCTTAAGAAAGTACTTTACAACCCCCGCAACAATAACGATAATCATTCTCATTATTATTTACATTAATGATTAGCAGGGATCATTATGGAGACATGGCAGGCCTTGATGGTAGAAGGTAACCGTCTATTTGATCATCAAAAATGGACAAGAGCATTAAGTCACTATCAGAGAGCAATTGCTCTTCTAGAGAAGTCTTCTCGTAGTGAAATGGTAAATATTCAGCAGTTAATTCAAGGATGGGTATGTGGCTATCACAACATAGCGGCAACTTACGAACGCCAAGAGTTAACTGAACTTACCCGAGATGCTCTAATGATTCCGTTTCGCCGTATGTTAACACTTTCAAATGATCCAAGTGCCTCACAAGAAGTGAAATTTGCTGCAAGTTCTGCTTTAAAAATCACCTTACCGCCCTTGCTAGAATTCGCAAACAATCATCCTGAAGAATCGAAATTTATAAATGACGTTATAAAACAGGTAATCACATACGAGAACGTCGGTGTTCGAACACTACATTAATTAGGGGTATCCAATGCTTAGAAACATAAAAAACACCTGCATATTCGCTGTACTGTACGCTGCATCATCTAGCGCTTTTGCTCATGCTGGTCACGATCACAGCTCAAATACATCCTTTTTGATCCATGCTCTATGGATTGCACCAACTGTTTTTGCAAGTTACATAGCGTTTCTTGCGTTCAAAAACAGAAATCGTAAATCACCAACAAAGGGGCATAAAAATGTTGCATAGTATTATTCAGTATTTAGACCATAAGAAACCACTCACTACGGTTTCTGCACATTGTGATATTCCGTGCAAAATTTATGATCCTAGCGCCGCACAAATCGCAGCCCTGACGATAATCCGTATGGTCGACCTCATTGGTGAAATCGAAGCAACTCATAAAACGTTAGATGTACCAACATTGGCGGAATACCAACGTCTTATTGCTCAAAAAGAAGAACATGGAATTAAGGTAAAGCAAGAAATCATCACTATTTGGGGTGACTATATTAAAGCACCGCAACTAGAAGCCTTCCCTGAACTGCATGAGTTGACTCACTCGATTATGTTGCTAAGTTCAAAAGCCAAACAAACCATTAATAAAGATGTGAGTCTTGAGCTTCTGGATAAAGTGAACCGCTTTGCAGAAATCTTTTGGGAAACTAAAGGCGTGAAGACCTTTAGCGCAACGTGCCCTTACCCACCTCAACAAGTGGTGGTTTATCCTGACTTAAAGGAAGCTTAACCTTTGTTGAGCGTTAATAGAGTTGCCGGGCTGAGTATGTCTCCACGTATTCCAGACGGCAGCTACCTTATTTTTCACCACTTTATTTACCGTTCTCTCATAACTATTGGCAAAGTCGTTAAAGTTGACCATCCTCGTTATGGATTGATTGTCAAAAAAGTCATCAATATCGATCCACAGGGCAACTATTGGCTTGAAGGTTTGAATGGGCATAGTGTGAGTAGCCTCGAAATTGGAGCCATCAAACTTGAAATGATTGTGGGTATTTCCGTTTACAACATTAAAAGTAAGTCTTGTTAATCACCACTCTCATCGCTTTTCATTTCACCTCACTTATCTGTCACATGATCAGATTTAAAATGACGAACCGGGTTCATTTAGGAATGCAATTTCAGCCTCAGATGAAATTCGACCTAGTATTTCATTTCGATGAGGATAGCGACCAAATCGTTCGATGATTTCTTTATGCTTAATTTCGAACTCAAGATTCGATGGAATACCATTGTTTTCAAAAAGCTTAACGGCAACGTTATGAATCGCCAATGACTCACTATGCATGTAAGGCATATATAAAAAGCTTCGTTCGATTGGACTCAGCTCCAAGTGTGCATTCACAGCGATAGCCTCCTGCGATAAGACTAATGCCATCGGGTCGGAAGAAAACGATCGAGGGGTATCTCTAAACATATTCCGAGAAAATTGGTCCAAAATGATCACTTCGGCTAAGCGACCATATACCTGTTTTCTCCACTCAAACAATTCACCTCGACATGCTGATTCGTATGTGTCGAGAAATCGATGTTGGATCAAGTTATCGAATTCTTCATCTTTCACCCACCACTTAGCAGGCTCGGTTTCTTCAAACCAAAAAGATAGAATGTCTTCATATTTCATAACACTCTCCTTGTTAATGTCGAGGCTGAAGATGTAATGTAATTTATTCTACATGGTCAGGCTCTCGATTGCGTTTATCAAACTCTTCTTTAGCAAAACTTATAAAGCTTCTTACTTTAGGTGCCATGTTTTTATGGCGATAATAAAGCAGAGAGATCTGGCGTGTGCCGAGCTGCCATGACGGTAGAACTTGAATTAAGTTCCCTTCGGAAATATCCCTCTCAAGCAAAATCGCGGGTTGAATAATGATCCCTAAACCTGATTTAGCCGCGTTAACAAGCGCCTGTCCACTATTAACTGTCAGTCCACATTTAGGAATAACATCGACGGTAATATCGTTACTATATAGGCGTAATGAACTTCTCACCGCTTGAGCAAAACGAACCACTTCGTATTCAGTCAGTTCACTAGGATGCTTCGGCACACCATGCTTGGCTAAATAGCCAGGAGATGCGCATGCAATCATTGTGTAAGGCATCAGAGTACGCTGAACAACACGGCTATCTGGTATCGTTCCAATTCTAAATGAGACATCGATACTTCCTTCAACCATGTCCACATTTTCGTCAGTTAAAATGACATCCAAGTTAACCAAAGGGAAATCTTTTCTATACTTAGCTAGTGCTGGCATTAGTAGAACTGACCCAAAGGTTACGGGAGCGGTAATACGTAGTAAACCCTGAGGTGCAGTCAATTGCGCTTCAGCTTCCGAGTCAGCAATAGCCACCCGCTCTAGAATGTCTTTGCACTGCTCAAAATACGTTTCACCATAAGGGGTTAAGCTTTGTCGCCGAGTCGTTCTATTTAACAATCGACTTCCAAGTCGAGTCTCTAGTGCAGCAACATGTTGACCAACCATCGCTGGCGTCATCGTTAATAATGAAGCAGCTGCACTCATAGAACCAGATTGAACCGTTGTAACAAAGGCTTTCATCGATTTAAACAAATCCATTTGATAGCATCACTTTAAAGTTCATAAAATATAAGAGCGATTATAAATAATAAATTATGAATTATCATGAATTTCTTACGTAACATAACCACAAAGAGAGCATTATGATTAATTCACGACTCAGAAATAAAACCATTCTAATTACGGGAGCAGGAACTGGTATGGGACGAGCTACAGCCATACGTTTAGCACAAGAAGGGGCTCAGCTTGTACTCATGGGGCGAAGAGCGATTCCACTCCAAGAACTAGTATCTGAAATTGAATCTTTCGATGGCAAAGCAATGGCATTACCATGTGATATAGCGCAACAAGAATCATTGTCGGTTGCGATTGAGAAGGTAATTGACACATTTGGTCAACTCGATGGATTGTTCGCAAATGCAGGAGTTTTGGGTGAGTTCACAGCGTTGGCTGACACAGAGTTAAACCAATTAGATGACGTAATCAGCATCAATCTTCGAGGCACTTTTTCTACCATAAAGTCATGCCTACCTTTCTTGGAATCTGGGTCAATTGTAATAAACGCGTCATGGACAGCCAATGCCGTCATGCCAGGTGCAGGGGCTTATGCCGCGACAAAAGGAGCGCTTTTAAGCATGATGAAGACTCTGGCCATCGAACAAGGACAACGTGGCATAAGAGTCAATGCGATAAGTCCAGGAATTATCTTAACACCCATGGCAGAAAAAGTATTGGATGCCGAGTTATCACTCAAGCTTTCCAATCAAGCCGCCCTGAAGCGTAATGGGACACCGAATGATATATCTGGAACCGTCGCATGGTTACTCTCTGATGATGCTACCTTTGTGACAGGCCAAGAAGTGCTCATTGATGGTGGATACACCCTTGGCGGCATTCGGCTTTAATTGCGTAATTAACAATACCTACAACATGAATTTTGTTAACTGAAAAGTTATCGAGGAACTATTTCAAATAGAAAATAACAGCGATGAAGTTCATGCTGTTTATTTATATTCTAAATTTTTCATAATATTGAGAAAATAATATTAACCTAACAAAACATGGTTTTTAGGGCGTACAGTATTACTTGTAACATATACAGGTAATTCCTAGAAACCATGTGGTAAGGACATTGCCTATAAATGCATGCACAGTGACAATTAGTTATATGCTATTAATATAAAAAGGATTAAATATGAATCCCCATCGCACTTCACTGAACAAACCCTCAATCACATAAGCCGGTTTAACCGGTTTGCTCGCCGCTTACTAGTTGCAACATTAACGCTTCGAGTCAGAAAACCCCAGCTGAACTGTTTAATTTAACGCGTTGAAAAGTCACTATGTCTTTCGATGCTAACAACAGTCGTAAGGCGGATAAATTTGGCGCGATTGACGGTAAACTCAGTGCGACTCCGAAAGTAAATGCGGTATCACTACATTCAGGTCATCCTGACAAACAGCCCGCTTATACTATCGTGATTGCCGAGTTCTACTCGAACAAAACCAAAGAGCAATCAGCCACGATGAACTAACTCTGGCTTGTGAGATAAACTTAGATTCAATACTCAAATAATTAATGCCTTTAGCACGAGAAAATATTTCTCTTGTTTGCACAAAGACATTAGCTATTTTTATTTAAAATGGTACATATATCGCGACATATTATTACTTTATAATTGTCCCGGCGTAATACAAGCGATACACCGGAACTCTCGTGTCATATGTGCTTGATCGCTAAACCCAAAAAGTTGAGCAACATTCGCGAGATTCGCATCTCGATGCTGTCGTAAATAACAAATGGCCTTTTTAATTCGCAATATCCGCTGGTAATACTTAGGTGTCATACCAAGCCATTGTTTAAACAAGCGTTCTATTTGACGTTGGCTCAACACATTGATATCGTTTAGCTCGCCTAATGCTATATCTTGCTCAATGAACTCAAGTGCCTTCTCCAACGAATCGGGAATTAGATGAACCAAATCTAAATGCTTCTCTGCCCAACAATGCAATACTTCAATCTGCTTTTCATTGTCTTTTAATGCACTCAAGCAAGCATATAACTCATAAAAGTTATACTGTTGGTCATTCTTCGCTTCCAATAAGGTTGGCTTCTCGTAACGTCGCCCAAATACCCCATAACCAATGGCTGGATAAAAACGAATTCCTGCAAGCATTGCTCCTGAATCCAATATAATGTTTTGAGCTTGCTTGTTGGTTGGAAGCGCAATGACGCCTTCTGGCAACACGTCATCACCAATAACGATGTCACCAGAGAAATTAAACATGATGCCACTACCTGCATCGGAATACAGTGGTTTAATAACCGGATCCGGATGAGATACTGAAACCGACCATATCGCCTGTACAAAAGCTGACAGCTGCCCTTTCGGTTTAGACAGCTGTACATTCAAACTGTGGGTAAATGAATTATTGGGGTTTATAACATCCGACCTCAGGCTTAAAAGTTTTGCTTATTCGATTCCAACTGTTAATGGCATTAACAGCAATAGTCAAATCGACCGTTGCTTTCTCTCCTAAACATTCGACCGTTTTTTGGTAACTTTGATCATCAATTTGATGCCCTGCTGTTAATAATTCGGCCCAAGCAACTGACGTTCGTTCAATTTCAGAGTAATGAGGCATGTCCCGCCACGCACTAAGACCAATAATACGCTCGAGCGTTTCCCCCAAATTTAATGCATCTTTCGAATGCATATCGATACAAAACGCACACTGATTTATTTGAGAAACTCGAAGCTTAACAAGCTCCCATACGGTTATCGTTACAGTATCTGACTGGGTAAATTGCGCACGTAAATATTGTTCCTGATTCATTAGAATCGGCATTGCATCAGCTGCTAGGCTAAAATAATTCGCTCGTGGTGTCATCGGTTATCTCCTCAATCAATGTTTACGAGAAGATAACGCATGCACTAAAACAAATATTGAATATTTTCGACATCAGTAAAAAGTCGATGTACAACCAAAACAAATTTGGTTCTTAATAACATCATTTCGATAAAAAAATACCCAACATCGCCTGCCTGCGACATTGGGTATTTCGACTTAACAGGAATTAATATGTTGAGATAAATGTTCTCACGCGTTCGGCATTTTTACCTTGGTCTCCACGTCCTACTCGTGAATGCGAACGAATATCCACAATGCTAGAGTTGGCTTCATCACCGCTAACTCGAATCACAACATCATCTTTGAAACCAAAGAATAGTGTGGAATCAATTGCTTCGATAGTCCCAGAAGCACTGTCTTGATGAACAACCTCCCACCCTAGTTTTTCTGCAACTTCAACAGCACGGTTAAAAGCATCAGTCGGTGAAAGCGTGGATTTAATTGGCGCAATATCAGGGAATAACTGCGCTTGTAGTTTAGGTCCATTCTCTGGATACACTAAAGTATTGCTTTTTTCAGGGCGCATCGAAACCACAGCAACATATTGCGGAGGATTAAGAGTATCGGTCGAAATATCATTTAGCGGTGGTGTTCTTCCCGCACCAGGAGGTGGTCCACCGGCAGATTCACCTGCAAAGAGAGGCATTCCTTTTGGTACAACGAGAGTTGCAGTACCAAGTGGTATCGCAATCAGCACAACCGCTAACACAGAAAGCACAACACTTGAACGACGTTTTAACGCAAAAAGTAGAACCAATACAGCGAAGGGAAGAACTCCAAGTAGGCCAACCTGAATTATCGAGCGCAATACGCCTGTAGCGTCTCTAAATCCCATACTTCCCATTCTTACTGACATAAGCGGATAGACAGCCGCAATAAGGAATAAGATGCTCACAATTAACGCTAGCCATGACCATAACTTAGGGGTTTTCATTCATTTTCTCCATAAATATTTAATAGTTATTATTCTCAACATCATTACATAAATTTATTAAGGATGAACAGCACCTTATTGAGTCTTTGCGAAATTTTTTCAATTTTCATTTACTGTAAAGATTAGAACGAGTTCCAGACAAATTCCGCTACTTTACCTTCCATTCGATTTTTCTTTTTCGCGATATAAATCGGTGTTGTATCATCGTCTTCTAACCAATCCAATGCCACCAACTTTCCAGTCTCTAAATCTTCTTGGATCAGTGGTAATGGTAATCGTCCCCAACCCAATCCATGCAGAATAATGTCACGCTTAGAATTGGTATCAGATACTTTCCATTGCAACGATTGACTGTGAACTCCAACACCATAGTCATCTTCAGGAATGGTACTGCGCTGTATGATTTGCGGATAAGGGTATAAATCACGAATGGATTGCTTTGCTCTTGGAATATCAAGAAACGGATGATTCCCCGACACGGTCAAAACCATTTTCACTTCATCAATGAGTTTGTAATCCAGATCTTTTTTATTGCGAATCGTTTCAAAAATGGCCAAATCCACTTTATCGGAATTGAGCATTCGCTCTCCACTTAAAATTTCTCTCTCCAGTTGAATCTGCGTTTGAGGGAAGGCTTTCATCGCATTCGCAATGATAGGGTGCACAACCTCCATGCCATAAATACCCGTAATGCTCAACCGCAAGCACGACTCAATATGGGATTCTAATTGTGAGCACTTCACCAGTAAATGATCGTATTCATCCAATAAGGTTTTCGAGCTAGTTAAGAAGTCTCGACCTTTTGCCGTCAGTTGGCTTTTATACCCACTACGTTCGATCACTTTAAAACCCAATTGTTCTTCAAGGCGTTTAATTGAATAGATCAAAGCAGACTTAGCTTTGCCTTGTTTTTCCGCAGCCATCGAAAAACTGCCCGCCTCGACCAACGCTTTAAGGCATTGGATTTGTTCAATTGTAATATGATGCATGGTCTAAATTTAGCACAAATAATACCAAAAATAAGGCTTTTTTTTATTTAATAAAACTCTATGATTTACCTAAGTCACGCGATAAAACCGCCAACGAATGACTTCATTTACACATAAGGTTTAAGGGGAAGATATGGGAAAGTTAATAGATGGCCAATGGGTCGAAGGCAGCATTATTTCAAGTAACAATAGTGGTGCTTATGACCGTATACCACGCTCGTTCCGGGATATTATTTCAAATGATCATCATACATACACACCGGATTCTGGACGCTATCATTTGTACGTTAGCTACGCGTGCCCATGGGCGCACCGAGTGCTAATTTATCGAGAATTAAAAGAGTTACAAGCACATATTAGCGTCAGTGTCGTGCACCCCGATATGCTAGATAAAGGCTGGGGCTTTGCGAAATCATTCGACACAAATATCGACGGTGCAACCGAAGACCATTTATTCGATAGTGCTCAGTTATATGAAGTCTATCAAAAAGCGCAACCCGATATTTCAACCAGTGTTACTGTGCCTATCTTATGGGATAAAAAAAACCACACCATCGTCAATAATGAATCTTCTGAAATCATTCGTATTTTGAATGTGGCCTTTAATGACCTTACCGGTAATCATGACGATTATTATCCTCAAAACCACCAAGCTGACATTGATTCACTTAATGACACGATTTACGAAACCGTAAATAACGGAGTTTATCAGTGTGGGTTTGCAACAACTCAGGAGGCGTATGATTCTGCGGTCAAACCTCTGTTCGCCACACTGGATACATTAGAAAAACGTTTGGAAAACAGAGATTTCCTCGTTGGAGATCAACTCACTGAAGCCGATATCAGATTGATTCCAACACTTCTACGTTTTGATCTTGTCTACTATATCCACTTCAAGTGCAGTCAAAGACGTATCGCCGATTATCCGAATTTATCGCGCTATATGAAACAGTTATATCAATTGACCGCGGTGAGAAACACCACCAATTTTGAACACATCATGCGCCATTATTACTACTCGCACGAAGGAATCAATCCACACCGTATTATTCCCTTGGTCCCAACCTTTGGTCACTAAATGTAGTTAAATAAAAACAGGCATTAAATCAGCAGCAATTGGAGAAGAAAATGAAAGTGTGGCACATTGATTCAAGTGGTAGAGCGCAAACTTCACACAGTAGAAAACTCACTCAACAGTTCATCGAAAGTTTGTCGAACAAAACAAAGATCTCCACTCAGGCGCTCGATGTCTCAGATGGTCTCCCTTTTCTGACAGATACCATGATTCAAAGCTATTTCACGCCCGATGACCAACGTACCACTGAGCAACAAGCGGCTTTAGCCGTTTCAAATAACATTGTCTCGCTCGCCAAAGAATCTGACGTGTGGATTATTGGTGTACCGATCTACAACTTTTCGATGCCTGCTGCCTTTAAAGCGTTTATCGATCTGCTATTACGCTCTAAAGAAACATTCACTTATGGGGAAAATGGACCCATTGGTTTGTTGGAAAATAAACGCGTTTTTATCGTAGTTACGTCCGGTGGTACGGAAATTGGCAGCGACTACGACTTTCTCACTCCTTGGCTAGTTCATTGTTTAAACTTCATTGGTGTTAGTGATGTGCAATTTATCCATGCTGATCAATATCGCCCCGAAAAAGATCAAGCAATCACCGATCAAATCGAAACGATGACCACAGAACTCGCTCTCTAGTTTTCAGTATTAAAAACGCAAAGCACCCACAAAACTAATGGCTTGATACACCATTAGTCTTGTGGGTGCTTCTTTAATAAGTAATGACTAAATTACGAGCGAAAACGTAAGTTCTCTCTCGATAATTGATCAATACTGGTTTTCCCCATCAGCTTCATATCGCGCTCAAGCTCTGCTTTCATCAAACCAAGCGCTCTTTCGACACCAGGTTGTCCTGCAGCTGCAAGTGGATAAAGATACATTCGCCCAATCCCGACGGCTTTCGCACCTAATGATAGTGCTTTAAGAACATGTGTTCCTCGCTGGACGCCACTATCAAAAATGACATCAATCTCATCGCCGACTTCATCGACAATTTCAGCAAGTTGATCAAACGAGCTTCGAGAGCCATCAAGCTGTCTGCCTCCATGATTCGATACGATGATGCCAGTACAACCAATTTCTACCGCTTTTCGTGCATCTTCTCTGCTCATTACACCTTTTAAACAAAACTCTCCGTCCCAAAATTTCACCATTTCAGCCACGTCATCCCAGTCCATCGAAGGATCGAGCATATTGGTGAAATAGTCGCCAATCGACATCGCGCCATTGCTCATGTCAACATGTTCATCTAACTGAGGTAAACGAAATTTTTCATGCGTCACATAGTTGATACCCCACATTGGCTTAATCGCAAATTGCAGCATGCCATTAAGGGTGAGTTTAAAAGGAATCGAAAAACCCGTGCGTAAGTCACGTTCACGGTTTCCTCCAGTAATCGAATCGACTGTTAGCATCATGACTTGAATGCCAGCTTTCTTTGCCCGCTCCATCATCACTCGATTAAGTGCGCGGTCTTTATGGAAATAAAACTGATAAGCCTGTGGCGTATCTACTTTTTGAGCGATCTCTTCCATACTCACAGTACCGAGAGAAGACACGCCAAAAAGTGTTCCATATTTCTCAGCCGCCCCTGCTACCGCGCGTTCTCCTTCATGGTGAAACAAGCGCTGCAATGCAGTTGGAGAGCAATAAACCGGCATGTCCAACTTCTGCCCCATGACCGTGACAGATAAGTCGACATCTTTAACACCAGTCAGTACATTTGGAATCAAATCACAGGTTTCAAAGGCCTGAGTATTGCGGCGATAAGTTGATTCATCATCAGAACCGCCATCAATGTAATTAAATATAGGGCTAGGTAAGCGCCTTTTAGCGAGCTTGCGAAAATCGTGAAAATTATGGCAGTCATTAAGTCTCATAAAGTAATTCCGTAATTGGTTAAAGCTGATATTTATGCGTATTTATTATTGTTATGTGCTCCCAAACTTTAACGCGTCACACTTCATTTGTTGAATTTTTGTTAAAAAAAAGAGATCTATCACGATAAAAACATAACTTCGTAAATTTGTTGTATACACTGAACCACCTTCGTTATTGCCACTCTCACAAATCCACAACCGTTTCATCTCACTAGAGTCTTACAATTCATTCACCTCCAAAAAATGGTAATGATAATTAATTTCATTTAAGTTGAAGCAATCAGCTTAAAATGATAATGTTATGTTATAACATCACAACTAAGGATTTATTATGAAACATAATATTCACCCAGATTACCAAGACGTTGTTTTCCACGACACAGCAGCTGATAAATACTTCATCATAGGTTCAACCCTTAAAACTGAGCGTACTGTCGAATACCAAGGTAAGACCTACCCATACATGACACTTGATGTGTCCAGCGCCTCTCATCCGTTTTATACTGGTGAGCAGCGAATCGTGAAGCAAGACGGACAGGTGTCTAAATTCAACAGTCGTTTTGGTAAAATTGGGAGTCGTTCATGAAAGTATTAAGTTCTTTAAAGAGTGCAAAAAGCCGCAGCCCTGATTGCCAAATCGTCAAACGTCGTGGCCGAGTCTATGTGATTTGTAAATCGAACCCCAGATTCAAAGCAGTACAAGGGAAAAGGAAGAAACATTAGTGTGCGGATATTGCATGCTAGGAGAACTTTACATAATTAAAGTGGTTCATAAAAATATAAGCCAGAACGAATGCTTTTCTGAACCACTTATTATATCTAAACTCGCCTTGAGATTTAGTCACCTTTGGGCTTAGTAAGAATAGATTGATTAACTAACTGCGCTATCAACGCTCCAATACTCATTCCGGCAACATTTGCCATCAAATCAAACCAGTCACCATATCGGTTAACATACGGTTGTACTAACTCGATACCACCACTCCAAAGCACAAAAAACACACCAATAAGTAACCAGTGTTTGGGTTTACGCAATGCAACAGGAAACATCAATGCCGCATACGCGATAAAATGGTGAGTTTTATCATTTCCAGGAACCGGAGGTAAAACGTCTAATGGGTAGAGTGAGAGAAACGTAATTACAGCAAGAATAACAAGTGTAATATAGAGCCAATATGTTTTAATAATGGAAATCAATGAAGTCATCTACTCGCTTCCTTAATGATAGTCATACTTAAACATAGCATAGCTTGGTGATATCACTACGTTCAGTATTATTAATAACCTAAAGCATAATCTTCAATTTTGAATTAGCTTTTATAATAAAATACGATAAAAATACTGAGACTAATATTGCAACGAGAGTTAGTAGTGTAGCTTCCAAATCAGTAAACTTACGAAAAACACTTAATACAAAGGAATGAATGAAGTATATAGCTGAAGAGTATAAAGCTATATTTTTGCTCTTTCCTGGAATATTTGATTTAATAAACAAGATAAAAATAAAAGGACAAACAAGGATAAGAGAAACTAAGTTATCAACTCCTCCATCACGATCTTCATGGTAATAATTAGCATAGGATTCTCCCAACAACATCAGCATTCCAATTATGCTTAATCCAAATGAAAACTTAAGTGAAACAATATTTTGTAGTGAATATTTATTTATTAAATAGCCTATACAAAAAAACGGATATGAAAAAAACAACATATTTCTATGAGACCAATGTTCATTAAATACTTCATCTAAATAGCTGTTATCAAGAAGGTGATAATTTCCTATATATTGGATTAATACTCCACAGGAAAAAAATATAAAAATAGAACTCATTAAAATATTCATTGATACTTTATGCAACATCAGTAATATGACTGCTGCTCCAATCATCCCTGATATATACCATAAATGATGGTATCCAATAATAATATCTTTTACGATTGAGGCTATACCTGCCAAGGAAAAATCTGGAATTGAGAACCAAAAATAGGAATAGAAGACCATCCAAAATACATATAAAACACAAACTCGTTTAAACCAACTCGATTGACTTTTTTTGAGCAGTACTGGATAAAAATAAAAACCATTGATAATGAAAAAAATGGGCACAGCAATTCTAAAAATACCATTCACTGTAAGATACTCACCCAGTTCAGTATATTCACCTAAGAATCCAGCATGAAGCCCAACTATCATAAAAGCCATCGTTAGTTTAAGGATATCTAATGCTATATTTCTACTCAATTTCAAACTTCTCCAACGTTGGTCAAACACCCACAACTGTTCGTTGTTGTAGGGTTATCAATATTAGTAATTATGCAACTCTCATTAATTATGATAATAGTACTCGAAAAGAATAGTTTCCATCTTCTCACCCAATAAAAACTAAGAGTGGATGAGCAAGTACCGAGGCAGAACAACCTCCTTCGACATAACGTAACATCTTAAACTTAACTCGATGCTTTCTACGGCAAATGAGCCAGGTACAATTTTTTCATTACTCAAGCGTGGAGAAACATCTTCTCTTCTTTCTAGCCGTGAGTTACTTAATTGCTTACCTAAAGTATAAATTTTAACCTACTGTTCAGTTTTATTACAAAATACGAAAAAAGTACTGCGCTAGATATAGTTATAAATGTTAAAGCCGTACCGCTTAAGTCTGTATAATCTCGATATAGGTTCAATATAAATAGATGGACAAAATATATAGATGAAGAATATAAAGCTAATGTCTTAGTTTCATGTAAATAATTTAATTGTAGAAATAGTATAAAAATAAAGGGGCAAGCAATGATTAATGATAATAAAATGTCAAACCCTCCATCTCTTCCATCTTGATAAAAATTTATATATGATTCACCAATTAAAATGCATAACCCAACAACACTCAATATCGATGTATATTTTAATGATATTTTTTTATGTAATGAGTGTTTATTAATTAAAAATCCAGAAGCGAAAAATGGATAAGCAAAAAATAACACATTTCTATAAATGAACTCATAGGATAATATCTTGTCGATAAAGCTTCCTGAGAAGACATGATAGGTTCCAACATATTGCATTATTACACCACATAAGAAAGATATAATAATGGAAACAACCAAAGTCGTTGTGGATGCTTTTTTAACTAGAGCTAAAATAACTCCAGAACCTAACATTGCAGGGAGGTACCACAGATGATAATAGCCAATAAATACATTCTTAAAAACAACAATCGCTAGAGAAAATTCAGAATTATCAAGCCAAAAGTATGAATAAATTACAGTCCAAAATATATGTAAAATAATAATTCGTTTAAACCAATCTATAGGGTTATTTTTCAATATTACCGAGTAGAAGTAAAACCCATTAATAAGAAGAAAAATTGGCACCGCTATTCTAAATACACCATAAACAGTAAGGTAACTGCCCAACGGAGTGATATCTCCTAAAAATCCAGCATGTAACCCTACAATCATTAGAGCCATTGATAATTTAAGAATATCCAGCGCTATATTTCTGTTCATTTAAATTTCCCAAAATCTGAATCTATTAATAACGACAGCTAGTAGCATCTCACAGCAATGTTCGTCAAAGCCAAGAATGGTTTGACGAGTCGTCCATATATTTTTAATGCGAAGCAATTAACATGTAAATATTAACGTTTCCATTCCTTCTCCATCGAATCACGAGGCGAAAAATTCAGCGTCATAACTGATGCAGGTTAGAATAGCATTACATTACTATATTTATACTCGCCATGTACTTTAACTCGTATCACTTCTGCGACACCATTGGCTTTAGTATAGTATTCACTCAACCATTATGGAGTACGATAGTCGCCAATATTGAAAATATAGAGCGAGTTTAACGCCAAGCAAAAATAGACTATTTCACTGAACCTATGATATAAATCCCCACTATTTTATACATTGGCTACTCGTAGCCCCCTGTCGTAGCACCAGGTAAAAAACACTATGAAAGCAATGATCGTTTGTTCCGGCGGGCTAGACTCTGTCACGCTCGCTCATAAAGTCGCCGCAGAAGCGGAGCTTACCTCTCTTGTCTCATTTCATTATGGCCAACGCCATGACAAAGAATTGGACTACGCTGCACGTTGTGCAGAATACTTTGACGTTCCTCATCACATTATCGACATCAGCAATGTTGGCGCACAGTTAACTGGATCTGCCCTCACCGATGATGTAGATGTGCCTGATGGCCACTACGCCGAAGACAGCATGAAACTCACCATTGTCCCGAATCGTAACGCCATTATGCTCACTATTGCTTATGGTATGGCAGCCTCACAAGGCGCTGATACCGTCGCGATAGCCGTTCACGGTGGTGACCACTTCATCTACCCTGACTGTCGTCCTGAATTTATTGAGCAATTCGCAAAAATGCAGAAAATGGCCTTAGATGGCTATGCTGATATTGACCTCTACGCACCGTTTTTACACGGCAGCAAAGCCGATATTGTTACTACGGGCGCTGCCGTCAGCGTTCCTTTTAATGACACGTGGTCATGCTATAAAGGTGGTGAAAAACACTGTGGCCGTTGCGGTACTTGTGTCGAGCGTCAAGAAGCTTTTAGTGATGCAGGCATTGTAGATCCAACGGACTACGCCGATCCTGACTATTGGAAAAACGCGGTGAAAAACCACGTTCACAGGGAGGCCTAAGCATGTTCCGTATCAGCAAAGAATTTCAATTTTCAGCCTCTCATCAGCTCAAACAAATGCCTGCGGATCATCAGTGCGCACGACTGCATGGACACAACTATGTCGTGGTCGTTGAGCTCTGTTCAGAGTCACTAGATCAATACGGTTTTGTCCGTGATTACAGCGAACTAAAGCTGCTAAAAGACTACATTGATGACACCTTAGATCACAGACACTTGAATGATGTGTTAGGTGATGACTGTGCAACCGCAGAATTGTTGGCTAAACACCTATACGATTGGTGTAAGCCACACTGGCCTGAAACCACCGCAGTAAAAGTAAGTGAAACCCCAAAAACATGGGCGGAATATCGACCATGAGCCAACTGATCATTAGCGAAGTATTTGGCCCCACAATACAAGGGGAAGGCGCACTTATTGGCAAACCTACGGTATTTGTTCGTAGCGGTGGTTGCGACTATCGTTGCAACTGGTGCGACACACTTTATGCGGTTGAGAATAAGTATAAAAGTGAATGGAAAACTCAGAGCACTGAAGATGTTTGGGCAAAAATACAAGCGCTTAGTCCGACACCGATACTCGTAACTCTCTCAGGCGGCAACCCTGCCCTTCAAGATTTTTCCGATCTGATTCGTATCGGCCATAAAGCAGGTTACACCTTTGCTATGGAAACACAAGGCAGTATCTCAAAGCCATGGTTTAGCCAAGTGGATTATTTAACCCTAAGCCCTAAACCGCCGTCATCTGGTATGGAGACCCGCTGGGACAGGTTTGACAAAAGCTTAGCATTAGCCAATAGCCACAGAGCGATTAGCATTAAGCTAGTAATAGCGGATGATATTGATTTTGCGTGGGCATGCGAGGTACAAAAGCGCTATCCAAACTATCCATATTATCTACAACCCTGCAATCTTGACGCTGAAGAAGTGACTTTAGAACAAGGCTTGCAGTCTACTCGCGATCTGATTGATCGCGTGGTTAATGTCGGTTGGCATCAAGCAACGGTGTTGCCACAGCTTCACAATATTCTTTGGGGTACACAACGCGGCGTTTAATATTGATTGCTGTAAAATGGAAGAGGGCGAGTCTATTCGTACACTATGAGTCATGTACGAGCCTTTTTCCTAAACCAACAACGTTATCATTACCGTATCCTAGGGCTTCATAAAACGCGAGTACGTGGTCGTTTGTACTTCTGACTTGTAGGTTTATTTTAGGGCAACCTTTGTTCGAAATTTTCTGCTCTACCGCTTCCATTATTGCCTTACCATATCCGTTTCTTTGAGCATCAGGGCTAACAGCTAAATAATTTATCCATCCTCTATGCCCTTCGTAGCCCCCCATGACAGTCGCCACAATACGCCCTTCGACCACACCAACCAAAAATAAATCAGGATCTACCTTCAATTTACGGTCTATATCATTTCCAGGATTATTTTGAGGTGCAACTAAACCACATTCTTCCCAAAGAGAAATCACAGGATTTCGATCTTTAATTTCGTATTCTCTAATTTTCATATTGTTATTTCTATTGAATATTAAACCCAGCGCAGTTATGAGCAATAAGCAAAATTTTTGTTTTGTAACGCTAACCTAGGCATTTTTTAGTCTGTCGATTTGGTTATGTACATCTGACAAATGCCCCATTTTCATCCAGACTTTTGCCCCTTCTGTGCCTGCTTTCCCATTTATGGTAGAGCCTAACGGTAGACGCAGCCAACTGTGTTTTTCTAGTCGCTCATTGTTTTCGACAAAACAGCCATGAAGAACAAATAACTCAGCCCCATTTGCCACATTTTGTTTAAAAACAGCATTTGGTGCAATATGTAGCAAGCTGACTTCTTCATACTTATCTTCAAATAATGGCGCGATTGATACACCGGGCATGTTTTCATCGGCACAAGGTACAGCGTCATTCATCTGAATATTGACATGAGTTCTATCGCTTGGCTGAAACTGCCACAGTTTAACAAATATTATACAGCCCTCATTTGAACCTGGTTGATGACTTGATTGTGGAGGGTTTCGCACATATGAGCCTGCGGGAAAATCACCATGCTCATCTTGGAATACCCCTTCTAATACAATAAATTCTTCACCTCCAGTATGTACATGAGGTGAAAAATGACTTTGGGGAGCATATTTTACAATACTTGTGGCACGAGCAACTTCGTCCCCTACCCGCTCTAGTAGACGTCTTTCCACACCTTGCATAGGTGATTTTAGCCAAGGTAAAGAGTCAGAGTGAACGAATACTCGTTGCTTAAAATTTGCTGCAATTTCCATAATTTACCTCTTAGTTTATACTGCCATGTATTATCAACCCAGCAAACTCTGAGTAATAAATAATGTGCAAAAAAGTAAGGCCGGCATATAGCCGACCTCACAAACATGAATGACTTACCATTAGGTCATATGAAAAAAGCAAAGCTTGTTCCCATCTAGATCATAAACGTAAGCACCGTAAAAGAAATCAAAACGTTGCCCAGGCTCACCCCCATCAGTAGCCCCCAATTCAATCGCTTTATTATAAAGAGCTTGAGCACCCTCTATAGAACCACCGGGAATAGCGATTTGTTGACCATTACCGGCTGTTTGTGGATTGTTGTCATGAGGGGTACACACCGCCAGCATAGCACCACCAGCGTCTGTTCCATAAAATTTAATGCGGTCCATTTCCATGACTCTTTTTCCACCGACTAGATCAAGTAGTGCATCGTAAAAAGACACCGCTTTATCCAGATTCTTTGAACCAATTGTCGTGTATCCAATCATTGTTTTAATCCTCATATTCTACGTTTAATTTTTCATTCATATTTGAAGACAATTCATCTATCTGCTTGCAAATACATTATGTTTCGAACGAGACAAACAATACCTACCTACCAGAAGGTAGTCAAACTGTTTTTCACAAATATTTTTAATTTAATTTTTAAGATGTTGATTTTAATTAATTTTTATATTCTTAGTATGAAAGGAAAAGTATCTATAGGTATTAGCAACGACAAAATTAATTGACAGTTAACGAAATACGACCATAGAATACCTACCAGTAGATAGATTAGTTATATATAAAGATAAAGCAGAGGCAGCCATGAAATACAATATAGAAAAAACGACACTTCATTTCATTAGAAAAGAGTCCACCAGTACGCCTGTTATTCAGTATTCAGGGTTTAATGAAACGCAAGAATACAGTGAGGATTATCTATTCCAAGATGCCGATATTATTGACGCACGTTCATTACCTGATGCTACGTTCAATGTGGATAAGCATGGTTTTGAGCTCGCAACCTTTCAACCCAGCCAAGTCGATTACTTAGATCCTCTAGCTGTAAAAGAATTCTATTATACAGAGGTCGAGGCTTTGGTTAAAAAGCAACTGGGAGCAAACCATGTAGTGGCTTTTGACCATACTGTACGCCGTGGTATTGAAAACTCTAACCGCCATCCCGCCTACCATATTCATAATGATTACACTGACGAAACTGGCTTAATTCGTGCTCAATCTGAACTGGATGAAGATTTGATGCGCTCATATGCTGGAAAAAGAATGGTACAAATCAATGTTTGGCGCTCTATTGCAGGTGTTGTGCAAAAAGATCCGTTGGCCTTTATGGACTATCAATCATTAGATAAAAACGATCTTGTAACCGCACATATCGAGTTTAACGATATGCATACAGGTGAAAAACATCGAGGTGAGATTTTTGCAGTCAAACAAAACCCAAATCAGAAATGGTATTTCTACTCACAAATGGACTCAAGTGAAGCCGTGCTCATTAAAGGTTTTGACACAGATAAATCTAAAGCTGGTTTTGCGATGCATACTGCTTTTCCATTGTTAGAACAAGGCGCTAACTGTGATCCACGACAAAGTATAGAAACGAGAACTTATGCTTTTTTTGATGACGAGTAGATAGTCAATATACCGGTACCTAGCCAAATATATTGTTGGCTAGGTCATCTTATTAATGCCCATATTCTGATCTTTTTTAAACTAAACGAATGTTGAATGATTGGATTACATCATAAAAATGAAAGCGCTTGTATTGAGGTATCTGCTATTAGATAATTACGTCCGCAGATGTAAGGGGTAATCATGAGCAAGAAGGAAAAACTGTTAAAAATCGCTGAAGATAAAGTACGTGCTGGTGGATACAGCAACTTTAGCTTTAGAGAGCTAGCAAATGAAGTGGGTATAAAAAGTGCCAGTGTTCACTACCACTTTCCGACTAAAGCTGACTTAGGTGCCGAATTAGCCCATCAATATACAGACGCATTTTTGGCAGCATTAGGGGATGTTGACCAAATCAAAGCGCAAGGTAAAAACCCGATCGATATCTATACAGCAATTTTCAAACATGCATTATTGACTGACGATAAAATGTGTTTATGTGGTCTTTTGGGTGCTCAAAATGAAAGCTTACCAGAAAAAGTACAAATAGAAGTTAAGCGCTTTTTTAGGAAAAACCTGGCTTGGTTAACAGCCGCGCACACCGCAAATGGCGAAGCAGACCCTGAGCATGCCGCCATCACAACCGTCAGTTTGCTTGAAGGCGCAATGATGATTAGTAAAGCGCTTAATGACCACAGTTATTTCAAACTTGCGACTCAATAAGACTCATTATATGACACTATATTAATAGGACATTTTCCTCTACAATTCTAAGCGACTCGATGAGCTGCTCTTACAAGGCCACCTATACACTCTTTCTGAAAGTGCTCTGGCACAAAAAAGACCCGTAGCTCATATTAGCTAACGGGTCTTTTTGTAGATAATGCATCTTGGGTTTATTAAACTCCGGTGATGCCCATCTTAATAAATGCTTGTTTAGCCAACACAGCCACAACAAGGTAAGCAATCATCCATACAACCGTCATAACAACGGTCAACCAATACGGTTGCATATCAAACTCTTTCGAATCATCAATTTTATCACGAGTTAACTGATACTTATGCGCAATGAACATCGTAGGGAATAAATACAGTAAAGGAATAATGCTGCTTGAAAGGTGGAGTGAAAGAAACGGAACCAAAAGAATCAAGCAAAGTACAATAAGAGAACCATAAAATAATGTTCTATTCGAGAACTGTTTCTTGCCTAACGTATCAAAATTCACTTTTAAAAAATAGATTGCCGCAAGTGGTCCACCTAAATAGGTGCCAATTGATATTTGCATTGGTGAATATACTTTCTTTGATTTTTCTTCTTTTTTTACATCGTTGCTCATACATAATGCTCGATAATGTTGTACTTACACAGCGTAGTGCTGAAAATCGTCACTCATTATAACTCACCTCACCAACAAGACTGAAATAGAACCCCTGTATTTTATGTAAAAACGTGTGATGTGAACAATTCATTGGCCGAATACTCATTCTTATTCCATTCAATCACTAAAATAAAACACTCTTAAATATCAATAAATTAGACTCAAACCACTCTACTTCATCGATCTTTTTCTTGCATAATTAGACTGCAATTTATACTGTATATATATACAGTTATTTTATATGTAAATTGATGATGAATGAATTTATTGAGCAGTTAAAACAGAAGCAATGGCTATGGCAAGGAAACAAGCCTAGCGCATTAATGATGCCTGAATCACTGGCTAGCACTGGTTTTTCTGAATTCGATCAAAAGCTTGAAGGTGGGCTACCTGAACATGGCGTGATTGATTTGCAATCGCTGGGCGGTATTGGCGAACTGCGTTTACTTTTTCCTCATTTGCGACACGCCGATGATGGTCGTTTGATTGTCTTTATTCAACCACCAGCGCCATTGCATGCTGAAGCTTTGGTTTCGGAACAACTCGACAGTAACCGCGTAATATTGATTCAACCTGATAACAAAAAACACGCATTTTGGGCCGCAGAGCAATGCCTAAAAAGTGGTGCTTGCAGCCATGTGATGTTGTGGTGCGGTGACGTAGAAATTCATCAGGCTCGACGTTTTCAAGTGAGTGCAGAAGCAGGCCGATGTCGTCAATTTTTATTTCGTAGCGAACAAAAGTGCGGTTTTTCATTACCGGTTTCCTTATCGATGCAACTTGCTCCCCACCCTCAAGGAATTAAAGCAAAAATAACAAAACGAAAAGGTCGCTGGGAACCAAACCCGTTCACCATCAATATGGCGCAACAATGGCCGCAACTCGTCTTGCAAAAACAACCACAAGTCGTCATTCCATTCCCTTCTAAACAAAAAGTGACTTGGCAGCGAGGTTAATCATGCAATTATGGCTTTATCTCGATTTTCCTTACCTTCAGCTCGATACGCTTTTTTCGACACAGCAAGAAGATACGCAAACGAGTAATGATGAAAATAGTCAGCAGAATGACGAACCACTCGCGATTGTCGATGGAAAGAATTTTAGTATCGTACAAGCGAATCAAGCCGCCCTCGGTCAAGGTATCCAAATCGGGATGGGCATGGGCAGTGCTTCCGCGATGTGTGCTCATTTACAAGTTCATCCATATCAACCTGAAATCGAACAAACACAGCTTAGCGAAATCGCACAATGGCTCTATTTAGTAACGTCCGATATTGTCTTGTTTCCACCACAAGGGATCTTACTTCGGGTATCAAACATGCTCACACTTTATCAAGGGTTAGAGCATTACTGGCAATGTATTGAGCAACACATGCAACCCTGGAAACTACGTTACCAATTTTCCTGCGGGTTTTCCCCTTTATCGGCGATGTTATTAGCTAAGTCTGGGATGAATTTGTTAAGTGAAAATCGATCGAAGTTCATGGAAAAATTGAACCATTTTCCGATAACCGCCACTGAACTCGACCATAAACAGGTTGACGCTTTACGGCGAGTGGGTGTAACGAAATTAAGTGAGCTGTTTGCCTTACCGATGGCAGATTTGGCTCGGCGCTTTGATATAAACCTCGTCAATTATGTCGGTCGATTGTTGGGGCAATTTAAGCACCCTCTCAACTTCCACTATCCACCAGAAAAATTCAGTACCGACTTGGAATTACTTTACGACATTGATAACAGCCAATGGTTACTCAAACCACTGGCAATCTTACTCAAACGACTCGAGCAGTTTCTATTACTCCGAAATCAAGTTGTCTATGAACTAGAGCTTTGCTTGATACAACGAGCCAATCATCAACAAACACCGCCTCAAAAGCAAGTGACCTTTACCTCGGCAACTGGGGAATATCGTGCCGACCGTTGGTTAACGCTGGCGCAGTTATCGCTTGAAAGTCTCACTCTCACGCAAGCCGTCCATCACTTACAGCTCAACGTTATTCGCAGCGGTGAACAACCTGCTCACGCCGATGATCTCTTTTCAGGCACACAAGGAACACTTCAACCATTAGAACTGATCTCTTTACTGCAAGCGAAATTAGGCAAACAAGCCGTGTCTAAAGTCATCATGAGTAATGATCCACGCCCGGAAAAATCGTCTTATTTTCTCGATGCAACTCAAACAATCACCACGAGCGAGCGTTCAGCTCAATTACGTCCAAGCTTATTACACCCAACTCCTGAGAGACTAACAAAGAAAGTGGATTTAATTCATGGGCCTGAACGAATCGTAACCGGATGGTGGGATGGGCAGCCAATCACGCGAGATTACTACATAGCGTATAGCAATACCGGTTGCTGGCTTTGGGTGTTTCGCGATGTGCATAAACATTGGTATCTGCATGGCCAATTCAGTTAATTGGGGGATTAAATGAGTTACGCTGAACTCTTTTGTCAGAGCAATTTCTCCTTTCTTAAAGGCGCGTCTCACCCACAAGAGTTGGTGATTCAAGCCGATTTTTTACGTTACCATTCTATTGCCATTACCGATGAGTGTTCAGTTGCGGGGATCGTGCGTGCGCATGCGGCAATTAAAGAGCATCAACTCTCGGTGAAACTGATTGTTGGAAGCCTGTTTGAGCTCAATCCCGCATGCCGATTTATTGCGTTAGCACCAAACCGAGAAGGTTATGCGGAGTTGTGCCGAATTATTACTAATGCTCGTCGCCGCGCCGGAAAAGGACAATATCAACTCTCAGAATGGGATGTGATGTCATTAAAGCACTGCTTAGTGATTTGGCTGCCGAGTATAGACAACAATGCGAGTCAGCAATGGGGAGAATGGCTCACCCAACACCATCGCGGTCGATTATGGATTGGAATACAACGCCACCTCAGTGCAGATGATTCAAAAGGTGTACAACAAAGCGAACGTTTGGCTGAGGTATTAAACTTGCCTATTTGCGCATGTGGTGGTGTCTTAATGCACAATGCGGCTCGTTTGCCATTGCAGCATGTATTAACCGCAATCGACCGTCACAGCTCTGTTGAACAGATTCAAGCACACTTGTTGACCAATACTGAACGCGTGTTGCGTAGCAAAGAGAAATTAGCCAAGTTATTTCAGCCCGAATGGTTAGCGCAAAGTATCGACATTGCCAACCAATGTCAGTTTAATCTCGACAGCTTGCGCTATGAATACCCTAACGAACTGGTGCCGAAAAATTGCTCCCCAATCGCTTACCTACGACAGTTGGTTGAACAAGGGAAGCACCGTCGCTTCCCCAAAGGGGTTCCTCCAACGATAGAACACATTATCGAAAAAGAGTTAGTTCTGATTGAAGAGCTCAATTACCCGTTTTATTTTTTGACCATTCACGACATCGTTATGTTTGCTAAACGGCAAGGCATTTTATACCAAGGCCGAGGTTCTGCCGCCAATTCCGTCGTTTGTTACTGTTTGGAAATTACCTCAGTCGATCCTCGCCAAATTTCGGTATTGTTTGAGCGATTCATCAGTAAAGAACGCAATGAACCCCCTGATATTGATGTCGACTTTGAACACGAACGTCGAGAAGAAGTGATTCAATATCTCTACCAAAAATACGGCCGGGAGCGTGCAGCCCTGGCCGCTACCGTAATTTCGTATCGCTTTAAAAGTGCGGTGCGCGATGTAGGGAAAGCGCTCGGAATCCATGAGACTCAACTCGACTATTTTATCCACAATGTTAACCGACGTGACCGGGCGCTCGGCTGGCAGGCGCAAATTGTTGAACTTGGGTTAGAACCGGACTCATTAAAAGGCCAGCAGTTTATCGATCTAGTGAATGAACTGATCGGCTTTCCACGCCATTTATCGCAACATGTCGGAGGCTTTGTGATTTCAGCAGGGCCATTATATGAGTTGGTCGCGGTAGAAAATGCCGCCATGAATGAGCGAACAGTAATCCAATGGGACAAGGACGACTTAGAAACTTTAGGACTATTGAAAGTCGATGTGCTCGCACTGGGTATGCTATCGGCCATTCGAAAATGCTTCGGTTTAGTTCAGCACTTCCACCAACGATCCCTCTCAATCGCTCAGATCACTGCGTTACCCGATGATCCCAAGGTTTACCAAATGATAAGCCAAGCTGATACTGTGGGCGTCTTTCAGATCGAATCACGTGCACAAATGAATATGCTACCAAGGCTCCGGCCACGTTGTTATTACGACCTTGTGATTCAAATTGCCATCGTCCGCCCCGGCCCAATTCAAGGTGATATGGTTCATCCCTTTCTCAAAAGACGAAATGGTATCGAAGCAATCGACTACCCTTCAGAAGAAGTTAAAACGGTACTCGAACGCACAATGGGAGTACCTATTTTCCAAGAACAAGTTATTAAATTAGCGATGGTGGCAGCAGGGTTCAGCGGCGGTGAAGCTGACCAGTTACGTCGGGCAATGGCTTCGTGGAAAAAGAGTGGCGAATTAATGAAGTTCCGCAATAAATTAATCAGTGGAATGGAAAAACGGGGTTATCACCTAGAGTTTGCCGAGAAATTATTTGATCAAATTTGTGGTTTTGGCGAATACGGTTTTCCAGAAAGTCACTCCGCTTCTTTTGCGGTGCTTGCCTATTGTTCTGCTTGGTTGAAACATTACTATCCGGAGTGCTTTTACACTGCACTACTGAACAGTCTGCCGATGGGGTTTTATAGCTCTTCTCAATTGGTACAAGACGCCCAACGTCATGGGATTACCGTTCTTCCAGTTAGCATTAATCACTCTGACTATGATCATCAAGTGGTGCCGTTAGGCGAGCAACTCGCAATGCGTTTAGGGTTTCGACAAATAAAAGGATTAGGACATTACACTGCCCTCACCATTGTCGAACATCGTCCCAATTCCGGCTTTCATTCCACTGTTGAGCTCAAGCAACTTGGACTGAATCGGCGTGAAATGGAATTGCTTGCCTCTGCCAATGCACTTGCAACCCTAAAGGCCTCATCAAGAAATATGACGTCCAGCAACAGACAAGATGAGCAGCATCGTTATCAAACTCGTTGGAATATGATGGACTCGATTCAAGAACTGCCATTATTTGCCGCATTAGACGATACGTCTCCAACCCAACTCTCCCCACCGAGTGATATGGCAACATTATTAGAAGATTACGCCGCCCTTGGATTATCACTCGATCACCACCCTATTCTGCTGTTAGACCATGCTCAGTTACTGGGACGTTTTAGCCGAATGACAGACTTAGCCCATAAATCGGATAAATCGCTGGTCACCGTTGCAGGAGTCGTCACAGGAAGGCAATCTCCCGGCAGTGCCGCAGGTATTACGTTCTTTACTCTTGAAGACGACACCGGAAACATTAATGTGATCGTATGGCAAGCAACTGCTCGAGCACAGAAACGGGCGTATTTGAACTCAAAGATTCTTAAGGTCAAAGGAATATTGGAAAAAGAAGGCGATGTCATGCATGTCATTGCCGGTAAGCTTATCGATTTAACCGATAAACTCGCGTCACTTTCTAGCCGTTCGCGGGATTTTCATTAAGCTTAATCTGCTCATAAAAATAAAAACGACCAGATAGAATCTGACCGTTTATTTGTTTAGACAACATCAGGGATGATATTGGAAGTGCGCCTAATGTTGTGCTTCCAATACTTGACGTAATCGCTCTTGAGCCACATCGACTAATACATCAGGTTGGAACTTGGAAATAAAACGATTACAACCTACTTTTTCCGCCATGGCATTATTGAAACTACCACTCAGAGAGGTATTCAACGTAATATATAGATCCTTCATTCGAGCATCACTACGTACTTCATGAGTGAGTTTATAACCATCCATCTCAGGCATTTCTGCATCGGTTATCATCAGAAGTAACTCTTTCGTAACATCAATTCCTTCATCCGCCCATGACTGCAATAAATTCAACGCTTCTAAACCATCACAGCATTCGATAATCTCAATACCTAGCTGAGACAACGTACCTTTAACTTGATTACGTGCGGTACTTGAATCGTCCACAACAAGCACTTTGCGACCCTGCATATTATTGGTCACCAATTCGTGGTCAAGCACTTCCTCTGAGATTGATATATCGTAATCTATAATTTCAGCGAGCACTTTTTCAACATCAATAATTTCGACGATATGGCTTCGTTCGTCATCTTCAACTCGAGTGATTGCCGTGAGGTAATTTGCTCTACCTGCGGTTTTAGGAGGTGGCTGAATCTCTGTCCAAGCGGTATTGATAATATTACGAACCTGCCCAACCAAGAACCCTTGAGTCGAACGATTATATTCGGTAATAATTAAATTCTGTTCAGTAAAATCATGATTAGAGTTATCAGGAAACCCGATCGCTCGACGTAAATCAATCACCGGCACTGGCTCACCACGAATGGAAGCAACACCAGTAATATTGTGATGGGCGCCTGGCATTTTGGTTAACGTGGGCAATTTAATCACTTCTTTAACTTTAAACACGTTGATCGCAAATACTTGCATGCTATTTAAACTAAAAAGTAATAGCTCAAGACGGTTCTCGCCTACAAGATTTGTGCGCTGATCAACCGTATTCAATACTCCTGACATACGAATCCCGCCTAGCACTTTAATCGATAATATAAACTCTGGACCATAGATAGGAATAAATCTAGTTAGAAAGGAAAAAAAGAGTCAGTGTCATTCAAAGAGTGAGAAGACAGTACGTACCAATTACTCGTCGAGAATTCGTATTAACAATAAACCATCATATAAAGCTTGTTTTATCAATGCCGCTCCTGGCATCGTCGATTCATGATAAAACCGAGACTCTACCACCTTTAGAGAATCTTGATAGGCGGGATAACACTGCGCTGAAAGTGATTCCATCATTTTAGGGTATAGCACGTCTTTAGTTTGGTTAATAACACCGCCAATTAAGACTTTATCGGGGTTAAACAGATTCACAAGAATTGACACGGCTTGCCCCAAATGACTACCAAGTTTTTCGATCAAGTCAACCGCGAGAGCATCTCCTTCGACAGCGGCAAAACATATATCTTCAATTCGAATATCTTGAATTTCCGCCAGAGATGATGACTCCCCATGAGAGATCCTTACGTAAGCTTGTTCCAACAAGGCAGTAGAACTTGCTACAGTGTCTAAACATCCTCGGTTACCGCAACTGCACAATTCACCCTGAGGGTTAATTTGAATATGCCCTAAGTCACCGATATTCCCTAATTTACCTTGAAGTACTCGCTCATCAACAATAATCCCAGCATTTAAGCCATTATGAATCGACACCAAAATAGCATTATCACTTTCTTGAGCATGACCAAATAACTTCTCAGCCAATACCCAAGCATGAGTGTCATTCGCCATAAAAACAGGCAATCCAGTGGTCTTATATATTTCAGCTCCAAGATTAAGGTTAACCACATTGTAATACGGCATGTTCACAACCACGCCTTTTTGCGAATTAACTAAACCAGGAATCGTGACTGCAATGCTAGTTACTCGTTGAATTTCCGAGTGATACGTTTGGAAGAATTCTTCAATTTCATGCAATAAACGATCAAGTAAATCCTGCTGGTCACGTTCGTGAATATCAATTTTACAATCAATCAGAACATCACCGCCGAGCTCATGTAAAGCCAACGCTAAATAGCCTCGGCCTAATCGCACCGACAAAAACTGCCAACCCAAATTTTTGGTTTGCAAACCGACAGCCGGACGCCCACGGCTCAAGGATTCTTGAACAGTGGTTTCATGAATAAGTTGTGCACCAATCAGCTCACGAGTAATTTTTGTAATACTCGCAGGTGCTAACTCACTCAATTTCGATAAATCGATTCGAGAGATAGGCCCCAGTTGATCGATAAGTTTATATACTCGCCCCGCATTGATCTGCTTAATATGATCAATGTGGCCAGGTTGGGCCATGAACATGATGTGCTCCGACAAAAAGACAGCGGTGTAATTTTTTTACTTTGTAAAGTAATTGGGAAGAGCTTTGATACCCGAGCGTGACAGGCATCACGCATAATAAGTCAAGTTTGTGCTGTGACTCAAACCAAGGCAACAAATTAACATCCATTAATGCTCAATTCACCGTACAAATCACGAACAGTATCGTGAATTTGCGAACGAAAAAAGAATTCTTGCATATACTTATAAAACTTAACACAAACAATTTAAACAAATGAGATCTTATGAGCATGATGCAGAGAAAAACTAAAATCGTTACGACTCTAGGACCATCAACTGATAAAGGTGATAATTTAGAGCAGGTTATTAAAGCTGGTGCCAACGTTGTTCGCTTTAACTTTTCCCACGGCACAGCGGATGATCATCGAGAGCGTGCAGTTAAAGTCAGAACAATCGCTGAAAAACTCGGCGTACACATCGCTATTCTCGGTGATTTACAAGGCCCTAAGATTCGCGTCGCAAAATTCAAAGACGACAGTATTAAACTGAATGTGGGTGACCATTTTATTTTAGACTCTGAATGCCCGACACAAGAAGGGGATCAAACTCGAGTCGGCTTAGATTATAAAGAGCTGCCAGAAGATGTATCGAGTGGAGACATTTTGCTACTCGATGATGGTCGAGTCCAATTAAAAGTATTCAAAGTAGAAGGCAGTCAAATTCATACCCATGTCACGATTGGTGGAAAGCTCTCGAACAATAAAGGAATCAACAAGAAAGGGGGTGGATTATCAGCTCAAGCCTTAACAGAAAAAGATAAGGAAGATATAAAACTCGCCGCAGAACTCAATGTAGAATATCTTGCTGTCTCTTTTCCTCGTAATGGAGCAGACATGGAATACGCCCGAGAACTTGCTCGCGAAGCGGGTTTAGATGCCTCAATGGTCGCCAAAGTTGAACGTGCCGAAACAGTCGCAAATGATGAACATATCGACGATATTATTATGGCATCCGATGTCATCATGGTTGCTCGTGGTGATCTCGGCGTCGAAATTGGCGATCCAGAATTAGTCGGAGTACAGAAAAAACTCATACGCCGCTCTAAAGAGCTAAATCGTGTTGTTATTACCGCCACTCAAATGATGGAATCAATGATAGATGCACCGATGCCGACACGGGCGGAAGTTATGGATGTCGCAAACGCGGTCATCGATGGCACTGACGCGGTCATGTTATCTGGCGAAACAGCTGCGGGTAAATACCCTGTTGAAACAGTAAATTCGATGGCCGAAGTTTGTGTTGGTGCAGAAAAAGTGATGCACGTTGAAGACCAAACCTACCGACTGAAAAGCTCATTTGTCACCGCAGAAGAGACTGTTGCTATTTCAAGTATTTATGCGGCAAACCACATGGAAGGTATTAAAGCGCTCGTCACCATGACTGAATCAGGTCGCACTGTTTTAATGACCTCAAGAATGAATACTGAACTGCCAATTTACGCCTTATCTGATAATGAGAAAACACTTCGCCGCTGTGCTCTATACCGGGGAGTGACACCCTATAAATTTACCAGTGTCCAAACAACGAGCTTTGAAACATCACTTGAGGCGATAAACCACTTAAAAGAGAAAGGAACCGTTGAGTTCGGTGACATCATCGTTCTGACTCAAGGAGATATGGTTGGAGTTGTAGGGTCCACCAACTGCATGAGGGTATTACCGGTTTTCTAAACTTAGATTGCAGTATAAGCGTTATCAAGATAGGGGAAACAAAGCCCCTATCTTGATAACGCTTGATTGCTTTTGAGTTGCGAGGATTTCAGCTTAACTGACTTGCTTTTGTACCGCTTGGCATATTCGAGCAATACCTTCCATTACAGTGTGTTTGGAATGCGCTAAATTCACTCGAATAAACCCATTATTCTCCGAGACAAACATCTCCCCGCCTTCAACAATCATCCCCGCTTCCTCAATAAAGAACTGAGTCAGATTCTGATCACTATCAAAATAGTTCGACAAGTCGATCCAAGCTAAGTAGGTCGCCTCTGGAATAGAAAACTGAGCAAGAGGCAACTGTTTCTCTAACTCAGTTTTAACGTAATCGAAGTTAGCGTCTAGATAGTGAGTAAGTTGCTCTAACCAAGCGCCACCAGAAGTATAAGCAGCCTCAGCGCCACTTAAACTCAGTGGATTCAACATATCGATATGATCGTCGAGCCATACCGTTCGCATCGCTTCATTTGGAATAATGATATTCGACATCATTAGTCCCGCGAGGTTGAACGTCTTACTTGGTGCCATACAAGTGATGATCTGATCCGAGTTTGGGTAAAGCCTAGCGAGCGGAGTATAACAGGTATAATTTCGTGTAAGATCACAGTGGATATCATCAGATAAAATTAATACATTATATTCAAAGCAGATCTCAGCAAACTGTTTTAATTCATCCTCTGACCAAGCTCTACCTGTCGGGTTGTGAGGATTGCAGAGAATACAAAGAGTCACCTTACTGTCAGCACATTTCTCTCTAAGATCATCGAAATCAAATGTATAATACCCATCAGTATTAATAAGATCAGACGTGACATATTCACGATTATGGTGTTGTGCAGCGTGTTGGAAAAAACCATAAGACGGCGTGGTAAAGAGAACTTTCTCATCCGGCTTAGTAAATAACCTCACCAAATCAAAAAGTGCAGGTACCACACCATGCAATGTAACAATATGCTGTTGATTAATTTCCCAGTTATAACGACCTTTTACCCATTGAATAAACGCTTGAAAATAAGCGTCATCAAATAATTTGGTATACCCGAGAATGCCATGTTCAAGTCGTTGTTTAATCGCATCCAGAATCTCTGGAGCCACAGAGAAATTCATATCTGCCACCCACATCGGGATTAAATTATCGATGTCAATTTCAGCAGAAAGCTCTGTGGAATCACCAAACAAATATTTACGATATCCATCATTATTTAGAGCATTGGTGCCCTTTCTATCAATCACTTTATCAAAGTTATATTTCATCCTGCTCACTCAATGATTATTTAAGGTTTATCACCTAATTATGAACTTAGGCGACTATAGCATATGGAAAATTCCAAAAGAATAAATATGACCTACCCCTAAGTTTTTAATTTTTTTCCATGGTAAGAACTTCTCTATATCACGCTATCAGACTTGTCTTTTATGGGCATAACGGCGTTAAATTGTGCAAGGTACCAACATTTATCCCTTATCACTCTCAATCGCCAAGTACGACTCAAATTCATACATAACTTCTCTACTACCGTTTTTAAGTTAAAAATGCCAACCAAACTTTTTAAGCTAGAGTATTTCACTAAATCATGCTCATCTCATTAATCACACACTCAAGGTACTAGATCGCTAGTATATTTAACCATCGCAACAAGAACACACAATCACTTTAACCTTAATGTACAAATTGTATAACATTTAACACTATTAAATTGACAATGAGTCGATTTACTCTCTATTGCCTTTATATCGATAAAACTATAATCTCACGCCCAAGTATCGCAGCACGGACTTCAAACCAGTGCATATAAAAAGATACAAACACACACCTGCGGTTGAAAAAATCAAATAACTCATCATCTCTTCTGAAGAAAAATCGATGTTTCATCATCGAAATTTCCTAGTTGAGTTTCAATCGAAATAAAGGTGTAACGAACGAATTTTATAGGAGTACAAGATGAAACGAGAACAATGGGGATCGCGTGCCGGCTTTATTTTAGCTGCCGTAGGTTCCGCAGTAGGATTGGGAAACATATGGCGCTTCCCATATATGGCATATGAAAATGGCGGCGGCGCGTTTTTTATTCCTTATCTTTTTGCCATGATCACCGCTGGTATTCCATTTATGATCCTCGAATTCAGCATGGGTCAAAAATATCGCGGGTCTGCCCCTAAAACATTAGCGAAAATTCACGCTAAGTTTGAATGGCTTGGTTGGTTCCAAGTTGGTGTCGCAGCCACAATCGCCGTGTATTACGTCGCAGTTATTGGCTGGGCAATTTCTTATCTTGGGATGTCATTTGACCAAGGTTGGGGAGAAGACACCAATGGCTTCTTCTTTGGTGACTATTTAGGTCTTGGTGACAATTCACCAACGAATCTAGGTGGCATTCAGTGGAAAATCGCCCTTGCTATGACCATTGCGTGGGCAATTACCTATGCTGCCATCGCGCGTGGTGTGAAAGCGGGAATTGAACTTGCCTCAAAAATATTAATGCCAGTTCTCTTTCTCATGGTGCTCTTTTTAATCGCACGAATGATTATGCTTCCTGGTGCTCTTGACGGTGTGAACTATATGTTCAAACCTGATTTCAGCAAAATCTGGGACGTAAAAGTATGGGCTGCAGCTTATGGACAAATCTTCTTTACGTTAAGTATTGGCTTCTCCATCATGCTCGCGTATTCAAGCTACCTTCCTGAAAAATCCGATATTACCAATAATGCCTTTATGACGGTATTGATTAACTGTGGATTCTCAATTCTTGCCGGTATCATGATTTTCTCTGTATTGGGTTACATGGCCATGGAGCAAGCGAAACCTATCACTGAGGTGGTTTCGGCTGGTGTTGGTTTAGCATTTGTTACCCTACCTGCAGCGATCAACTTACTTCCTGCACCTTACATCTTGGGCCCATTACTGTTTTTGGCTCTTGTTGTTGCTGGTCTTAGCTCGCAAATTTCTATCCTAGAAGCCGTGACCTCTGCAGTCATGGACAAAATGGAATGGAGCCGTACTAAAGCTGCGAACATTGTATTGGGAACGGGCTTTGTTATATCGATGGCATTTGCAACCAATGGCGGCTTATTGCTACTCGACTTAGTCGATCATTTCGCAAACAACGTTGGCATTATGGCAGGTTGTTTCATTGAAATTGTAATGATGACGTGGTTGTTTAAGATTTCTAACGTACGCGAATACGTCAACAAGATTTCCGATTTCTCGATCGGTGTGTGGTTTGATCTATGTCTGCGTTTTATCACTCCTGCAATTTTGGCCATTATTTTGGTCACAAAACTCAATCACATACTCACCGAGGGCTATGGTGGCTACGACTTAACATTAGGTTGGGTATTAATGGCTGGTATTTTAGTGTTCTCTATCGCAATCAATGTTATGAGTAAAAAGGAAAAATAATCATGGAAGCAAGTGCAATTTTTATGATGGTACTCGGTCTAGGCATCACTTGGGGTGGCGCTGCCATCTGTATGAAGCGAGCAATGGACAAGCAGTAATTGATATTTAAACTGTGAAATAGAAAAGCCGGACTTTAAACTGCCCTTCAATAGTTGGATCTAATTATTGAGGGGCATTTCATTTCAGGCTGATTATTGAGGTAAATATAATAAAGTATGATCATTTCATGATTATTAGAGAATAGTATCTATGCACGAGAAAATCGTAAATATCACTTTTACTCCTCGACACAAATGGATGGCCCAGTTACATTTATTCTCGATATTATTATCGCCTAGCTTAAGCAGATCAAACATTCTTGGCGAGTATTTATTTTAAGCTTCAATCTCACAAAAATTATCATTCTATTTTGATTATATTTTTCTTTTGCAAGAGATTAAATATAGGCCACCCAACAATACCAAGTATTATAAAATCCAAGATAGAAACCATATTGAGAAATGAAATAAATACAGCACTTAAAGGGGCATCATTTATGACATAGAAACTATATAAGTCTAAAATTGTAGTCCAAATTCCAGTTAATGTTCCTAATACTATACATATAGACATGTAAATCTTAAATCTAACCATTATCTATTTCCTAAATAACGCCAACTGTTTTCGGCAAGCCTACCATTTTCTATACGTGAGTATTCAACTAACTGATGTTGATCATTGTATGAAAAACACTCTTCAATGATACCGGCAATTGCAGTGCAATATAACTATCCTTTTCCAGACCATACTATAAAGGGTGGCATTATTTTCCCTCTACTGAACCCAATCTTCATAAGTTAAGCCATTAACACGGCTAAACTCTCTCACGTTGTTTGTTACCAGAGTACAGCCTGTTGCAATAGCGTGTCCTGCAATCGCAGCATCGTTATTGCCTATGCTCGATTTCCTATGGATAAATATCAAACGAAAGAGTGATATTTAACTTAGCAAGTTGTTGTATAAGAGTGGAATCAAATACATCACCAGAATTTCCATTTATAAACCATCCAATAAAGTATTCTACGTCCCCACCCGTTGAAACAATCTCATCAAAAAATTCGGCATTACTTTTCAAATGCTTGTTCGCTTTAAGTAAAAACTCGGGAAGTCGCTCATCATCTTCATGTGGTAATCTGAAAGTGCAATAAGTTTCATCATAGATCCCATCAAGTTTTGCTCCCGTTGGAGTTCGTCTTTCCTTTCCTGCACACCACATTCGACTTGGAGTTAGACCTAGCTCTTCACAAATCCGTTCTGGTTCTATATACGGATGCCTAACCCTAAGTGAAACTTTATATCGATACGAATTCATTATTATCCTCATCTGCCTTACGGTAAATATATTTCAAGTGGACCATGGTTTATATTATCTATTGGCTTTGTTCCAGCAGGGCAATTCTTTGGTCTTGATTCTTTCGATTTCTTACCTTTTCTCGGAGAGCGTTTATTAAATTGACAAGCTCCTGTGTTTGCACAAAATCCAGCTTGATTTTTAAAGCTATTGTTACTACTTCTACCACTATTAGAGTGTGAAGGTAAAGCAGGTGGGATTATTCGCAGTAGTGTACCAAATCGCCCATCCGGATCCACATACCCCATTGGATCGCCATTTACATAAGCATAGAGGTTAATTCCGCCCTCTTCTTGAAGTGGGTCACGGTTGAGCCAACGGCCTAGATGAGGAACGTAGAAACGATAACCAAAGTAAACCAACCCGGAGGCAAAGTTACTGCGCTTGGTGGAAAAACCAAACGGTTGCAGTGAGAATTCATCACCACTGGCCGTGCCGTAAAGTGAAAATTGATGGCTTTCTACTTTTTGACCACTTTGATTATAGACCGCATTCACATGACCAAGGTGGTTGGTCACGTAGGTGTATTTATCGCTCCCTGAGCTGCGCAGCAGTAAACCACCCACACCGCCGGGCATGTCTAAACGCCAACTGTTTTCGGCAACCACCGCCTCAGAGCCATCGAGCTCTTGCAGCGACAACCCTAAACGGACAAACTTCTTCTCAGCGGCAAGCTCTCCATTTTCTAAACGTGAGTATTCAACTAACTGATGTTGATAATTGTAATAAAAACTCCGACCAAACTTAGCACGAGATTAAAGAGCAATCAGACTTTATTGTAACTGATAAAACGTTATTCTCTTCCAACAAATTGTGAGCGGATAATATAGTTTGATCATTTTTGATGTGTATAGACCAAAGAAGTGAAAATAAATACTGATCTATTGTTTTATCTCTGTTAACGGTGAAATAGGCTGAGTTATAATTTCACTCAAAACAGCTAAGCCGCATAATTCATGTGATGGTTTTGTAAAAACCCTAGCTCTCAATATACTGAATAGACACTGACTTGATAGAAAATGGACTGCTATAGTCATTACATTTTTCTTCAAGTGTTTCTAACTCCGAATAAAGAAATTGCACACACCAGATCTTGCATAATTCAATAACAATTCTATTTATAACAAGCCCTAACCGCCGGTGAAGCCAAAATAAAAAGTGTTACTAAGAAAATAATCACCATAAATATGTAGCCTAATACTCCCATTTCATTTTCAAAATAAACATCAACAAAATAATATAGTATAAAAAATGTACTCTGATACACTCCCAGATATATACCAATTAAGAAGGCTGTCATGAAAAGCACATTAACGATACCATATAGTTCCCCAAAGTTAGATTGACATATCGATACTACAGATAAAAACACAAACAAAGGCAATATATCGCACTTCCTAACTCGTCCAAATACATCTCTAAAGCTATTAAAGGAAAACATTTATGGTCACCAATGAAGCAATAAAACTAATGACTGATAAATAAAATACATATCGTAAATGTCTCAAATAAACTAAATATTTATTTAGATATTTTAACTCTATGTCATTTGAGAAAATTATTCTATGGATGTGTCCTTCTTTTCCATTCCAATCAATAACCCAATAGGACAAAATCTTCGGTATAATAATACCGATTAATAGCATACAAAAAGCAGATACTACGAATATTAAATCTATATACTTTATCATTACTATAACTTCCCAACTTGACGAAAACCAATCCCCATTCCTATACCAACCCCGCGACCAAAGAGGTTTCTCCCCAAAGTTACGTCTGGTGGATTTAGCTTTTTTCCAACCGAATCGAAAGCTAGAGTAGGTCCATAACCATCAATGTCATAACCACCATGTCCATATGTCCCAAAGCCAGTATTTGAACATGGGGTAGGCGCTGGTCCTTGACCATCAGGATCCCAACCCAACCCGCCTCCGAATCCAACCCCTAAGCCGATATCGTAGGACCATTGGCCTTTATCATTATATCCAATTTTTACATACCCTCCTATACCAGTTATAGGATGATAACCTTCAACACTAAAGGTATCACGTCCATCCGGATCCATATACCCCATTGGGTCGCCATTCACATAAGCATAGAGGTTAATTCCGCCTTCTTCCTGATTGTGGATCACGATTAAGCCAACGGCCTAAATGGGGAACGTAGAAACGATAACCAAAGTAAACCAACCCAGAGGCAAAGTCACTGCGCTTGGTGGAAAAACCGAACGGTTTCAGTGAAAATTCATCACTACTGGCCGTGCCGTAAAGTGAAAATTGATGGCTTTCTACTTTTTGACCACTTTGATTATAGACCGCATTCACATGGCCAAGGTGGTTGGTGACGTAGGTGTATTTTTCGTTCCCTGAGCTGCGCAGCAATAAACCACCCACTCCGCCGGGCATGTCTAAACGCCAACTATTTTCAGACACAACCACCTCAGAGCCATCGAGCTCTTGCAGCTCTAATAACCCTAAACGGACAAATTTCTTCTCAGCGGCAAGCTCACCATTTTCTAAACGTGAGTATTCGACTAACTGATGTTGATAATTGTATGAAAAAACCTCCCACTAAACTTAGCAAGAGGTTAAAAACAATCAGACTTTATTATAACTGATCAAACTTTCACTACTAGAAACCTGTTTTCCATGAAGGCTTATTATAATCTGTAATACTCTCGCACCGTAGATTTAAAAAATAGATACCATATCAAACCCAACACAAAAGTTATATCAAAAATTATTAATGAAATATTCAATGGAAAAGAATACTTAACTACCGTAGTACTTGTTGAAAGTAATATATACAGGTGACGAGAATAGCGATACTTAAGTAAAATGAGAATCCCACAAATAGGTAACATAACTCCACTTAACAAGTACCATAATAATTTTCCATTCTCTACAGTCGTCTGCATTATTTCGTTGGCATTAGCATTTATAGAATGTTCAGGGAATAAAGCAGGGTATACAAACACAATACAAGCTAAAGAATGTAATACTATTAATTTTAATACTAAAGGCATACAGATAAATGGCCTAACAATTACGTTGAGTACACTTTTCAACCAGACTCCTGCTACTATCCATTTTTCTAATATAAATTCACTTAATATCATCATATAGTTTTCTGCGTTTTCAATTACGTTTAAAATATTACCACTCGTTTAAATTTTTATTTTTTTAAAGATAATCCACAGAAAAACAACTTAGGTTTTCTACAAAAAATCTTATTCTCTGTAAAAGTTTCTTCTTTCCTAGAGCTCTAAATATCATATTCTAACCCTATTGAAACTACCGTAATAAAAATAAAAAATGATGTGAATAATGTGTACCTAACCAGTCTTTGTACTTTAACTCCTGTTTCTGTTAACAGTTCTTTTCCACCAAATACAATTAGAAAGCTGTTCCAATGATAAGAAGCCTGCGTATTTTTCTTCTTGAAGGAGCAAATTATAATTACGCCTAATGTGAGGCATAGACCAAAAATTGTAAAAGAACTAAGTACTATAATCACGTACAAATCGCGTAATGTCATATTAAAAAACCCACCTAAAAAACAATCCCAATAGTGACTCTACCATGCCCCAGTTCTTTAGAAATTAATTCTCTGAGTATCCACATTTTCCATTATCAGCAAAATCAGATCCAAAACCAAATCGAGTGCCTATCCCCCCACAAATATGCATCCAACGATAAACCTGTAAAAGGATTATAACCAACCGTTACCCCGGATCCATATACCCCATTGGATCGCCATTCACATAAGCATAGAGGTTAATCCCACTCTCTTCCTGAAGTGGGTCGCGGTTGAGCCAAGGGCCAAAATGGGGGAACGTAGAAATAATAACCAAGGTATCTTCTATGAGAATTGGGAACTATTCACGAATATCGATAGTGTTTGTAACGTTTTAAGATCGGTGGGATAAATCGGCTTGCTTGTGTCTGACATAAAAATACCTCCTGATGTATTTTGCATACATTAGGAGGTCATATTTTTTATAAGATTAGAAAGACTGAATTAAGCCAGTTTTTCCATCTGTCCTTTGATAATTTCGGAGTGAGTACCGAATACCGCTTGGAAGTTATCCCCTTTAGCAAAGACACCCGCAGCACCTAACGCTTTAAGTTTATCTGTATCAACTTTTTCACCGTCGTTAACAGTAACGCGTAGACGGGTAATACATGCATCCAAATCTTTGATGTTTGCTTTACCGCCAAATGCCGTTGTAATGTTTAGAGCCAGTTCATCGCTGCTTGAATCTACTTCTACTTTAGACTCAGATTCATCTTCACGACCTGGCGTTTTCAAGTCGAACATTTTGATCAAAGCAGTGAATACGAAGAAATAGATAACCGCGTATATCAAGCCAATAACCGGTAGCATCCAACCGTTTGTAGAGTTACCAAATAGTAATGTGAAATCGAACAAACCATGGCTGAATGTCGTGCCATGTTTAATACCCAGCATAATCATTACTACAAATGCAGAACCTGCTAGCAGCGCATGCACAACATAAAGTAACGGTGCCACAAACAAGAACGCAAATTCGATTGGTTCGGTAATTCCTGTTAAGAATGAAGTCAACGCCGCAGAACCCAAGATAGAAGCGACAACTTTTTGCTTATCACTCTTCGCAGTGACATACATAGCAAGACATGCTGCAGGAAGGCCAAACATCTTGAACATATAACCACCAGCTAAGTTACCCGCGGTTGGGTCACCTGCAAGATAACGAGGGATTTCACCGGTAACAACTTCACCAGCTGCAGTCGTGAATGAACCCACTTCATAGAAGAATGGTGCATTCCAAATATGGTGTAAACCAAACGGAATTAATGAACGCTCAACAATACCGTAAATACCGAATGCCACTTCTGGAGACTGGTAAGCCGCCCAATGTGAGAATGCCGCAATTCCAGCACCAATCGGTTGCCAAACGATAGCAAGAATCGCAGCAACCACACACGCAGCCAGCGATGTAATGATAGGAACAAAACGTTTACCACCAAAGAATCCTAGATAGGTAGGAAGCTTAATGGTGTGATAGCGGTTAAACAGCTCAGCTGCAACCAAGCCCATGATAACCCCACCAAACACCCCAGTGTCCGTACCTTCGGCAACAACGCCCAATACGCGGCTCATAGTTAAGTAACCAAGAGCAGCGGCTAAGGCAGCAACACCATCATTTTTTGTGAAGCCTAAAGCAACACCAATGGCAAACAATAAGGCCATGTTAGCAAATACACCCAGACCAGCCTCAGTCATAATTTGCGCAACAATTTCCGGTAGGAATTTGGCGACTTCAGAGTTACCACCGATACCCAGAAGGATACCAGCTGCGGGCATACATGCGACAGGAAGCATTAAACTGCGCCCCATTTTCTGCATCGTACTAAAAATGTTCATAATTATCTCCGTTAATTCTTAACTCTATTGATATATTAATCAATAGAAAATTAAATACAGAACTCTTCGCTCATGTTGAAATAAACACAATTGAGAATATCTTTTTTACTTAGTTATTATTTAAAAGTGTGTCTTTAAAATTTACTTGGTTATTAGCATTGAGGGCTATCAATTTGGCTCTCGTTTACTGCTGCAGGTATCATACTGTGGTGAGAAAAGGCTTTTAGAGTACTCCATCACGCCGAACGTAACATAACGTAACATAGCGCAATAGACGTGCAATACCATGGTAAACTAGCGTTAGAACTCAGGAAATTTACAAAATGAGTTAAATGGTGAGTACGATTAATGTGGGGTAACCATGATTGTGAATAAACGCATTCTTGTCGTAGACGATGATCAAGAGATTCGTGAACTACTGGATGAGTATCTGACCAAAGCAGGTTATACCGTATCGCTCGCATCTGAAGGTGAAGAGATGAAAAAAAGGCTTATCGAAGACGGTGAGCCAGATTTAATATTACTCGATATCATGATGCCCGGTGACGACGGCTTTACACTTTGCCAGTACATTCGTCGTGAATCCAATGTGCCGATTATGATGCTCACGGCTGTGTCCGATGAAACTGACCAAATTGTAGGGTTAGAAATTGGTGCCGATGATTACGTCGCAAAACCCTTTAGCCCCAGACAGCTTACAGCGCGAATCAAAGCGTTACTCAGACGAACTCAAGTAGTTGAAACACCAACCCAAAAACCACAAGTCTATTTCTTTTCCCATTTTAAACTTAATGCGAAAATTCACGCCTTGATCGATCTCGATACAGGAGACGAGTCAGAATTATCAGGAAAAGATCTGACGCTTTTAATGCTGTTTCTAGATAACCCAAATCAGATATTAGACCGAGATACGATTTCCCAAAGCATGAAAGGCCGAGATGCGCTCCCAACAGAACGGGGGATTGATGTGCAATTAAGCCGACTTCGCCATCGACTCGGCGACAATGGGAAAAATCCGAAACTGATTAAAACCATGCGTGGAGATGGCTATATTCTTGCGACGGATGTCACCTATGCAAACTGATATTCATCAACAAAAGAAAACGATACGCTCTCGGTTAGAACCACTTGTTCCACGCTCTCTCGTATCTAGAATGCTCTGGCTTACATTACTCTCTGTCTTTATTGCTCAATTAATCGCGACAACGATCTGGTATACCCAATCTAAGCAAAAAGAGATGGAAGGTTTAAGGTCGACCGCGACCAGTATTGCCAACAACTTCGCCTCCACTGCCAACTTTTTTCAGTCACTACCACATGAATATCGCCATATTATTCTCGATCAATTAAGAACCATGGGTGGGACTCGATTTTTTGTCTCTTTCAATACCGAAGAAATTTTAATTAATTCTATTGAAACCAATGAGATGCGAGAAAGTGTAATACAGGTTTTTCGGGAAGTATTAACGGATAAATCTCCTGGATATGACAATATAATGATCCATTTTTCTGATCCAGATAACCTTCACGTACTAAGTAACGATCTGTTACTTTCTGATCTGCCTAAATCATGGGCACATTACACTTTGAGTCTTAAGCCACTTAAACCACCGATTTTAGTGGTTCAAATTGAACTCGCCCCAGAACAATGGCTTTACATTGCCGCACTCCTGCCATCTCCCTACTCGATGTTAGACGATACGATCATTTCAACCGAACAGCTGTTTTTTATCGGTTTTATCACTGCTCTTTTGCTGATATTTACCTATCTTATGGTGCGCATGCAAATTCGGCCACTGAGGAAACTGGCGAGCGCAGCAGACTCGCTAAGTATGGATATCGATCAAGATATTCTCCCAGAAGAAGGCGCTTCCGAGTTGGTTACCGCCACAAGAGCGTTTAATCGAATGCAACTAAGGCTTCAGTGTTACATCACTGATAGAGAGAAGCTTTTTAGTGCTATCTCTCATGATCTTAAAACGCCGATTACTAGACTACGTATCCGATCAGAACTAATTGAAGATGAGCAACGTGGCGTCAAATTCAGTAAAGATTTAGACGAATTAGAGATAATGGTTAAAGGTGCTCTCCAAGCGGTTAGAGATACCGACATTCATGAAAATATTGAATTCGTCAATATAATGAAAGTACTGCAAGGTATCGCTGAACAATACAATGAAAATAGCCAGCGTGTTTATATTCACCCTGCAGTACTGTTTCCCGTATCTTGCAAACCACTCGCGATAAAGCGATGCCTATCTAACCTGATTAACAACGGAGTAAAATATGGCAATCAGGTTACGATTTCCTTCAAAGACTCCCCAGATACACTGGAAATCGTAATTTGCGATGAAGGCCCTGGAATACCAGAAGATATGATGGCGGAAGTCTTTAAACCCTATGTTCGTATTGCCACTGACAAAGAGGGGCATGGCCTTGGAATGGGTATATCAAAAAGCATCGTTCGTGCTCATGGTGGTGAGTTAACAATCAGAAATCGAGATAAAGTCGGCTTACAAGTTAGAGTTAGTTTGCCAAGAACCTCGGCCAATTAAAATGAATCCGATCCAAATAACAGGTCACACTATGATCCAAAAGATAGTCCCGCTACTCAGCGTTATTGTATTTAGCCATTCAGCTCATGCTTCTGAGTTGGAAGTATTGCATTGGTGGACATCGAGCGGTGAAGCGCAATCAGCACAATTGCTTAAAGAAAGTGTAGAAACTAAAGGACATCATTGGAAAGACTTCGCGATAGCCGGCGGTGGTGGTAAGAGTGCAATGTTGGTGCTTAAGGCTCGAGCGGTTTCAGGCAATCCTCCGAGCGCCGCTCAAATAAAAGGCCACGATATTCAAGAGTGGGCTCAGTTGGGGTTTCTCGCCGAATTGGATAGTGTTGCAACAGCAGGCAATTGGAATCAAATTTTACCGCCAGTTGTCGCAGATACCATGAAATATAAAGGCCATTACGTCGCAGCACCAATCAACATCCACCGCTCTAATTGGCTATGGGTTAATTCTAAAATACTGCAAGAAGTTGGCGTCGACGTACCTGTGACATTAGATGAGTTCTTTAGCGTAGCAGATAAGATCAAAGCCGCTGGCTACATTCCTCTCGCACATGGTGGGCAAGCTTGGCAAGACGCAACTCTGTTTGAGACTGTCGCCCTCGCCATTTTAGGAGCCGATGAATACAAACAGGCGTTCGTTGCACTCAACAACGACACTTTATCGAGTGACAATATGGTTGATGTATTGCGCCAATTTAAAAAGATGCGTCAGTACATTGATTCTGGCTCCGCAAGTAGACAATGGAATGAAGCAACAGAAATGGTCATCGAAGGTACTGCAGCAATGCAGATCATGGGAGACTGGGCCAAAGGCGAATTTACCGCGGCTGGAAAGCGACCAAACGTAGACTACCGTTGCGTCCCTTCTCCTGGAACAGCAGGTATGTTTAGCTACAATATTGATAGTTTCGTTTTCTTTAAATCAGCCTCAGCAGAGTCTAAGCCGGCGCAGTTTGATCTGGCGAGCAGTATGCTATCTAAAGACTTCCAGAAAGCATTTAACCTAGCCAAGGGATCACTTCCAACTCGGAACGACCTACCAGTGGATGATTTCGACCAATGTGCCCAGTTATCCCACGCAGCGTTTGTTAATGCTTCACAACACCAAGGCTTGCTTCCAAGTTTATCTCAAGGAATGTCGAGTACGAGTTATGTTCAGGATGCCATTAACGAAGTGGTTTCGGATTACTTCAATGATGATGACGAATCGGCTGAATCGGCTGCACAGCGACTTGCTAGAGTAATTAAAGCGGCGAAATAAATTCTCCGCTCTTTATATATCCATTGAATTGTTATCACTAGAAGGAGGAGTTAAGCACTACCTTTGAGAAACAATGATTCGAAATTATGTGTGGTCGTCTGTGCAATTTCAGAGAGAGACATCTCTTTCAGTTGTGCAATATAGCTTGCTACTTCAATCACATAAGCGGGCTGGTTCTCTTTGCCACGATGAGGGACTGGCGCAAGGTAAGGTGAATCAGTCTCGATAAGTAATCGATCTAATGGCAGTTGCTTCACCACCTCTTTCAGCTCTGTTGCCTGACGAAACGTTACAATACCGGAAATTGAAATATAAAAACCGAGCTCCATCGCGGCTTGAGCAAAGGCTAAATCTTCAGTAAAACAGTGAATCACACCACCACACTTTTCAGCACCACCTTCGCGTAATATATGTAACGTATCTTCGCGTGCATTACGCGTGTGGATGATGAGGGGTTTATCGAGCGCATTCGCCACTTCAACATGCTGGGCAAACCTTAATTGCTGCTTTTCTGCTGTCTCCGGTTGATAGTGATAATCTAATCCCGTTTCACCAATCGCAACCACTTTCTCGTGACGTGCATACTGATAAAAAGTATCGAGGTCAAATTCGCTTTCAACATCTAAAGGGTGCACACCACAAGACGCATGAACTTGAGAAAAGGGTTCGATCATTTCCAACATTTTCGGAAATGCCGCTAAAGTCACACCAACAGACAATAATTGACTCACATTCACATCTGCAGCTTTTTTAACAACATCGGCCACATCTAAATGAAGATCTTCATAATTCAATTTATCTAAATGACAATGAGAATCGACGAACATAGTTATCCTTTAAATTCTAGAAGCCAGTTAATCACCAGCAATTCGGTATTGAGTCCAGTAAACTTCTGAGTTTTTTGTAACAGCAAAGTGAGGGATTGAGTTTGTTGGTAGAGTATCGGGTACGTGCATAGCTGACTAACGTTAGCGCTATGCGGTATTGCATCCATCTGCTCGACGGAAAAATGATACTTTTGCGCATCGGTCAGTAAGTACCAAAGCCAAGTTAAATGTACATCACTCTCCTTCGCAATCATCTTGCCTAAATCGAGAACTTCACTATCTGGTTGTGTGAGAAATTGAAGAAATTGAGTCACCAATATTTCAAAGGCCTTATCTTGTTTCTCCACCATAAAGTCAACTACAGACAGCGGTGCATAGCCGTTTAACTTAACAATGTAAGGCGGGATCGGCGACTCAGTTTGCGTTGATGCCCAGAATGCGACCTGCTCTTGATTCGGTTCTGGAATTGCGATTTGCTGACAGCGACTGACGATTGTTGGGAGCAATTGCGATAAACTGTGCGTCAGTAAGATAAAGCAGCAATTATTGGCAGGCTCTTCAAGTGTTTTGAGTAACGCATTCGCTGCAGATTCATTCATTAAATGGGCAGATGTGATAGCAATCACTCGATAACCACCTAATTGTGATGATTCTTGAGCCAGACGATTCACTCGACGAATTTGCTCAACATTAATGGATTTCGCCCCATTTTCAGGCCCAACTTGATGAAAATCCGGATGGTTGTCTGCAGCAAAGAGGTCGCAATCGTGACAATAACCACATGGCCGATGCTCGCTCCGACATAAGACACTAGCAGCCATTTGTTTTACAAACGCTTTCATCCCCATCCCAGGTTTTGCAACAAGCAAAGTGGCAGAAGGAACCTTGCGACTCTCTATAGATTGAGCCCATAATTCATAGCTTGTCTCTAACCAAGGATATAATGACATAAGCTATCCTATAGACTCGTATACCAATTGGTTAAAGCAGCAGCAATATCTCTCTGCACGGCTTCAATATTTTGGTCTGCATTAACAATCACGATGGATTCATCAGCATTTGCCAAAGCTAAGTAGCGATCACGAGTCCGTTGGAAAAAACTCAAATCCATTTTTTCTATACGATCGAGTTCACCACGACCTCGAGCTCGTTCCAATCCTACTTTAGGGTCAATATCGAGATACAAGGTAAAATCGGGTTTGAACTCGCCTAACGTAACTTGTTTCAATTGGGTCAATGTATCTGAACTTATCTCCCGACCACCACCCTGGTATGCCTGTGAAGAAAGGTCATGACGATCGCCAACTACCCATTTCCGATTCTCTAATGCTGGTTTGATAACATTCTCAACCAACTGAACTCGAGCTGCATACATCAACAATAATTCAGTTGTATCTTGCAGTTCTTCGTTGTCGTGATCTTGCTTAACCAACTCTCGGAGCTTTTCAGCAAGCCCGGTACCACCAGGTTCACGAGTCTGGACTAGCTCCTCAACACCAAATTGGTGAAGCGTACTTACAATAGTTTGGATCGCAGTACTCTTCCCTGCCCCTTCTAACCCTTCGATGACGACAAACTTTGCGTTCATTTATTTGCTCTTAATTGTTTTAGGTAAGCCCGAACCGCTTTGTTATGCTGAGAAAGTGATTTTGAAAACACATGTCCCCCTTTCCCACTAGCAACAAAATAGTAATAGCGTGTTGATGAAGGGTTTAAAGCGGCACTAATCGAATCTGCGCCAACCATGGCGATAGGAGTCGGCGGCAATCCTGATATAACATACGTGTTGTAAGGTGTCGGTTTGGTTAAATCGCGTTTACGAATATTTCCGTCATACTCATCACCCATACCGTAAATAACCGTTGGGTCAGTTTGGAGGCGCATGCCACGATTTAAACGATTAATAAAGACCGATGCAATGTCGGGACGCTCTTGAGGAAGTGACGTCTCTTTTTCAATAATAGAGGCCAAAGTCAACGCTTCGTAATCATTCGTTAACGGAAGTTTTTCATCACGACCTTGCCAAGCTGTATCCAAGACCTGACGAAGGTTAGAATGTGCTCGCTTTAACACATCTAAATCACTCATTCCTTTGGTATAGTGATAAGTTTCCGCAAGGAATAACCCTTCGAGTTTACTCTTTTCTATTCCAAGTTGTTGTGCAATTTTTTCTTCTGGTAGCGAGTCGATAGTTTGAACCAAATGAGGAGCATTGTTTAAAATTTCGCGCCATTCATCAAATCGGCTACCTTCAACAAAAGTAATGGCAAATTGATGCTCTTTTCCTTTAATAAAATGATTCAACACCTGCTCTAACGTGCTGTTTTCAACAATCTGAAACGTACCAGCCTTGATAGAGACTAAATCTGGACGCAAACGATGAAGGTAAGGCATAAAGAACGTTGGGGTGATCCAATCTTTCTTCACAAAATCATTGAGTAATCGGTTAAGCGAAGTCCCACTTTCGATAGTAACAAACTCTTGCCCTTCAATTTTTAATGGCTGCTCAACAAACTGCGAAACCTGTTTCAGTGTGTATTGATAGCCAGCAAATACGGCTATTAACGCAATCAAAATAACTATAATTAACTTTTTAAACACTCAATACTCGCTTTTGTAATTCACTGGTAAGTTCATTCGACGCCATAGGTACATCACCGATGGCTTTTATTGGTGCCATACCTAATAAACTATTTGTCATAAAAATTGAATCAGCCGACATCAGATCACTTAGTTTATAACAACTAACTTCAACTGTCGTGCCCATCGCTTTCGCATGTTCAATAACCACTCGTCTCATTACGCCAGCCACGCCAGCTTGATGTAAATCCGGCGTACACAATACATCTTGTTTAAACCAAAATAGATTTGCTATTGTGGTTTCAATGACATGATCATTTAAATCCAGTACGACACCATCGACAAAACCATTAGCTTCCAATTCTTGTTTTAGCAAAATTTGCTCAAGGCGATTATTGTGCTTAAAACCTGCCAATCGCGGATTTAATCCAAGTCGTTGCTCGCACAAACCCAATGTGATGCCTTTTTGTTGCCATTGATCATAGTGCTGCGGATAGGGAAACGTGTTAATGGTTACCGTTGGTGAATCTAGGCCCAACGCACTATATCCTCTTCCTCCAGTACCACGACTAATATGAATTTTGATCCCACTACGAACGCCCACACAGCTTGATAGTACTTCGTCTAGCCATTTTTCAACATTCGACCAATGAGAGAACGGGATACCAAGCGCATCAAGGCTCTGTTCCAAACGCTGGCGATGATATGGCCAATGCTCAATACAGCCAGAACGGACTGCCATAGTCGTAAAACAGCCATCTCCATATTGAAATGAGCGATCAAAAACAGAAATCTGCTCCTGAATTTCACCATCAATCCATACCATTTTCGTCTTCCCTTAAATAACAAAACGGCTCAATGCTATGCATCAAGCCGTTTAAACTCAAGTCAATAAACCTAATGAATTAGATTTTTTTAAAAATCAATGAACCATTAGTGCCGCCGAAGCCAAAAGAATTACAAATTGCATATTCCATACCTTCCACTTTGCGTGAGGTATGCGGTACAAGATCAATATCCAATCCGTCTTCTGGATTATCCAAATTAATGGTTGGGGGAACGACCTGATCTTGCAATGACTTGATTGTAATAATTGCTTCAACCGAACCAGCAGCACCTAAAAGGTGGCCTGTCATCGACTTAGTTGAAGAAACAAGTACCTGCTTCGAGCCAGCTTCTCCCAGTGCTCTCTTAATGCCTTTCACTTCAGCAACATCACCAGCAGGTGTCGAAGTTCCATGGGCATTAACATAACCCACTTGCTCGCCAGAGATGCCGGCATCACGCATTGCCGCTTCCATGGCCAAAGCACCACCAGAACCATCTTCGCTTGGAGACGTCATATGATAGGCATCACCCGACATACCAAAGCCAACTAATTCTGCATAAATTTTTGCACCGCGAGCTTTTGCGTGTTCGTACTCTTCAAGCACAATCACACCAGCTCCATCACCAAGAACAAAGCCATCACGGTCTTTATCCCATGGGCGAGATGCTTTCTGCGGTTCATCATTACGTGTAGACAACGCTTTTGCCGCACCGAAACCAGCCATGCCAAGTGGTGTTGACGCTTTTTCTGAACCACCAGCAACCATTGCATCAGCATCACCGTAAGCGATCATACGCGCCGCGTGACCAATATTATGCAACCCTGTAGTACAAGCGGTTGAAATCGCTATATTAGGACCTCTCAGGCCTCGTATGATTGATACATGACCTGAAACCATATTGACAATGGTAGACGGAACAAAGAATGGGCTCACTTTACGTGGACCTTTTTCTACTAAAGCTTGGTGACCTTTTTCGATTAACTCGATACCACCAATGCCAGATCCTACTGCAACGCCCACTCGAGGAGCATTGTCAGCATTTACTTCAAGACCTGAGTCATCTAGAGCTTGAATGCTTGCTGCTACGCCATATTGGATAAAAAGATCCATTTTGCGAGCATCTTTTTTTGACATGTACTCTTCGCAGTTAAAGTCTTTAACCATACCTGCAAAACGAGTTGAAAAATTTGTCGCATCAAAGTGTTCGATATTCTCGATACCACTTTGACCTGCTATAAGGGCTTTCCAAGAGGATTCTACGGTATTGCCAACTGGTGTTAACATACCCATGCCTGTGACAACTACACGACGCTTGGACACAATAATATTCTCCGGAGCTGAAAATATAAGAAGAGGTTATTAGATGAAGAGATAAAACTCAGGCGGCCAAGAGGCCGCCTGGAGAGATATAGATTACTGAGCGCTGTTTACGTAGTCGATCGCTGCTTGAACAGTCGTGATCTTCTCAGCTTCTTCATCTGGAATTTCAGTGTCAAATTCTTCTTCAAGAGCCATAACTAGCTCAACAGTGTCTAGAGAATCAGCACCTAGATCTTCAACAAAAGAAGATTCATTTTTAACTTCTGCTTCGTCAACACCTAGTTGTTCAACAATGATTTTCTTTACGCGTTCTTCTATGTTGCTCATTTTTTCTTTTCCTTTACAGATTTCGCTCATATGCGATGATTCCGTAGTTTATTAGAACTAGGGAAAGTTGCAAGAGGGTCATCGCTGGTCAAACCACAAATTTTAACGAATTTAACCGAAATTCAGACCGTTTTTGACATATATCATGCACAAATACTGCGCACTCAGTAGATAGTCAATAAATCAAGCTAAATTAAACTAACTTAGCCTCTTTATTCAGGACTACTACTATACCATATACATACCACCATTCACGTGAAGAGTTTCACCTGTGATGTAACCTGCTTCTGAAGACGCCAAAAATGCGACAGCAGAAGCAATTTCACGAGGATCGCCCAAGCGAGCTGCTGGTACTTGAGCCAACGTAACAGCACGTTGGTCATCAGTCAGTGCTTTAGTCATATCGGTTTCGATAAAACCTGGAGCCACTGTATTCACTGTCACGCCACGAGAAGCCACTTCACGCGCCATTGACTTGGTGAAACCTATTACGCCTGCTTTTGCAGCGGCGTAGTTTGCTTGTCCTGCATTACCCATTGTACCCACAACTGAGCCAACATTAATAACACGACCAGCACGTTTTTTCATCATGCCACGTAAAACGGCTTTTGATAAACGGAAAATTGACGTTAAGTTGGTGTCCATAATGTCCAACCACTCTTCTTCTTTCATCCGCATAATCAAATTATCACGCGTAATCCCAGCATTATTAACAAGAATATCGATTGCGCCAAACTCGGCGGTAATCGCTTTTAATGTCGTTTCTACCGATTCAGCCTCAGTAACATTAAGCGCAAACCCTTTACCGTTTTGGCCTAAGTACTCACTGATCGCTGCAGCACCATTTTCACTAGTTGCTGTACCGATAACCGTCGCGCCACGTTCTACAAGCGTTTCAGCAATAGCACGGCCGATACCACGACTTGCACCAGTAACCAGTGCAATTTTACCTTCTAGACTCATGAATTGACTCATGTCTGATTTCCTTTAATTACTTAGCGGCTTAAAGTTTAGCTGCGTCGAGCGATTTAATATCATTAACCGCTGCAGCACTAAGTGTCTTCACGATTCGCTTAGTCAGCCCTGTTAATACTTTCCCTGGACCAACTTCTAATAATTTTTCTACACCAAGTTCGTTGATTTTAACAACAGATTCTGTCCAACGTACTGGGCTATATAACTGTCTAACTAAAGCAGATTTAATTTTTTCTGGATCCGTTTCCATTGCAACATCAACATTATTAACGACCGGATATTGTGGTGCACTAAATTCCAACGCTTTTAACGCTTCAGCAAGTTTGTCTGCCGCTGGCTTCATTAATGCGCAATGCGACGGTACAGAGACAGGAAGAGGTAGAGCTCGCTTCGCCCCAGCTTCTTTACAAAGAACACCCGCACGTTCAACTGCCGCTTTTTCACCCGCAATAACAACTTGGCCTGGTGAATTGAAGTTGACTGGAGACACCACATCACCTTGGGCAGCATCTTCACATGCTTTTGCAACCGACGCATCATCTAAACCTATGATTGCAAACATGGAACCAACGCCCGCTGGCACAGCTTCTTGCATTAACTGTCCACGTAATTCAACCAATTTAATCGCTGCTTGAAAATCAATAACGCCTGCGCATACCAAGGCAGAATATTCTCCCAAACTATGACCAGCCAGCACTTCAGGCTGAGTTAATTCGAGTGATTGCCAAACACGCCAAATAGCAACAGAAGAAGCTAAAAGAGCAGGTTGAGTACGGAATGTTTCGTTTAAATTTTCCGCCGGCCCATCTTGAACCAATGCCCATAAATCGTACCCAAGGGCTTGAGATGCTTCGTTGAACGTCTCTTTGACAACATCGTATTGTTCACCGAGTTCCGCAAGCATACCAACAGTTTGAGAACCTTGACCGGGAAATACAATAGCAAACTTGCTCATGTAATTGTTTCCTTTTGCAAACTAACAAGATTTGAAATGCATCAGCACTCCAAAAGCTAAATAATATTTATCAATTAAAATTTGACGAGCGCGGAGCCCCATGTGAAGCCACCGCCAAAAGCCTCTAGCAACAAAGTATGACCTCGTTGAATACGACCATCTCTCACTGCAACGTCCAACGCTGTAGGTACTGATGCAGCGGATGTATTACCATGCTGGTCGAGAGTAATAACAACCTGCTCTATTGGTAACGATAGCTTTTTCGCTGTAGCGGTAATAATGCGATAATTTGCTTGATGAGGAACCAACCAATCCAACTCGGATTTATCCATTTTATTCGCCGCTAAAGTATCTTTAACTAAACGGGATAGCTGGGTTACTGCAACTTTAAAGACTTCATTACCCGCCATGTATAACCATTTGTCATCACTCTCAGTACCATTTTCAGGAATACCTAAACTTAACAAAGGCCCAAATTCACCATCAGAATAAATATGTGTTGAAAGGATACCAGGCTCACTGCTTGCACCAACGACAGCAGCGCCCGCTCCATCACCAAAAATAATAATGGTGGAACGGTCTGTTGGATCACATGTCCGTGAAAGTACATCAGAACCAATAACTAGCACATTTTTACACATCCCCGATTTAATATGTTGGTCGGCAATCGACAAAGCAAACATAAACCCGGAGCATGCAGCAGCCACATCAAATGCGGGACACCCTTTAATGCCTAAAAGACCTTGAACCTGGCATGCGGACGAAGGAAATGCCTTGTCGCTGCTCGTGGTTGCAACAATAATCATATCGATATCATTATTGTCGATACCCGCCATCTCAATTGCCTTTTCAGCAGCACGATGAGCCATTGTTGCAACGGTTTCATCTTCGCCAGCAATTCGTCGTTCTTTAATACCAGTACGAGTAACAATCCACTCATCATTGGTATCGACCATTTTCTCTAAATCGGCGTTAGTACGCACGTGAGAGGGCAGATAACTGCCTGTACCTAAAATTCTACTAAACATGAAGACTAATAACGCCTCTCGAGTAATACCGCTTCTAAGCGATCACTAATACGACTGGGAACCTGTCTGTTGACCTCGTGTACGGCCTCGCTAATTGCGTTCAGTAAGGCTGTAGTATCTGCACTGCCATGACTCTTTACCACAATGCCACGCAATCCTAGCAAACTTGCACCGTTATACTGGTCGGGGTTCAACGTTTTCAGCTCACTAAATAGGTCTGAAAACAACCACCTAGCAAACCAACCTTTTATCGATGAACTAAACATAGCCTGCTTTAGCTTATCGATAAAAAGTTGAGCTGTTCCTTCACATGTCTTCAAACAGACATTACCAACGAATCCATCGCAAACAACAACATCGGCTTCATCGCTCAATATTTGATTACCTTCTATGTTACCAATGAAGTTAATCGAGTCAGTTGTTTTCAACATTTCAGCACAACGCTTGACGACATCATTACCCTTAATTTCTTCTTCACCAATATTAAGTATAGCGACTCGTGGTGGCCTGTCTAAATGCTGTTCCGCCAACGCACTTCCCATTACAGCAAACTGAAATAGAGAATCAGCATCACTAGAAATATTCGCACCGAGATCAAGTAACCAAGTTTTGTTTCCGGCCATCGTAGGTAAAGCTGAAACTAATGCTGGTCGGTCAATTCCCGGTAACAATTTCAAACGAAAACGAGACAATGCCATCAACGCGCCAGTATTACCAGAACTAACACATGCTTGTGCTTCACCTTTAGCCACAAGATCAATGGCTAATGCCATAGACGTTCCTGAAGAATGTCGGAGTGCATATGAGGGCTTAGCTGAATTGGAAATGACGTGCTCACTGGGTTGAATTTGTAACCGTTCGGCTAAAGAAGCACGGGCTGAAGATCCTTCCGCGTAGCCTAACGCCGAAAGTTGTGTGGTAACGTCGGTCTTATCACCAACTAAAATCACTTTTAGTTCTGGGAAATACGACAATGCCTGCACGGCGGCAGGCACTGTTACGCGAGGACCAAAATCCCCGCCCATTACATCAAGTGCAACGGTTAAATGTTGCAAAGGTTAACCTTACTTTTCGATAACCTTTTTACCACGGTAGTAACCTTCCGCAGTCATGTTGTGACGTAGGTGAGTTTCACCTGAAGTCGCGTCTACAGAAAGAGCTGCTGTAGTTAACGCATCGTGTGAACGACGCATGCCACGCTTAGAACGTGTTTTACGGTTTTTTTGTACGGCCATTGACCCTACTCCTATAAGTATTAATGCTTAACGATGTAACTAACGCTTTAAGCTTTTTAAAACATCAAATGGATTTGGCTTGTCTTCCTCGACATCGTCTGGAAGTTCCCCGAAAACCATATTGTCTGAATTAACGCTACAATCCGCTTCATCATGCATTGCTATTTGGGGTAATCCCAAGATGAACTCGTCTTCAACTAATTGTATAAGGTCTAATTCACCGTACTCGTTCAGATCTACCAAATCGTACTCTTCCGGTGTTTCCTCTTCACTATTATCCTTATCAGGAGTATAGATGAAGCTGACTTCACAACTATGTGCGAAAACCTCATTACAACGTTGACACTCCAAGTCGACATCGATGTTAGCTTTACCAGAGATAACAACAAGTCGCTGCTCATCCATCCCAAATTTCAAAGAGACTTCTGCGTCGCGTTTTACGTCTTCGACAGATTCCAATAAACGTTTCAAAAGACTGGCTTGAATTATACCTTCATAATCAAGGCGCTTTTGAGCAGCTTTCGCTGGATCTACCGTTCGCGGTATTTTTACCTTTTGCATAGGGCGCGAATATTATCTTCCAAATCAAATTTAGTCAAAGAAAAAGGGAAAAAAGTTAGTTTTTTTTCCTTTTCCACCAAGCTGTGTTTTACTGGTGACGATTATATTTAACTTCGACTAATTAGACGACCTTTTTCTACTATTATGAAATCATTCCAACTCGTTCTTGCTTCAACTTCTCCGTATCGGAAATCGATCTTAGAAAAACTTGATATTCCGTTTGTATGCACCAACCCCATTTGCGATGAAACACCTTACTCAGGTGAAGATGCTTCTGATCTCGTTGCACGACTCGCGGCAAAAAAGGCACAGAGTTGTGTCGTCGAAACACCCAGCCTAATTATTGGTTCAGACCAAGTGTGTGTCGTTGATGGACAAATTATTGGAAAGCCTCACACCACAGAAAACGCAATTGCGCAGCTAAAGTCACAGCAAGGCAAAATCGTGAGTTTTTATACTGGCCTTGCACTGTTCAATTCGCTTACTGGAACAACGGACATTGAAGTTGAACGTTTCGATGTGCATTTTCGTTCACTCTCACATCAAGCCATCGTTAACTATGTTGAAAAAGAACAGCCTCTAAATTGCGCTGGTAGTTTTAAAAGTGAAGGGTTAGGCATAGCATTGTTCGAACGTTTAGAGGGCAAAGACCCGAATAGCTTAATTGGATTGCCGTTAATTACATTAATAGACATGCTACAAAAACAAGGATGGCAAGTTCTCTAACTTCACCACCCTTAATTTATAGTAACGATACGTCAATCGATATCAAGAACCCGCTACTTTTCTCGACGTAACCCCGAGAGGACTTTTTCAAGCTTATTATCGAGAGGCGCGTTAATCTCCATTTTTTCATCACTACCAGGATGAATAAAGCGAATATTCGCCGCATGTAAAAATAGTCGGTGTAAACCGAATTGTGAGGTGTAAGCGTCAAAGCGTTGATCACCATAACGGTCGTCCCACGCAATAGGATGACCATTATACTGACAATGAACTCGAATTTGATGAGTTCGTCCAGTAATTGGACTGGCTTGAACGAGAGTTGCTTGAGAAAACCCTTCTATTACTTTGTAGCGGGTTTCAGAAAGCTTACCCTTCGGGTTTACACGTACAATACTATTTACGTCATTCTTCAATAAAGGAGCATTTACAACTTTATTGCTAGGTGACCAGTTACCCATAACCAAAGCAAAGTAGTATTTCTGGACTGTCTTCTCTCGAAATTGCGCTTGAAGGTGGCGTAACGCTGAGCGTTTTTTCGCGATCAATAGAATTCCTGAGGTATCTCTATCAATACGATGAACTAATTCTAAAAATCGGGCTTGTGGGCGTAATGCTCGTAACGCTTCAATCGCACCAAATTTTAAACCACTGCCACCATGAACTGCGATACCTGACGGTTTATTCAATACCAGAATATGCTCATCTTCATGCAGAATACAGGATTCCAATTGGGCTACTTTTTGCAATTTTGGATTCAAAGCAGCAGTAGATACATCATTAGATTGTTCAATTGTTACGGGTGGAATGCGAACCATATCCCCTGCTTGAAGTTTATATTCAGGCTTGATTCGCTTTTTATTAACTCTCACTTCACCTTTACGTACTATCCGATAAACGACACTTTTTGGGATCGTCTTTAACTGATTGAGTAAGAAGTTATCAATACGTTGACCAGCCATATCATCATCGATATCGACAAACCGAACTTCTGTTTTTATTTGAGTCATAATGTGCTACTAAATTAGAGTGTGGTCGAATATTCAGGGAAAGTGAAAATCCTTAACCACTGATGCTGAAGTGAACGCAATAATACCCAGATTTGCTCAAGGAATCATCTCATCATTTCTTAGAAAAACACCCATTAGGCGTAGAATTCTGGCCAAGAGCTTTATTATTCGTTATATAACCCGTTAAAACAAGGCTAATTCCATAAAGCTGATTGCCCAATCCCCTGTCCACTGCTATAGTTCATAATTGTAATAAAGGGTGTGATGTTATTTGTTCGTCCACTTCGTTTTTTACAAAAATATTGAGTAGGCAGGCGCGTTCTATATGCAGCAAACGGCATAAGACATATTAGAAAGCGAGTTTTCTTGTTGCTCTACTCAACATCTCTTCATGCCGAGTAATCTCCGTTACATTACGGGTCACAGAGAAATCCTTTGTGGTAACTGGTGTGTCCAAATAGTGCATCCCTCCAGCCGAGAGGCTGTAAATAATAGCCATGGGATCTGACACCATGAAGAGAATAAAAAGCAACGAGAATAATAATCAAAACAAAGAAATATAACGAGATTTTAAATGAAAAGAATGCTAATAAACGCAACTCAAAAAGAAGAGATGCGTGTCGCGCTGGTCGATGGCCAGCGCCTTTTCGATTTGGACATCGAAAGCCCAGGACATGAGTCCAAAAAAGCCAATATTTATAAAGGCCGAATTACTCGTGTTGAACCTAGTTTAGAAGCCGCATTTATTGATTATGGTGCTGAACGTCACGGATTCCTTCCTCTAAAAGAAGTTGCCAAAGAATATTTTCCTGCAGGATATACCTACCAAGGTCGACCAAGTATTAAAGAAGTACTTCGTGAAGGCCAAGAAGTTATTGTTCAAGTAGAAAAAGAAGAACGCGGCAGCAAAGGCGCGGCTTTAACAACGTTTATCTCCCTTGCAGGCAGTTATTTGGTTCTAATGCCAAATAATCCCCGCGCAGGTGGAATCTCTCGTCGTATCGAAGGTGATGAGCGTACTGAACTAAAAGAGGCTCTTAGCTCTCTCAAACTTCCACAAGGAATGGGCTTAATTGTTCGTACTGCCGGTGTTGGTAAGTCAGCTGAAGAACTCGAATGGGATTTAAGTGTTTTATTAAATCACTGGGGCGCAATTAAAGGTGCTTCTGATTCCAACTCTGCCCCATTTTTAATACACCAGGAAAGCAATGTAATTGTACGTGCAATTCGTGATTACCTACGTCGCGACATTGGTGAAATCCTTATTGATAGCACAACGATTTATGAACGCGCTCTTGAGCATATTCGTTTGGTTCGACCTGACTTTGTTAGTCGTGTTAAAAAATACGATGGTGAAGTTCCGCTATTCAGCCATTACCAAATTGAAAGCCAAATAGAATCGGCTTTCCAACGTGAAGTGCGTTTACCTTCTGGTGGCTCGATCGTTATTGATCCAACAGAAGCCCTAACCTCCATCGATATCAACTCTGCTCGTGCTACAAAGGGCGGCGATATTGAAGAAACCGCTTATAACACTAACTTGGAAGCTGCCGATGAAATTGCTCGTCAACTTCGTCTACGTGACTTAGGTGGCTTAGTAGTAATCGACTTTATCGACATGACTCCAGTTCGTCACCAACGTGCTGTTGAAAGTCGCTTACGTGAAGCGGTTCGCCTTGACCGAGCTCGAATTCAAATAGGCCGAATTTCACGTTTCGGATTATTAGAAATGTCTCGCCAGCGTCTGAGCCCATCGCTCGCCGAAGCGAGTCACCACATCTGCCCACGCTGTACAGGTACTGGTGTAGTTCGAGATAATGAATCACTGGCACTTTCTGTCCTTAGACTCATTGAAGAAGAAGCCTTAAAAGACAATACGACTCAAGTCTTAGCAGTTGTTCCGGTTCCAATTTCATCTTACTTATTGAATGAAAAACGCCGCTCTATAAATCACATTGAACGGGCTCAAGAAGTCAATATCATTGTTGTACCTAACGCTGATATGGAAACGCCTCATTTTGAAGTTATTCGCATTCGAGAAGGCGAAGAGCAAGAAATGTTGTCGTATCTAGTACCTAAGAAACTCGACAGTTTACGTGAAGCTGAGAGCAAAGATGTGGTTGAGGTTGATATTAAGCCGCGTCGTATTGAAGAGCCGGTATTAAAAGGGTTTGCATCATCAAACGCAGCACCTTCACCTGCTGAAAAACCAGCCGCGGCTCCATCAAGCTCAAGTACCGAAGATAAGCCTTCGATATTTAGTATGATATCGGGCGCATTTGCAGCGCTAGGTGCTCTCATTGCTGGTTCGACAGGCAACAAAGAGCCTGCTAAGCAAGAAGAAAACAAATCTCAGGAATCCAAAAATTCCTATCAGAAAAATAACAAGTCACGAGACCGTCGTCGCAATAAACCTCAAAAAGACAATCGCAGTGCTAGCTCTGTGAATGACTCGTCGACACCAAAGAATGACTCTGAAGAAAATCAACGTCAAGATAATGGTAATACTCGCAGACGTACTCGCAAACCACGCCAAGAACGTAATACCAAGACAAGCGTAGATAAGAATCAGAAAGTTGCTCAAGAGGGACAAAAAGTCGCTCAAGAAGCTCAGCAAGAAACGACGTCTAAGCCGAAGCAACAGAATCGTGACAAGACCAATACGGTAAAAGAGCGTCGTCAACGCCGTAAATTAACCAAGCAAATTCGAACCAAAGATACTTCTGAAGTAGATGAAAGCTTAGCTCCAATCACCGCACCAGGAAGCATCGCAGCTGAAGCTGTATCACAAATTGTAGCTCAAGAAATGAGTGAAAATAGTGATGCAATTGAACAAACTGCAGATAATGGAAATACAGACGGTAACGCAAATAAGCAGCGTCGTAATCGTCGTTCTCCTCGCCACCTTCGTGCCAATGGTCAACGTCGTCGTCGTGGACGCGAGCGTGCTCCAAACCCATTTAGACTTCGAAAAGGCGGTGTTGCCTCGCCAGAAATGGCAATGGGTAAAGTGATGCCAAGTTATGGATTAACGGTTAAGACTTCTAAACCAAAAGTTGAAGACTCAACAGCTGTTGCTCTGTCTGAGACGCCAGTATTAGATATCGCTTCTAATATTGGTGGCGTTGCATGCCCTGAAATGGCAATGGGTAAAGTGATTATCTCATCAAGGAAAGAAGCAGTAGCTCCAATTGTTGAAGAAACGGTCGTTGTCGAAGCTAAAACTGAACCAACGGTCGAAACTAAAGCCGAACCAGCGATCGAAACTGTTGTCACTAACGTTGATTCTGAAATTACGTCAGAACATGCTGAACCAGTACAAGTAACGCCTGCGGATGAAACTTTATTATCTGGGCTAACAAATACTGTGAAAGGCAAAGCAAGTGCAGCAATGACAAAAGCTCCGGCTTCTTCAACTGAATTAGCAGAAATAACCATTGTGGCCGCTCCAATTAAGGAAGAACGCTACACACCACTTGGAGCTGGTAGCCAGACGGCCACCAACAAAGCAAGTGCAGGAATGACTAAACCTCAAGCGTTCTAAGCTAAAGGGGTTTAAGTTATATTAATAAGAGCAACCTTAGGGTTGCTCTTATTTTGTACTAAAATAATATAAGAACTGAGTGATTATTGAACTACATCACACTTTTCTGTAGCATTTCTATCTTACGCCCACTTACCTAATTACACATTCACCTATTCTTTATTTTACAAAGGTGTCTCAAATTAAGTTTGCGTCGGCAATTACACTCACTTAACTATTTGAAATAATCATGGCAGATAACTCTATAACTTCACAACAATCAATTAAAAACGATGTCCTCTCGGGCCTCACGGTAGCACTTGCGCTAGTGCCTGAAGCAGTTGCATTTGCATTCGTTGCTGGTGTTGACCCGATGGTAGGGTTATATGCCGCATTTATCGTTGGGCTAATTACCTCCGTTTTCGGCGGTCGCCCAGGCATGATATCTGGCGCGACAGGTGCCATGGCTGTTGTCATGGTTGCTCTTGTTGCCGAACATGGCGTTCAATACCTATTTGCCGCTATTTTATTCGCTGGATTACTCCAAATTTCAGCGGGTATTTTTCGCCTAGGTAAGTTTATTCGCATGGTACCTCATCCTGTAATGATTGGATTTGTAAATGGATTAGCCATTGTTATTTTCCTTGCGCAACTTGGTCAGTTCAAAGTCCCTGACGCATCGGGTACATCGTTTGAATGGCTTGCGACTGGCGATATGGTATTAATGTTGGGCTTAGTATTGCTCACAATGGCGATCATTCATTTTCTTCCAAGGTTTACTTCTGCTATCCCTTCTTCACTCGCTGCGATAGCGACAGTGACACTAATAGTTCATTTATTTGGGTTGGAAACTCGTACTGTGGTTGACTTCTTACGTACGATGTCAGGGGATGCATCTGCAACTCTTGCTGGCGATCTTCCAAGCTTTTCTATTCCAATGGTGCCATTCAATTTAGAAACCTTAATCATCATCCTACCTTATGCTGTTATTTTGGCGGCAATTGGTCTTATCGAATCACTGCTTACTTTAACGGTACTTGATGAAATGACCAATACACGAGGGCGTGCTAACAAAGAGTGTGTCGGTCAAGGACTTGCTAACGTGACTTGTTCATTCTTTGGCGCAATGGGTGGTTGTGCAATGATTGGTCAATCGATGATCAACATTAACTCCGGTGGACGCGGACGACTCTCAGGAATCGTTGCTGCCTTGATGTTACTGTTCTTTATCCTATTTGCCTCATCTCTTATCGAAATGATTCCATTAGCGGCACTTGTCGGTGTTATGTTTATGGTTGTAATTGGTACGTTTGAATGGGCAACCTTTAAGCTTGCTCGCCGCGTTCCAAAGAAAGACTTCTTTGTCATCGTTTTAGTTACCGTTGTAACAGTATTTACCGACCTCGCCATTGCCGTTGCGGTAGGTGTTATTACTTCTGCTCTTATGTTTGCATGGGATCATGCCAAACACATCTATGCGACCAGCAAAAATAATGAAGATGGTTCAAAAGAATATGTCATCCATGGTCCAATTTTCTTTGGTTCAACCGCAAACTTTCTTGAATTGTTTAACGCCAAAGATGACCCGAAAGAAGTCATTGTCGATTTTGGGCAATCACGCGTTGCCGATCACTCTGCAATCGAGGCAATCGAAACCCTAGCAGAGCGTTATTCCGTGTTAGGTAAAACGCTTCATCTACGTCATTTAAGCCCAGATTGCCGCAAGCTACTCAATAAAGCGGGCAGCCTTGTGGAAATCAATGTTAAAGAAGATCCATCTTATAAAGTGGCAACAGATGTTCTTGCCTAAATAAGTGATTTTCTTTGAGCTACATTAGAGCCAATTCTAAAAGCCTAGAGTATTATGCTCTGGGCTTTTTCTTACCTTGATTCTTCCGCCCTAGTACCTTAGAGTCACGCTTTTTTGTTACGCTCAAAAAGAACCAATATTCAAATACTATCCTCTTTTATATATTGGTACCTGACGCATTACAAACACCACTCAATTCAACTCAACTCAACTCAAACCATTCGTTAAAACCAACCATGACATCACAACCTTTTGGCTCATGTTTCCTATTAGATAACTAAGTAGCAAAGACATAAAAAAACCCCAACCAATGGCTGGGGTTTTTAACTAAGAATTACTTATAAAGCTATTAATTATTAAGCGTTCGCTTTATCTTTTTTAGTAGCTGGTTTTGCCACTTGGTCTGCTTTTTTCTTAATAACAGTTGTACCTTCGTAAGTTTCACCTTCAACGTATGGTGCGCCATGGTAAGAATCAATCAGAACTTCTCTAAGTTCAGAGATTAATGGGTAACGTGGGTTAGCACCAGTACATTGGTCATCAAATGCATCAACAGAGATTGCGTCAACTTGAGCCATAAAGTCAGCTTCAGATACGCCAGCTTCTTTGATAGACATTGGAATATCTAGGTCTTTCTTCAACTCATCCAACCATGCAAGTAAACGTTCAATTTTCTGTGCAGTATTGTCACCAGCTTGTGACAAACCTAAATGGTCAGCTACTTCAGCATAACGACGACGCGCTTGTGGGCGATCGTACTGAGAAAATGCAGTTTGCTTAGTTGGATTGTCATTCGCGTTATAACGAACAGTGTTAGAGATAAGTAATGCGTTAGCAAGACCGTGTGGTAAGTGGAATGCGTTACCAATTTTATGTGCCATTGAGTGACACACTCCTAGGAATGCGTTCGCAAATGCAATACCGGCGATCGTTGCAGCATTGTGTACTTTCTCACGTGCGATTGGGTCATTTGCACCATTCGCATAGCTTGAAGGTAAGTATTCTTTAAGCATCTTAAGTGCTTGCAGAGCTTGACCATCAGAGTATTCGTTCGCAAGAACTGAAACGTAAGCTTCTAGAGCGTGAGTTACGGCATCATAACCACCAAACGCGGTTAGAGACTTAGGCATATTCATTACTAAGTTCGCGTCAACGATAGCCATCTGTGGAGTTAGTTCGTAGTCCGCAAGTGGGTACTTAGCACCTGTTTTATCGTCAGTAACAACAGCGAAAGGCGTTACTTCTGAACCAGTACCAGATGTTGTAGTGATACATACAAGTTCTGCTTTCTCACCCATTTTAGGGAATTTGAAGATACGTTTACGGATATCCATAAAGCGCATTGCTAATTCTTCAAATGCTGTTTCTGGGTGCTCGTACATTACCCACATGATCTTAGCAGCATCCATTGGTGAACCACCACCTAGAGCAAGAATTACGTCAGGTTGGAAGCTCTGCATTTGAGCAGCACCTTTCTCAACAACTGACAACGTTGGATCCGCTTCTACGTCGAAGAATGTTTGAACTTCGATACCTTGTGCTTTTAGTAAATCAACGATTTCATCTGCGTAACCATTATTAAATAGGAAACGGTCAGTAACTAGGAATGCACGTTTCTTACCTTCTAGGTCGCTAAGTGCGATTGGAAGGCTACCACGGCGGAAGTAAATTGATTTAGGGAGTTTGTGCCACAACATATTTTCAGCTCGCTTCGCTACAGTTTTCTTGTTGATTAGGTGTTTAGGACCTACGTTCTCTGAGATAGAGTTACCACCCCATGAACCACAACCAAGAGTAAGTGAAGGTGCAACGTTAAAGTTATAAAGGTCACCGATACCACCGTGAGTGGTTGGGATGTTTACAAGAATACGAGCTGTTTTTAGTTTATCGCCGAAGTACTTGATACGGTCAGCATTAACATCTTGGTTAGTATAAAGGCCAGATGTATGTCCAATACCACCGATTTCGACCATTGTTACCGCTTGAGCCACAGCGTCTTCAAAACTGTCAGCACGGAACATACCAAGACATGGTGATAGTTTCTCATGAGCAAATTCGTCATCATAAGAAACTTTACCAAGGCCTTCACCAACAAGAATCTTAGTATCTTCAGGAACGGTAACACCCGCCATTTCAGCGATAGCGCAAGCTGGCTGACCAACGATCTTCGCATTTAGTGCACCGTCGATAAGAATCGTTTTACGAACTTTGTTAGCTTCAGCTTTGCTTAATACATACGCTTTATGAGAAGCAAAACGCTCTTTAACTTCGTCATACACTTCATCCATTACGATGACAGCCTGCTCAGAAGCACAAACTACGCCGTTATCGAATGTTTTAGACATAAGAACAGAAGCAACTGCACGTTTAACGTCAGCAGTGTCATCGATAACAACAGGAACGTTACCCGCACCAACACCGATAGCTGGCTTACCAGAAGAGTATGCGGCTTTAACCATGCCTGGGCCACCAGTTGCAAGGATAAGTGCGATACCATCGTGCTTCATAAGAGCATTTGAAAGCTCAACTGAAGGCTGATCAATCCAGCCGATAATATCTTTAGGTGCACCTGCCGCAACTGCTGCATCTAAAACAAGTTTAGCAGCGTCATTGGTTGAGTTTTTCGCACGTGGGTGTGGAGAAAAGATAATACCGTTACGAGTTTTAAGAGAAATAAGAGACTTAAAGATCGCAGTTGAAGTTGGGTTAGTCGTTGGAACGATACCACAGATGATACCAACAGGCTCAGCAATGGTCATTGTGCCCATGCTTTCATCTTCTTCTAAAACACCACAAGTCTTTTCATCTTTGTATTTGTTGTAGATAAATTCTGAAGCAAAGTGGTTTTTGATTACTTTATCTTCAATGATACCCATGCCAGATTCCGCTACCGCTTGTTGTGCTAGAGGAATACGAGCTTGGTTAGCAGCTAAAGAAGCTGCACGAAAGATTTTATCAACTTGTTCTTGTGAAAAAGTTGAAAACTCTTTTTGTGCCGCTTGTACGCGAGCTACGAGTGCATCAAGTTCAGCCAAATTTGTTACAGGCATATTGAATCTCCTAAATTAAAAAACATTAAAAACTTTTTATTAAGTAGTCAGTTTTCGGTCTTGGGAGAAAACGTAGAGTTAAGCCCAAATTTAAAAAATCTAACTTAGTAAATAGCTTTCACGGATGAGTATAGTCGTTCGATTTATGAAAACATTGATTCAGATCACTTCTGCAAAACTAATTAATCACAGCGAAAATTGATCTAAAAACAGGATTAATAATTATAATATTTTCAATAACTTGGAAATAATCATACAAAATTATAAATAAAATTAATTTTGACCTGTAAAATAAATAACGTAAAAGCACTCAATATACGCAGCAACCTACTGTTATTTATATAGAATAGAGTAAAAATAAAACCCAGACACAAGAAAAATCAGGCTGTCCATCCTATAATCAGCAGATCAACAGCCTAAAAAAAGAATCAAAAAGTGACCAGTTAATTTATCTCAAAAAAAAAGTGTATATTAGAGCTTTCAGTTATACAACTAGCGCCCATGCAGCATAAGTCAGACAGTGGTGCTCATATTTCCTATTTATACAGTATAAAAATTAGGATTTGATAATTTATAAACAGAATAATTAAATTGTTTTGATGATAAACTGAAGGCGAGAAAGGAAGTTATGTCGCTCATAGAGAGCGAGAAAAGTAGAGGCGTGCTTTGGACAATTCAAATAAGAAACATAATTTACGTGAACAACTCTATATCATCATTTTTGGCACTCATACTCGTGCTGGTAAGATGTTCGATCTATGTTTAATCGCTACAATTATCGCATCTCTCATTGTCCTAGTGTTGGAATCGATACCTGATATTAACCAAGATTGGCATGACACACTTCGCTACTTTGAATACCTTTTTACTGGATTGTTTACAATAGAATATATTGCTCGTCTCTACTGTTCTCCGAGGCCGGCATCCTATGCGAAAAGCTTTTATGGGATTATCGATTTCATTGCAATCTTGCCAACTTATCTCTCTCTCATCTTTCCGTCGGCCTATTTTATTAGCGTGATTCGCTTACTCCGAGTTCTTAGAATTTTTCGCATATTAAAACTGGTTCGCTATTTACAAGACTCCAATATCCTTCTCCGCTCACTATTGGCGTCACGACGAAAAATTTTTGTATTTTTTACCGCCGTGCTCGTTTTAGTCACTATTTTTGGTGCGCTTATTTATGTGGTCGAAGGGCCTGAGCATGGTTTTACCAGTATTCCGAAAAGTATTTATTGGGCTATTGTTACCATCACCACTGTTGGGTATGGCGACTTGGTTCCGCAAACAGCATTAGGACAAATATTAGCTTCCTTAACGATGCTTTTGGGGTATTCAATTATTGCTGTACCGACGGGAATTATAACTGCAGAGTTAAGCGGAGAAATGAATGCTCATAAACAGTTAGTCAAATGCCCTAACTGCTCGTTGAGTGGTCATGATACTGATGCTATGCACTGCAAACATTGTGGAAGTGAATTAGCCGATCCCGATAAACGAGTGGTCCCGGTAATGAGAGATCACTGATATCAAATTGGCATCGGAGAATTCGCTTTAGTTCTCAGCCAACTAAAAGGTATCGCAAACCTTTAGTTGGCCACTTTCAAAACCTTTTTTAAACCAAGCCATTCGCTGTGCAGAGGTTCCGTGAGTAAAGGCATCAGGAACAACATAGCCTTGTATTTTTTTCTGCAGCGTATCATCGCCAATAGCACTGGCCGCATTTAGTGCTTCGTCAATATCACCCTCTTCCAATGAGTTAAAATCGTTTTTGCTGTAATAAGCCCAAAGCCCTGCATAGCAATCGGCCTGTAATTCGACTTTGACTTGAAGTGCATTATCTTGAGTTTCTGAAAGGCTTTGCTTAGCATTTTGTACGTCTGATAGTGTACCGACCAAGTTTTGGACATGATGACCGATTTCATGTGCAATTACGTAGGCCTGAGCAAAATCTCCAGGAGCATCATGGCGGTTTGCTAACTCATCAAAAAATGACAAATCCAAATAGACTTTTTGATCTGCCGGACAATAAAACGGACCGGTTTGCGAAGACGCATAGCCACAACCACTATTTACCGCATTGCGGAACAATACTAACTTTGGCTCGGTGTAAACTGCTTCATGTTGAGCAAATATCTTCGTCCAGATATCTTCTGTTTGAGCCAATACTGCACTAACGAACTGGGCATTGGTATCATCTTGCTGTGAATGACTCACACTCGCTTGAGTATTGGTTGAAGTTGTAACTCCCAATAGAGACATTGGATTAAACCCGAGAAAATAGGCAATGCCGCCAATCACTAAAATAATACGACCAATTTTAGTGCCAATGAGTATTCGAATAACCGGAAGTAGCATTCCCATACTTCCACGACGGGCTCCACTGATACCAACAGCAGAACTGTTTCGTCTATCCTCGATATTCGAACTTCTTCTATTCCCTTTCCATCTCATACTATTACCTTATCGCGATTCTTATCGTATTGAGTTTTATTATGTCCAATAAAAAAGAGCACCCTAGAGTGCTCTTGTCAATCTGATGAACCACTAATACTTACTTAGAATCAAGAATAATACGAAGTGTACGACGTAACGGCTCTGCGGCACCCCATAACAGTTGATCACCAACGGTAAAGGCATTTAAGAAATCATCACCCATAGACATCTTACGTAGACGACCAACCGGGATAGACAGTGTACCTGTCACTTTCGCAGGACTAAGCTCTTGAGCCGTAATGTCACGATCGTTTGGAATCACCTTAACCCATTGGTTATGAGAAGCTATCATTTCTTCAATTTCATCCATTGGGATAGATTGCTTTAGCTTAATGGTTAATGCTTGAGAGTGACAACGCATCGCGCCAATACGCACACACGTACCATCGATAGCAATCGGTGAAGCTGATGATCCTAGAATCTTATTGGCTTCGACTTCCGCTTTCCACTCTTCTTTACTTTGGCCGTTTTCACGTTTCACATCGATCCAAGGAATCAATGAACCCGCAAGAGGTGAACCAAATTGTGATGTAGGAAATTCACTTGAACGAATCGTTTCAGCCACTTTACGGTCGAGGTCTAATATGGAGCTTGATGGGGTTGCCAATTCACCTTTAACGCTATCGTGAATCACACCCATTTGAGAAATAAGCTCTCGCATATTTTGAGCACCAGCGCCTGAAGCAGCTTGGTACGTCATAGCACTCATCCACTCAACATGGCCTTTTTCGAATAACCCACCTAATCCCATGAGCATCAAACTAACCGTACAGTTGCCACCAACAAATGTATTGGTACCAGACTGAATTCCTTCTTGGATTTGAGTTAGGTTAACAGGATCAAGAGTGATAATAGAGTCGCTCGCCATACGCAATGTAGAAGCAGCATCAATCCAATACCCTTTCCAACCAGCCTGACGCAATTGAGGGTAGACTTTTTCAGTGTAGCCACCGCCTTGACACGTGATGACCGCATCGAGCTGTTTCAAGCTTTCAATATCAAATGCGTCTTGTAGCATTCCAGCGTCTTTCCCTAGGTTTGGCGCTGGGATACCTATCTGTGATGTGCTGTAAAACACAGGTTCAATATGGTCAAAATCACGCTCCTCGACCATGCGCTGCATCAATACAGAACCAACCATTCCGCGCCACCCAACTAAACCAACTCTCATCACTCTCGTTCTCCAATGGTTATTTTAATTCATGAGTACCTTTCCATGAGTTGTTTAAGGTAAATCTCAAGATTAAAATTATAATATCTAGTTTGACTCTTGTTCAGCACTGACTCTTATCAATACCAAGTCGAATTATTCTACACTAAACTTTGTTGCAAGCTAAGTGCTATGCGGCGACTTTGTCACATAATTACGCGCAAATATAATCGCGTTACGTAAACGTAATTCCAGTACCTCGATTTGCGTGTCAGTGGGCTTGATTCCTCGCTTTAGCATAGCTTCCATTTGCATTGCATTTTCTTTTAATAATTTAGCCCCAATACTCGCCGCAACTCCCTTTAAACTGTGAGCGACAATAATAGCGTCTTCATTTGAACGCTCTAAAGCGCCCTTGAATTTAATGGCATCATTTTGATGATCATGAATAAAGACATTAAGCAATTGTTCTACCGCTGCATCGTCGTTAAGTAGGTTGGACATATAACTAATATCGATCGCATCAGCCGTACTATCTTCGACGAGCTTTTCGGGCTCATTCAATTGAATCGAATCTTCAGAGCGAGATTGTTTCCGAGCAATAATGACAAGCCAGATTAGCAAAATGAAACTCAAAGTCGCATAGGCATAATTGTAGAATAACGACATCGTATGAAAATAATTTCCAACTCTCTCGTTCTCTTTAAATGTGTCGTTAGCAAGAAGTTGATCTAAGAGTGTTTCGGCTCTCACGTAACTGGCTATGACATCATTAGCCGATGCCAAACTTTGATTAAGATCGGTTGCTTCCTCGGTATCTAGTAACGTGCCCAGCTGATAAAGGTGATCAAATTTTCGATAGTTCAGATCGCTCTCTTCATGATTAGCGTATAAAGAATCTAAAACTGTCGCACCGACCATGTCAAAATATCCTTGTAATCCAGGATTTTGATTATATTTCTTACGCTTAATATGAAGCTGTTCTACAAAAGTCTGTAAATCGATATTAATCTTTGAGAGCCGTTCAAGATCGTCCGTATACGCACCAATTGAATAAATAAAATATTCAAAATCTAGGCTAATAAAACTCTCATCTTGAGTCATTTTAAGAGCACTTAACAGAGACCGAATATCTTCGATCTCCTCTTCCAAACGCGCGGATGAATAGGAAAGTGACCGTGTATGAAAGATAAGTTGCGTACGAGTTGACTCAAGCTTATTTATCAGTTGGTTTGCTAAAGAATAGCTTTGGTGAGTTGAACGGTTTAACTGATAAGTAATCCCCACCGCTAAAAACCAAAACAAAAAGACCACAAGTATTGTTCTAAGTAGTGTTTTACGTTTCAATTTCATGTCCTTTACTCAACAGATAATTAAATTGCATAACTCAAAAGACACTACCCTTTGCGGTTAAGTTGCTCTCTCAAGTTTGGTGGTGTCCCTTTAATCGTTAACGTATCCGTTTCTGGGTCATAAACAATACGGTCTCCTAAAAGGCTACTGTCAAAACTAACATTAATGCCCCCTCCAGCGCCAACATATTTGGTTAGCTTTCGAACCATAGCGCGGTCCGCCGGGAAGCTCTCCTCGAGTTCATAACCATTCACAGTGGTGTATTCATGTAAATTAGAGCCTTCCTTTGAAGGCGGTAACTCTAACGATAACTCTTTAATTTGAACTTCATCGCCAGATTTAAGTTGCTCATTACAATATGAATGGACTTGTTTTTTAAAGTCTTGAACTTCTTCTTTTTCAAAGCTGGCATCGCTACAAAAATCGTCAACCGCTTGCATTAAAACCTGGTTTTGCTGCTTTGAATCCAATCCCACATCTGCTTGTAGAAAATCTAAGAAAAAATCAGACACTTTTCGCCCTACTCGACCTTTAATAAACGAAAGGTAACGTGTTGAATCTCTATTTGTTTCATAGGTCGTTAAATCGATACGAGCGACGATATCCATTTTATTGATATCAAGATAGTCTGTCGCACTGATGTCTAGCCCTTCTGTGACTTTTAAGCTTTGGTTTGTTGGTAATAAAGCAATTAACAAATAGTCTGTTGCAAGTGATTGATATTGTGCCATCACCAAGATACCCGCATCAGCAAATGGATATTTGCTCAGCTCCTGTTTTAAACTGTTCACGCTTGATTCGGAAAAAGCATGAAACGATAGTTCCCCAATTTGAAGTTCTTCAAGCCAGTCTTTAAATTTGCTTTCTGACTTAAACACTCCAAACCCTTTAGCCGCTTTGGCGTTAAACACTCGATGCAGTTCAGAAACAAGATTTTCGGCAAACGCATCGTGCTTTAATGAATGCTCGCGAAGCTTCACCACTAGTTCATCAGATTCGTTTTTGTATAACTGGTGTAAAATAACGTTAGATAGGATCATGCTCATAGTGAATTTGTTGTCGTTGAGGTTTCAGTTAGACGCTATACTAGGGTATCATTAGGTGTTTTTCTATCATCTTCAGAGTTTACAATGCCAATTACATCGAAATATAGCGATCAACAAATTGAAACCATGCTCGCTGAAGTTGCTTCTGTGTTTGATAAACACGATGCATCGTCAGAACTCGTACTTATGATTGCAGGTAATATCGCAACAAATGTACTTAACCAAAACGTTGCCGCGTCTCAACGTAAGGCTATTGCGGAAAAATTCGCTGAAGCACTCATTTCTTCAATCGATAGTTCTGTCCACTAAATCACAGGTAATTTGTTAAGACATGGTTGAAAGTGATAACACTTACGGAGAGCGCGTTTCACGATTAGTGGGATGGGGACATTGGTTCGCCTTCTTTAACATCATTGCTGCGATGTTAATTGGTACTCGTTATATCGCTCAATCAGGGTGGCCCGAAAGCGTATTAGGACAAATTTATTCAGCGGTATCATGGGTTGGCCATTTTGGGTTTCTCGTCTTTGCTATTTACCTTTTAATTGTCTTTCCACTCACCTTTTTAATTCCATCAAGAAAATTATTGCGTATAGCCGCAATTTTCTTAGCGACTGCTGGATTAACCTTACTCCTCATAGACACTCAAACCTATCAAGCACTCAATCTCCATATCACTCCTGTCGTATGGGAAGTCCTTTTTAGTGATGCTGATTCTTCATTTTCAAATGATCTTCACAGCTTGTTTATCCTAATACCGGCAATTTTCATATTGGAAGTTGGTTTATCAGAATGGGTATGGAAAAAGCAAAGAAGACTATCTCACAAACATATTGGCCGTCCGCTAGCAGCAATATTCTTCCTCTGCTTTATCGCGAGTCATATTATCTATTCGTGGTCCGATGCCTCGCTTTATTCACCAGTAACAAGTCAACGCTCAAATTTCCCACTCTCCTACCCGATGACAGCTAAAGGGTTCATGGAAAAACATGGTTTATTTGACCGTGGTGAATATGAACAACGTCTTAAAGAGAATCCGGAACTGGTCAATCTTGTAAATTATCCATTAGAGCCCATTGAGTTTAGTCGTCGTCCAAATAAGCTAAACATTATGGTCGTAAGTATGAATAACCTCCGAGCAGATAAGATAACCAAAGAATTGATGCCCGAGACATACAACTATGCATCTAAAAATCAATGGTTTTCTAATCACTACAGCTCTAGCAACGACATGTTTGGCCTATTTGGCTTATTTTATGGGCTGCCCAGCAGCTATGCGAGTAGTATCGAAGTTCAAGGTAGCTTGCCAATTCTCTTTGATGTACTCGAACAAAATGATTACCAATTTGGCTTATTCAGTGGTGACAATTTCTCAGACCCCATTTATAGCGAAACTATCTTCCGTGGGATGACATTAAATCGACTACCTGAGAATGGTCAAAAAAGCCAAGATCAAACCTCAATCGAGGCTTGGGCGGCTTGGGAAAAACAACAGACAACACCTTGGTTTAGTTATCTTGAACTAGTCACTTTAAAAAATTATGCCGCTATCAACGATTCGTCAGACGTTCAAACAACCGTCGAGAAGCTACAATCCAGCTACGACGATTCCATTAAGATGGCAGATCAAGAGTTAGCCAATTTATTAGCTCAATTAAATGAGTTACAAAATACGGTCGTCGTTATTACCTCCAATCATGGAATGGAGTTCAACGAAACCAATACTAACTCTTGGGGATCAAATACCAATTACAGCCAGTATCAACTGCAAGTACCAATGATCATACATTGGCCAGGAAAAGTAGCTGCAAATTATACGCATCGCTCTAGCCATCTCGATCTTTCAGTATCGTTATTGCAAGAGTTGTTTGGAGTTTCATCTAACCCTAGCGACTACAGTAGTGGCCGAAATTTATTTAATGAGACATCCCGTCGTTGGATTTTAGCGGGAGATGCACGAGAAATGGCATTAGTCACTGGAGATCACACCACGGTTGTCGACAAGTTTGGTAATTTTAAAGTCTATGATGAAGATTACCGTCGCCTGAAGGATGAAAACCCCACGCTCCCAGTGCTTATGCATGGGCTAACCGAGTTACAACGATTCTATAGCAAAGATAATTAAATCAGCCTGTTAGAAGTTGACTCCATGATTTAAAAGGGTTAGATTACGAAAATCGGACTGTAGCGCAGCTTGGTAGCGCACCGTCATGGGGTGTCGGGGGTCGGAGGTTCAAATCCTCTCAGTCCGACCATATAAAAAAGAGCAGCTTTGAATTCAAAGCTGCTCTTTTTACGTTTCCATGATTAATTTTACTACTTCGAAGCACGCGCCCTTTTCATATGCACGCTAGCAAACTATGTCACTTCACTGCACGTTTCTTAGCTGGCTTTCTTTTAGCGCCGGCCTTATTCCTATAACTAGACCGCTTGGTAGTAGTTGGTAAGTATCTTAATGATTCAGGTATTGGTGAGTTTTTCACTTGCTCAACTAGTGTGCCAACGTTAACCACAAGGTTATCTATAAACGGCTGATATTGTTGTGTTCTTTCAGCCATACCCTGCAACTGATGTTCCCATATTGCGGTCATATCAGGATAGGTCGATTGATCTGGCAGAGCATTAATCAAACCTCTGGCGGCAACACTACTTCGGATCGATTTTCCTTCACGAACAAGAAGCTCACGTTTCACTAAAGTATCGATAATTCCAGCTCGAGTCGCTTCTGTGCCAATACCATCAGTTTCTCGCAGAATCTTCTTCAAACTTTTATCTTCAACAAATCGAGCAATACCTGTCATTGCGCGTAATAAGGTTGCTTCACTAAATGGACGTGGTGGCTCAGTTTTACTCGCTTTAATCTTACCTTCACGACAAAGTAAACTGTTTCCTTTTGCCAAAGGAGGAACAGTGTCGACACCCTCTTCATCTTCGGCTTTCTTTCCTGCTAACGCTTTCCAACCAGCACTCACTAGTGAACGGCCTGATGCAACAAATTCTCCTCCAACAATATCAAAGCACAACTTAGATTCCGCATAGACAGCTGCTGGATAAAATTGCATTAAATATTGCGTCGCAATCAAACGATAGACTTTATACTCATCACTGTTAAGCGACTGACTGCTGAGTGCTTTTGGTGTGGGAATAATCGCATGGTGAGCATCAACTTTACTGTCATTCCATGCCTTCGATTTCAATGTTAAATCTGCACTTTTGACACCAGACACCAATTCGCTAACGTTCTTCGAAATTGCTTTCACAATGACAGGCGCTTCTTGCCAGTGTTCTTTAGGTAAATGACGCGAATCAGAACGAGGATATGTGATCAGTTTATGTCGCTCATATAGAGACTGACAGGTATCCAGTACTTGCTGAGCACTCATGGTGTAACGCCTTGCAGCATCAATTTGCAATGCGGATAGTGAATACGGTAATGGTGGCGCGACTTTTGATTGCTTTTGCTCCGACTCTTTAACAACAGCAGGTTGACCAGCTATACGACTCGCCACGTTTTCAACTAATTTCAGATTCAGAACTCGCCCGTCTTCATCCTGCCACGGTTGACATGCCTCACTCGGTTTCCACTTTGCTCGAATATCAAAAGAGGTGTCCTCAGACTTGTATGGTATCAAGGCATGTAACGTGAAATAGTCACGAGGGACAAAGTTCTCGATTTCCTCATCTCGGCGTACGACTAACCCTAAAACGGGAGTTTGAACTCTACCAACCGATAGAACGCCTTTATAGCCGGCTCGTTGACCCAATAGCGTATAGGCGCGCGACATATTGATACCGTACAGCCAATCAGCTCGCGAACGCGCCAATGCCGAGACAGAGAGAGGAATAAACTCTGAGTTGGCTCTGAGTTGACTTAATGCACGCTTGACTGCACTGACATTGAGATCGCTAATCAGAAGTCTCTGCATAGCCGCTCGCTTAGATTGACTAACCTTACAATAATCAATCACCTCATCAACTAACAACTGCCCTTCTCGGTCTGGGTCACCTGCATGGACAAGATCAAACGGCTCTTTCAATAATGCTTTGACCACTTTCAATTGTGCGGTGGCTGATTTTCTCGGCTTCAGTTGCCATTTCTGTGGAATAATCGGCAAATCATCCAGTCGCCAACTTTTATAACGACTGTCATAAGCATCGGGCTGGACTTGTTCGAGTAGGTGACCGATGCACCAGGTGATCACATCACCATTTGCGCAATGAATCGCACCTTGCTGCTTACGGTGAGGTTTAGGCAAGGCATCTGCAATTGCCCTTGCTAGGCTGGGTTTTTCTGCAATAAAAAGTCTTGGCATCACACAATTAAAAAGGCCACAATATTTGTGGCCTTAACATAGCAATAAGTCTTGTAAATTTATACCGTTTATTCTTCGGTTGCGTTACGAGCCGCCGCTTCTTTTACAAGTGGTTGTAACTCACCTTTTTGGAACATTTCCAAAATAATGTCACATCCGCCGACTAACTCACCTTCAACCCAAAGCTGGGGAAATGTTGGCCATTGCGCGTAAGCCGGCAATTCAGCACGAATGTCTGGATTTTGAAGGATGTCTACATATGCGAACTTTTCATTACATGCCATCAGAGCTTGAGAAGCTTGAGATGAAAACCCACAACTAGGAAGTTTTGGAGAGCCTTTCATATAAAGTAGAATCGAGTTCTCTTCAATTTGCTGTTTAATTTTATCGATTGTTTCCATGATTTCCTCTATTACACGGTGAGGTTAAATAATTATTGAGTCATTCTAAGTCATCTAAATAGAATAAAAAGCCCAAAAAAATTGTGGTTAATACCCATATATTTTCATTCAAAGCGGTTAAACTAAGATATTACGGGTCTGCTCTCAAGTAGTATCACCTACAATGAAAGGAATTCGCAAAGGTAAATTTGCAAATTTGTGCTTTAAATAAAGTAAAAACTTGCTAAACTACTCTCAAGTCAGCTGTATCGACGAAAATAAAAGAAAAATATCTAATATTGGAAGCAAAATGAAAGACACTGTTCTTTCTATACACAACGGAGAATCGAGCAATGGCAATTGAACTACCAGCACTTCCTTATGCAAAAGATGCACTAGAACCACACATTTCTGCGGAAACATTGGATTTTCACCACGGTAAACACCACAACACATACGTGGTTAAGCTTAACGGTTTAATTCCTGGTACTGAATTTGAAAATAAAACGTTAGAAGAAATCATCAAAACGTCAACTGGCGGTGTATTTAACAATGCAGCTCAAATTTGGAACCACACTTTCTACTGGAACTGTTTGTCTCCAAACGGTGGCGGTGAGCCAACGGGTGCTGTTGCGGATGCAATCAATGCAGCATTCGGTTCATTCGAAGAATTCAAAGCAAAATTCACAGATTCTGCAGTGAATAACTTCGGTTCATCATGGACTTGGCTTGTTAAAAATGCAGACGGTTCTCTAGCAATCACAAATACTTCAAACGCTGGCACGCCAATCACTGAAGCAGGTGTGACTCCTTTGCTAACAGTAGACTTGTGGGAACACGCTTACTACATCGATTACCGTAATGTTCGTCCTGACTACATGGCAGGCTTTTGGGCATTAGTAAACTGGGATTTCGTTGCTGAAAACCTAGCTTAATATTCAGTAACTCCCAAGTAGTGAAATGATAGCCTGCATATTCTGCAGGCTTTTTTATTATACAAAACAACTTAAGATTTTCCCTACCCTGCCGCTACCATTCTTGTAAGCGGAGGATATATGTCAATTCAAGCGTTAGAATCATCACATTCAATCGATATACTACGATTTGGTCAGGATGTTGGACAAGCAGTCCACAGCCAGCGCAGGGCTGACTTTTCATTGCTCCTTGCGATGATTTGTGATGATGCCCAATATCATACTCCTATTGATTCTATTCCTTCGGCTGATGACTTATCATTGGATGAGCGCTTTGCCGTTCCCGCAGGCCAAAAGATGACAAGTGACGAAGCAAGTTATCAACGAGGGGCGCAGATCGCGGAACAATTTAATCAAGGAGGACTCAGCGCAGCACGTTTACAGGCTTACCTTGCACCCGATGCCCTTACTTATATGCCAGAGCACACCGGAAATTTACCAGAAGATGTTTACTATAACTTGTCTGAACACCAGAGACAGAAAGTGAAACAGACACAGCCTAAAACATCTCAATATGATTTTCAGCTCTACCATGATTTAATCGCGAACCAACGACAAAGTGAGTTATCAGTCCAACTTTAGCGATATTTAATGTAAATTCACTAACATCCCGCTGAACAGTTTGTGAATCACTCCAAGAAACCTGCCTTTATTTACAAAGCTATTAAAAGAATATGATGGGATTCACAACCTATATTCCTACAATGAATCATCCTTAAGTTTATTCACGATGAAAAATATCAATATAAATTATGTGAGGAAGGTTAGGCGATGCACGTACAAAATTCTGTTGTAGTTGTAACATCAGCCGGTTCTGCACTAGGAAGTGCACTTGCCGAACACTTTGCTTCATTCGGAGCAAAGGTCGTCTTAATTGATCACCAATATCATCAACTTGTTGAAACCTATCATCGCTGTAAAGCTGTGTCAGAAGATATTCACTACTATTTTGTCGATGGATATAACCACAGTACTATCGCTGAAATTTTTGACTTTGTTCAACTAAAGTTCGAACAAGCTCCAGATGTTCTTATTAATAACTGGCCCACACATCGCCTCCCCTCCGTTGTTGATGAAAACCCTATTGATCGTTTTACTCACAATATTACAAGCATGGCATCAACTCTGTTTTCTTTTGTGCATTTATGTTCTGAAAGAATGAGAAATGAAATGAAAGAAGGGGTCATTGTGAATGTCGTTTGCAACTTACAAGAAGAAAAAGAGTGCGATTACACTTCGTATATGGTCTCAGGTTTCACTCAAACATGGGCTAAAGAGCTAGATGCTCATAACATTCGTGTGGGAGCCGTTCTGTCGACAAGTAAATTGATTCAAAGACAAAAACATCCGAGCCAGATGATCGATGAATTTGTTCGTAATACCGAATATATTATTGAAAACGAATATTTTAGTGGCCGAGCAATGTCGGCCTAATGTCATCAGAGCTAGTCGCCAAATTCGTCTAGATAGTTGTCAAATTCATCTTCTTCTGCGGCATCAAAGTCGTCAATAACAATTTCTGCGTTGTACGCCTCGCGCTGCAAGTAAACATCTCGAGTGAATGCATAAGGATCAGGAGAACTCTCTAAAAGTGACTCTTGACTAACTAGAGCGGCCCGACTTTCTAAGCCTTCAATCAAAAATTTACCCGCTGCGCCCCAAACATTGAGATAACTAAGAGGTAAATAAGTATTGTCAATAAAACTCGCGGCATTTCGAACTGTATAAGGCCCAGCCCAAGGAACCATGAGGTATGCTCCATCACCGACACCATAATGCCCTAAAGCATCGTCAAATCCCTTCGACCCTTCACTAGACAATCCTGCATGCGATGCAATATCAAAAACACCAAGTAGCCCAAAAGTAGAATTGAGCCAAAAACGGTTAAAATGGTTCAGAGCTTTCTTCCCATTCCCCATTAGTAGGTTATTAACAATGGTTGACGGTTCACCAAGATTGGAAAAGAAATTTGATAAACCGTAGCGCAATGGTGTTGGTGTATACGTAACATAAGCAATTGCCGTTGGCCTAAATATATAAGGGTCAAGGTAATCATAATTCAATGTCCATACGACTCGGTTTGCGCTTTCCAAAGGATCGTAGGCTCCGTTTGCTTGACTGTCCGGGCGAGAACTGCACCCTACCGTAGCAATGGAAACTAAAATTAATAGTACTGTGCGATAAATTTTTAAAGTCATAGTTTACGTAATTGAACAAAGTTCGATTGCCATAAGAATTATCTATTAATACTTCTTATTGACTTCAACTTCAACTGTTTGCTCAAAACCTCCTAGTTCGCTTTCACCAAAATAGTCACCCTCTTTTGTTGCTACATTCCCGTCTTGGTCTAGTCTGACCTTAACTCTGAACTGCTCCAGTGAGCTTAATAATCGCTCTTCAATCAGGCTACTATTATCGTTTAATTCAACAGTAAGTGGAAAAGAAAGCGCATTTAGGCGTACTGCGGCAACAGGCATCGGTGAGCCAAATTCATCATGAATAGATACGATGACAGCCATGTCTTGCGTAACAGGAATATTAGGTGCAACGTTTACTGTAACCTTAATCGACTTGCTGCTAATTGGCGACTGCTTCTGTAATAGGCCATCAGCTTCTTTTATTTTTTTATCTAACCAAGCATGCCGTTCATCATTGCTTCCTAAAATAGTCTGCATCTTTCGCCAATAATCAATCGCTAAGGAATACTGTTTATTATCGTAGGCATTCAAAGCGAGTAATGAATAGACTCTAATATCGGTTGAGCCAGATTGGATTAATTCGTTCAATAATTGAACGGACTGACGACGATTATGTTCGTCACCGGTTGCCATCAACGACTGAGCATAGCCATAACGAATACTGCTATTATCTGGACTTTCTGAATACGCCTTAGCCATTGCAGCGACAGCATTACCTGCATCAAAGTTAGCCATTGCTATTTTACCTAATAACAACCACCCCATTGCATCCGATGGTGAATGATGTAAATGAGTCCGTAACGCTAAAGACAGGTCATCCATTTCTTGATCACTTAGAGGCACATTCCCACTGTCGACAAGGCGTTTCGATAATTCGGGTAATTGCGCACTTACCTGCTGCCAATGAGTCACCTTCTGATAACTCCCTAACCAGTAATACATCCCACCACTTAACGCGACCATAAGCACCAAAGATAAAGGTATCAGTACTGAGTTTAAGCGTTGTCGTTTATCTGATGTAACGTCAGACGACGATGGCACCTGATCGGGAACATCTTGTAGCAAACTTTGTTGAAGTTCTGTTACCAATTCAGCTTTATCGGCAATCAAACCTTCACTATCTTCACTTTCTAGTTCAAACAAGCGCTGTTTAAAGAAAGCTTTATTGAGTGTGTCACGACGCTCTTGGTCGTTTGCATCCGCTTTTTGAGTCAGTGGAATGATGATTAAACATGCTGCGAGCAAAAACATCAGTACGGCGACAATCCAAAACACAATCATGAATCTCGCTCCCTAGTCTCAATTGGGGTTTCATCCTCTTTCAGTAACTCGGCAATCCGAGCTTGCTGATCGGCATCGAGCGGTGTCGCTGTGCGTACCGTTTGACGACGCGATTTAGCCATAATAAATCCAACCCCAAATACAATGACAATGAACGGCGCAAACCACAGTATCGCCGTTGAAGGACTTAGCTGAGGATTGTAATTAATAAATTGCCCGTATCGAGCGACCATATAATCGACAATTTCGTCTGAGCTCTTACCTTCTTTTACCATTTGGTAGACTTTAGTTCGAAGGTCTTGAGCCAATGCCGAATTTGAATCAGCAATGGTATTATTCTGGCATTTAGGACAACGCAGCGTATTGCTCAATTCTTTGAATAAAGCTTCCTGCTCCGTAGTCTCAAACTCATAAACATCAATCGCCGCACTAGGTGCCTTAGCGAAGATCAGAACCACTACCAACAATGAGAGAAAAATTGATAATTGCTTCATTTGGCTTCCTCATTCAATTGAAGATAGATAGGTTGAAGAGTATCGCGCCAATTCTGAGCATTCACGTCCCCAACATGGCGATACTGAATTATCCCTTTAGCATCAATAATGAAGGTTTCTGGAGCTCCATATACACCTAAATCAAGCCCCAACATCCCGTCACCATCATACAAAGTAATCAAATACGGATTTCCCAGGCGTGTTAACCATTCAAATGCCTTAGCACGGTCGTCTTTATAGTTAAGACCGATAATCTTTACGCCTTGCTTCGCCAATTCATTTAAGTATTGATGTTCGGCATAACATGTTGGACACCAAGTTGCCCAAACATTTAACAGCATTGGCTGACCTGTAAATATTGATTGCTCATACTGTTTAGTCGGATCGGCTAAATCCATCAAACTAAACGTTGGGACGGGTTGACCAATCAAAACTGATTCCAGCTTTGTAGGATCATCTCCCTGAGTATTTTTTATCAACTGAATAACAAACACGACAGCAAGTAGCATGAACGCAATCAGCGGAATAAAGAGTTTTTTATTCATTGCGAGAGCCTTCTGTATTTAACTTTCTAAAACGATACCGCTTATCGGTCATAGCAATAACACCACCGATTGCCATCAAAATGGCACCAAGCCAAATCCAACGTACAAACGGTTTGTAGTAAATTCTCACCGCCCACGATTGCCCATCATCTAAACGCTCACCCATCGCAATATACAAGTCCCGTGTAACACCGACATCTATCGCTGCTTCAGTCATCATATTTTCTGCAGAAGAATAGTAACGTTTTTCCGCCGTAAGCATCGCCACCAGATCTTGAGATTGTGTTACTTTGAACTCGGCCAAATAAGTCTGATAGTTGGGTCCTTGAGCTTCTCGTACTTCAACAAACTCGAATTCATACCCTGCAACTTCATAGCTCATACCTGGCGCCAAACGAACATCTTTTTCAACACTTAAGTTTTGTACCATCGCAATGCCAATGATAGTGACGGCGATACCTAAGTGGGCCAGTACCATTGCCCAGTGACTGCGCGGTAATACTTTTAACCCAATCACTAAGCTGTGTTTATGAGTCGCGCGTTTCACGATCTCATATCCATGCATTAGGGTTATCCACAAGGCCATTGTCCAGCCAAGCCAAACCATAAAATGGAATTGAGCAGTCGCCAACCAACTCACACCAGCGGCAAGTAAAATAGAGCTGATACCCATAAATAGAATCGGACGTTTTAAATGACTTAAATTATCTCTCTTCCAACGAATTAGAGGCCCGATACCAAGCAGCACAGCAAGTGGAATCATTAACCATGTAAACATCAGATTAAAGAATGGCGCGCCAATAGAGACCGAGCCCAACCCTATCTGCTTATGTACAAGAGGCAGTAATGTACCAATAAGAACCACAACCAATGCGGCCACAATGATGAAGTTATTACTCAGTAACGCATTTTCTCTGGAGATCAGTTGATAATTACCTGCGGCTCGAATCTTTGAACCATTGATGGCAAAAAGAAGCAACGAACCACCAATAATTAGGACTAAGAAACCTAGGATAAAAATCCCACGAGCAGGATCGGATGCAAAAGCATGGACCGAAACCAAAATTCCTGAACGAACTAAAAAAGTACCTAGCAGACTTAACGAAAATGCCGATAACGCCATTAACACTGTCCACGCTTTAAAGGTGCCACGCTTCTCGGTAACCGCTAGAGAGTGAATTAATGCGGTACCCGCCAACCAAGGCATGAGTGACGCATTTTCCACCGGGTCCCAAAACCACCAGCCACCCCAACCTAATTCGTAATAGGCCCACCAAGAGCCTAGCGCAATACCTAGGGTTAAAAACACCCAAGCGGCCATAGTCCAAGGCCTTGACCACTTGGCCCAAGCAGTATCAAGGCGGCCTGCAGTTAAAGAAGCAATAGCGAATGAAAAGGCGACAGAAAACCCTACATATCCCATGTACAACATTGGAGGATGTATGACTAAACCAGGATCTTGAAGTAGTGGATTCAGATCTCGTCCATCAATTGGAAAAAATGGTAACGTCCGAGTAAATGGATTAGACGTTATGACAATAAACAGAATGAACCCTGTAATGATCACACCCATTACCGCAAGCACTCGAGCAACCGAGTCCCTTGGCATGCCACGGCTCCATATGGCAACGGCTACCGCCCAGCCTGCTTGAATAAGCACCCACAGCAATAACGAGCCTTCATGAGCTCCCCACACTGCGGTTAAGCGATAGTACCAAGGTAGCTGGCTGTTTGAGTTTGTCGCGACATAAAGAACCGAAAAATCATTTGAGTAAAATGCCCATAATAAAACGATGAATGAGCAACTTAAAAATAAAAATAAGCCGAAGGAAAGCGACCTAGCGCTATCCATCAACGATAGGTTTCCAGTACGAACGCCAATCGCTGGTAATACCGTAAGTAAAACAGAAAATGCCAACGCAATAAAAAGGGCTACGTGTCCAAGCTCTACTATCATATCTATCAATGTCCTAGGTGTTGTTAGAGCGTTTACTGCGCTATTGCTTCATGATTTGCTTTCATCGCTTCTTCGATCTCTGGAGGCATGTAGTTTTCATCATGCTTGGCAAGAACCTCGAATGCCTCAATCGTTTTACTATCGACTAATACACCTTGAGCAACGATACCTTGTCCTTCCCGAAAAAGATCTGGAAGAATGCCATCGTAAGTTACGGTGATTGAATCGCCGATATCGTTAAGATCGAAACTCACCTTTAACGAGTCACTGTCGCGTTTAACCGATCCCTCAACAACCATCCCACCGACTCTCAATCGTTGTCCAGTTGATGGTTTCTCACCATTTGGTTTCCCGTTTAAGATTTCACTGGGCGTATAAAAAAGATCGATATTCTGATTGAGAGCATACAGAGTTAAACCAACTGTCGCTCCCAAACCCAATACAATAGATAGCACGATTGCTAACCGTTTTTTACGTCTAGGATTCATAGAGTATTCTCCATTGTTTTTGCCGCTTCAATCCTAGCCTGACGCTCCAATTCTTGTTTAACTTGAGCCAAAATTTTATTTTTCTTTCTCATACTACTAATAAGTAACCATAACCCTGAAATAAACGTAATCCCAAATGAGCTCCAAACATATACGGCATAACCACCCATAGCAATAAAGTCACTCATTGAATCAAAATAGAGCATCTATGTCTCTCCATTATTGTTGATAACTAGTGCCTTGACCCAAGGTCGGTGATGTTCACTGGCAAGAATTTCGTTACGCAGTCTAATCATACTAACCAGCGCAAGAAATAACCCAAACGCGACAATATTAATCAAAAGCGGCCACAACATTGAGGATGAAATTGAAGGTTTCGCGAACTTCGTAATAGAAGCACCTTGATGAAGTGTATTCCACCACTCCACTGAAAAATGGATAATCGGTAAGTTAATCACACCAACAATCGCAAGAATACCGGATGCCTTTGCAGCAACTTTACTATCATCAAATGCGTTATATAAGGCAATAACACCAATATAAAGAAACAATAGTATCAACTCAGACGTCAAGCGCGCGTCCCAGACCCACCAAGCTCCCCACATTGGTTTACCCCAAACAGCGCCAGTCACTAACGCTATAAAAGTGAATACCGCACCAATAGGCGCAATCGCGGTCGCGGCCAGGTTCGACATTCTTACCTGCCACACTAAGCCGATAAAAGCACTAATGGCCATCGTCAAATACGCTCCCATCGACCATATTGCCGATGGAACATGGATATACATAATTCTAAAACTATCTCCCTGCTGATAATCCGCAGGTGAGAAAGCAAGCCCCCATATGGTGCCGACAAGCAACAACACGATACACGAGATCATTAAATACGGAATTAATAGTCCACAAAATCGGTACGTTGTTTCTGGTTTTGCTAAGGGGTGAAGCCACTTCCACATTTTACTTCTCTCTATTACTCAACGCTAACTCTGAGCGATAAACCAATCAATATAGGTGTCATTGTCATTGACCCCGTCAGCATTGCGGCTAATACCGCTAATTGTCCAGTGTATGATACGCCAAGTGAAGCTGACTCTATGGCTGAAGTAGCAAAAATTAGCACTGGAATATACAGCGGTAATACTAATAAACTAAGAATAACACTGCCTTTTCTCAATCCAACCGTTAATGCCACTCCAATCGCACCAATAAAACTCAGTGTCGGTGTTCCGACCAACAAGGTTAGCATTAACGCAACCCAACTATCCCATTCAACTGCCAACAAAATAGCGAGTAATGGACTGATAATGAGCAAAGGCAATGCTGTTAATATCCAGTGAGCGATGACTTTAGCCAAGACAATAACAAATAAAGGAGTTGGAGCAAGCAAAAGCTGTTCTAACGCACCATCGTTGAAGTCATCTCGAAACATTCGTTCTAGTGATAATAACGTCGATAGTAATGCCGCAACCCAAACAATCCCAGCAGCAATACGAGTTAATATCCCAGGCTCTGGCCCTAGAGCAAGGGGAAACAAGGTAACAATCAGAACAAAGAACCATAGCGGATTCAACACTTCAGATTGACGTCGATAAGCCAATAGCAACTCGCGTCGAACAATTAACACAAATGTCGTTAACATATTGGGGCTTCACCTAAGTTGATAGACTTCAACCGATTGCTTTCTCGAAACAAATCTTGGTGAGTCGTAAACACCAACATTCCTCCACGCTCGACATGTGAAGTAAATAATGATTCTAAAATTGCGACGCCTTTTTTATCGATCGCCGTTAAAGGTTCATCCAAAACCCATAATTTTTTTTCACTTAACCATAAACGAGCTAGAGCAACACGACGTTGCTGACCTGCAGAAAGATGCATCACTGGGATATCTTCACGTCCGGCCAAACCTACCTTAGCCAAAACCGTATAGATCTTCTCATCAGATTGAGTGTTATTGTGTAGCGATTGATAAAACTGTGCATTTTCCAAAGCTGTTAGTTCTCGTTTAACACCCGTTTGATGTCCAATAAACAATAATTCACTGTTGTATTCATCGCGACATCTCTTGATGGTGGACTGGTTCCAATACACATCGCCTTCGTCAGCGACACCCAACCCGGCAAGAATTCGCAATAATGTCGTTTTGCCACTGCCATTTTGCCCTTCAACTTGAATAAGTTCGCCAGGAAAAACGGAAAATGAAAGGTTGGATATTAGCGGTTTGTTTCCACGGATAACCGAGAGGTTCTTAATGTCTAGCATGATTTAATTCACTGGTCCTTCTTGGGCGCTATCTTAACACATGCGCGCCAAGGTCAAATCAGTAAGTACAATAAACCCCTCAAAATTGGCACTTCATCTACTATTTACACAAATAATGAAAATTAAATAAAAATAAGGGAACCATTTGGTTCCCTTATTTATTCTAACTGCGAGGATTTTTTCGTATCGCTGCATTTGGCTCAGGTATCCCGCTCTTTAATCTTTCTGGAAGACTACTAAGGGGCGGAACCTTTTCTTTGCCCGCTAATTTTTGCTGTAACGAATACATTAATTCAGCTTCAGCTTGAGGTAATTCACATTCACTGATCACCTCGTCGATGTCAGCTCCGAGCTTAACGAGTTTGCTTGCTCGAGAATACAGTCTCGAATCTGTATCTTCTTGTTCGAGTTCAACAAGACGCTCGTTTAACAAGACAAGAAGCTCCTGCTGGTCAGTCACTTTTTGTCCTAAACCAATAACGACAGAACGTAGTTCAAGCAATTGTTTATTGGTTTTAATTAATTGGTTGCTTACTTCTTCACGCTGCACCTTCTCGTGTTCAATTTGCTTCATCGAACTTCTTTTCACTTGTCCGATAATCACAAAAAGAACCAACACAACAACAAGGCATACACCCAATATGATCGGCGTCTCAACCGCTGCAAGATTTACCATTATAAATGAGCCATTTCGTCCCATTCTTCATCTGATAGAAGCTTATTCAAATCAACCAAGATCAATAACTTACCATCTCGATTACTTACACCTTGGATAAACTTAGCGCTTTCATCAGTACCAACACTTGGAGTCGTATCAATTTCTGAAGATTTAAGATATACAACTTCCGCTACACTATCGACTAAGATACCAATAACCTGATGCTCAGATTCAATCACAATAATACGCGTATTGTCCGTTGTTTCGCCTTGAATCAGACCAAAACGAGAGCGTGTATCAATGACCGTTACAACATTACCACGCAGATTAATGATACCTAGTACGTAATCTGGCGCACCAGGAACGGGAGCGATTTCGGTATAGCGTAGAACTTCTCGTACTTGCATTACATTAATGCCGTAGGTTTCTTCCTCAAGTTGAAATGTCACCCACTGAAGTACTTCGTCATTCGAAGACCCATCTTTTCTTAGTTCTACTTCGTTCGCTTCAAACATAACTTTTCCTCTATTAAGCCGTTTCCGACATCAATGTTCTACAATTTTTCAAGTGCGTTTACATCTTGGCCAGCATCTAACATCTGAATTAGCGCCTCGACATGAATTAATGCACACATTTTTTCTTTAACCATTCCTGCAAGCCAAGGCCGCTTTCCTGCGGTTGAACGCCATCGAACTTCATCAGTTTGAATCAGCTCTGTCCCTTTCAATGCTCCACTTGCAAGTCCCCATAAACTTTCACCTAGCATGACAATATAATCATAAGACTCTTTATAAGAATCATCGATTAACTTGTCCGGCATCACCCATTTAGCGGTATCTACGACGTCAAGTTGATTATCTTTATTTGATTGCAGCCCTAAATACCATGAAGGTCGACCAATTAAGTGACTGGTCTCTTCTAAACGATGAATACCGCCTAATTCGTCAAGTGGCACCGCAAATGTCACGCCATAAACATCAAAAAATAGAACTTGAAACGCATGTTCACGCTCAGTTGATGTCCAAGTGGCCTCATTCAAAATAACTTGGTCTTCAACTTGGTGTTCTATTTCTTCTGAAACTTCAACTGATACACTCAGCTCTTCTTCGGAGTCAATTTCTACATCCGACTCTTCCGCCAGCGCTTCGACCTCAACCACCGGCTCGTCTTCAATATCCCATTCTTGAATTTCTTCAATATCGGGTTTATCTACAATATGTAAATTCACCGTATTTTGCGTGATCAGGTCATCAACACCGCTCACGTTTGTTACTGGATCACTGCCTTCGAGGCGATCGAGTAAACGCTGAACATCGACAAGACTAGGTGCTTCAACCTCACCGACTGACCGCATAGGCAAAAGTGGCTCTGCATCCAATTGTAATTGTGGTACAACTTCCAGCGGTTGGTTAATTTTCTGTTCAGTTTGTGCCACTATTTCTTGATCTAGTTCCAATTCTTCCGCAACTTCATCAAGTAATGCAGAAAAATAGTCCTTAAGAGCTTGCTCGCTCGACAATGTTTGATTAGGACTCATCGATCGCCAACCTCTCGAGGTAAATTAATAGCTGTCGATATGCAAAAACTCCCCGACTTCCTTGAGCAAAATAAGATGCAGGTAACCGTTTCAGGCTCGCATCACGAAATTTTGTGTCAATGGGAATAGCGGAACTCCAAACTCGTGTCGCATAGTCCTTTTTAAGCTGAGTTAATGTTTGTAACGATGCCTTCGTTCTTTTGTCGTACATAGTAGGAACGATCGTCACTTTAAAAGACTTCTTACGCGACTTCTGCATAATATCTAACGTTCTTACCATTCGCTCTAAGCCCTTCATTGCTAAGAACTCGGTTTGAACTGGAATCAGTATCCGGTCACTTGCCGCCAGAGCATTCACCATCATGACTCCAAGAATCGGAGGACAATCAATCAAGACATAGTCGTATTCTTGTTTTAATTGAATTAATGTCTTTTTTAAGACTAATCCCATACCGCTTCGATTGCCCATCACTCGATCTAACGTCGCGAGAGACATATGACCTGGGAGCAAATCTAAACCTTCAATGTTACTCTTCATAATTAAAGGTTTGATATTTGGTAAAGTAAGCGATTCAAGTTGAAACAAGTCAAACAGACTGCTCGATAACCCATCACTGTCATACCCCATGTAGGTCGTTAATGATGCATGAGGGTCAGTATCGACAAGCAAAACTCTTTTCCCTTGCTGACTTAATAGGCCAGCAAGAGTGATGGTTGTAGTGGTTTTTCCGACTCCACCTTTTTGATTGGCGATACTCCAAACAATCATGAATATTCCTACCTTAGCCCTAGTTCAACCAGCATTCTTTCTGCTACGCGGTCGAGAGGTAAATCTTCCGACGATATTCCCGCTTTAGCCACAGCTTGAGGCATGCCATAGACGACGCAACTTTCTTCGTCTTGAGCCCAAATTGTAGACCCCGATGCCTGTAGCATCCGAGATCCTTCACGGCCATCTGCTCCCATTCCTGTTAAAATCATCGTGAGGGCTTTGTCTGAAAATGTTTTAGCGATTGAACCAAAAGTAACGTCAACACTTGGCTTATAGTTCATTCGTTCACCGCCATCGAAAACTTTCAACTTAGCGGATCCAGGGCGCCCTTCTACCATCATTTGTAAACCACCAGGTGCGAGATACGCCACTCCAGGACGCAATATGTCGCCATCTTGAGCTTCTTTAACTGAGATTTTACACAGAGTATTTAAACGACTGGCAAATGCATTAGTAAATGTCGCAGGCATGTGCTGTACGAGTAGAATTGGATGTGGATAATTTGCAGGTAACTGGGTCAAAATCTTCTGTAACGCAACCGGTCCACCCGTTGATGTTCCAATCGCGGTTAGTTGGTAACGCTTTCCAGAGGCTTTAAATCGCCCCGCAGCAGAACCAAATGCTTGAGGAGATGTCGTTCTCTCAAGTGGCGATGTTCTTGTCGATGTCACCGGTTTCGCTGATGCCGTCTGACGTGCTAATCCACTCCCACTTTGTGGGCTAATGGATGATGTTGTCGACTTTTTCGCAACAGGTGCGATACGACGAAGAGACGACTTTTTACGAGAAATTTCAATAACTCGTTGCTGAAGCAATGTCACCGCTTCGTCTCTATTTCGGGCAATATCCTCAAACTTTTTAGGTAAAAAGTCTAAAGCTCCGGCATCAAGTGCATCTAGTGTTGCCTTGGCTCCATCATGAGTTAATGAAGAAAACATCAAAATGGGTGTTGGATGGGTCGCCATAATTTCTTTAACAGCAGAAATACCATCAAGTACAGGCATCTCTATATCCATAGTGATCACATCAGGCTTAAGCGTTTTGGCTTTTTCTATCGCTTCTTTGCCGTTTGTTGCGACATCCATCACCTCCATACGCACGTCCGAATTAATGATTTCACTTACCCGACGCCGGAAAAAGCTTGAGTCATCAACCACTAACACTTTAATTGCCATATTTCCCTTACTCCAATTACGTCATTAAATACGAGACACAGATGCGTATCGTTTTAAAAGGTCTGCTATATCAAGAATAAGCGCAATATGACCATCACTCGTAATCGTCGCTCCTGCCATTCCTGGTGTACCTTGTAGCAATTCATCTAAAGGCTTAATAACCACTTCTTCCTGTCCAATAAGAGTATCAACAACAAAACCAACTCGTTGGCTCCCTAGTTGAACAATAACTACGTGACCATGTCCTTTTCTTGGCTCGACAATACCTTTTTGAGGTGCAAGCCAGTTTTGCAAATAAAATAACGGTATCGATTTCTCACGTACAATGATTGTCAACTGACCATCTACGATATTGGTACGGCTTAAATCTAGGTGGAATATTTCATTCACACTAGCTAAGGGAAGAGCATATGGATGATCAGCAACACCAACCATTAACGTTGGTAATATTGCTAACGTTAGTGGAACCTTAATGGAAATCTTCGTTCCTTTACCCATTTCTGAGTCGATGTCAATCGAGCCATTCAGTGTATTGATTGCCGTTTTAACAACGTCCATTCCGACGCCACGGCCTGATACTTCAGAAATCTGATCTTTACTAGAAAACCCAGGAGCAAAGATAAGATTAAAACACTCGCTATTGGTTAATCGAGCCGCCGCATCTTCATCCATAAGGCCGCGTTTCACCGCTATCGATCTAAGTTTATCTGGATCCATCCCTGCGCCATCATCGATGATGCATAGTTCAATGTGATCACCTTCTTGAGACGCAGATAAAATCACTTTACCAGTCTTAGATTTACCGGATTTAACACGGTCAGCTGGCATTTCGATACCATGGTCAACAGAGTTTCGAACCAAGTGAATCAATGGATCTGCAAGTGCTTCTACTAAGTTTTTATCGAGGTCGGTATCTTCACCGCGCATTTCCAAAACAATATCTTTATGCAGTGTACGCGCCAGATCTCGAACCACTCGAGGGAAACGACCAAACACTTTCTTGATTGGTTGCATCCGAGTTTTCATCACCGCACCTTGTAGGTCTGCCGTGACTACATCAAGGTTAGAGACCGCTTTCGACATCTCTTCATCGTTGCGATTCAACCCTAAACTAATCAGCCTGTTTCTAACGAGAACCAATTCCCCAACCATATTCATGATCACATCTAACGTTGATGTATCAACTCGTACCGTTGCCTCTGCTTGAGGTTTCTTAGCCTGAGCCGCTGTCTCTTTTTTCGAAGCGGCTGGTTTTTCAGCAGGAGCTTTTGCCGCAGCAGGTTTCGGCGCTGGTGCTTTGGGTTTCTCAACTTTAGCTTCAGGTTTTGCTGGTGCTGCTGGTGCCGACGGAGCGGCTGGTGCTTGCGCTGGCTCTGCTTGTTCTAAATTTGGACCTTTACCCGAACCATGAAGATCATCGAGTAACTTTTCGAATTCATCATCGGTAATATTATCATCGCTACTTGAAGCAGATTCTTGTGCAGTCGGCTTACTAACCGGTGGCGAGTCATCTGAGGGGCCATGACCAGAGCCATGTAATTCATCGAGTAGTTTTTCAAACTCATCATCGGTAATATCATCGGAAGCTGGAGGCGCTTCAGCGACAGCTGGTGCCTCATCATTGGCGTCATTTGGCGATTGACCTGCCCCATGTAATTCATCCAATAACTTTTCGAATTCGTCTTCTGTTATTTCATCAATAGAACCCTCATCTGCTTCATTGGAAGGAGCGAGTACCACTTCAGGTTCTGGCTCAGGCTCGGGTTCTTCGGCAACAACTGGTTCTACTTCCGGTTCAGCTTCATCTTCTGATTGTGGCTTTGAAAGACGATGAAGTTCTTTCAATAATTCAGGATCGGCTGCCACTAGCGGTTCACTTTCCTGTACTGCCTGGAACTGCTCATTGACGGTATCTAGAGAACGTAGCATCGTATCCATTAAACTGGCGTCAACATCACGTTGTCCGTTACGTAAAGTATCGAACACGTTTTCTGCACCATGACACGTTTCCACTAATTCAGTGAGCGCTAAAAACCCTGCGCCACCTTTCACAGTGTGGAATCCTCTAAATATGGCATTAAGAAGGTCTTTATCGTTCGGGTTATTCTCCAAATCCACCAACTGCTCAGATAACAGTTCTAGGAGTTCACCCGCCTCAACTAAAAAGTCCTGTAGAATTTCTTCGTCTAATTCGTAGCTCATGCAGTACCTCTAAAAACCTAAGCTTGATAACAAGTCATCAACTTCATCTTGAGAAGAGACAGCATCTTCCCGCTCATAAGCGTTAATGATTGGACCTTCTGGGCCCACTGGCTTGCTTACTTCATCTGGTTTATCTTGTAGTTTATCAGTACCAAATACTGTAAGAACGCCAATTAGTTGCTTCTCTACTTCGCCAACTAACTCAATCACGCGTTTTATAATCTGTCCTGTTAAATCTTGGAAATCTTGAGCCATTAGTATTTCAGTCAACTGCCCTTGAAGCTCCGAGCTGTTTCCTTCAATCTGACTTAATAGATCATCTATTCCATGACACAAAACTTTAAACTCACTGATATCTATTCGACCTTGCATGAGCTGATTCCACTGAGGTCTCACTTCAAGCAAGCTCCCATGCAGCTTCTCTGCGATCGGCATACAACGTTCAACGGAATCCATCGTTTTATTCGCAGCAACTTCCGTCTTAGAAATCACGTATTGCAAACGATCTTTGGCGTCTGGAATTTCATCATTCGCAATTTCATTCATCCGTTCATCTAGATGAAATTCTCTTAACGAATCATGTAATTCTCGCGTTAGTGTTCCGATTTGATTAAACATCGGGTTTTCTAACTGACGATTACAGATCTCGCTTAAAAGAGCATTTGCACTATCTTGCTCTTCTTGCTCTAAGTACTGTACGAGTTGTCTCGCTTGTTCTAATGAAATCATCCTGTCTTAGCCTTTCACATGCTATTGGATCAAATAATGAACGATATATATATCCATTCCTCATATCACATAAAGCGTCGAGTTATAATCGTTCAAAAACTTTATCGAGCTTCTCTTTAAGAGTACCCGCGGTGAATGGTTTAACGATGTAACCGTTCACGCCAGCTTGAGCAGCTTCAATAATTTGCTCACGCTTTGCTTCTGCCGTGATCATCAACACTGGTAAATGCTTTAAGTTATCATCTGCTCGGATGTTCTTGAGCAAATCGATACCTTGCATTCCTGGCATATTCCAATCCGTAACCACGAAATCAAAATCACCATTCTTAAGCATTGGTAGTGCGGTCAACCCGTCATCGGCTTCAGAGGTATTATTGAAGCCAAGATCACGAAGTAGGTTCTTTACAATTCTGCGCATCGTTGAAAAGTCATCAACAATCAGGATTTTCATGTTTTTATTCAAAATAGCCTCCACTGAGATAGAGATCAGTGACAAAAATTAATCATCTTGAGTCCAAGAACTCAATTTCGTTCTTAAACGTTGCATAGTTTGGCTCAGTATTTGACTAACACGTGATTCACTCACGCCAAGTACTTCACCAATTTCTTTTAAGTTAAGCTCTTCATCATAGTAGAGCGAAAGGACTAACGCTTCTCGCTCAGGCAGTGATTTGATTGACGTTATAAGTGCATTGCGAAAACTTTCATCGGCAACACCTTTAAACGGAGTATCATCTTCCACCATTTCGATGGGCGATATTGCATCATCGGAAACACCTAGATCTTCGATACCCACCACTCTCGAACAATTAATGTCCTTAACTACAGTATGGTACTGATCTAGAGACATTTCTAAATAATTTGCAATTTCAGTGTCGGTGGGATCACGATTTAGCTCTCCTTCTAGCACTGACGTGGCTTGAGCGATCTCACGACTGTGGCGGTGAACTGACCGTGGAACCCAATCTCCGCGGCGCATATCATCCAACATTGCACCTCGAATACGGATACCAGCATAGGTTTCAAAGCTTGCACCTTTGCTACCATCATAATTTTTTTGCGCTTCAAGCAAGCCGATCAACCCTGCTTGTATTAAATCCTCAACCTGAACACTGGCAGGCAAACGAGCCATCAAATGGTGAGCAATCCGTTTAACTAAAACGGAGTACTTTTCCAAAAATGCATTCTGACCCTGCAAATTACCGCGGTGATCATATGTGAGTGGCTTATTCACTAACTTATTCCTCCGCCGTGTCAGATCGATAAAGTAGGCGTTCAACAAAGAACTCTAAATGCCCACTTGGCGTTTTAGGTATTGGCCACATTAGTGCTTTATTAGCGAGAGAGTTTATCGCCAAAGACGCTGGTGATTTAGGGAACGCTTCGACAACGATTTTCTGTTTTTTAACGGCCTGTCTAACATTATCGTCTAGCGGTATACATGCAACCAGTTCAATAGTGACATTCAAAAAACGTTCAGTAACTAATGTTAGCTTAGCAAACAATTCTCGACCTTCCCGATAACTTCTAACCATATTCGCAACGATTTTGAAGCGCTGAACCTGATGTTCTCGACTAAGTAGCTTAATAAGCGCATAAGCATCAGTTATTGAAGTGGGTTCATCACAAACCACTATTACGACATCTTGAGCAGCTCGAGAAAAACTCACTACCATATCTGAGATACCAGCCGCGGTATCTACTAACAAGACGTCCATCTCTTCATCCAAATTGCCGAACGCGCGAATCAGTCCCACGTGTTGCGCATGAGAAAGCTCTGTCATCGACTGAGTTCCCGATGTGGCTGGGATTATTCGTATTCCAAAAGGCCCCTCTACAATGGCATCACTTAATTCGCACTCACCTGCAAGGACATGGCCTAAATTTTTCTTTGGTCGAATACCAAGCATAATGTCGACATTAGCCAACCCGAGATCAGCATCCAATACCATCACTCGTTTGCCTTGACGTGCCATGCTAATTGCCATGCCAAGTGTTACGTTAGATTTGCCAACACCACCTTTTCCGCCGGTAACCGTAATTACCTTGGTGAGAGAGGGTTTACTTAAACGGCGTAATCCGCTCGCTTGATCTTGTATCATATTGTTCGTCATATCGATTCGCCGCCTAATATCCCTCTGAGTCACTACTCCAGTAGCGAGGCTCATTTTCATCAGAGTCTTCAAGCAATTCATTTGCTTTTGCTACCATGAATTTCGGTTGTGCGAGTACAATATCTTCAGGTACTCGTTGGCCATTTGCGATATACGCCACTGGCAATGCATTCTGTACAATCACACTCACAAATTCACCAAGGCTCAGTGATTCATCTAACTTGGTCATAATGCAACCGGACAAAGGAATCCGCCGAAAGTGATCGATGGTTTCTTGTAATACTTTCCTTTGAGCTGTTGCAGGTAAAACCAAATAGCTATGAATATTCTCTCCACTATTTTGCATTAACGTATCTAATTGCTCTGACAGTCTGACATCTCGTTGTCCCATACCAGCCGTATCAACAAGCACGAGACGCCGATTTCGCAGCTGATGTATAACATCGGCTAAATCGTTGGAATCTTTAGCGACTTTTACAGGGCAACCCATAATTTTTCCATAAATTGCCAATTGTTCATGCGCTCCGATTCTAAAGGTATCTGTGGTGACTAATGCCACACTGTCAGATCCATATTCCATTGCGGCACGCGCGGCCAATTTAGCAATTGTCGTGGTTTTTCCTACTCCAGTGGGACCAAGTAACGCGACAATCCCACCTCGTTTCAAAATATCTTTTTTTGCCACAGGAATTTGGTCTGCTACGAGTCGTAACAGAGCTTTCCACGCTTTTGGCGGTGCAGTATCTTCTGGGATATAGCAAGCAAGTTGATCCGCAAGCTCTGATGAGACTCCCATCCGTTCGAGTCGCTTAATCAGCATTGCTCTTAACGGCTCTCGACGTTCAACCTCCTGCCACATCAATCCCGAAACCTGATGTTCGAGTAATCGCCGAATCGAATTAATATCTTCACGCATTAAGTTCAATTCACCGTCGCTCTCTTCATGAGAGTTAACATTCATATTAGGAGATTTAGACACCCCTCCTCGCCCACCAGCAAGCGAATTTGAAGCCGTTTCGTTTCCTCGGCGGTTTTGCGACGGTTTTCTACTGCTACCTTGATCGCTTTGGCTGCCTTTCGCTTGACGTTTTAACAATGCATCCAAAGAGTCGGCTTGCTCAGAGTTGTCCGCAGATGAATCATCCGTAGAATATTGATTGAGCAAATCTGCAAACCGTTTCGTCATTGGGGCTTCATTCTGACCACCACGACGACCTAGTTGAACCTGATCATCTGCTAGGTTGCGTGTTAACGGAGCAGATCGAGTGACAGGTGCGGGTGTTTTGTGACGCGGTTGACTGTTGTACTGCTGAGCCGATGATTTAGGTAGCGTGTTATCGCCGTCAACCGCTGCGACGATTTCGACACCACCGGCAACTTTTTTGTTAGACATGATGACGGCATCAGACCCAAGTTCTTCTTTGACTTGTAGCAACGCCGCTTTCATATCTTGAGCGAAAAAACGTTTAATTTTCAATGCTAAAATCCACCATCAATCAACTGTACTCTCAAGTTAATTTCCAACTGCTTGAACAATTCGAATCTGTTTTTCATCTGGTATCTCTTGATAAGAAAGGACTCTCAAGTTCGGTATTGTGTTCTTCACAAACTTCGCCAATGTTGAACGAAGTATTCCTGAAGTTAAGAGAACCGCGGCTTCACCTTTAAGCTCTTGATCTTGAGTTGCTTGAGTTAATGCTGATTGAAGACGTTCAGCTAAACCCGGTTCAATGCCAGCAGACTCTCCACCAGACGCCTGCATAGTCTGATGCAATATCTGTTCCAATTCTGGAATTAAAGTAATAACTGGCAGTTCAGGCTCGATACCATTGATTTCTTGAACGATAAGGCGTTTCAAGGCGATGCGTACAGCGGCAGTCAATACGTCAGGTTCTTGACTCTTTCCTGAGTATTCAGCCAGTGTTTGGACGATCGTCCGAATGTCACGAATTGGAATGGCTTCATTAAGTAAATTCTGTAGCACACGAACAACAACGCCTAAAGAAACACGATCTGGAACAAAGCCATCCACCAATTTAGGCGCTGACTTCGCTAGCATATCTAATAGGTTCTGAACCTCTTCATGGCCTATCAATTGTGAAGCATTATTGGTTAATAATTGACTGAGGTGGGTCGCAAGCACTGTTGCAGCATCGACCACGGTATAGCCTAGTGCTTGTGCTGTTTCACGCTGTTCGTCTGATATCCATACCGCTTCTAAGCCAAAAGCAGGATCGAATGTATGTTCACCCTCAATCGCACCATAAACTTGGCCTGGGTTTATCGCCAACTCTTGGTCCGCTTTAATTTCAGCTTCACCTACAGCCACACCCATTAAAGTAATGCGGTAACTATTCGGCGTGAGCTCTAAGTTGTCTCGAATGTGAACGGGTGGGATAAGAAAACCAAAATCTTGTGATAGTTTCTTCCGTACACCTTTCACACGCTCAAGTAACTCGCCGCCTTGATCTTTATCTACCAGCGGGATCAATCGATAACCCACTTCTAATCCTATAATATCAACAGGTTGAACATCATCCCATGACAGTTCTTTATTGATTGGTGCTTCTACAGCTGGTGTATCTGGAAGTTGTTTTTCTTCTTTTTCTTTACCTTGCTTACGATTAATCCAATAAGCACTTCCTCCAGCCAATGATGCTAGAAGTAAAAACGAAAAGTGAGGCATCCCTGGGACAACACCCATAACAGCCAAAATAATCGCAGTGATCATCAGAGCCTTAGGATTATCAACAAGCTGGAAAACAACTTGCTGTCCCATGTCTTCATCAGTATTTTGACGCGTCACCATAATGGCTGCGCCAATCGACAAAAGAAGAGATGGAATCTGTGCGACAAGGCCATCACCAATGGTCAATAAGGTGTATATCTCAATCGCTTCACCAAAACTCAATTCATATTGAGCCATACCAATACTCAACCCACCAATAATGTTGATGAAAAGAATCAAGATACCGGCAATCGCATCACCTTTGACGAATTTAGAAGCACCATCCATCGAACCATAAAAATCTGCTTCCTTTGTCACTTCAAAACGTCGAGTCCGAGCTTGCTCTTGGTCAATCAGCCCTGCATTTAAGTCAGCATCAATTGCCATCTGTTTACCCGGTAAGGCATCCAAGGTAAAACGCGCACTAACTTCTGATATTCTTCCCGCACCCTTGGTTACAACCATAAAGTTAATGATCATCAAGATAAGGAATACAACAAGACCAACAGCGTAGTTCCCGCCAATTACGACATTACCAAATGCTTCTATCACATTACCCGCGGCACCTGCGCCTTCGTGACCTTTTAAGAGAACAACACGGGTAGAAGCTACGTTCAATGCTAAGCGCAGTAAGGTCGCAATTAATAAAACGGTCGGAAAAGCCGCGAATTCCAATGGTCGACGAGTGTAAATCGTCACTAAAAGTACCACCATGGAAAGCGCAATATTGAAAGTGAAAGAGAGGTCGAGCAAAAAGGCAGGGATTGGCAATATAATCATTGCGAGTGTTGCCAATACCATGACTGGTGCGCCTACTGCTGGTAGGCCTCGCTGTGAAACATTGGGAAACTTATTACTGAACGGTAAAGTAAACTTCATAAACCTTTTGCCACTGTTATCTTAAAAAAGAGCTGGATTCACTCGATTAAGATATCAATATGCAATTATCGAACCATAGAAAAGTCAATTTTATGGCTCGAGGTTAAATCGGCTTACTTTATATATTTTTCAAAGAGTTATACTATGGCCGATTCTGCCACAGTAACTCACCTTGTTTTGATGCGACGTCAAATTCTACGCACGCTAGTCCAGATGTTGGAAACATTGGAGCGGATAAATCAGCGACAAATTCAGCGGTTAAATACCCAACCAACGGGAGGTGAGACACGAACATAATAGACTGTAGATTTTCTAACTCAGCCAAGGCACACACATATTCGTATACCTGTTCTGATTGTCCGTAAGGTGTAATGTCATCATATAATTCAACGGATTTTGCATCCAATAAAGGCGCTATTTGTTGCCATGTCTCTTGCGCGCGAACATAAGGACTGACGAAGACCTTATCTATTTTCGCTGGCATTTTATCTAATGACTGGGTAATTGTGGCAAGAGATTCATCTTTCCCACGCTGGGTTAATGTTCTCTCTGCATCACAGGAAGCTAAAAGCCCGGCTTCTCCATGACGCATAATATAAATTTTCATAGTAACGACCTTTTACTCTACACCCCAAGTCCAGACATTCTGTAGTTTGGTTAAAGTTTAAACGCAGCGATATTTATTATTGTGTATATACTCGATATCTTAATGGTTTTATAAGCACGAAAACACTATTTTGCTCATAAAAATAGTCCTAAGACGTTGCGAGTAATCAAATCAACGCCATACTAAATGATTAAACGACGAACGAGAACTAACATTGTGCATATAAGCCCGAATGATTCCAACAACTACCGCTACCTAACTCTATCAAATCAATTAAGAGTTTTATTGATAGAAGATTCGACGACCCAAAAATCGTCTGCAGCACTCGCGGTGAATGTTGGTCACTTCGACGATCCGATAGATCGTGAAGGACTTTCTCATTATCTGGAGCATATGCTTTTCTTAGGGACAAAAACCTACCCTAAAACCAGTGAGTTCCAAAGCTTCATAAATCAACATGGTGGGACTCACAATGCTTGGACTGGCACAGAGCATAGTTGCTTTTTCTTCGATATTAGTCCAAATGCTTTTGAACAAGGCTTAGATCGCTTTGCTCGATTCTTTTTTGAACCATTGTTTAATGAAGAAGCGCTTGATAAGGAACGCCAAGCGGTTGAGTCGGAATACAAACTTAAGTTAAATGATGATACGCGACGCTTATATCAGGTACACAAAGAGACGATCAATCCAGAGCATCCGTTTTCAAAATTCTCTGTTGGTAACTTACACACATTAAACGACAGAAATGAAAAATCGATTCGCGAAGAAATCTTGTCATTCTACCAGCAACAATATTCTGCTGATATCATGACTCTTGCGATAATTAGTGACCAATCCCTTGATGATATGGAAGCACTTGTAACGCCTTTATTTGAACAAGTGACCAACAAATCGTTACGTGGAAAAAAAATAGACATTCCATTTACGACTGAAGAGCAACGTGCGGTTTATATACAGATAGAACCGTTAAAAGAGATTCGTAAGCTCACCTTAAGCTTTCCGCTTCCGTCAATGAATCAATATTACCAAACAAAGCCCCTTTCCTATTTTGCTCATCTTATCGGTCACGAAGGTGAAGGCAGTTTATTATTGGCATTGAAAAATAAAGGTTGGATTACCGGGTTATCTGCAGGTGGTGGCGCGAGTGGGAGTAATTACCGTGAATTTAACATTAGCCTCCAACTGACCAACGACGGCCTAGAATTCATTCAAGAAATAACCCAAGCAACTCTTCAAACTATCGAGTTGATTCGTCAGCAAGGGCTTGAAGAATGGCGATATATCGAAAAGAAAACAGTCATAGAATCAGCATTTCGTTTTCAAGAAAAAGCCAGAGCGTTAGAAACGGTATCGCACCTCGTGATCAATATGCAGCACTATCATCTCGATGACACTATTTTTGGTGACTACATGATGACAGAGTATGACGAGGCGATATTAAGAGAGGTTATCGATCAATTTACGTTAGACAACTTGCGTGTAACATTAGTCGCTTTTGACGGTGAATATGACCAAAAAGCCAACTGGTACTTCACCCCTTATTCAATGAGAAAGCTGAGTGATGAAGAACGAACTCTGTTAGCGACGCCACTGGCCGATCTCGACATCCACCTACCTAAGAAAAATCCGTTTATTCAGGATGTACAAACTCCCAAAACATTAGAACAGTGTCATGATACACCACAGATACTGAAAGAGAGTGAAGGGTATCGTTTATGGCACATGCAAGATAGCCAGTTCAGGGTTCCTAAAGGGGTCATCTATATCGCAATAGACAGCCCTCATGCGGTATCGAGTTCACGAGCGATTGTTATGGTTCGTCTATGTGTTGAAATGTTTCTCGATTCACTTGTTGAGGAAACTTATCAAGCGGAAATCGCAGGTATGAGTTACAATATGTATGCTCATCAAGGTGGAGTAACTCTTTCACTCTCTGGGTTCAACGCCAAACAACTCGAACTCCTCAAGTTAATATTGCACCGGTTTACTCACCGAGAATTCAACCAACCTCGATTTGATACCATTAAAACTCAGCTAGAAAGAAGCTGGCGTAATTCGTCATTAGATCGCCCATTATCCCAACTCTTTAATGCTCTTACAGGATTGTTGCAACCGAATAATCCACCATTTACGCAACTTTTAGAGGCCCTTGAGACAGTTGAGCTTAACGACCTAAAACCTTTTGTTGATCAAATAATGACACTACTGCACATCGAAGTGTTTGTCGTAGGTGACTGGACTCAAGCAGATGCCGTTGAAATCGGTGACACGGTTTATCAAACATTATTGGCACAAGATCAACGTTATGAAGAGTCATTGCGACCTTTAATTATGCTTGGTAATCAAGGATCATTGCAGCATGAAATAAAATGCAACCAAGAAGACTCTGCCGTTGTGGTTTATCATCAGTGTGAAAACATATTGCCACGAAATATCGCACTTTATTCACTGGCGAATCATTTGATGTCAGCAACCTTTTTTAATGAGATCAGAACCAAACAACAATTGGGATATATGGTAGGAACAGGAAATTTACCACTTAACCGCCACCCAGGAATCGTTCTGTATGTCCAATCTCCTCACGCCTCTCCTACTGAGTTAATGAAGTCGATTGATGAATTTCTCAACGCATTCTATATGGTGCTACTGGAGTTAAATGAGTATCAGTGGCAAAGCAGTAAAAAAGGGTTAATTAATCAAATGTCGACACCTGATACGTCGCTTCGCAGTCGAGCTCAGCGATTATGGGTTGCCATCGGAAACAAAGATCTCGAATTTAACCAACGTCAAATAGTCGTTGAAGAGCTAGAGTCTTTAAGCCGTAGCGATATGATTCGATTTGTTGTTAATCAACTAAAACCTAGAACAGCCCATCGTCTCGTTATGCATAGCTTAGGAATCGGTCATATCGACGCAGAAACACTTGATATTGGTCGTGCTATCACTTCGTTAAGCGATCTTCAATCGATGCCAAAAGATTGTCGGCTAGGGTAAATCCGATATCACGTAAATAACGGTGATTGTTCCGACAAGATCACCGTTTTTAACGCATGAGGATGAAGTTTAATCGTTACCCCACTCCACTTAAATGCAATTGTTGGGTTTGGCAATCGTTCACCGCTTGCTTTTGGTTCTGACATTTTGACACTCACTCCCAGTTCAGAAAAGTCATCCCAACAACGGTTCAAACGAGGGAATTGTTGGCGAATAAAAGTAACAAATTCATCGAGTGATTCCGCGCGGCAAGGAACCACAAACTCCACATGTTCCCACCCCTGAATTGGGTATGTTTTCCCCTTTGCTGGGTAAGGAAGTTCTACACAATCGGTTTGCCATTTACCGACAACGATAGGCTGGTTTAATTCAACAACGACGATCGGACGTCCATTGATTTCAGCTCTAGAAATAACCTCTCCCATTTTGGCCCATTCACTCTCGGCCCTTTGTGCTTCGCAGTGTTGATTGATCCTCATTGCAACATGATCCATGTTCAATGACGCCACATCTAACCCAAGGATCTTCATAAAGCTATCAATTTTATTTGAAAACAAAGAGATACCATCAATCATCATCACAGGTGAAAACTCAAAATTAGGTTCATGGTATGTCATCTAGATCATCCTTATCAGTAAGAAACGACAGCATAGTAACAGCCAGATAGGAAAAGTAGAAAATTCCTTAACTCCGCTCTATAAGATATCGAATAAAATTGCTATTATGTGCGCCAATTTTTGAACAAGATCGAGATATAAGTCACCCAATCTGGTGAGTCCAATATGTCTCCTAACATTTCGTTAAATCGAAGGACAAACGTGTGAATATCCAAGCACTCATAAACGATAAAGTATCACAAGCCCTAGAAGCGGCGGGCGCACCAGCAGGTAGCCCAGCAGCCGTACGTCAATCTGCAAAACCACAGTTTGGTGATTACCAAGCGAATGGTGTTATGGGTGTAGCGAAAAAGCTGAAAATGAATCCACGTGAATTCGCTCAAAAAGTGTTAGATGTTCTCGATCTTGACGGCATTGCAAGTAAAACTGAAATAGCAGGCCCAGGTTTCATCAATATCTTTCTTAGTGAAGAGTTTCTCGCTAAACAAGCTGAAATTGCTCTGGCCGACTCTCGGATCGGTGTAGCGAAAGATGCACCATTAACGATTGTTGCTGACTATTCAGCGCCTAACGTTGCTAAAGAGATGCACGTAGGCCACTTACGCTCAACCATCATTGGGGACGCAGTCGTTCGTACCTTAGAGTTTCTAGGTCATAAAGTTATCCGTGCGAACCACATTGGTGACTGGGGAACTCAGTTTGGGATGCTCATCGCCAACTTAGAACGTGTCCAGCAAGCTTCTGGTGAAGTGTCTATGGAGCTTTCTGACTTAGAAGGGTTTTATCGTGAATCGAAAAAGCTCTACGATGAAGATGAGGAATTCGCACTAAAAGCTCGAAACTATGTTGTTAAACTGCAAAGCGGCGATCCTGCTTGTGCAGAGATGTGGAAAAAACTCGTCGATATTACCATGACGCAAAACCAAGGTAACTATGACCGCTTAAATGTCTCACTATCTCGCGATGATGTGATGGGCGAAAGCATGTATAACGACATGCTACCAAGCATCGTATCTGATCTGAAAGCACAGGGTTTAGCGACAGAAGATGATGGTGCTCAAGTTGTATTCTTAGATGAGTACAAGAATAAAGACGGCGATCCTATGGGCGTTATCGTACAAAAACGTGACGGTGGCTTCCTATACACCACAACTGATATCGCATGCGCTAAATACCGTTATGAAACACTTGGTGCAGATCGCGTACTCTACTTTATCGACTCACGCCAACACCAGCACTTGATGCAAGCATGGACTATCGTACGTAAAGCTGGCTATATTCCAGAAAGTGTCTCGCTAGAACATCACGCTTTCGGCATGATGCTAGGTAAAGATGGTCGTCCATTTAAAACCCGCGCGGGTGGCACGGTACGTTTAGCCGATTTACTGGATGAAGCAGAAGAACGCGCAAATGCGTTAATCGAAGCGAAAAACCCAGATCTTACAACAACTGAAAAAGCAAATATCGCCAATACTGTTGCAATGGCTGCGGTTAAATATTCTGACTTATCAAAGCACCGTACGACAGATTACGTATTTGACTGGGATAACATGCTTGCGTTTGAAGGTAATACTGCTCCGTACATGCAATATGCTTATACACGTGTGGCGTCTATTTTCCAAAAAGCATCCATCGAAATGGATAACCTGACTGGCAATATTCAAGTTAGTGAAGAGAAAGAAAAAGCGCTCATTGCAAAGCTTCTCCAATTTGAAGAAGCGGTTCAAAGTGTCGCTCGTGAAGGTCAACCACATATTATGTGTAACTATCTATTCGAGCTTGCAGGCCAATTTTCAAGTTTCTATGAAGCCTGTCCTGTTCTAAACGCTTCTGATCAATCCATTAAAGAAAGTCGTTTAAAACTCTCTGCTCTCACTGCGAAAACTATCAAACAAGGCCTTTCTCTACTTGGGATTGAAACATTAGAAAGAATGTAGATATAGAGTTGATTAAAGAACAAACAAAAGGCCGCACTTCAATTGCGGCCTTTTTCAATTACATAATCACATTCAGTGATAGTGAGTCAGGTTGATGAACCCGATAACGAACCCGCATAACATAACCATCCAAATTAGTATCAACAGTTCGCGAAATAACGCCCTTTTTTAACCATACCGATAGCATTGCGTCGACACCGTCTTCACTCATTTTAAACTGCTTAGCGAGTTGGAGGCGAGTCACTGAACCATGCTGTTCAATGTAGCTTCGCAACTCCTGCAATATCATAATAATTGTGCCTCTATCTGACGTAGTTTATTCCCGTGAGCGGTCAGCCAACGGTAGACAATCATTAACGATACCCCGATGCCAACGATCCACATCAGACTTTGCTGTGGATGTGATGTTAAATTGGTTGCTTGATAAAAAAGTGTTGCAGATAGATAGCCAAGTCCTAATGTCCAGATTCCAATGAAACGAGCAAACTTAACTCCAAATTCACGAACATAAGCTCCCATCGCAGCCACACATGGCGTATATAACAAAATAAAGATCAAATACGAAAATGCTGCGCCACCGGTAACAAATTGATCCTGAATATTCGCGAAAATTGAGACGTTCACTTCTTGCTCTTGTGCAACCGCTTCAGAGTCTGAGAGATCACCCACTTCGATACCAAATGGGTCACTAAAACTTAATCCCGTCAAGTTTTCCGGAATCGAGATAAACGCCGCTTTAATACTCTCTGTTAAATTGAATTCACCTGCATCTTCACTTGCATCGGTGTACAGCGTGTTTAACGTCCCAACCACGGCTTCTTTAGCAAAAATCCCTGTAATGATACCCACCGTTGCTGGCCAATTATCTTTTTCGACACCCATTGGCGAGAATAAAGGCGTAACCGTTTGAGCTGCTTGAGATAATACTGACTTTTGGGTCCCTTCATTACCAAACGTTCCATCAGATCCAACGGAGTTAAGCAAACTAAGGATCGTCACTACAACAACGATAGTTTTCCCTGCACCCCATATAAAGCGATTTAGTTTTTGCCAAGTTTTAATCACGACATTTTGAAGCGTTGGTAATTCGTAATCCGGCAACTCCATAACAAATGAATCACTTGAACCAGGGTATAGTGTTCGCTTTAGTACGATACCCGTAAACACTGCCGCACCGACACCCAACAGATATAAGGCAAAAACAATATTTTGACCATTGCTAGGAAAAAATGCGGCTGCAAATAGGGCATAGACAGGTAAGCGAGCACCACACGACATAAACGGCGCCATCGAAGCAGCCAGTTTACGCTCACGTTCTTGATCCAAAGTACGAGTTGCCATAATTGCAGGAACTGTACAGCCAAACCCTAAAATGAGTGGGACGAACGCTTTACCCGGTAAACCAATACGTTGCATTACTTTATCAAGCACAAATGCCGCACGAGACATATAGCCAGAACTTTCTAGGATAGTCATAAACAGATAAAGACAAGCGATTACCGGAATGAAAGTCGCAACGGTTTGAATACCGCCACCTATCCCATCAGCGAGCACTGTAACCAACCAAACAGGCAAATGCGCATCCAATACATGATGAGCCCCATCAACCAATAATGCTCCAATGGCGATGTCGAAAAAATCGATAAAAGCACTGCCAATGTTTATCGAGAACATAAACATAACGTACATGACAAAGAAGAAAAACGGCACGCCAATCCACTTGTTGAGTACAAATTGATCGAGTTTTTCTGTCACACTATTACTTAATTTTCCTTGAGTACGACGAACGCTAACACACTGCTGATGTAGGTACGTATATTTGGTATCAGCAACATGCAGGTCGATATCAATATTACAGGCATCTTGTTCTTTCTTAACTTTCAAGCGCCCAACGTCATCTAGTTGGTTTATGATTAATCGATCATTTTCAAGTGCTCGAATCGCAAGAGCTCGCGTAGTCACATTTTGCTGCTGCTCAAAAAGAGGAGAAAGAAAGTCTATAGCAGCTTCAAACTGTGGTTCATAGTTTAAAGGTAGTTCTTTTAAAACAATACCTTGGACTAGATGCTTATGTAATTTTTCTTTAAATTTAGTGACTTGGTTTTTATCGTGTGCTGATAAATCTAAAACCGGACAACCTAAAAACTTCTCTAGTAGACCAATATCAAGCGTTTGGCGAACTCGCTTGAGTGCATCCATTTTATTTAGAACCACCACCATAGGGCGTCCTAATTCACGAAGCTGCAACGTCATATATAAACTGCGCTCTAGGCAAGTCACATCAACAACGTTAATAATCAAATCTGCGGGATGAGTCAGTACGGCACGTGAAGCGATAGATTCATCAACACTATTGCTATCGTTACCACTGTCTAACGCATAAATTCCGGGTAAATCTGTCAGTAAAAATTCATCACCAGTATGAGTATAATAGCCCGTCTTCTTTTCGACAGTCACTCCAGCCCAATTACCCACTTGCTGTTTTGAGCCAGTCAATCCATTGAAAAGTGTTGTTTTACCACTATTAGGGTTACCTACGGTGAGAATATGGTACTTCATTGAATTAACTCCACCTCAATAGACGAGGCTATTTTTTCTCGTACAGCAAGAGAAACTCCTCTGACCATAACTTGTAGTGGATCTCCCATTGGGGCTCGGCGTACTAAAGTTACGGAAGTGTTGGGAAGCAAACCCATGACCATCAAGCGTTTGCGCGCTTCACTGTCTAAATTAACAAATGCCAGTATATCTGCACACTGTCCTTCTCTTAGTTCACTCAACTTCATAAACAACACCTTAAAAAACCCAAATGAGAAGAATTATTATTACTAATTGAATGATAACTGAAAATGTGAAATTCAATTTGAGATAAATCAACGTTGGCTAAAACTGCGCTACTAAAAGGTTACGTAAATTCCAACTACCACGATGAAGAAAATAAAAAACCTTCAAATGTATCGAAAATAAGACAGATAAACCCAATATACGGTGCTATATTTAAATGGCTTATCTTAATTACGTCTATATGCGTAAGCGTGTAGACATATTCTTGAGATTAGCCTGTCTACTTATATTTTTGGTCGTTGGGATAAGTTCTCACGACACGAAGCCCAATAAACTGATTACTATCATTTTAAAGGAATTCGATATTGGCGGTTTTCGCCCGTGGTATAGCCTCCCCCGCTATACCACGTAAGTTTTTCTTCTTACTAATAGCATTTACTGCTCTACAGCAAAACAACGCTCAAACTCATCGGCCAACTGTTTTAATAGTTCAAAGTAGCTACCATCTGCAACATCTACATCACTCCCTAGTGGGTCTAATGTTCCAAGCTTAGCTGATGTACCACGCATAACGGTATTGATCACTGCTGGCGAGAATTGAGGCTCTGAGAAAACACAAACCCCTTTTGTCTCTGATAACGTTCGCTTAATGTTCACCAGAGTCTTAGCACCCGGTTTTCTTTCTGGAGATACAGTAAAACGCCCAAGTTTACGAAGTTGATAATCTCGTTCAAAGTAACCATAAGCATCGTGAAAAACATAGTACGGTAACTGATTAAATGGTGACAATTGTGTATTTATAGTCTGGGCCAACGCTTCTATCGCGTTATTAAAGCGCTGTAGATTGCTGCGATATTGCTCAGCATTTTGGCCATCTAAAATGATCAACTTGTCCACAATGGCTTGGGCGGTGCCCAATGTAGCTTCTTTTCCTAACCAAAAATGCGGATCCAATGTTCCATGATTATGCCCATCATCTTCATGATCATCACCATATTGGGATAAACCTACGTGACCAAGCTGACTGACTGTTAAAACACTCTTTTCATCAACACTTTCTAGGATTTTATCCATAAAGGGTTCTAATCCACTTCCAAACCAAACAATTAAATCCGCTGAATGAATTTTCTTTATATCCGATGGACGCAACGCATAATCATGAGGAGACGTATTGTTATCAAGTAGAACTTCTGAATCAGCAACTCCTAGAGTGAGTTCATGGGTAATCATCTGAATGGGCTTAATACTACTAAGTACCGTAATCGCCCATGATGGCATCGCCAACAATAAAGCAACAACCGCTGTAATTACGCGAATTTTTACCACAATATCTTACTCCTGAATGCTAGCCTAAATAAGTGCCGAATGTTACATTATAACATTAACAATTGTAAATGAGTTCCATTCATGTCACCACTAATCGAACTGGATAGCATTTGTGTTTATTTTGGAACACGACGGGTGCTTGATAATGTTTCTTTTGCCCTTGAACGAGGAAAAATAACCACCTTGATCGGTCCAAACGGAGCGGGAAAGTCAACTTTAGTACGCGTTATTCTCGGATTACAGGCTATCGATACAGGTAACATATCGAAACTACCTAAGATACGGCTCGGATATGTCCCTCAAAAACTTAAACTCAATGATTCCTTACCATTAAATGTTTATCGATTTCTTCGGTTAGCCGGAAAATATAGCGAACAAGAAATAATGAATGCATTAAGTTTGGTTGGTGCTGAACATCTCGCTACCAGTAATATGCACACTCTTTCTGGTGGCGAAAGCCAGCGAGTCTTACTTGCCCGTGCGCTTCTCACACGGCCGGATATTCTCGTACTGGACGAACCCGCTCAAGGTGTCGATCTACAGGGCCAGATTGATTTATATGAGTTAATCAATACGCTTCGGGTCCGTTTTAATTGTGCAATATTAATGGTTTCTCACGATCTTCATTTAGTGATGGCAAAAACCGACAATGTTATTTGTTTACACCACCATATATGCTGCTCTGGTACACCTAAGCATATTAGCCAGCACCCAAACTACATTGCACTTTTTGGTCAGACAACCAAAGATAGTCTGGCATTTTATCCTCACCAACACGACCATCACCATCACGATCTATCGGGCGAACCTGTTCACGGCGATGCTGATGTTTGTGGATGCCATCACCACGGACACCATCATGATTGAGTTTTTACTCCCTTCGATATTCGCGGGTATTGGCATTGCTATCCTTTCAGGCCCACTAGGCTCATTTATCGTCTGGCGAAAAATGGCCTACTTTGGCGATACCCTTGCTCATGCTTCTTTAATGGGGTTAGCGCTAGGCTTCTTACTTGACGTTAATATTAATGCGGCACTCATCTGCAGTAGTTTAATTCTATCTGCGGCATTGGTGCTCTTTCAGCGTCAGTCTGTGCTCGCTAATGACACCTTACTTGGCATTCTAGCTCATAGTGCCCTTTCGATTGGTTTAATCGCCGTTAGCTTCCTAGACGATGTTAGAATCGACTTAATGGGATATTTGTTTGGTGACTTGCTTTCAGTTACCCCTGAAGACCTCATTTTTATCTGGCTAGGTGTTTTTGTGGTTCTTGGATTGCTAAAGTTTCTATGGCACCCGTTGCTCTCCTCAAGTGTAAGCGAAGAACTTGCGAGTGTTGAAGGTGTTAATGTTGAATTGATGAAAATGATACTCATGCTGATGATTGGAGCTGTAATTGCAATTGGGATGAAGTTTGTTGGCGCTCTCATTATGACTTCACTGCTAATTATTCCAGCTGCAACGGCACGTCGAATTTCCACATCACCGGAAACGATGGCAATCTATGCTGCTGTTATTGGCTCACTTTCCGTTTTATGTGGTCTGGGATTATCTTGGAATTTTGACACCCCGGCAGGCCCGTCGGTTGTCGTAAGTGCCTCGCTATTCTTTATCTTGAGTCAGTTAACTAAAGTTCGAGCGTAATCCAAGTTCATCGCTTTGCGTAAAACGACTTCCAATAAAAAAGTCCTCCAATCAATTGGAGGACTTTAATTTAAATAGCTTATCACTTATAAGTAAGCGACGTCATAAAGAGCAACTTACCAACCAGTGATCTCACGTAGTGCGCTACCAATATCAGCTAGGCTTTTCACTGTTTTAACACCTGCAGCTTCAAGTGCAGCAAACTTGTCATCAGCGGTACCTTTACCACCAGAGATAATCGCGCCAGCATGCCCCATACGCTTACCTGGAGGAGCTGTCACACCTGCGATATAAGATACAACTGGCTTAGTGACATTGTCTTTAATGAATGCCGCAGCTTCTTCTTCCGCTGTTCCACCGATTTCACCGATCATCACGATTGCTTCAGTTTCAGGATCTTCTTGGAACAACTTAAGAATATCGATGAAGTTAGAACCTGGAATAGGATCCCCACCGATACCAACACAAGTCGACTGTCCAAAGCCTTCGTCTGTCGTTTGCTTCACTGCTTCATAAGTTAGCGTTCCAGAACGAGAAACGATTCCCACTTTACCTTTCTTATGAATGTGACCTGGCATAATGCCGATTTTACATTCATCAGGCGTAATAACACCCGGACAGTTTGGACCAATCATACGAACACCAGATTCATCCAAACGTACTTTTACGTCTAAAAGATCAAGAGTCGGAATACCTTCTGTGATAGTAACGATTAACTTAATACCTGCATCAATCGCTTCAAGAATCGCATCTTTACAGAAAGGAGCTGGGACATAAATAACTGATGCCGTTGCACCTGTTGTTTCAACAGCGTCTCTAACAGTGTTAAATACTGGCAAGCCTAAATGAGTCTGACCGCCTTTTCCTGGCGAAACACCACCAACCATCTGCGTACCGTAATCGATAGCCTGCTCAGAGTGGAACGTACCTTGACCGCCGGTAAACCCTTGACAGATTACCTTAGTATTTTTATCAATTAATACAGACATTATTTGCCCTCCGCAGCTGCAACTACTTTTTCCGCTGCTTCTTTAAGCGAATTCGCGGCAATGATGTTTAATCCACTTTCAGCTAGCTTTTTAGAGCCAAGTGGTGCGTTATTACCTTCAAGTCGAACGACAACTGGCACTTTGACACCAACCTCTTCAACTGCACCGATAATACCGTCGGCAATAAGGTCGCAACGTACAATTCCACCGAAAATATTTACTAATACGGCTTTAACATTATCATCAGAAAGGATGATCTTGAATGCTTCGGTTACACGCTCTTTGGTTGCACCGCCACCAACATCTAAGAAGTTTGCTGGTTGACCACCATGAAGATTAACGATATCCATAGTACCCATCGCAAGACCGGCACCATTCACCATACAACCAATGCTGCCATCAAGAGCAACGTAATTTAGTTCCCATTGAGCTGCGTGTGCTTCACGTTCATCTTCTTGAGACGGATCGTGCATTTCACGTAACTTAGGCTGACGATACATTGCATTTGAATCAATATTAATCTTACCATCTAGACACAATAGGTTACCGTCACCAGTAATCACTAATGGGTTAATTTCTAGAAGCGCTAAGTCGTATTGTGCAAACATATTTGCCAAGCCCATAAAGATCTTGGTGAATTGTTTAATTTGATCGCCTTCTAAACCGAGCTTAAATGCTAGCTCGCGACCTTGATAACCTTGAGGACCGACGAGAGGATCGATAGCTGCTTTATGAATCAGCTCTGGCGTTTCTTCTGCCACTTTTTCAATCTCAACACCACCTTCTGTCGACGCCATAAAGACGATTCGACGAGAAGCACGATCAACTACAGCGCCGAGATATAGCTCGTTAGCAATACTCGATGCTTCTTCAACTAAAATTTTAGTGACTGGCTGTCCATTTGCATCTGTTTGATATGTCACTAAGTTTTTACCTAGCCACTTTTGTGCAAATGCTTTTACGCCATCTTTAGTATCGTGCAGTTCAACACCGCCCGCTTTACCACGTCCACCTGCGTGAACCTGACATTTTACTACTTTTTTCTCGGTGCTAATGCGGCCAGCCGCTTCAAACGCTTCTTGTGCTGTATCACAAGCATAGCCTTCTGGTACTGGCAATCCGAACTCAGCAAATAGCTGTTTCGCTTGATATTCATGCAAATTCATTGTGAGATTCCATTGTTTATTATTATTCCATAGAGCTCAATGCTTTCGGCATATAGCTTTACATCTGTAGGGTACTCATAAAGAGTGGCCAACTACTGCTTTCATCACCAGTTGGCTTGGAAAGACTAGACGTTGAGCAAGTCTAGTCCTTTTTCTTTTAGCCGTCTAGATATCTAAACGCTAATTACCTTATACCGTGTAATTTCTATACATCAAGCAATAGTCGAGCTGGGTCTTCAAGTAACTCTTTAATTGTTACAAGGAAACCAACCGATTCTTTACCATCGATTAAACGGTGATCATAGGACAGAGCCAGGTACATCATTGGCAATATTTCAACTTTGCCATTAACTGCCATAGGGCGGTCCTGAATCTTATGCATTCCAAGAATAGCCGCTTGTGGCGGGTTGATAATTGGTGTTGACATAAGTGACCCAAATACGCCGCCATTAGTGATGGTGAAGTTACCACCCATCAACTCATCTACGGTTAGTTTTCCATCACGTCCTTTAATTGCTAGCTCTTTGATGCCTTTTTCAATATCAGCCATACCAAGCATGTCACAATCTTTCAGTACTGGAGTAACCAACCCGCGAGGAGTAGAAACGGCCATACTAATGTCGAAATAATTGTGATACACGATATCGTCGCCATCAATTGAAGCATTCACTTCAGGGTAACGTTTAAGGGCTTCTGTCACAGCTTTAACGTAGAACGACATAAAGCCTAAACGGATATCATGACGCTTCTCAAATTGCTCTTGATACTGTTTACGAAGATCCATGATAGGTTTCATGTTCACTTCGTTAAACGTTGTTAGCATTGCAGTACTATTTTTTGCTTCCAACAAACGCTTCGCTACCGTCTTGCGCAAACGAGTCATTGGAACGCGCTTCTGACTGCGTGCCGCTGCTGGTACTTCTATTGCTGGAGCTTCACTTCCCGATGCCTTTGTAGCAGAGGCTTTAGCTGCAATGTGAGCATCAATATCTTCACGAGTGATTCGACCACCTACACCACTACCGGTCACATCTGATGGCTCGATATCGTGCTCACCTAACAAGCGACGAACAGCTGGCGTTAGCCAATCGTTAGACTCTTCGGTCAGTGATGCTTTATGGCGCTTATCTGGAGATGGTTCCGTTTTCTCAGTTGAATCTTTCGTTGGCTCACCAGCAACAGCTCCTGGTTTTAACTTCGCCAATAATTGTTTGGAAAGCACTGTTGCACCTTCCAATTCAATAATAGACTCCAACACTCCAGATTCTGGTGCAGGAACTTCAAGAACCACTTTATCGGTTTCAATATCAACCAATACTTCATCACGTTCAACAGCTTCACCTGGCTGCTTATGCCAAGTAGCAACAGTAGCATCAGCAACTGATTCGGGTAAGTCTGGAACCAGAATTTCAATTGTCATATCTGTATTTTCCTTTTACTTCTAGTTCTTAATCAAGCGTCAAAGCATCATTAATCAATGCTTTTTGTTGTTTCATGTGTACGGACATATACCCTACCGCAGGAGAGGCAGATGCTGACCGTCCAGCATATTTAAGATCTGATCCTGCAGGAATCGCAGCGCGGAAATTATGCTGGCTGCTGTACCATGCACCTTGGTTTTGCGGCTCTTCTTGACACCAAACAAAACCCTCTACATTGACATACGGAGCGATCGCGGCTTGTACTTCTTCCATCGGGAACGGATAAAGTTGCTCAATTCGCACAATAGCAACATCGGTCTGTTCATTGTTACGACGCTGTTCAAGCAAATCGTAATAGATTTTACCTGAGCAGAATACGACCCGTTTCACCTCGCTAGGCTCTAAAGTATCAACTTCAGGGATAGCGGCTTGGAACGTACCATTCATTAAATCATCTAACGATGAAACACAAAGTGGATGGCGTAGTAACGATTTAGGCGACATTACTATTAATGGACGACGCATCGGGCGTACAACTTGTCGACGTATCATGTGATAGACCTGAGCAGGAGTCGAAGGCACGACAACTTGCATATTCTGCTCTGCACACATCTGAAGATAGCGCTCTAAACGCGCAGAAGAGTGCTCAGGACCTTGACCTTCATATCCATGTGGAAGCAACATAGTCAGACCACATAAACGTCCCCACTTTTGCTCACCTGATGAAATAAACTGGTCGATAACAACTTGAGCACCATTTGCAAAATCACCAAATTGCGCTTCCCAAATAGTTAACCCACTTGGTTCAGCCGTTGCATATCCATACTCAAAAGCAAGTACCGCTTCTTCAGAAAGAACCGAATCAATCACTTGAAATGGCCCTTGATTCGCATGAAGATTGCGAAGAGGAATATAGGTACTCGCGTCAGCTTGATTATGCAATACAGAATGACGATGGAAGAACGTACCACGGCCTGAATCTTGACCAGATATGCGGATACGATGACCGTCATCAAGTAACGTGCCGTATGCCATAATTTCAGCCATACCCCAATCGACCTGTTTTTCACCTTTCACCATAAGAATACGGTCGTTGTACGCTTTTTGTACTCGACTTTGTAATTTATGGCTTTCAGGGAACTCTGTCACTTTCTTTCCAAGCTCTAAAAAGCGCTCTTCAGGAACCTTGTCATTCCATGCTTCATCCCAGTCATGGGATAAGTAAGGTGACCAATCAACAGAGTGCATTGTCATTGGACGCCATTCTTTAACGACCACTTCACCTTGATCAAGTGCATCTCGATATTCGTTGACTAATTGAGTCGCCGTATCGGTGTCAACATCATTGCGTTCAATTAGCACATCTGCGTAGAGTTTTCTCGGAGTAGGATGTTTTTTGATTTTTTTATACATCAAAGGCTGAGTCGCACTCGGCTCATCCGCTTCGTTATGTCCATGGCGGCGGTAACAAACCAAATCAATAACAACATCAGCTTTGAACGTATTACGATAATCAAGTGCTATTCGAGTGACGAAAGCAACCGCTTCTGGATCATCAGCATTGACATGAAAAATAGGTGCTTGGACCATTTTCGCAATATCAGTACAGTACATAGTCGAGCGAGTATCTCTCGGGTTAGATGTGGTAAAACCGACTTGGTTATTCACAACAATTCGAACTGTACCGCCAACCTTATAACCACGAGCCTGAGACATGTTAAAGGTTTCTGCTACTACTCCCTGACCAGCGATAGCTGAATCACCATGAACGGTAATAGGGAGCACTTTGCTTCCATCTTTATCATCTAGTCGATCTTGACGAGCACGAACCGAACCCATAACAACCGGGTTAACAATTTCCAAATGTGATGGGTTAAACGCTAACACTAAATGAACATCGCCACCCGAAGTCGCGAAGTCTGCCGAGAAGCCTTGGTGGTATTTAACATCACCGGTTCCCCATGATTCATCGTGTTTTCCAGCGAATTCATCAAACAGGTCTTGAGGTCGCTTACCTAACACGTTGACTAACATGTTCAGTCGGCCACGGTGTGCCATACCAACAACAACTTCTCTCATCCCTTGTGAACCCGCTTGACGGATCAACTCTTTTGTCATGGGAATGAGAGCATCACCACCTTCGAGAGAGAAACGTTTTGCACCTGGGAATTTAGCGCCTAAGTAGCGCTCTAACCCTTCGGCTGCGGTAAGTTCATCAAGAAAAGTAACTTTCTCTTCCTGAGTGAAAGATGGTTGGCCAACAACAGATTCTAAACGTTGTTGAATCCAACGTTTTTGTTCTGTGTCGGTCATGTGCATATACTCTGCACCGACAGAACCACAATATATCTTATTAAGAGATTCATAAATATCACTTAACAGCATGGTTTCTTTGCCTATGGCAAGTGAACCTACGTTAAATGAATCCTGCATATCTTTTTCATTAAGATTATGAAATTCTGGAGCTAACTCTGCCACTGGGGCACGTTGCCAAACCTCAAGAGGATCAAGCTTCGCTGCCTCATGACCGCGGAAACGGTATGCGTTAATCAGCTGTAATACTCTTACTTGTTTTGCATCGACATCGGGATCACTAACTTGGACATTGTAATGCTTTGTCTCTTGCGCGAGTCGACGGAAGTAGTCACGGACACGTGAATGCGGCTGATCAGCTACATTATCAGGAGCTGAAAGCCCCTCAAATACACGTTTCCACTCCTCACTTACCAGATCGGGATCACTTAAATAGAGTTCGTATATATCTTCTACATACGTTGCATTGGCGCCAGCCAAGTGTGAAGACTCGAGCCATGCCTTCATCACGCCGTTGTGCATATATTCCCTTTACTAGTAGTTTTAACACGTTGCGACTACCTAAATTAGATGCCGCGCTATCTGTTCAAAAAAAGCAGGCCTAAAGGCCTGCAAATTGTCTAAATCGAACGGTTGACCAGCATAGTTTTAATATGACCAATCGCTTTTGTTGGATTTAACCCTTTAGGACAAACACTTACACAGTTCATGATGCCATGACAACGGAAAACGCTAAATGCATCATCAAGATCAGATAGTCGTTCATCTGTTGCTGTATCTCGGCTATCAATCAACCATCGGTATGCAGCTAATAACCCTGCAGGGCCAATAAATTTATCGGGATTCCACCAAAATGAAGGACATGATGTTGTGCAACACGCACACATAATACAATCATATAACCCATCAAGATGTTCACGCTCTTCTGGTGACTGTAAATTTTCACGAGAAGGAGGTAATTCTTCATCCGCAATTAAGTATGGCTTCACTTTGGCATAATTGTCGTAAAATTGTTTCATATCGACGATCAAGTCACGAATTACAGGTAGACCTGGCAACGGACGAATTACAATCTTGTCACCACTTAATTCTGACAATGGTGTAATACAAGCCAATCCATTTTTACCATTCATGTTCAAACCATCAGAGCCACAGACTCCTTCACGGCACGAGCGTCTAAACGAAATTGATGAATCCTGCTCTTTTAAGAGGATTAAAGCATCAAGTAACATCATGTCTGAGCCTTCTTCTACCTCAAGCACATAATCCTTCATGTATGGTTTTTGGTCCACATCAGGATTATATCGGTACAAAGAGAAATTCATTTTCATAATCAGGTCCTCTCCTTAGTACGTACGAGCTTTAGGTGGGAATGCTTCACGATGCACAGGTTCCATATTTACACTTCGCTTAGACATACTTTCAGTCTCAGGATTGTAAATAGAGTGGCATAACCACTGAGCATCATCACGGTCTGGGAAATCAAAGCGAGCATGTGCTCCTCGACTTTCAGTTCGGAAGTTTGCAGCAACGGCTGTCGCATACGCTGTTTCCATAAGGTTTTCTAACTCAAGGCATTCAATACGTTGAGTATTAAACTCCGTCGACTTATCCGATAAATGCGCATTTTTCAAACGCTCACGAATAACTTTCAGCTCAGCCAAACCTTTTTCCATCGCATCACCTTCACGGAATACGGAGAAATTATTCTGCATACATTGCTGTAAGTCTTTTCGAATTTCAGTTGGGTCTTCACCGTCAGTACTGTTTTCCCAACGATTATAACGTTCTAACGAACGTTGAATATCATCTTCAGTCGCGGGCTTAGCTTCAGCTTGCTTCTTCAACGTTTCACCTAAGTGTAGTCCCGTCGCTCGACCAAATACAACTAAATCAAGTAGAGAGTTACCACCTAAACGGTTTGCGCCGTGCACCGATACTGATGCAATTTCACCACAAGCATATAAACCATGAACATCAACATCTTGACCATTAGCATCTTGCTTGATTGCCTGACCAGAAACCTGAGTTGGTACTCCGCCCATCATATAGTGACAAGTTGGAATTACAGGAATTGGTTCTTTAACAGGATCAACGTGAGCAAAAGTTCGCGACAATTCACAAATACCAGGAAGGCGAGACTCAAGAACTTCCTGACCTAAATGATCAAGCTTAAGTTTTATGTGCGGCCCCCATGGACCATCGCAACCACGACCTTCTCGAATTTCAATCATCATTGAACGAGCAACAACATCACGGCCAGCTAAGTCTTTCGCGTTTGGCGCATAACGCTCCATGAAACGTTCGCCATCTTTATTAAGAAGGTAACCACCTTCTCCACGACAACCTTCTGTTACCAGAACACCAGCACCAGCAATACCAGTTGGGTGGAATTGCCACATTTCAATATCTTGCATAGGAACGCCAGCACGAATAGCCATGCCAACACCATCACCGGTATTAATATGAGCATTGGTTGTTGAAGCGTAAATACGGCCTGCTCCGCCTGTCGCTAGAATAGTCGCCTTCGACTTGAAGTAGCAAACTTCGCCCGTCTCCATGCATAAAGCTGTTGTTCCCAGTATTGCTCCATCTTCATTTTTAACAAGATCAAGCGCATACCATTCTGAGAAAATCGTCGTTTTATGCTTAATGTTTTGTTGATAAAGAGTGTGTAACAGCGCATGACCTGTGCGGTCTGCAGCAGCTGCTGTACGGGCTGCTTGCTCACCACCAAAGTTCTTTGACTGCCCACCGAAAGGACGTTGATAAATGGTACCATTATCAAAACGCGAAAAAGGTAAGCCCATTTTTTCTAATTCAATAACAGATTCAGGTCCATTTTTACACATATACTCAATCGCATCTTGGTCACCGATATAATCGGAACCTTTGACCGTATCGTACATATGTTGCTCCCAATGATCCTCATGCGCGTTACCTAAGGCAACAGTTATACCGCCTTGAGCTGAAACTGTGTGAGAACGAGTTGGGAATACTTTAGATAACAAGGCACATGAAAGACCTTGCTCAGAAACTTGCAGTGCTGCACGCATGCCTGCGCCACCAGCACCAATAACAACGGCATCGAATTCACGAACTGGAATAGTCACTTAAGCACCCCACAAAACAAATAAGCCAGAGAAAAAGTATCCCAAAAGCACAACAATAACAAGCAGTTGCAATAAACCACGAAGTTTTGCACATTTGATATAGTCAGTAAGTACTTGCCACAAACCAATCCATCCGTGTATCAATACACTAGACAGTGCAAGCATTGTAAATACTTTAGTGAAGGTGCCACCAAAAAAGGCTGTCCAATCTGCATAACTTATATCACCAGAAAAGGCGAAAAAGCCAACCAAATACAGTGTGTATAAAGTCATAATAATCGCAGTGGCACGAATTAATATAAAATCGTGTATCCCATTACGACCGACTGAAGAAATATTCTTTACCATACTAAGATTCCTCCGAGAAGCGCTAAGACAATTGTTGCTCCAAAAGCAACTTTTGCAGTTTTAGTACCTGACTCAAAGTCTTCAAAGTAACCAAGGTCCATAATCAGGTGACGAATACCACCGACTATATGATAAGCTAACGCTATTACTATTCCCCACAATATCAATTTAACGAAAAAACTATCGACAATATTCACAGCAGATTGAAAACCTTCTGGAGAAGATAGTGAAATCGATAACAACCATAACAATATCCCTATTGCAACGAACATAATCACACCTGACACTCTGTGGAGGATCGATGCGATAGCTGTAATAGGAAAGTGGACGGTCTGCAAATCGAGATTAACAGGTCTTGACTTTCTTTCTTTCACGGGCTTGCTCACTCAGCTCTATAGAGCATTTATAGTTATAGATGAAGCTTTGGTTACCAAACGACTATTTTTAACAATTAAGTAACATAAAAAGCATAAACTAGTGATTCAGTTATCGAAAATTGTTAAAACTAATAAAGGTATAAATCAATAGAGGGTAACTCTGCTCAATTCCCTTTAAGCATCTGGGTTTCAACCAAAAAAACTCCTTGCCAATATATGGCTTGCAACATTCTAATACAATAACTGTAACAATTTTTGTTACATAGAACATATTTTTAACTTAATTCGCACTAAAAACACAATTGAGTGCACACATCCAATTAGAAACATTGACTTTACTCAACGCAGAGTTAAGAATTTAGCGCACAAACATCCGGGATGGATTAAATAATAAAATATAGGAGATTGTTATGGCCGATAAGAAAGCTACCCTTCACATTGAAGGTAAAGCTCCAATCGAACTGCCGATTATACAAGGTGCTATGGGGCCAGAAGTAGTCGATGTTCGCAAACTTGGTGCTAATGGATATTTCACCTACGACCCTGGTTTTCTAGCCACTGCTTCATGTGAATCTCAAATCACTTACATCGATGGTAACAAAGGAGTGTTGCTACATCGAGGTTATCCAATTGATCAATTAGCAAATAACGCTGATTATTTAGAAGTCTGTTACATCTTGTTGTATGGCAATGTTCCAAATCGCAAAGAATACGAGAAGTTCAAATGGACCATATCTCGTCATACGATGGTTCACGAGCAGATCGCGAGCTTCTTCCATGGTTTCCGTCGTGATGCTCACCCGATGGCAATTATGTGTGGTGTTGTTGGCGCTTTGGCTGCGTTCTATCACGACTCTTTAGATATCAATAACGATACTCACCGAGAGATCGCCGCATATCGTTTACTGTCAAAAATGCCCACTTTAGCTGCCATGTGTTACAAGTACTCAGTAGGTCAGCCATTCATTTATCCACGCAATGATTTGGATTATGCAAGCAACTTCCTACATATGATGTATGCAACACCTTGTGAAGAATACGATGTAAACCCTGTCGTTGCTCGCGCTATGGATAAAATCTTTACCCTTCATGCTGACCACGAACAAAATGCGTCAACGTCTACTGTTCGTTTAGCAGGCTCTTCGGGTGCAAACCCATTTGCTTGTATCGCTGCAGGTATTGCGTCACTTTGGGGACCAGCCCATGGTGGTGCTAATGAAGCATGTCTTCGTATGCTTGAAGAGATTGGTACTGTGGATGCAATTCCTGAGTTTGTACAACGCGCCAAAGATAAAGAAGACCCATTCCGTTTAATGGGCTTTGGTCACCGTGTATACAAAAATTATGACCCACGCGCTACCGTAATGCGTGAAGCATGTCATGAAGTACTGAACGAGTTGAACATCCAAGACCCACTATTAGATGTTGCAATGGAATTAGAACGTATTGCACTATCTGATGAGTACTTCGTTGAGAAAAAACTCTATCCAAATGTCGATTTTTACTCTGGCATTATCTTAAGAGCAATTGGTATTCCGGTATCAATGTTCACAGTAATCTTCGCAATGTCTCGTACTATCGGTTGGATTGCACATTGGAATGAAATGCATAGTGACCCAGAAAGCCGTATTGGCCGCCCTCGTCAGTTATATACTGGTGAAAAATCACGTGAATTTGTTCCTTTAGAAGAACGTGAAAAATAAGACGTAATACTCTATTCACAATACCCAAAGAGCGAGTTTAACTCGCTCTTTCTATTTCTATTACATTCTTACTAATCTGCGCTGTACCTATACCTAAAACGCTTAACGCTCCTTTTTTCACGTTAAACTGGATTGTCGATATCAATAAACGTCACATCAAAACCATGATATTGTGATAGCCATTCTCCAAGCGCTTTGACACCATAACGCTCAGTCGCATGGTGACCTGCAGCAAAATACTCAATCCCTTGCTCACGTGCACTGTATGTTGTTCGCTCCGAAATCTCCCCTGAAATATAACAATCAAGACCTCTTTGCGCGGCCATATCAATGTAATCTTGCCCTCCTCCAGTACACCATCCTACACTTTCAAGTAACTTATCACTGTTTTGAGAAGCGATATGTAAAGGCTTCCTCGCTAATACTTCCTCAAGACGTAACGCGAATTGAGACGCACTAATTGGCGTTTTAAATTGACCATACATCGCAACAGATTGTGCATGGTTCTCTAACCCACCAAGGACCTCTATATCTAATAAATCAGCTAGACGAGCGTTATTACCAAGTTCTGGATGAATATCCAACGGAAGATGATAAGCCAATAAGTTGATATCATTTTGAATCAATTGACGAATTCGTTTTCCTTTCATCCCTCTGATTGCTTCGGGTTCTCCTTTCCAGAAATAGCCATGATGAACCAATATTGCATCGGCTTCTAAGTCTATCGCTCTCTCAATTAATTCAAGTGAAGCAGTAACTCCAGTAACAATTTTATGAACCTCTACTTTACCTTCTACCTGTAACCCATTCGGGCAATAATCCTGAATGAGGTGAGGTGAGAGGTGATCATTTAGCAACGCTTCAAGTTCAATAACATTCATATCTAAGAGCCTTAAGTATAAAGTCGAGTCGATTTTAAAATCAGGCTACAATGACAGCCTTCAATCATCAAGAGCTAGTTATTATGGATCTGACTCAGTTTAGCCATTGGGTGATCAATACCAATAGTTTATTGAAGCCTACACAGGTGATCGCCAACCCTTCCCCTTTTACTCATATGTCGCCATTAAAGGAAAGTAATTATAATGGCAATCATCGTTTGGGCTTCGTTTATCAACATATATGCAGCGAACTGTTTCAATCGTCTCAACACCATGAATTACTGGCCGAGGAGATTCAAATAAATGATAACAAACGTACCTTAGGCGCCATCGACTTTATCATCAATGATCCATTCAGTGGATACCAGCATTGGGAAGTGGCGATCAAGTTTTATCTATTCCATAATGGTTACTGGTATGGTCCAAATGCTCATGATCGCTTGGACAAAAAACTCAACCATATGCTGAAGCATCAACTCAGTATGAGCCAGAATCCAAGCTTTGTTCAGCAATATCCAAACTGGCATCCTATTATGCCAAAAGTACTGCTTCAAGGCCGGTTATATATAAACCCATTTCTCGATCAAACCATTCCTACAAAATGCTTAGACTACGAATTAGAATCGAGTCAAATCAATGGGTTTTGGTGCTACCAATCTCAACTTGAGCTTGTAGAAAGCCCCCTATTTAAACTAGAAAAGCCATATTGGGCTACCGGTCATTCTATCCATCAAGAACTATATCGCCCAGTTTCAGGGCAATTTGAACATTGCCAAGACTCGCGTGGACGATTCTGGTTTGTCGTTCCAGAGCAGTGGCCAGATAACCAATAAGCAATATAAAAAAGAGAGCAACCTAATGGCTGCTCTCTTGGATTGGTATAGAAAACTGTTATAGAAAATTTTCTATAGAATGAATGATGAAACCTTACGCTAATCCAGCGTCAGCAAAGACTTGGTTAACAATCTGCTGTGCTTCAACTTCAATCTGTTTTAAATGATCATCACCACGGAAGCTTTCACAGTATATTTTGTAAACATCCTCGGTACCTGATGGTCTAGCAGCGAACCAACCGAAATCTGTGGTCACTTTCAAACCACCAATCGCTTCGCCATTACCAGGAGCATGAGTTAAACGAGCCGTGATTGGGTCGCCAGCAAGCATCTGAGCAGAGACCATCTCTGGCGACAGTTTCTTCAGCACATCTTTCTGAGGCCCATTCGCGACAGCTTGAATACGGTTGTATTTTGATTCACCGTGTTTCGCAGCGAGTTCTTCATAATAGTCCTGAGGGTTTTTTCCAGTTACGGCGGTAATTTCTGCACCTAGTAGGCACAAAAGAATCCCATCTTTATCAGTAGACCATGGTGTACCATCTTTACGAAGGAACGACGCACCAGCACTCTCTTCACCACCAAAGCCAAAACGACCAGTGAAAAGACCATCAACAAACCACTTAAACCCAACCGGTACTTCGCATAGTTCTCGACCAAGATCAGCAACAACACGATCAATTAATGCGCTCGATACAAGAGTCTTACCCACGGCTACTTCTGCTTTCCACTCACTGCGGTGACGATAAAGATAATCGATACATACCGCAAGGTAATGGTTTGGATTCATTAACCCTTTTGGAGTCACAATACCGTGACGGTCATAATCAGGATCATTGCCAAACGCAAGATCGTAATCATCCTTGAGTGCTAATAAACCCGCCATAGAATAAGGCGACGAACAATCCATTCGAATCGCGCCATCTTTATCTAACGACATAAATTGGAATGTAGGATCAATTGCTTCGTTTACTAACGTGATATCTAAGTCATAAGTTTTAGCAATTTGACGCCAGTACTCAATGCCACTTCCACCTAGAGGATCGACACCAATATGCAACTTAGCCTTTTGAATTGCTTCAATATCGATAACATTCACTAAATCGTCAACATAAGGCGTAACAAGATCGTTCTCTTGATACAATGCTGACTCTTTAGCATCTTCAAAAGACACTCGCTCTACATCGCTCATTCCACTAGCGATAATCTCATTTGCTCTGGCTTCAATTGCCTTAGTTAACGCATCTTCAGCAGGACCACCGTGAGTCGGATTATATTTAATACCACCATCTTGTGGCGGGTTGTGCGACGGCGTAATCACAATACCATCAGCAAGGTTTTCGCTTTTCTTCAGGTTGTGAGTCAAAATGGCATGAGAGACGCCTGGAGTTGGCGTATATCCATTCTCTTGTTGTGCAATGACATTGATGTTATTCGCAATTAATACTTCAATGACACTTGCAAACGCAGGTTCTGATAGAGCATGAGTATCCTTACCAACAAAAATAGGCCCTGTCACTCCATTCGCTTTACGCACTTCTGCTACAGCTTGTGCTATCGCAAGAATGTGTTGCTCATTAAAACTTGATTTATTCGATGTACCACGATGTCCCGATGTACCAAACTCGACTTTATGAGCTGCATTATTCGGTTCTGGTTTAAGTAAATAATAATTTGAAACGAGCGCAGGAATATTATTGAGATCTTCTTGTAACGCTTTTTGTCCTGCACGTGGGTGAATAGCCATAAAACATCCTTTTTAAATCAAAATTATTTATTAACATCCTCACATCAGTATTAAATTAATACGAGGCTTAAAATCCGGAGTGAGAGAACGTTCGAATTAGTTAGATTGCATTTTTAACTTTTTCAACCAACTCAGCAGGGAATTCCATTCTTACCATGACTTGTTCTACCATCTGCTGCTTACGGCTAGTATTGGTGTTAGTAATAACCCAAAATGGAGTACGAGGGATTGCTTTAGGCTTTGTTGTCGTTCCACCATCAAGCAGTGTCTGCTCGTTATCAGCAAAATAAACTCGCTTACGTCCCTTAACTTGAATTGCTTCAGAAAAGTTAACCGAATCAATATTCCATAATGTGCTTAAAACCAGCATAAAACGGTCAATCACTTTTTTCTGTGCTGCAAATTCATCTGATATAAGCAATTCACGTATCGCCTTCACAGTATCAATAGTGACTGTATCGCAAGCCGCTATATCTCCATTGTTTTCATTCTGAGACACATTGGTTTGGGTAGTGCCTGTATCTGAAGATACTGCAGATTGACCATCTATATTTAATAAGCGACGCAATATTTCCGACGCACTTTCACCAATATGACAAGTTTGGCCAGCAATATAGCGGTATAGTTCTTCATCGACCTCAATTGTTTTCATTCGCTTTTCACAATCTCTATGTTTAAACTCCTATAGATTATACCGAGATCTTTGATGATACTCCACGCTAAACCCAACAGTATTAAGAGAAAATGTCGACTTACTTAAATTATAAAATCGAAGGACAGGGTCAACCCATCGTTTTGATCCATGGCTTATTCGGAAATCTAGACAATCTAGGTTTATTGGTTCGGAATCTAAAAGAAGATCATCAAGTGATTAGTTTAGATCTTCGAAATCACGGTTTATCATTTCATGATGAAGAGCATAATTATGCTGTAATGGCTCAAGATGTTGCGAGAACTCTTAAATCCATTGGTGCTGAAAGTGCAACAATTATTGGCCACTCAATGGGTGGAAAAGTGGCGATGAAACTTACAGAAGTATCACCAAATCTTGTGTTACGCCTCATCGTTTTAGATATGGCCCCTGTCGCCTACCCGTCGAGAAGTCACGATCAAGTCTTTTCGGGTCTATTTGCTGTTATCGAGCAAAAACCCACGACACGTCAACAAGCCATGTCCATACTCGCTAAACACATAAAATTAGATGGTGTCCGCCAATTTTTAGGTAAGTCTCTCTACAAAGCAGAAACGCATTTTACTTGGCGCTTTAACGTACAAGAACTGTATCAAAACTATGAACAAATCATTGGCTGGCAGTCGCTTCCAAGTAGTGATATTCCAACCCTGTTTGTCAAAGGTGAAAACTCCGATTACATAACGTCTGAGCATCAATCAACGATTAGAGCACAGTTTCCAAATGCAAAAGCGCATATTATTGCCAATACTGGCCATTGGCTCCATGCAGAAAAGCCCGATGAAGTACTTCGAGTAATTCGAAAATTCTTAAACCAATAGTAAAAATCTTTATTTTGTAGCGAATTGTTGGTTTTTCACCAATTAACTTTGCCTAGTAACAATGGTATAGTTCGCGCAATCATTTTGGGATGAAAGACTCACTATGCTTTACGACTATATGAACCAACTAGAATCTATCGGTCTAGACATACTTTTTGCTGCAATATTTTTCTTTATCGGAATGGCAATCAAAGATGTACTAAAACAAGGTAATGTTCCTGTATTTGGACGCCGCATTGTATGGGGTGTTCTATTTTTGGGCTGTGCGGGTTTTATAGCTAAAGGCTTAATTCAACTAAGCTGGGAAGGCACTGGTTTAGGGTAAATTCATTCTACAAATCAAGACTATAAAAGGTAACAGATATATGGCAAGTGTAGGTATCTTTTTTGGCAGTGATACTGGTAATACAGAAGCTGTAGCGAAGATGATTGAAAAACAGCTAGGATCAAAACTAGTTCAAGTTCAAGATATCGCTAAAAGCAGCAAAGCAGACATTGATAACTTTGATCTTCTTTTATTTGGTATTCCTACTTGGTATTACGGTGAAGCTCAATGCGATTGGGATGACTTTTTCCCTGAGCTAGAAGCTATCGATTTCTCAGGTAAGCTTGTAGCAATGTTCGGCTGTGGTGATCAAGAAGATTATGCTGAATATTTCTGTGATGCTATGGGGACTCTCCGTGACATCGTTGAAGCTCGTGGCGCAACCATCTTAGGCTACTGGCCAGTGGAAGGGTATGAGTTTGAAGCCTCTAAAGCTTTAGTTGATGACGATAATTTCGTTGGTCTATGTATCGATGAAGACCGTCAGCCTGAACTAACAGAAGAGCGCGTAAATAAATGGGTCAAACAAATTTACGATGAAATGTGTTTAGCAGAACTCGCGGGCTAAGCGACAAACTATCGATACTATGCCTTCAACGTATTGAAGGCTTTATTATCAATAAGTTATCGATTTCAACGATACAATAACTCCCAAACACTAATCATGTAACATAACGGAATTTTTTGAAATATCCTTTTACAGTTAGTGGTTTATTATTAGCATATACTAACCTATAATGGGCGGTATATTTTCGTTGCACATCTGCAGAACATTAACAGGAAAGTCTATGTCTGATAACAATCAAGCACTTAAAGATGCAGGTCTAAAGGTTACGTTACCTCGACTTAAAATTTTAGAAGTGTTACAGCAACCAGAGTGCCAACACATCAGTGCTGAAGAGCTATATAAGAAATTAATCGATTTAGATGAAGAGATCGGACTTGCTACAGTTTATCGCGTACTCAATCAATTTGATGATGCTGGAATTGTAACTCGTCACCATTTCGAAGGTGGGAAGTCCGTATTCGAACTTTCTACACAGCACCACCATGATCATCTTGTATGCTTAGACTGCGGTGAAGTAATTGAGTTTTCTGATGATGTGATTGAACAGCGTCAAAAAGAAATCGCAGAGAAATACAATGTATCTCTGACTAACCATAGTTTATACCTATACGGTCGATGCATTGACGGGGCCTGTAAAAACGACCCTAACGCACATAAAGCTCGCTAGTTAATTTACGTTACTTAGTAATATTAAACTAAATAGAATATAAAAAACGCCAGTCACTGACTGGCGTTTTTCTGTTAGCTCAATCTAATATCGGCTTAATCATTCTACAAATTATAGATACTCATCAATAAGCAATTGAGCGATCTGGATTGCATTGATTGCAGATCCTTTACGGACATTATCAGCAACAACCCAAAAGTTTATTCCACTATGGTGGCTAATATCATTGCGGATACGCCCTACCATGACCTCATCTTTACCCGTTGCATCACGTACTGTTGTTGGAAAATCATGTCCGTTAAATACTTGAATACTTGGAGCCTGCTCTAACAACTCAGTAACTTGAGATACATCCACTGGTGTACGCGTTTCAAGGTGTACCGTCGCTGCATGACCATAAAAAACAGGTACAATGACACACGTCGGATTGACCGCAATGGAAGGATCATTAAACACTTTCTGAGTTTCTAAGACCAAGGCCATTTCTTCTCGTGTATATCCATTTTCAGTTAATTGGTCCACTTGTGGAAGGCAATTAAAAGCAATGGTCTGGCTAAAATGGTCTGACTCCGGTGGTAAACCATTTAATAGACGAGCTGTTTGCCCCGCTAATTCATCGACTCCCGCTTTTCCGGCAGCAGAAACCGACTGATAAGTGCTCACATTCACTCTTTCGACACCGAAAGCATCATGAATAGGCTTTAGCGCAACTAACAGTTGAACCGTTGTTGCAGATGGACTCGCGATAACATTTCGATTACGAAATTCTGAAATCGCTTCTGGATTAACCTCAGGGATAACAAGCGGAACATCATAGTCATAACGATAACGCTCTGTGCTGTCGATGACGATAACACCTTCGTCTGCCGCTACTGAAGCCCATTGTTCTGAAGACTCTGAGCTTTCGCAAAAGAAAGCCAAATGAACTTGCGACCAATCGAAATCCGCCACTTCTTGAATATAAAGAGACTTACCATCAACACGATATGACTTTTCTTCATTCGGTTCGCTTGCTAATAGGATTAAGTCTCCCATCGGAAATTCACGTTCCTGAAGCATATCGATAATCGCTTCACCGACAGGCTCTGACGCACCTAACAATGCAATATTAAATTCTTGGCTCATGACTTAACCTCTATTTGAAAACCGAGTTTTTCTAGTGGCGATAAATGACATTGATCATCACCCACTAAGGTAATCGCACTATATTCACGGCGATCCCAATAAGATTTACGCATCGCATCAAATGCACCTGGCTTAACGATTTCTCGTCTAAATACTGCATCATCAACTCGGACATCATAAATCATTTGAATTAAATTATAGAGTGATTGCTCATTCCACCGTCTTGATAACACCATTTTTGGCACCGGGGCAATCGGAAGCAGGTGTTTTGGGTTTGCTCGTAGCTCTTGACCTAAGAACTGACAATAACGATTAAAGATCATCGTTGTTCCACGAGCTTTTCCCTCTAGGCCATATCCGGCAATATGAGGTGTCGCAAACGCAAGCAGTGGTAGTAGCTCAAAATCCACTTCTGGTTCAAACTCAAACACATCTAGGACGGCAGTAAAACCATCTTGCTTCTGCAAACGTTGCTTTAAAGCTTGATTATCAACAATTGGGCCACGCGCGGCATTAATCAAGATTTGATCAGGTCTAAACTGATCAAGAACCGCCTGATCAATTAAATGTTTTGTGGGCCACTCACCAGAATCAACTAGCGGTGTATGAACAGTGACAACATCTGCTTGTTCTAACAATGCTTGAAGGGGTGTAAACTCTCGACTATCACCCGTGGCTTGTTTGGGAGGATCGTTGAGCAGGACTTTAATGCCGATCCCATCTAGGCATTGCGCAAGATAGCTGCCTACCTGTCCAGCACCGATGATCCCAACGGTTTTATCGAAAACCGAGAAACCCTGCTGTTGTGCCAAAATCATTAGCGAGCTGACAATGTACTCGGCAACTCCGACCTTATTACATCCCGGCGCAGCAGTAAAAAAAATGCCTTTTGAGGTCAATAGATTCTGGTCGACATGATCCATTCCAGCTGTGGCAGTACCAACAAACTTTAATTTATTGGCTTTTTCAAGCAATGCGGCATTCACTTTGGTCACCGAGCGAATCATTAATGCATCGACATCAACTAAATCATCAGCCGTTAATGTTCGGCCAGGTTTCAGTATTACTTCGCCCAATTGACTGAAAAGCGTTTCAGCATAAGGCATATTTTCATCAATTAAGATTTTCATTGGCGCGTGATATTAGCTTTAGTAAGAATAGGAAAGAGAAACAAATCGTCTTAATGAAAGTACCCGGCTACTCGAGCCGGGTACTTTGGGGCATAACCTAACACTTTAGTGACTCTAGGTCACCTAAGGTTATTAATTAAGCTTGGTATTTTTTCAAAACCAATGTCGCATTGGTTCCGCCAAAGCCAAAGCTATTCGACATAACGGTGTTTAGAGATTGCTCACGGTATTCCGTTACGATATCCAAACCAGCTGCCGCTTCATCAAGGTTTTCAATATTTACGCTTGGCGCAATGAAACCATGGTGCAACATTAGCGTAGAGTAAATAGCTTCATGAACACCAGCAGCACCTAACGCATGACCAGTCATAGCCTTAGTTGCAGAAATTGCTGGGCTGTTGCCGCCGAAAATTTCTTGAATCGCACCAAGTTCTTTCACATCGCCAACAGGAGTTGAAGTGCCGTGTGTATTTACGTAGTCGATAGAATCAACATCTTGCATTGCCATCTTCATACAACGTGCCGCACCTTCACCAGAAGGAGCTACCATATCGTAGCCATCTGATGTCGCACCATAACCTACGATTTCACCATAGATAGTCGCGCCACGAGCAAGTGCATGTTCTAGCTCTTCAACTACAACCATACCGCCACCACCAGAAATGATGAAACCATCACGGTCTGCATCGTAGGTACGCGATGCTTTTTCAGGGGTATCATTATACTTAGTCGATAATGCGCCCATTGCATCGAACATCATTGTTAATGTCCAATCAAGCTCTTCACCACCACCAGCGAAAACAATGTCTTGTTTACCTAGTTGGATCAATTCAGCCGCATGACCGATACAGTGAGCTGAAGTTGCACACGCAGAACTCATACTGTAGTTAACACCACGAATTTTAAATGGTGTCGCTAAACAAGCTGAAACCGTAGAAGACATGGTACGTGGAACCATATATGGACCGATTCTCTTAACGCCTTTATTACGCAGAGTATCAACCGCAAGTGCCTGGTTCGCTGAAGAAGCTCCGCCCGAACCAGCAACAATACCAGTACGATCGTTGGATACCATCTCTTCAGGTAGTCCTGCGTCTTTAATCGCTTCTTCCATTGATAAGTATGCATACGCAGCCGCATCACCCATAAAGCGCATTTGTTTGCGATCGATGTGCTCAGCTGGATTGATTTTCAAATCACCCCAAACCTGAGAGCGTAAACCCTGCTCTTTAAACTGTTCAGATGCAGTAATACCTGATTTACCTGCTTTTAGAGAGGCTAGCACTTCTTCGACATTGTTACCGATACTGGAAACAATACCCATACCAGTGATTACGACTCGTTTCATATAAGATCCCTATAAATCAACATTCAGCTAGATAATAACGAACAAGGATAACAAAAGTGGTCAGCTTTCCAAGAAATTCGTACAATTCGGTTACAATAATGTGTTTTTCAATAAAGATTTGCGAATTATGACCAAAATTACTCATGCTCACCTCGATTGGAACGACTCAGGAACGCCTGTCTCTGAACAATTCGACGATGTTTATTTCTCTAATGTCAATGGGCTAGAAGAGACTCGCTACGTATTTCTACGCCAAAATCAACTTCCTCAGCGTTGGCTTGAAACCGATGAAAAACGCTTTGTGATCGGTGAAACCGGATTTGGCACTGGTCTTAATTTTTTGGCCACATGGCAATGGTTTGAGCAATTTCGTCAACAGCACCCTGACGCACCACTTCAATCACTCCATTTTATAAGTTTTGAAAAATTCCCACTCAATAAGTCAGACCTAGTTAAAGCGCACCAAGCTTGGCCAGAATTGGCACACTATGCAGAGCAATTACAACAGCACTACCCTATTGCTGCTCCAGAGTGCCATCGCATCGTACTTGCCGATGGAATGGTAACGCTCGATCTCTGGTTTGGGGATATCAAAGAGTGCATGCCTAAGGTTCCAACCCCTGAAACGGGCATTATTGACGCGTGGTTTCTCGATGGATTTGCACCAAGTAAAAATCCCGATATGTGGAGCCAAGAGCTCTTCAACGGTATGGCACAACTAGCAAAGTATCAATGCAGCTGCGCTACCTTTACTGCTGCTGGGTTTGTGCGACGTGGCTTAATCGAAGCTGGTTTCGAAATGAAGAAAGTAAAGGGCTTTGGCACCAAACGAGACATGCTCGCAGGCTCAATGCAAGTTAAAACGCCTTATACCAATATTTCACCTTGCTATGCGATGCCTCCGGTTTCTAACCTTCAAGATGTGGCGATTATCGGCGGAGGTATTGCCAGTGCCAGCTTAGCGAAAGCACTCTCAGATAGAGGTATCTCTGTAACCCTTTATTGTAAAGATGCTCAACCCGCTCAAGGCGCATCAGGAAATCGTCAAGGGGCAATCTATCCACTGATCAATCATTCGCATGACGCCATTTCTCGCTTCTTTACTTCTGCTTTTATTTACTCTCGGCAATTTATTAATCACGCCGCTCAATCACTAAAGTTCGACCATGATTGGTGTGGTGTTACGCAGTTAATGTGGGATGAAAAATCAACGAGAAAGCTTCAACGATTAGGTGATGGTCAATTTCCTTCTGAGTTAGTCACACGTTTTACGTCAGGACAAACGTGCTTGTCGTTAGGTGTCCCGGTATCAAGCCCCAGTATTCACTACCCATTAGGTGGCTGGCTTTGCCCTGCACAATTAACTGAGCAGCTGATTAGTAGGTTAACCCAGAATCAAAAGCTCACCACACATTTTAACTGTGAAATTAATGAGATTACCTGGGACGATAGCGAAAAACATTGGTTATTAACATCGGGTGATCAGCGCTTCACTCATCAAACCGTTGTTATCGCTAATGGTCACTTATTCGATCAATTGTCACCAAGCAGCAAACTACCACTCGGGAAAGTAAAAGGCCAAGTTAGCCATATTCCCACCACTGATGCCCTCAAACAACTGAACAACGTGCTTTGCTATGACGGCTACATGACACCTATTAACCCCAATAATGGCCACCATTGCATTGGTGCGAGTTACGACCGGAGCCAGCTTAACAATGACTTCGATCCCGATGCTCAGCGGATAAACAAACAAAAACTGATCAACTGCGTCAACGACCAAAACTGGCCTAAAGGAGTAAATGTGGAAGATGGGTTGTCACGTCAAGGGGTCCGTTGTGTCAGTCGGGATCACCTTCCATTTGTCGGTAATATCGGTGAGTTGGACATTATTCGACATCAATATAAGGCTTCTAGCGGCTTTAAAGGGTCACCGATTGATGAAGTTCATCACTACCCTAACCTATACGCCTTCTTAGGATTAGGTTCGCGAGGACTAAGCTCTGCACCGCTACTTGGCGAATTGCTCGCATCAATAATATGTAACGATCCTTTGCCACTCCCTGTCGACATATTAGAAAAACTTCACCCAAGCCGCATGTGGGTCAGAAAGCTTCTCAAAGGAAAAGCAGTGTAAGCATTTCAATAAAAAACGAGGCGCTTAAGTAGGGCCTCGTTAATTTGATGTTTTACTAAAATTCTAGCTTATATCGAGAATATCATATCCCGACGGCACTATTTAACTTGCGCAACCAGATCGTCCCATACGCCTTGCACAATAAGTCGATCAGCCGGAGATAACTCAGAACGAGCTTCCTCCAAACTGGCAATAATCCGTTGCTTTAGCTCAGCAACATCATCAATACCTTCTTCTTCGCAGCTAGCGGCAGAAAGTGATACATGACCGCGCAAGTAACCACCTGCGAATAATTCATCATCAGATGCCGTTTCAATTCGTGCATCGATCAATTCTAGTAATTTTTCTTCAAATTCAATAATCATAAATACTCTCGTTATTTCACGATAAACAGTTCTGGCTTTAACTCAGGAGTTTGATAAAAATCTCGAAGCACGTTCGATAGACTCGCCACTCTTTCAGGGATCCCCAGCTCAAATATCTTCATCACCTCTTGATGAACAAGCTGCATAAATTGCATTCGATTAGGTTCAAATTCACCATTTAAATTGTCGCAACTCACATTAAATGGAAAACCAGCACTCACGGAAAGTATCCATTCATAAGCCTGTGGACGAATTTCCACTTTCTCGAATCGAGCTTGGGTTTCTTCGTTTCGTCCATCGGGTTCATACCAATACCCAAAATCTTCCAGCAAACGACGCTCTGGACCTGCAACGCACCAATGAGCTACCTCATGAAGCGCAGAGGCATAAAACCCTCGAGCAAAAATAATTCGATGGTAATTGCAATCTGAATCCGCTGGGCGATAGATTGGTTCATCACTGCCAAGTTCTAACCGAGTGTTATAACTAAGAGAAAACGTACGATTAAATAGAGTGATTAAGTCTTGATACTGATGTTTCATGCCATTACTCAAACAAAATAAAACCCTCGGTGGAGGGTTTTGTATAGCAACTTACGACTTGAGCGTCCAAACCAATTAAATTTTTGGTGTTTCCGTCACAACATTGTAGTTTTGACCACGATGGCGCAAGAGGTGATCCATAACCACAATGGCTAGCATCGCTTCAGCAATCGGAACAGCTCGAATCCCGACACATGGATCATGACGACCTTTAGTAATAAGCTGAGTTGCTTGCCCAGATTTATCAATGGTATCGCCTGGAACCGTAATCGATGACGTAGGCTTAAGCGCAATGTTGGCGACAATATCTTGCCCCGTTGAAATACCGCCCAAAATACCACCAGCATGATTAGACTCAAATCCTTGCGGTGACAAAGCATCACGGTGTTGGCTACCTCGTTGTTCAACGACGCCAAAACCATCGCCAATTTCAACCCCTTTTACCGCATTAATACTCATTAAAGCATGGGCAATATCGGCATCAATTCGGTCAAACACCGGCTCTCCAAGCCCAACAGGGACATTGGTCGCAACCACTTGAATTTTTGCGCCAATAGAATCGCCATCTTTTTTAAGATCACGTATTAGCTGATCAAATTGGTCAACTTTGTCGACATCTGGACAGAAAAATGCATTATTTTCGATTTCATCCCAATCGACTTTATCGATAGAGACATCACCCATTTGAGCCAAGTATGCTCTGATTTCTACGCCAAACTGATCTTTGAGATACTTTTTAGCGATCGCGCCTGCCGCCACTCGCATCGCGGTTTCACGAGCAGATGAACGACCACCACCACGATAATCTCTCACACCATATTTCTGATGGTAAGTATAATCGGCATGACCTGGACGAAATTTATCTTTGATATCTGAATAATCTTTTGAACGCTGATCGGTATTCTCAATCAATAGACCGATAGACGTACCAGTGGTTTTTCCTTCAAACACACCTGAAAGAATTTTCACTTCATCCGCTTCACGACGTTGAGTCGTATAACGGGATGTTCCGGGGCGTCGACGATCCAAATCTACCTGCAAATCAGACTCAGAAATTTCCAAATCTGGAGGACATCCATCCACCACACAGCCTAATGCAATGCCGTGACTTTCCCCGAACGTAGTGACTCGGAAGTGTTGTCCGATACTATTTCCTGCCATGAAATCCTCTACCTTAGTTCCAGCACTTCAAGTATGCCTTCAAGTTTACCCTAAAATTCTTGGCCACATAGTGGCGTTATTGGGGTGAGATGTAAAGCCTCTCACCGGACTTTTCCAATAGGATTCATCTATAAAAAAGAGAACCTATCGTCGATACAAGTTAATCCAAATACGCAGAGAAAAGCGCCGCGCATTCCACCAACTGATCTCTGGTAATCATAAATACGCCGTGACCACCATTCTCAAACTCTATCCATGTAAACGGTACGTCTGGGTATTGTTCCATCATATGAACCATCGAGTTCCCCACTTCACACACCAATATTCCTTTTTCACTGAGGTAGTTAGGCGCATTAGCTAAAATTCGGCGTACTAAATCCAATCCATCAGGCCCAGAGGCTAGTCCAATAACAGGCTCATGTTCGAACTCAACAGGCAACGAGTCCATATCTTCTTGGTCAACATAAGGAGGGTTGGTCACAATCAGGTTATAGTGATCTTGTGCAAGCGCTTTAAATCCATCGGACTGCATTGGGAATACTTGATGCTCGAGACCGTGCTCCTGAACATTGATTTCAGCCACATGCAGGGCATCAGATGAAATATCGACGGCATCGACTTCTGCATCAGGAAAGGCGTGTGCGCAAGCAATAGCAATACAGCCGCTTCCGGTACATAGATCTAGGATTCGTTGCGGTCCCTCTACTAGCCAAGGTTGGAACTCTGCTTGAATCAGTTCACCGATTGGTGATCTCGGCACCAATACTCGTTCGTCAATGAAAAACTCTAAGCCACAAAACCACGCTTTATTAGTGAGATAAGCCACGGGAGTGCGCTCATTGATACGGCGAACGACCAATTCAACGAGTTTGGCTCGTTCACTTGTCGTAAGGCGAGCGTTCATCATATGTGGTGGGGTATCAATCGGAAGGTATAGTGACGGCAAAATCAGTTGAACCGCCTCATCCCAGGCATTATCGGTTCCATGACCATAAAAAAGCTGCGCAGCGTTAAATCGACTCATTGTCCAACGAATCATGTCTTGAAGGGTAACCAGTTCGGAAACGGCCTCTTCCTCAAAAATCTTATCCAAAATTATCTCCAAAAAGCGCTACAATACGACTCATTATTTCAATCAATACGAATTCCTAAGCCATGAGCAATAAAGATAACGACTTAGACGACGATGATTTTTCTCTGTTTAAAGATGCAGTACAAGGCGTAAAAAAGTTGCGACAGGATACCATAATCCAACCGCCAAGCCGAAACATCAAACAAACCGAAAAACGTAAATTTGAGAAAGAAGCGACGAATAGTGGTTTCTACTTCTCTGATGAATTCGTCCCACTACTCAATAGCGATGGACCTACTCGTTATGCTCGCAGTGATGTGTCTAAGTTTGAATTTAAACGGTTACGCCGCGGTGTGTATGTTCCCGATGTATTTTTGGATATGCATGGAATGACGCAAAAAGAGGCCAAAAGAGAGTTGGCAGCAATGCTGGCGTACTGTGTTAAAGAAAGTGTCGCTTGTGCCTGTGTTCAACATGGTATTGGTAAACATATTCTGAAGCAAAAAGTACCTATATGGCTTGCTCAACACCCGGATGTTATGGCTTATCACCAAGCCCCTCTTGAATATGGTGGCGCGGGAGCATTATTGGTTTTACTCTCAATTCCTGAGCGTTAATTATTCAAAGTGTTAATCGTTCATCACATTAATAATTCATATCGCTCGGAATATTCATTGCTGCCTCATCAAGAACAGGGCGCTGACCGCCACGTCGACGATATTGTTTTAATTGGAATACATAAGCGAGTACTTGCGCTACCGCGACAAACAATCCATCGGGAATCTCTTGCTCTAGCTCGGTTGTATGATACAGCGCCCGAGCTAAAGGTGGAGCCGCGATAATAGCAATGTCATGTTCTCGAGCCACTTCTCGAATCTTCATTGCCATATGATCAATACCTTTAGCTACGACAATGGGGGCTTTATCTGACTCTTGTTTATAGCGCAATGCCACCGAAAAGTGCTCCGGGTTGGTGACGATAACATCGGCTTGGGGGACATCCGCCATCATTCGACGTTGCGCAGCTTCTCGTTGCAACATCCGAATGCGCCCTTTTACTTCCGGCTTACCTTCGGTTTCTTTATATTCGTCTTTGACTTCTTGCTTAGTCATTTTTAATTGATTGCTGTGTTGCCAAATCTGAAACGGGATATCAATGGCAACGACAATGAGCAATGAGCAACTGATAAGGAATATGAAATTCAGTAGAATATCGAGAGCGTGAAAAATATTTTGCGGAAAAACATCAAACGATAATTGAAACAGATCCACTTTCGAAGCATTCACCAGATACATCGCCATTCCAGCGACTAATGACACCTTCAGTATAGACTTCAGTAGTTCAACCCAACTTTGCATACCAAACATTCGCTTAAAGCCACTCAGTGGATTTAGCTTAGATGCTTTTGGCATCGCCGCTTCCGCAGAAAAACGAACACCGCCCACGCCAGCAGCTCCAATCAACGCCGCCAAGAACAAAATAATAAGAATTAGAAATAAAGGAAATATCAGATTACCCAATCCATTCAAGGTAATATCAAACAATCGGCCATGGTCATAAATCTCTGCCCGGCTCAGATTAAACATTCTAGCCATAATTGCCGCCAAAGCTTTAGCTAAACTCTCACCAAACCACATAAGCGAAACAGAACCAATGACTAAAACCGACACCGACGCAAGCTCTTTTGAACGGGCAACCTGCCCTTTCTCCCGAGCTTGCTCTTGCCTTCGGGTGGTGGCGTCTTCGGTGCGTTCTTGACCGTCTGATTCTGCCATATCAGCCTCCTAGCAACTCGTTCGAATGAGTCGGCAAATTTGCGCTTCGCCTTCAAGCCAATAAAGCTCATACTGGCTGTACAACCCACTGACAATATACCAACACAATAACAAGCCAACCATAAGTGCGAACGCGAAACCCAATGAGAATATATTTAACTGAGGCGCAGCACGAGTCATAACACCAAACGATAGGTTAACCGTAAGTAGGGCTATAATGCCGGATAGTGATAACGTTAATGCAACTTTAAAAATGGTCCCAAACCATAATGCTAATTCACGATAATCCACACTACGCAGCCCACCAGTGCCAATCGGCAAAGTCTTGAAACTAAAAACCACCATGTGAATGAGTTTTAAATGACCATCTGTTGCCAAAAAAAACATCGTCGCAAGAAACATGAAAAACTGACCAAGTACGGGGGTATTTTGACCATTCGCAGGATCGACCATCGACGCAAAACCTAAGCTCGACTGCATACCAATAATTTGCCCTAACATCACAAACGTTTGGAGAATAAACTGAGTCACGATCCCAATGCCGATTCCAATGGTCAGCTGTTCAAACGTCGTTAGATAACCTTGGATGGAAAAGAGCTCTATATCGGTCGGGACTGGAGGAATAACTGACATGACAGCGAACGTAATTACGAGAGAAAGATAGAACCTGACACGAGTAGGGACAAAACGAGCACCAGTTACCGTCATCACCATCAACATTGTTGAGATACGCGTAAACGGCCAAAAGAAGTTAGCCATCCAATCAAGTATAATGTGAGTCGGATACTCCATATCTGCCTCAGTCAGTACAGTACTTGAGGCATACGCTCAATCATAGAAAAAAAGAAGTCCATTAGCATCTGAGACATCCAATGCGCAAAGGCCATTAAAGTCAACAAGGTAACAATTAGACGAGGAAGAAAACTCAGTGTTTGTTCGTTTATCGAGGTTGCCGCTTGAAAAATTGCTACAACCAAACCGATTAGAAGACTCGGAATGATAACCGCACACACCATTATTAAAACGATCCATAAGGCATCTCGAAACAGCTCAACAAACATTTCAGGTGTCATAGATATACTCCCCTAAAGCGCAAAACTGCCCGCCAGTGTCGAAAGAATCAAATTCCACCCATCAACCAAGACAAACAACATCAATTTAAAAGGTAAGGACACGATCATTGGCGAAAGCATCATCATACCCATCGCCATCAATATCGATGCGACAACTAAATCGATAACCAAAAATGGCAAGAAAAGCATAAAGCCAATTTGGAAGGCGGTTTTTAGCTCAGAAGTGACAAATGAAGGAATTAAAATTGATAATGGAACATTATTCGGGTCATCCACTTCAACGCCTGCAATTTCCACAAAGCTCTCTAGATCTTTCATTCGTGTTTGCTTAAGCATAAAAGTTCTAATTGGCCCTTGAGCAGTATCAAATGCCTCACGAGCCGAGATTTGTTCATTTAAGTAAGGTTGAACCGACTTATCGTTTATTTCATTCAATACTGGCGACATGATAAAAAAAGTAAGGAAAAGTGAGATACCGATGATAATTTGATTTGAAGGCGTCTGCTGTAATCCCATAGCTTGACGTAAAATAGACATCACGATAATGATTCGAGTAAACGACGTCATTAAAATCACCATGGCAGGCAAGAAGCCCATCACAGTCATCAAAGCTAAAATCTGCAAATTAATGGAGTAATCTTCCCCACCATTCGGATTTGTCGTCATCGTCAAAGCAGGAATGCCTTGATTCCCCAGACCTAGCACTGTATTCGATGTCGAGGTGGTTGATTGACTAATTGCATTATCAACAACCGATACAGCCGACGTTGGATCGTCAGCGGCCATAACCATTGTCGTAAGAAGGAGCATAAGTACTAATGCTTTAGTTATGACCAGTACGTTAGCTTCAAGCCAATGCTTTCCAAACAAATTCGAATAACTCTGATTACTTATCATGGCGTTTAATCACCTGATTCAGTTGCTGGGCGAAAGAGGACTTGGGCGCATCACCTTTCTCTTTTGTCGTTGAAATAGGTGTCTCTAACTTAGAAATTAGTTGAATTGATTGCGTCGTCACACCGACTAAAAATTGCTCTTCACCGGCTTGGATTACCATAACTCTCTCTTTGGTTCCAACCGGCAACTGACGAACAACACTCAAGTCACTTTGAGCACCAAGCATTGGCAAGCGCATTTTTTTAAGCATCCAAGCCAAAAACAAAATAAAGACAATGACTAAAATCAACGCCCCAAAGCTTGCCGCAATATCAAATTGTGGCGCTGTAGACGCTGCCATCGCCGGTAGCGGTAATAGCCCTATGATCATCCATTTCATGAACGTTACCCTAGTTTTTGATTACCTGAGTTTTTTAATACGCTCAGTTTGACTAATGACATCGGTTAATCGAATACCAAACTTATCGTTGACCACGACCACTTCACCATGGGCGATAAGTGTTCCATTAACGAGAACATCCAGTGACTCTCCCGCAATACGATCAAGCTCTACGACTGAACCTTGGTTAAGTTGCAATAAATTACGAATATTGATTTTTGAGCGTCCCACTTCCATTGAAATGGTCACAGGAATATCCAAGATGGTATCTAGCTTACGCATTTCATCTTGCGAGATGGCTGGAGAGGTATCTTCCAACTCATCTAATGGCGCAGCCAAGATTTCATCGACATCGATGTCTGAGGAGGCATTAGGATCTTCACTCAGCGCTGCTGCCCATTCATCCGCTAGCTTTTGGTCTTCAGATTCAGACATAGTTATTTACCTACTTCCATTAAAAATTGTTTATTCTTCAGGTGCATCTTCATTCTCAAGATCCGTTAAGATATTTTCGCTTAAAAACGACAAATCACTTTTGACCACTTCAGGGCGCTGAATTTTCTCTGATACTTTCACCGCGACTTTATCTTTAGAACGACCTAACTTAACGCGAAATGTGGGTAAATCTTCAATATACATCAACGCATGCTCAGGCATATTTATCGGAATAATATCATCGGTTTGTAATTCCATAAGATCGCGTAATGACAGTTCTTTTTCTGCAAGATCGATGCGAAAATTAACCGGTACATCCATAATTTCTTCACGTAGTGCAGAACTCCAACGAACATCCGCTTCCATCTTATCGGACTGGACACCCGCATCGAGCAATTCACGAATCGGTTCGATCATTGAATATGGAAGAACGACATGGAAATCTCCACCACCACCATCCACTTCAATATGAAATGAACTCACAACAATCACTTCGGTGGGCCCCACGATGTTGGCCATAGCAGGGTTTACTTCCGAGTCGAGGTATTCGAGTTCGGTTCCCATCACGGGTGCCCAAGCTTCTTTATAGTCTGAAATTAAAATTTTCAGCAGAAGTTGAACGACACGTCTCTCTGTAGGTGTAAATTCACGCCCTTCGATACGAGCGTGAAAACGGCCATCGCCGCCAAAAAAGTTCTCTACAAGGATAAACACTAAGCGTGCTTCTAGAGTCACTAAGCCCGTCCCTTTGAGAGGGCGAAGTCGAACCATATTTAAGCTTGTCGGAACGTAGAGCGTATTTTGGTATTCACCAAACTTCATCATCTGTACGCCGTTAATCGATAGCTCTGCTGGTTTTCTGAGCATGTTAAACAAACTCACCCGCATGTGTCGTGCAAAACGCTCGTTAATCAATTCCAGCGTTGGCATACGACCGCGCACAATGCGATCCTGTGACGAGAAGTCAAACGAACTGCTCGTGCTTTCCTGAGCACCAGCTTCTTGTTCCTCATCTTCCTCTACAGAATCGACACCATGCAGCAGTGCATCAATTTCGTCTTGGCTTAATAAATCGGTCACTCTACACCTACTATTGCATTACGAAATCGGTAAACAACACCCGTTCAATAACGGGATTTCCTACCGCTCTATTTAACGCTGAACGTATATCTTCTGTTGCCTTATCACGCAGTTCAATTCGCCCTGTGGGACTGCGCAATTGATCCACCGTCGCCGACGCAAAAGTCGACAACAAGGAGCTTTCTATAAGAGGCGTATGATAACGAGCGAGCTCATCATTCTCAGAACCTCGAACCATCAATTGAATTTTTATCTGTACTAAACGATCTCGCTTATCCCCTGTCACATTAAAAACAAAGGGTTGCGGAATACTTACATATTGCACCGGATCAGCAGGCTCTTGTGTAACCTGTTGTTGTGCTTCAGCGCCACCTTCCGCAGCATCTTCACTTGAGCCCATAAGAAAGAATGCTGCACCACCGCCACCGCCAAGTAACACAACGACTGCAATAATAATGATCAGCAGTTTGCTTTTTCCTTTCGGAGCCTCTTCTTTAACTTCGTCGTCAGCCATATTATTCTCTTATAATTAGTTATATTGATTTAGGCGTAGTAGCTTATCCCATCAGGCTTTGCGCCAAGATTTACATCAAGTTTTACATCAGTTGGAAAACTTTCGTCTCCAGCCATCTGTTCGTTACCGTGATTCGAATCAGATTGAGACTGACCTCTTTCTCCAGACGCGTAACCTTGCTGTTGCTGAGCGTTTTGCTGTTGAACACCCGTTTCACCTAGTTGAACACCTTGCTGTGCCAGCATGTCACGTAGACGTGGCATTGCCCCTTCAAGTGCATCTCTAGCGTGTTGATTCGCCACCGTAAAATGAACGGTTGCCGAGTCACCATTCATATTCATCCTAATTTGCATTCGACCCAACTCTGGTGGATCAAGTCGGATATCAATATTCTTTAAGTTTTTAGATAACATCATCTGAACCCGCTCAGATAGCTGGTCTGCCGCGACTTCTTTGTTAACCATGACAGGAACTTGAGCTGGCATTGCTTCCATTTTATTGAGTGGTGACGACATTTGGCCGCTTAATCCACTTACCGAGGAAAGTTGCTGAGCAAGTGAACTCTCTTTTCCAGTTTCTGTTCGAGTGCTTTCAAGAGCCTGAAGGCCATTTTGTTCAATATGCTCTGCCGACCACTTCGCTTTAGTATCTGTTCCCGCAAGTACCGACATACCACCTAGTGCTGCCGCGGCTGATGGCATAGCATTCGCCGCTGTCGTAGCATTTAGCGCTACTTCTGATGAAACGGGAGCACTACTGTTAACACCAACTTGTGGAGCCATTCGTTCTTGCACCGCTGCACTTAAATTTGATTGAATAACCTGAGGCTGGCGAACCAACTTGGCTTCTTTAGCGCTGCCCTCTGCTTCAACTACCACACTTTTGCCTTGCAGTGATATTTCTTCCACATCACTATTCATTGTGGCTGACTCTAAAACAGGTTTCCCTGTTTGACTCTGGTTAGATTGTTCTGCCGAAACCATACCAGGTGTGGCGACTTGTACATTGTTTACCGTTCGAGTTGCTGATACATCTTTAGATGCAGCGAGTGTCACTTCTGTTTGTTTCGCGATATTTTGGCTAGATTCATCAACCGCTTCGTCTGGTTTAGCCGCCAATCCAGAGTTAATTCGCTCCAAATCAATCAGTTCTGGTTCTTTCGATTCTACTGCGCCATCATCAACCGACTCTGCATTTAGTGTTTCCTGCTTTGTTTCGAAAAACGTTGCTGCTGCCATGGCCATTTGTTGTAAGTCTTCTTCAGTATTTTCTGATTTGGCAACGGCCTCATTATCAACAAGCGCCTGTTTAACCTCAGCCTGATTTTCCACAGCAGCCAAATCGGCTTTCAGTAATATGTCATCGACGTCACTGTCCTTAGCTTCTTCAATTGAGTCAGTTTGTGTTTCTGACATCGCTGCCAAAGCTTCCGCTTTATTTAGCTTAGGTTCGTCCAATAATTGTGTTTGATCTGGCAAGGCTTTGCCGTCGTCTGACAAGGATGGGTCTTGCTTAGTTTGATTAGATTGAGATAACACACTGTTAGCTTGTTTGAGTTTGTCCAAAATTTTGTCGCCAGACTCCATCACTTTTTCAGTATCAAGTGATGCGGCTTTAGCGTCGGATTTCAGCTCTTCAGTATTCTCTCTATTTGCCTTTTTCGTATCTGCTGCAGCGGTGTCATCACTTTCTTCGACGTCATCTAACTGAGCAGCCTCACCTTCCAATTCCGCGAGCTCATCTACTGCTTGGCCTTCAGCGACATCAAGCTCGGAAGCCACTTTTTTGACGTCGACATCGGCATTTATCTCATCACTATTATCCACATCAAGAGAATCACCCTCGGATTTAACTTCACTCTTAGCTTCACCTTTAAATAAAGCGGATAACTTGGCGAAAAAACCTTCGCCGCTTTCTTCGGTAGCTTCATCGGTGGATACTAACTCTGCATCACTGTTTGATGCTGCCACATTGGGCGATGACTTTGCTGACGGGATGAAATCGATATTCATAACAATACTCTCGTAGACTTATTCATACGTAGGTACGCAAATGGCAATAGCGCGCCGCTTATTTCAGTCTTTTTGGAAGTTTCCTTCTCAGAAAGGCCGATTTGCTCTAGTAAGACGTCGATATGAACTCAGTTAACGTCAATAAAGCACTTAATATTCTCTTATTAACCTGCTAATAAAAGATCGATTGCAAGAAGTGCGCCAGTTTCATATACGGTACTCAATTACGTTTGCGCTCCTTTACGACGAGCAAATTGTAATGTGGTGAACTCATCAAGCTCTTTTTGTTCCCGTATACTTGCCAATCTTTCACGTTCAACCCGCTTTTTATCTAACATCCATTCATAAGAGCGACGCTGCTTACGAACCTCGTGCCAATGCTCCTCGCTAGTTTCGACTTGCTGCTTAAACTGTGATTCTGCTTCTTTCTGTTTATCCAATGTCGCATCTAACTGAGTTAAAAAACGATTGAGATGACCATATTCGCTCGCGGTTAAACCACTCATTCCGCGTTCAACCAATTGATTACAATAATCCAACCTATATTGTTCTATTTGACTAATCTGCTGATAATATTCGTCAAGTTCTCGACGCGCCTGACTCAATGCCATGACCGCTTTATCTTCTTTATCTATCATCTGCTCAAGCAGAAGTACTAAAGCATTCGTCATAATTAACCTTCAACTTGCAATAAACTTTTCAGCATATTCACACTCATATCAAACGGGACTGATTCCTTCATTCCTTGTTGCAAAAACTGATCAATCATTGGTTTTAATGTAAACGATTGATCCACTGCCGGGTCACTTCCTGCTTTGTAAGCACCAATCGCGACTAAGTCTTGATTTTTTCTGCATACAGAAAGAATTTGTCTAACCGCACGAGCCATCAACATATGCTGATCGGTTGTTACCTGAGGCATAACGCGGCTAACCGACTTCTCGACATCAATCGCAGGATAATGACCTGCATCCGCCATTTCACGCGATAATACAATGTGTCCATCCAATATGGCTCGAGATGCATCAGCAATCGGATCTTGCAAATCGTCCCCTTCAGTTAAGACCGTGAAAAATGCAGTAATGGATCCTTTTCCTTCAGCACCATTACCCGCTCGTTCAACTAACGCAGGTAACTTTGCGAACACAGACGGCGGATAGCCTTTTGTCGCTGGAGGCTCACCAACCGAGAGAGCAATTTCACGTTGTGCCTGAGCAAAACGCGTTAATGAATCCAACAACAGCAGCACATCTAACCCTTGATCACGAAAATACTCTGCAATGGTTAATGCCGTTTGACAGCCTTTAAGACGCATAAGAGGCGATGAGTCTGCCGGAGCGGCAACCACAACAGATCGTTGACGTCCATCGACACCTAAAATTTCTTCTATAAATTCTTTTACTTCTCGACCACGTTCACCAATCAAACCGACCACAACAACTTGTGCTGTTGTACCTAAGGTCATCATTCCTAAGGTCACAGATTTACCCACACCAGAACCAGCAAATAGACCAATACGCTGACCTTTACCGACAGTGAGAAGTCCATTAATCGCTTTAAGCCCTACATCAAGCGGCTCGGAAATCGGTTTTCTCGCTAATGGGTTGATTGCAGGAACATCAAAGCTTGCGTAATTTTCGGTGTAAATTTCGCCTTGTCCATCTAATGGATTTCCAACACCATCAATCACACGACCAAGTAACTCCATCCCTACCGGAATACCAGTGTTCTCAGCCAATGGTGTCACTTTCGCACCTGGCAAAATGCCGTTAACTTGCTCACTCGGCATCAAAAATAATCGGTCACCTGAAAACCCAACAACTTCGGCTTCTATGTCACCGGACATCGTTTCAACTCGGCATGTCGTTCCAATTGGAGCGCGACAACCAATAGCTTCAAGTGTTAACCCAACCACACGAATCAATCGCCCAGATGCCACTGGGCGAGTTGATAAGCCTGTGGTTTTATAGCTGGATAATCGTTCCGCTAGTGCGAGCATTACTCACCTCCAACATGTCGATTAGAGGAGCAAAAATTTTGCAATACAGAACGCACTCGATCTTCCATACGGTATGAAACACTCGATTCGCCCGCGACGATTTGTACATCTCCACGAGTCAAAGAAGGTTCGCTACTTAAACTCCAATTTCGCTGCTCGAGATCTTCCTCACCATAGGCTTGTCGAACTAACTCCACATCTTCAGGATTGAGTTTTAACTCGATGGTGTGATTTGCTACTGGGAGTGATTCAACCGATTCTTTAACGGTATCTAGAAGAATCTGTGGGTTGGTCGTTACTTCTAAATGCACCACTTCTTTCACCAAGGTGAGAACCATATCAACTAATTGCCGCTCAACCTGGCTATTCATAAGTTCAAGAGGGCTTGCAAATTGAGATGCGAGTTCGACAAAGCTGGTAATATGTTCATCTACGGTTTGTTGAGAGCTTTCAAGCCCTTCTGCTTTGCCAAGTTCAAGGCCTTCAATATGACCGGCTTCAATCCCCTCTGTTTTTCCTTTTTCGTAACCCTGTTTAAACCCAGCTTCCTTACCTTCAAATAATCCTTCTTGGTACGCATCTTGGCGGATATTTTCGAGTTCTTCTTGCGTGAAAGGACGCAGTTCATGTTGCTCGGTTTCTTCGAAATCTGGCGACCAGCTCGGATCATAATTTAACGCTGTCTCTTTCGCTGATTCTCCTTCAGCATAATCGGGCAACCCCCACGCTTGAGGTTGAATTGACTCGGAGTCTTGAGTTGATTCAGGGCGTAAAAACCCTCTTTTTCTATCTATTGACATACACTACCAGCCTTATGGGTGACACCATTCTTTGGCCGTTATCCATGATTATCTAAGTTATACGAAATCATCACCGCCACCACCAAGCATAATGTCACCAGCATCCGCTAAGCGACGAGCCACAACCAGCACCTCTTTCTGCGCTGCTTCAACATCCGAGACCTTGATTGGTGCCATCGCCTCTATGTCATCACGCATCATATCGGCAGCACGTTTAGACATGTTCTTGAAGATCTTCTCTTTTAGGCCTTCATCAGCCCCTTTAAGTGCTTTCTGAAGTATATCTTGTGGTACATCACGCAGTAGTTTTTGAATACCTTGGTCATCAACCTCAGCCAAGTTTTCAAAGACAAACATAAGGTCTTGAATTTGCGTGGCCAAATCTTCATCTTTGTCACGCATTTGATCGATCAAGATACCTTCAACATTGTTATCCATGAAGTTCATGATTTCAGCGGCGGCTTTTAGGCCACCAATTTTCGCGGCTTGAGCACCAGCTTGACCGGCAAACTGTTTCTCCATAATTTCATTGAGTTCTGCCAAGGCGTTTGGCTGGACTTCTTCGAGGTGAGCAATTCTCATCATTAAATCGAGACGATCACGTTCAGCAAACTGTGACAAAATCTCTGCTGATTGATCCGGTTCCAAATAGGAGAGTACGATTGTTTGAATCTGAGGGTGTTCATTAATAATAATCGTTGCAACCTGACGAGGATCCATCCATTTAAGAGAATCCAAACCTTTAGAACCGGTACCAAGTAGAATTTGGTCAACCAAGTTATTGGCCTTGTCTTCACCCAATGCCGCTACGAGAGCATTACGCATAAAGTTCTCGCTACCCATCCCAATGTTAGTGTATTTCTGAATATCATCTAGAAATGCTCGATGAACCGCCCCGACCTTTTCTTGGCTCAAGTCGCTTGCACGCGCCATTGCAGCACCGACTCGTTGAACTTGTTTCGGTTCTAAATTACGAATGATGTTAGCTGCATCTTCTTCATTTAAGCTAAGAAGTAAAATAGATGCTTTCTCATCACCCATCATTGAGCTTACGTCAAAATCAGTGGTTGCAACCTCAGTACCAGGAGCTTGGTTTTCTTCATCCGGCATATTATTCTTCCAAATTCATCCAGTTTTTCACAACTTGAGCTGCAAGTTCTGGCTCATTAGCCACAAGTGCTCTAACAGCTTTCAGCACGTCTTCGTCTTTGTGTAAATTAGGTAAGTCGATTGTCGAACCAAATTCAAACAGATCGCCTCCCTCTAAGTCATTACCAATCAGGCTAGTTTCACCATCTTCCCCAATCGGTAGACCATCAGGTCCATACATTCCTTCTTGGTCATCGGACACAGGATTAATAAGTTTTTTCATTGCTGGTCGAACAAGAACCAATACGATAACGATAATAACGAGTGCACTTGCGGCCCAGCGTATCCAATCATTGAAATTCGGGTTCTCCCAAATCGGCGGTTCTACCATTTCTGCTACTTCAGGGACCGCAAATTGCACACTAAGAACATTGAGCAAGTCTCCTCGTCCCTCATTAAACCCTACTGCACCAACCAAAATCTGACGAATGGTATTCAGCTCACTTTCCGTAAGAGGTGTATAGGTCGTTTCGTTGGTTTCTGGATTTACAACCGCTCGCTGTTTAACCGCAACCGAAACGGTTTGACGACTCACAGAACCTGTTTGCTTACGTTCATGACTAATGGTGGTATCAATTTCATAGTTACGTGTTGCTTCTTTACGTACAGATCCTTGACCAATAAGCGAACCGTTCTTCATTTGAGCGACATCTTCAGGAATAGATGCGTCTGCTGGAGGTTGATTACTCAATGCTCCCGGGACTCCGGCAACGGTATTGCTATTGTTATAATCTTCTACGGTATATTCACTGCGTGGTGATGCATTGCTTGGATCAAACACTTTGCGAGTCTGCTCTACCGCATTAAAGTCCAGTACAATATCTACCTGAGCGGTATAATTGCCCAGACCTAGAATCGGAATAAGAATTGAATCAATTTTTTCACGTAATGTTTGTTCTTTCTTATATTCAAGCTCCTGCTCTTTACGTCTCGATGCCGTAAGCGCATCTTCTGAGCCAGAATTAAGCAGTCGACCATGCTGGTCCGTGACCGTGATTCGTGTTGATTTCATGCCTGGTACGGCACTTGCGACCATTCCCACAATCGCATCAACTTCATCTTGTTTTAGGTTTGCTCCGCTACGAAGCGTAAGAAATACCGACGCTGATGCTTCTTGATTTTGACGAACAAACACACTTTGCTTTGGCATTGCCAACAACACACGTGCTTTTCGTACCTGAGTCATCTCTTCGATTGCTTTGGATATTTGACGCTCTCTGCTGAGTTTGAGGCGTTCGATTTCGAGGCGCTGAGAGACACCAAACCCCATATCTTGGAGTAAGATGTTGTCGCCATCGTCTGCTTGTTTATTTATTCCTGCTCGCGCGAGTTCAAGTTTTAGGTTGTTGTATTCACTAGCAGGAACCAAAATGGTATTCCCGTCGAGCTTGTAGGTTTTTTTGCTTTGATCAAAATAATCGAGGACCGAAATTAACTCGTCCGTTTCATAAACACCCAGTGGGCGCATTTCAGGTTCTTTAACCCAGAAAAAGAGCATGATGATAAGCGCGACACAAATTGAAATCGACAAGACTAAGACAATCTGACGAATCATGTCTAAATCGCCCACCGCAAAATCAAATCTCGATGAGCTTTTTTCACCTAAATCAGGGTTTTGATTCTCTAAGGTCATCTCACCGCCAGATAGGCTTACATCGTTACTATCTGCGAGAGCGAGATCGGTAGATTGCTTATCTTCTGCCACAATACGTCACCTACTACTTAAACTGGCATGTTCATAAGTTCTTTGTACGCATCAACCATTTTGTTTCGCACTTGAATGGTTGCGTCAAATGAGACACTCGCTTTATTACGAGCAATCATCACATCAGAAAGAGAAACATCTGCATCTCCTTGGTCGAACCGAGTCTGGAGAGACGATGAGGTTTTTTGTAATCCATTAACGCTGTTTATCGCTTTCCCCAAAAGATCACCAAAATCGCTGCCTGATGTATTGATGGTTGGTTGCGACTGATTATTTGACGCTTGAGCCATCATTGCTTGCATTTCGCTTTGTAACCCGTCTAATCTCATACTGCCCTCGATTGCCAATTCTTTGACTTATAATTTGTCTTACTAACAAAAGAGCAAGTAGCGTGCCATAAATAAGATCGAGCTATCCTGGCACATCAATTCCAGCGTCTCGCATCTTGGCGAGCTTATAGCGCAAGGTCCTCGGGCTGATACCCAACTTTTCGGCCATTTCTTTTCTGCGTCCATGGCAAGCTACTAGTGTTTCCATAATGATGGCAAACTCTTGGTCTCTGAGCTCTCCCCCCAAGCCTGCACTTGTGGAATTCAAAGAACCAGACTCCGTTGATCCCCCCATCGCTGGAGTCTGGTTAGATGAACTCTGTAAATTTTCGGCTTCAGCCTTCGGATACACATTGGGTTCCACAACTTCGGATAACTCTGCAGCTTTTCCATTGGTCGCGACCATATCTTGCAACCCACTTGCATCCTGCCAATCGACACCTTCAAGGAGAATATGCTCCCCCGTAATCTGACCTTTTTCAGATAAGATCAACGAACGCTGAACCACATTGTCTAACTCGCGTACATTGCCTGGCCAGGTATAACGGAGTAATTTGTCCAACGCACTTTTTTGTAAACTTGGGACAGGCTCTCCCATTTTTTGACAATGGCGCTCAATCAAGTGAAGTGCCAAGGGTTCAATGTCCCCTTTACGATCAGATAACGCTGGCCAAATAATTGGGAAAACGTTCAAACGATAGTATAAATCTTCACGAAAATGTCCTTCTTGAACATACTGCTTTAAGTCACGGTTACTGGTTGCCAATACTCGAACATCTAACTGAATACTCTTACGGCTACCAAGGCGTTCGACTTCCCGCTCTTGGAGAACTCGAAGCAACTTAGCTTGAAGGCTTAATTCCATCTCACTAATTTCATCAAGTAAAATCGTGCCACCTTGGGCTTGTTCGAACTTACCTGGGCAAGCTTGTACAGCACCCGTAAATGCACCTTTCTCATATCCAAATAATGTCGCTTCGAGCATGTTATCTGGAATTGCGGCGCAGTTAATCGCAACAAAAGGACCATTTTTTCGATTAGACGCATTATGGATATATCGAGACATGACTTCTTTGCCCGAACCACTCGGCCCCAATACCATGACATTGGCATCGGTCTTAGCGACTTTATCGGCTAATGTCAGTAATCGTTTGCTTTTTTCATCGGCAACAATTGCATCGCCGTTATCGTCGGACTTTACTGGAGCATAGCGACTCACCATATTTAGCAAGACTTCCGGTGCAAAAGGCTTGGCCATATAATCAATCGCACCTTCTTTCATCGCCGCAACTGCGTCCTCAATATTGGCGTAGGCTGTCATCAGAAGTACTGGCAAATTAGGCCAGTTTTGTTTGATATTTCGCAATAAAGCGAGTCCGCCCATCCCAGCCATTTGTACATCAGATACAACGATATCAATCGATTCTGCTTTCAACTTTATGAGTGCTTCTTCTGCACAATCGGCTTCAATCCAGTCATATCCCGCAAGCGCTAAGGTATCAACCAACGCCTCGCGTAAACCTTCGTCGTCTTCGACAATCAGTACTTTACTTTGAGCCATTAGTTATCTCCTTGTTGAGCATTTATTTCTGTATTCGCACGTTCTATAGGCAAGCACATGGTGAAACACGCGCCATCTCCCTGCTGAGATTCAAGTTCCAGTCGACCGTTATGCGCACGACAGACCATCTGCACGACCGCTAAACCAAGCCCTGTTCCCTGAGAACGAGTGGTAAAAAAAGGTTCCATAATTTTGTTTTGAATATCTTCGGCTACTCCGGGACCATTATCTTGAACCGAGATTTTAAGTTCACCGTTGACGGGTCGAAAGAAAAGATCGATCTGAGCTTGCTTACCCACGATCTGAATGGCATTCATAACGAGATTACTGAGCGCTGACGCCACAGCATTAACATTCCCAAGTAACACCACCTCTGGTTGCTCAACCTCTTCACCATAATCAACTTGATGGCTCTTGATGGCCGTTTCTATCATCGGATGAAATTCGTTAATCAGATCTTGCAACGTAAATGGATGAATAACCTTGTTGTCGCCACCTTTGGCAAACAGCAACATATCGCTAACTTGCTTATCTAAGTCTTGCAATCTGTCCGTTAATTTCGTTTGAAAACGCTCGCGCGTGGCTGGTGGTAGGTTTGGCGCACCAAGGTTTGAGGCATATAGCATTGCGCTCGACAATGGGGTTCTAACTTGATGTGCAAGTGACGCAACCATTCGGCCAAGAGAAGACAAACGCTGGAGATCACCAACACGGGATTGCAGTAATCGGGTCTCTGTTAGATCCGTTATCAGCATTAATTGACCGGTGGAAGAAGCGGTAATCGCTAAACGAACCTTACGTCCATTACGCAATGAGATTTCATGTCCATCATCCTCACGAGGTGCAAATGCATTTTGAATCACTTCATACCAACGCTGATTTAGCAGTGGCACTTCAAGAAGACGCATCGCTTCTGGGTTTGCTTCGCGAATGATCCCTTGAGTATCGAGTAAAATGACCCCCGCAGGCATCACTTCTAAAACCTGCTTATAGCGTTCAACCTGATTCTCTAGGGAATCTAAATGAGACTGGCCTTGTTCTGTCGATAAATCTTGCATGTCGTTATTAGCCCAATACAGCGGTCAAACAAAAAATAATAAAGGCTTGGAAGCAAGAAGCATTCCAAGCCTAATAGTTATTTATATTCAACAACTTAAAACTGGCAATAATAACCTGACAATATATTGACTCAATGACGAGTTAACGTTGCATGTTATATTTTTTCATTTTCTCTACCAAGGTAGTACGACGCATACCTAGCATATCGGCAGCTCTTGCCACAACACCATCTTGCGCGTCCAAGGCCTGATTAATCAGATTTACTTCTAATTCAGCCAATAACTCTTTTAAGTTAACCCCTTCTGGCGGCAGCTCTTGGTTTCCATTGTTAGCGTTAACAATTTCATCCACGGCAGCAAGATTAAAGTCTTCAGAGAAAATATTTGATAGTGCTTCGCGCTCTTGCTCTTCAATACTGCTCTGTAAACCACCACCGGGTTGGAACTCAGGAATGTCACTATAACGATATTTGGTAGGCAAATGATTCACATCAATCAAGCTATTCGGATACAGAATAATCATACGCTCAACCAAGTTCGCTAGCTCACGTACGTTACCTGGCCAGTTGTGCTCCATCAGAGAATTGATTGCACGAGGCGAGAAGTAGATCGGCTGTGCGCCTTCTGCTTGCATACGCGTTAATAGCTCTTGAAGTAACAAAGGAATATCATCCTTACGTTCTTTAAGAGCAGGCATCTCAATAGGAAAAACGTTCAAGCGATAATATAAATCTTCCCGAAATGATTCATTCTCAATCATGGTTTCAAGATGACGGTGGGTCGCCGCAACAACTCGTACATTCACCTTGATCGTCGTATTTCCGCCGACGCGTTCAAAACAACGCTCTTGCAAGACTCGTAATAACTTAACTTGCATAGACATCGGCATATCACCGATTTCATCGAGGAATAACGTACCACCATCGGCAAGTTCAAAACGCCCTTTTCTTGCGGTCAGCGCGCCAGTAAACGCCCCTTTCTCATGGCCGAATAGCTCACTTTCAAGCAAATCTCCCGGGATTGCGCCACAGTTGATGGGTACGAAAGGTCCACCGCGTCGAGTCGAATGGTAATGTATATTTCGAGCAACCACTTCTTTACCCGTACCGGACTCACCCAATATGAGAACGTTTGCTTCACTAGGGGAAACTTGCTCAATTAAGTGACGAACCTCTTGAACGCCAATGCTTTGACCAACCAAGCTACGAAATAACGTATTTTTGCGTGCTGATGCAACGACAGAAACACCTTGTCGACCAAGAAATTCTTTACTGTGTCGCAGCGCTTCGCTGACTTGAGCAAAGTTCAAAGGAAAATCAAGCTCACCGACAAAGTTGGGGAACTCATCTATCGAATAGGGCTGCTGATTCGCAACAAGTAGAGGGATGTGATTTGCCTTAGACAAATGCTCTCTAAGCTCTGTACTTATCGTTCCGTATTCCATAGAACCTAAAATGCAACCCGCCCATGGTAAGGACCAATCAATTTTATCTATTTTTGAAGACGTAACGACATCACAGAGTTCACCGACGAATTCCAATATAATTGACAAATGCTGGCGTGTTGTTGGGTCGTCTTCAATGACAAGAAGTTTTGCTAAACCTTGCATGGATACCTGTTTATGCCTTTAAACTAAAATAACTATCGCTATATTGATATTCAAATATAACCTATCTCTATAAACAATAGACAATTTTTTATATTCAGCAACTAAAAAAAGCCACTCGCGCATAGAGTGGCTTCTATTCTAGGGAATAAATAAAAATTGGCAACCAACGGCTAATCAGATGTGATGTTGGTTTAAACTAATTAACTATATTCAGACATCCCCAACAGTTAGGTTATGAAATTCTGTTGGTATTTGGTCCCATGCTGACTTTATCTCGCGAATAATTTCAATCACATCATCAATGGGATTTGGATCATTGGTTTGGTTTGCTGTGGTGATTTGCGTTATTAGAAATTCATATAATTGATCCAAATTCTCGGCAATATCACCACCGTCTTCCATCGATAAACAGCTACGCAAGCTAATAATAATATCCAATGCTTTACCTAAGCGTTCGCCTTTAACTGGAATATTCCCCTGCTCCATCGCAACTTTACCTTGGATTAGACGTTCAATAGCTCCAGCCATCAGCATTTGCACAACTTTATGCGGTGAAGCCGCACTTAATTGGCTGTCTACTGAGACCTTTTTGTAAGCCTGTAAAGAACCGCGCATTAGAATCCCTCTTATTAATACTTTTGATACAGCTGAACTGATTTTTGCCCAATGCGGAACTTTCGCAAATCCTCGCCAACTTTCATAGTTTGCGAATTCATTAACTCAACCAATTTTTGTGTTGAACTAATGGCATCTGCCCACATTGTTGATTTTGCAAATCGTTCATTTTTTGACGCATAGTCTATTAATTGCTGCAATATCTGATCCCTTTTATCGACCAAACGCGTAATTTCTTCACTATCAAGGACAACATTCGTCAACTCTTGATTCAAAATGCGATCAATATCACTTAATTGATTAATTTCATTTTCCATATTATTAACCTAATGCATTCATCATACCGGAAAGTTGACTTTGCATTTTTCCAGTCGCATCTTGCATCGCAGAGAATTTTGCCTGAGTTCGCTTTTCCAATTCCTGCATTCTTCGGTCTAACGTCGCCTGATCATCACCTAAACGATAATTTTGCTCGGTTAAAGTACGCTCACGTGTCCGTATCGATCCTGTAACACCTGTCAAACTTTGAATCGAATCTTCAACACGTTTAGCAAACCCATCACGACCACCAAAAAATTCACCTAACTTAGAAAAATTATTGTTGATTTGCTTAGTCAGCATATCTGAATTAATTTCAAGTGTTCCCTGCCGCGTTGTTGTCACACCAAACTCCGTAAGACTACGAATTTCAGCAGGAGCACTTTCGATTTGAGTACTGAATACCCTTTTAAGTCGAGAGTCAGCACTACGGACGACGCTATCTCCAGCCAACGGCCCAGCTTCTCCCGTTTGAGGGTCGACACTCGATAATGATTTAGTCGTTCGGTAGAATTGATTATAAGAGTCGACAAATTGCTCAATGTAATTCCGGACAGTTTCACGGTCATATTCGATGTTAATTTCAGCGGGTTTACCTTCGCTTGGTGATAAGCCAGCTAACTCAAGATCGACACCATCGATCGCATCTTCAATGATATTGTTATCGCTTGATAACCTTGCAACCCCATCAAGCAGCACTTCGGCATTTTGCGCGGTTTCGACCTCTTTCATCCCTTGATAACCTTCAAAGGATTGTTGCGCTTTCTCTAGTCTAGCTTGGACCAGCTCGACTTTATTAATGTATTCTTTTTCTTCTGGCGAAAGCTTTGAGCGCTCTAACTCTTTCGCTTCTTGTTCAGTCATGCCGCCGTTTGCCACAGCCTGATCAATAGCGTGCTGTTCTTTCTTCAACTCGGCTTCAAGTTTACTTTGCGCTTCTTCTGGCGTGACATAAGAATCGAATAACGTACCGGAAGCACTATTACTTGCCCCTGGAATCTCTTGAAGTTTCTCGATTGCGGCAGGATCTAAATCAGGTTCAAGCTCTCGGTACGAATCAAGTAATGTACCAGAAGCGGTTTCTGACCAACCGGGGATTCTATCTTCTGGACGAACATACTCATTTGGATCGGTGACGTCACTAGACTGGGATTGAAGAGCCGCCGCAACGTTCGCTTCATCATTGGGTGTAACAGCACCGGTGTTCGCGTCTTGTTCCATTGCCGCTGCAGTCGTTTCAGGCGCTTTCGCTCCTGACTCACCTGCCGCTTGTTTGATTTGCGCCGCAACATCCTCATCAACGAGTCGAGCCGCAGATTCCATTTTCTCAGCCACTTTCTTAGCAATTTTCTGCTCGTCTGGGCTAAGTGGTGCGATTAATTGCTGTGCTTCGGAACGAGCCGCCTCGATGTCTTTTACTCGTTCTTCTAACGTTTTATATTCGAGTTGTTTAAGTGGATTTCCTCTTACCGCTTCAGCTCGAATAGAGATTTTATTGTCTTCACCAGTCTTATCAGATGCGACAATTAGACGAGGACCTTCTTTATCATTAATAATCGATGCTCTGACACCAGGGTTGCCTTTTGAGCGGTTAATACCTGCCACCACTTCTTGCAATTTAGTGCCGCTTTGAACATCAACAGTATAATTTGACTTGCCTAACGATATCTGCAACTTACCCGGCCCAAATCTCACATCTTCATCTAATACATGAGATGCAACTTTATGACTTTGGGCAAGCTGCAGTACATCGACAGCATACCTACCAGCAATAGCTTTTGTCGACGCGACTGCGTTGACAACGTTTTCATCTGAACTACCAACTTTACGTGTAGCAAAAGCCTCGTCCTGACGAAAACCCGCCATTAAGTTTTTCATTGTATCTAGCGATTCTCTGAGGTGCCCATAAGCACTGATACTGGCATTATTTTCCATGCGCGTATTGTCGATACGTTGCTGCTTAGGAACGCGCTCTGAATCGACAATTTTGCTGACCAAGGAATTTATATCCATGCCAGAACTCATCCCTATTGGGCCCATACTCATTAAATCACCTTTAAAGTTACACTTTACACCTTAGTCATAACCAGACCAGTATGATGATCTTGCTCTTTCGCAAGGCGCCGCAGTACTTCTAACATTTCTTCTTCTGGTATTTGACGAATCACGTCGCCCGTTTCGGCTTCGTAAATCGTCATCACTTCTCGACCAGACTCAGTATCTACACTGAACGACAAGTCTTTATTGATGGACGATACAAATTCTTGCATCTGCTCCCTCGTTTTTACTCGCTGTTCTTCCGTAGATCGCTCGTGTTGTTTAGCAAGTTTTATTGCTTCTTCCACTGAATCGGTTGTTTTTTCAACCGTCCTCTCTTGCGCATCGTCTGCACGATTCACTTGTTGAGGAGTTAAAATGCTTTTTGCAGTTTCACTCTCAGAAGCAAATTTGGTGCCACTTTTCGAGCCATAAGACTGGATGTTCGATGTATAGGATGTAATGTCCATAACTATCTCCCTCTCCATCTCATTGGATGAATAAACATAAATGGAATTGAGTAAACTCAATCCACTTCGCTATTAGCCCAATAAACTTAGAGCCGCTGATGGCGACTGTTTTGCTTGCGCTAAAACAGACGTACTCGCTTGTTGCAGAATCTGAGACTTAGTCATCTGCACGGTTTCTTTCGCATAATCAGTATCTTTGATTCGACTGCGTGATGCGTTTACATTTTCGTTAATGTTATCCAAGTTATTGATCGCATGATCAAAACGGTTTTGGAATGCACCAAGTTCTGCACGCTGGCTATCTACTGCTTGCAATGCGCCATCAATCACTGAAACCGCTAACTGAGAACCACCAACAGATGAAACGTTAATATCACCCACTGTGACCTTCTCTGCCGCTCCAAAACCAATTTCAGCACCTAGTCCACCACCGACAGTAACCTCACTCGAAACCTTCTGGTTTGAAGCAAATATCTGCATTTTACCGTCTTCATCAACCGATGCAGAAAGATCACTATTTTGACCATTGATGTAAGTCGCAAGCTCTTCTAAATCGTCGCCTTGCTTCGCATTCACTGTCACTTCTTGTGCTTCACCATCACTATCAGTGTAGCTCAATGTCATATCTGTCGCGCTACCAACCGTCCAGCTAGAGTCTTTGCCTTCGGTAGCAACATACGCATTCCCACCCATTGTATCGGTGTCTGAACGCATGTTCCCCATAGATAACATCACAGCTTCACCAGACGATGAGCCGATCTGAAAGGACTTATTCCCGAACGTACCATTTAGTAATTTGTTGCCACCGAACGAGGTTGATTCTGCAATACGATTTAGTTCGTCGTTCAGTGCCGTCACTTCTTGGTTAATCGCTTGACGATCTGATTTCGTATTTGAACCATTCGAAGATTGCAAAGAAAGATCGCGCATACGCTGTAAAATCGTTGTTGTTTCATTCATCGCACCTTCAGCAGTCTGCGCCATAGATATACCATCGTTCGCATTACGAACAGCGACATCTAGACCACGGCTTTGCGATGTTAATCGATTTGATATTTGCAATCCCGCCGCATCATCTTTTGCACTATTTATTTTATAGCCCGATGATAGACGTTCCATAGACTTCTGCGAGACTTCCGATGCATTGTTCAAATAACGCTGAGCGGTCATCGCTGAAACATTTGAGTTAACAGTTATAGACATATAGATCTCCTTTAGGACTTATGTACCGCGACGACTCTCACCTCATCTTGGTACATTTTCATTTCTCTCATTTCCTTTAACGGCGAGATGAATACATCCTTTAGGTTTTTTTTGATCTTTTTGATAAAAAAGTTGTATTGAATAGGAAAGTATGATTCTTTTTGGCAAGGATTGTGAATTAACCTTTTGATATTACAGAAAAACTTCAATCTAAAATTTAGGCAAAAAAAATCCAGCCCGAAGGCTGGATTTGGTTCGCTTCACAATTAACCAAGAAGGCTAAGAGCGGCATTAGGAGCCTGTTTAGCTTGCGCCAAGATAGAGCTCGACGCTTGCGCCAATATTTGTGATTTAGTGAGGTTGGTTGTTTCTTTCGCAAAATCAGTATCTTTAATTCGACTTTTCGAAGCACTCACATTTTCGTTAATGTTGTCTAAGTTGTTAATCGCGTGGTCGAAGCGATTTTGGAATGCACCAAGTTGTGCTCGGTTACTGTCAACATACTTTAGAGCTGAATCAATAATCGCAACCGCTTGTTGTGCGCCACCAATCGATCTTACGTTAATTTCATCGACCGTCTCTGCTTTACCCGCTCCCATCGAAAGCTCGCCAGCTAATCCGCCAGAAAACGATACAGGGCCTGAAACGGTATCGGTTCCCGCAAAGATTTGTAGCTCTCCATCTTCGTTCACCGACGCTTTGACCAAATCATTTTGACCATTAATGTAAGTCGCTAGCTCCTCAATATCGTCGCCTGCTTTTGCATTGATTGATATTGTTTGCTCAACCCCATCACCATCAGTCAGCGAAATTTGCAGATCATTCGCGCCTTCAGGAACAGTCCAATCTTTGTCTTTACCATTTGCCGCAACATAAGACATGCCACCCATACTTGCGTTATCACTGCGCATGTCATTTATTGTTAGCATAACGGCTTCACCGTTATCAGCACCAATCTGCATTGATTTGGTCGCGAATGTGCCGTTAAGTAATTTATTACCACCAAATGATGTGGTTTCAGCAATACGATTTAACTCATCATTCAGTGCAGTCATCTCTTCCTGGATTGCACCACGGTCATCATCGGTATTCGCACCATTCGCTGATTGTAGGGACAAGTCACGCATTCTTTGTAAAATGCTCGTGGTCTCGTTCATTGCGCCTTCGGCGGTTTGTGCCATTGAAATACCATCATTGGCATTTCGGACTGCAACGTCTAGACCGCGACTCTGAACATTTAAGCGGTTTGAAATTTGTAATCCCGCTGCGTCATCTTTTGCACTGTTAATTTTAAAGCCAGAAGATAGACGTTCCATTGATGTATTTTGTGCTTGAGTTGCGCTGTTTAAAAAACGTTGCGCTGTCATTGCTGATACATTTGTATTTACGTTAACTGCCATGATGATTCTCCAATTGATTTTCCGATATTCAGGTTTTCGACGTCTCGAAAAACCAAGTAGTTCTCTCAAAGTTACTTTTTATAACGGCACTGGTTTGGGATTCTTGAGGAAAAAAGTGATTTTTTTTTAAATTTATTTTTTGCCGATAACTTAAGTGTTCTAGGTGTCAAACTTTTCAAAAAAAGTGCTAAAGTTTTTCGCATTCAATACGATATAACAAAATTTTTTTTTTGTTAATTACTCAATAAGGTAATCGCGAGATTGGGCTGTTTCTTTGCTTGAGCTAACAATGACATGCCAACCTGTTGCAATATCTGATGCTTAAGAAGCTGAGTGGTTTCTTTTGCGTAATCTGCATCTTTTATACGACTATTCGATGCTGCAAGATTTTCATGGACGTTCTCAAGGTTAGTAATTGCATGACCAAATCGATTTTGCAATGCCCCCACTTCTGAGCGGTGTTGATCAACAAACTCAAGAGCAGTATCTAGAATTGCGACAGCCCGCTGTGAGCCTCCGACATCGGTAATATCTATATTATCGACGGCTTCATAACCTAACGCCCCTATTTGCAGTTCAGAGGCTAAGCCACCGGAAAACGATAAGGTTCCTTGAGTTTCCTTCCCTGCCATATAAATCTGAAGTTGACCATCTTGATTCACAGACGCTGAAACAGAATCCGTTTGGCCATTGATATAGGTCGCCAACTCTTCAATATCATCACCTACTTTTGCATCAATGGAAATATCTTGCTGATTTCCTTGGCGATCTAGGTAACTTATAGTCAAATTTCTATTTGCGGCAGAAACTTGCCATGTTGAATCAGCCTTTGCAGAAGCTTGGTAGCTAAAGCCTCCCATATTGATACTGTCACTGCGCATATTCTGGAGTGACACTTGAACCGCCTCCCCTGAACTCGCACCAATTTGGAATGCGGCTTTAGAATATTGACCATTGAGCAGTTTATTGCCACCAAATGACGTCGTTTCTGCGATACGATTGATTTCATCATTTAACGCGGACATCTCTTGCTGTAATGCCCGTCGATCATCTTGGCTATTTGCACCATTACTCGACTGAAGCGCAAGATCTCGCATCCGTTGCAGCAATTGCGTACTCTCTTGCATACTGCCTTCTGCGGTTTGCAAGATAGAGATACCATCGTTAGCATTTCGCACCGCGACATCTAAACCACTCATTTGTGATTGAAGTCGATTTGAGATCTGTAACCCTGCCGCATCATCCTTCGCGCTGTTAATCCGATTTCCAGACGACAAACGTTCAAGCGCTTGATTTAACATCTCGCTTGAATTCGTTAACTGTCTTTGAATCGTCAACGCAGGCACGTTGGTATTAACGGTGATAGTCATAATCTACCTTACAATTGTTCTCAACAAGGGTATCGGTCGACATCAGAAAAACTTAAGCACTTTCGGTATTGAAAGGATCACACGTCGATCAGCGTCAATTAGTACCTTTCTTTTATTCGTAAAAATATGTAAATCCATGCAAAGAATGCGTCTACTCACTACTATTTACCCCAATTTTGCTTATTATTACGCCATTCCATCGCCCATCAATTTTATACAGTGAGCTATTATGTTTCGAATAACTATCATCCTCTTTTTACTCTGGCTGCCCTCCCTTCTGGTTGGCTACGATCAGTTTGGTGAATTTATCTTCTGGAGACATCAATTAACAATGCTCACAGGTATGTTGGGCTTTAGCTATATGTGTACTGCCGTTTTGATAGCTTCTCGATTTCAGTGGGTTGAATCCATCGTTCGCGGATTGGATAAAGGCTACGCCATACATAAACAATTAGGTATTGGTGCCCTAGTCGCCCTTATTTTACATTGGGCAACGATAGAGAGTGCTCATTGGCTTACAGATCTAGGTTTCCTTTCACCTCCAAATCGAGGTGATCGTCCAACTATTGAAGGAATTAATTGGCATGGTGTCGCTGAACAAGTTGGTGATATTTCATTCAAGGTCTTTGTTATCTTCTGTGTCATTAGCTTGGTTCAAGCCATCAGCTACAAAAAATTCAAATTCACCCATAAATTGGGTGGTATCCTTGTGATTGCCGGAGCATTTCATTCAGCATTGCTACTCGACTGGACCACAGCGTCTACGCCTTTCAATATCGCCATTACGCTGTTTTCTATTGTAGGAGTTTGGTGCTCATACTTATCTCTCTCAAGGAAAATTGGACAAGCTAATAAATCAGAAGGAACTGTGTCGAGCGTTGAAAAGTTTGGTGCTGGTGACAACGAAAATGCCATTGTTCGCTTTAGCGTAAAGCTTGACTCTCCAATTCAATATAAAGAGGGACAATTTGCCTATCTAAATTTTCATGATGGTGAAGCGCCTCATCCATTTTCTATTTTGAATTATGATGACCAATCAAAACAGGTTGAATTTGGTATTAAAGCATTGGGTGACTATACCACTGTGTTGGTCAATAAATTAGAAGTTGGTCAACAGGTAACAATTGAAGGTAGCTATGGTCATTTTCAAATTCCTCAAGCAGAGAATCAGGTTTGGATTGGGGCTGGAATTGGGATTGTACCTTTCGTTTCTCGCCTTTACTGGTTACAAAATCAAAAGAACAACCAACCCAATCGCTACACGAAAATAGACCTATTCTATTGCGTTAACTCCAAAAAAGAGGCGTATTTCGAGAAAGAAATGCTCGCTATCCTTAATAAGATTAAATTTGTTGAGTTACACCTGTTCGATGCTGAAAACAATCAGATTTTAGATGGCAGTAAAATAGAGCAAACCATGGCAGGTAAAACGTTCGATGTTTGCTTCTGTGGGCCTGAAGGTTTTGGGCAGCAGCTGCAAACCTATTTTGAAAAATCAGGACTTCCAAAGCAGCAATTTCATAAAGAGATATTCAAAATGCGATAATGCGTTGCAGTAAATGACTCTAAGCAATAAAAATGGCGCGTCCTACTAAGACGCGCCATTTTTTATTCTATTAATTCTAAATCGTCACCAATGTTATCACGACTATCGTTAACATTATGATGCTAAACCTATTTAAGAGTCAGAGCCTGAAGCATTTCTTGAGATGGTGCAAAAGCAAAAACGCCAGTTACGGCTTTAGTGAAGCGCAACATACTGTCGGTTTTCCCGTCGGTCATGCCGTACATACTGTGCAGCATATCTTGGAAATTCGATAACGTATTGCAGTAAGCAATAAACACCAAGCCATGATCGCCACTCACCGATCCGTACGGCAAACTATGACGAACAATCTTTAGTGCCACACCTTCTTTTTTAATGTCCACACGACCAACATGCGAGTTCGCAGGGACATTATCCAATTCGATTGAGTCAGGCTTTGTCCGACCAATGACTTTTTCTTGGGCCGAAATATTAAGGCGCTCCCAAGCAGGTAAATTGTGAACGAAACGCTGCAACATGACGTAGCTACCACCAGAAAATTCACCGTCTGGAATAATCGCAACATCTTTACGTTCTTCATTTTCTGGGTTCTCGGTACCATCAATAAAGCCGTTGGTGTCGCGAGCATCTAAATATCGGAAACCATAGCTTTCATCAACAAACTCAATATGGCTTTCTACTTCACATACGAATTTACGTAAGAAGTAGAATAGTAAATCATGACGAGCACTGTGAGCATGAATAATAAAATCAACATCGGTCGCAGGAGCATAGATATCACCTTCACCTAAAGGCTGAAACTCAACCAATTCAGTTGGCATCGCCACGTCACACTGAGCCCAGAATTGAGAAGTAAAGGCTATCGATAAGGTAAGCTTCGCGCCTGGTTGAGCTTGATTTAATTCATCGACAATTTTTGGTAATTTTTTTAAATGCTCTAAAACCAAGTTCGGTTCACTCTTGATCTTAAACAGCGTATAGAGCGCAAAAGGTTCCGCTTCCGGTAAAATGGCACTTTGACACAACATTATAAATCCTCTATCCACTTTGAAATCGGTAGGTATTTTTCCTACTTACTTTTATTTCTAACTCAATTTGATTACTTAATATACTAGGCTAGTTGTCACCGACAAAAACCAAGTAAAATGAAAACTATATACACATTACACTATCATTATTACGTAATTTACAGGTGCCCACCTAAACCAATATGGTAAAGTGTTAGATAACCTCTGAAAACAGTATAATCCGCGATGAATAAAAAAACAGTGTCACCACAAACTCAGCAAGAGGCCTTAAAGCTAGCCAAAGCAACTCAAAAACCAGGGCAAACCAAAGATCAAACGAAATTGATTGCTCAGGGTATTGAACATGGCATTGCACTATACAAAAAGCAACAAAAAGAAAAACAACGCCAGGCTGATAAGGAAAGAAAGAAACAACAAAAAGAGAAGATTAGTAAATCATCTTCTCTTCCCGAGCAAAATCACCTGCCAACACCTGAACCACAAACATCACCAAAGCTACCTTGGGTATTGTTGTTAATCAGTTGGATTGGTTTTATTGCGTTTATTTACGTAAAATAGTGGGTGTATCAACCGTCAGTTTTGGACGTAAATTCAATGTAAGAAATCAACGTCCTAAACTGGATGCAATATCATTTTGCTTATCTAATACCCATTGGCTGTCGAATGGTCCCCAATCAGACAATTGATAATAACCATCATTATGGCGACGCCCATCTTGAATGAACATTAATTCGATACCAATTCCCGGAAGTGCTTTTAATACATCCTGAATAGTTCTACGTGGCCACCCCGTAATTTCTATCAATTTGGGAACATTAGGGCGTTCAATATGTTCAACCAAATACGCAAGATACAATCGCCTTGCGAAAACAGGACTTAGTTCCATCGATACCTCCTAATTCTATATCGATTTATTATTTATGTTTTGGCATTTTGTGTGTTGCGTTTGATCAAGAGATCAATAACTCGCACCAACTTAGTTATGAATTACCAAGTTAGATTACCGAAAGCTCTCACCATTCCTGTTTTGTCCTCATCTCTCGTTCCTGATAGGATTCATAGTTTTCATCAATCGAACACAAGAGACCATCATAATGAGCACAGTCCTATACGGTATCCCAAACTGCGATACGATTAAGAAAGCCAAGAAGTGGCTTGATGAACATCAGGTTGATTACACTTTTCACAACTTTCGTAAAGATGGAATTGATAATGAATTAGTTGTGCAATTTTGCCAGCAATTAGGGTGGGAAAATGTGCTTAATAAACGTGGCACAACCTATCGTCAATTAAGTGATGAACAAAAAGAGTCAATAAATGACACCACAATAATCGATCTTCTAGTAGAATACCCAGCCATGATAAAGCGCCCAGTGCTAGCAACTAAAGGCGCATTAAACATAGGGTTTAAAGCTGAACAATACGCTGCAATTTTTAGCTCTTAGCTTTTAACTTTTTAGTTAATATAGAATCGAAAAAGAATATAGGATTAAATAATGACAGACAGTCCCGTACTGGCACTTGCAAAGGATTTGATTAGCCGTCAATCGGTCACTCCAGAAGACGCTGGCTGCCAAGAAGTAATGATCGAACGTCTCAAAGCATTAGGTTTTGAAATTGAAGTGATGGTGTTTGAAGATACGACCAACTTCTGGGCTCGTCGTGGTACAGAAGCGCCTTTATTTACCTTCGCGGGACATACTGATGTTGTCCCTGCCGGCCGATTAGAACAGTGGCACACTCCACCTTTCGAACCAACGGTTATCGATGGTCACCTTCACGGCCGTGGCGCAGCGGATATGAAAGGTTCATTGGCTTGTATGCTGGTTGCCGTAGAGCGATTTGTTGAACTGCATCCCGACCATAAAGGTTCGATCTCATTCTTAATTACCTCTGATGAAGAAGGCCCATTTATCAACGGTACGACTCGTGTTGTTGATACACTAATGGCCAGAGACGAAATTATTGACATGTGTATTGTGGGTGAACCATCAAGTACAAATGCTGTCGGTGATGTGGTTAAAAATGGTCGTCGCGGATCATTAACCGGTGATCTTCACGTTAAAGGCATTCAAGGACACGTTGCTTACCCACACTTAGCAAGAAACCCGGTTCACCAAGCTATGCCTGCGTTATCTGAACTTGCAGCAACGAAATGGGATGACGGTAATGCTTTCTTCCCACCAACAAGCTTTCAAATCCCAAATATGAATAGTGGCACTGGTGCTTCGAATGTCATTCCTGGGGAGCTCGATGTTCAGTTTAATTTCCGGTTTAGCACTGAGCTAACCCATGAAGAGATTCAACGTCGTGTTCATTCAACATTAGATGCGCATGGTCTAGATTACGATCTAAAGTGGACAATCAACGGTCAACCATTCTTAACGGATGCAGGAAGTCTACTTGACGCTGTTGTGAACGCAGTAACTGATGTTAACCACAAAGCCCCAGAACTGCTTACAACAGGCGGGACATCAGATGGGCGTTTCATTGCTCAAATGGGGTCTCAAGTTGTTGAATTAGGGCCGGTTAATGCAACGATCCATAAAGTCAATGAGTGCGTAAATGTCGCTGATCTTGAGAAGCTAACCGATATGTACCAAAATGTACTAAAACATTTACTGGTTTAAACCATGACTCCAGAACAGCTTAGTGGCCTAATCGATTCACATCTTGCGCCGATGCAAATAGGCACAAGTTCAATGTTAGTTCACCCAGATGTTCATCAAGATCTCGGCCGTTTAATTCATGCGGCCGATAAAGCTGGATTTAACTGTTCTATTGCTAGTGGCTTTCGAGATTTTGGGCGCCAAGCGTCGATTTGGAATCGAAAGTGCACTGGCGAACTCCCTGTATTAGATAAGCAAAGCCGCCCGTTAGACATCTCTTTACTTTCTCAGCATCAATTAGTCGACGCAATCTTACGATGGTCGGCGTTACCTGGTGCCACTCGTCATCATTGGGGCACCGATTTTGATGTCTATTGTAAAACCTCTTTAGGTACTCATAATTTAAAACTAGAGCCCTGGGAGTATCAAACCGGACATCAAGCTAAGTTTTTTGTATGGCTCGAATGTAATTTAGAGCAATTTGGTTTCTTTTTGCCTTATCGAAAAGAGTTAGGTGGGGTGAGTATCGAGCCTTGGCATATCAGCCATCGAAAAACAGCCACTAATTGCCTTAATCAGTTTTCTATCGATACTCTAGATAAAACTCTCGCTCAGCAACACGTTTTGGCAAAAGATATCGTGAGACAAAAACTAGAAAGTATATACAATCAATATATTCTCAATATTTCATTGTAGTTGGGCAATATGGACTTTCTTACCTCTCCTTGGGTCATCATAACGATCATCATGTGTTTTTTAATCGGTAATATTGCGGCTTTTCGTTATTTTACCCCAAAAAATCTCGACAAATTTAAACCCAAAAACAATGACGAACTCAACCGTTTAATTGAATTAGATAAAAAGCACCAGGAAACATTGCATAACCACAGCGATAAAACGACCAAAAAAAAGGACGAGTAATCACTCGTCCTTTTCACTTTTATCAGTGTATCAATTTGTGCTGTTTGATGTCGCACTAAGCATTGGAATAAACTCACTTAACTGCTCTTCAGTAAGAAGCTTTCCATCGGTGTCGGTAATATTAATTGAAGTTCTATTCCCTAAGTCACCAAATAATAAATGATACTTACCGCGATCGATCGTCAGTGGTTCAATTTTATGGCTATCCCAAACTTCTTGATCAGCTGGACGATAAAATACCGTTAGCTCTCCTTGCGACTGGCTTTTACCCGTGACGGTAAAACCAAACTGCTCAATCATAGTTGGAACTCGATGCCAAGCGATATCAAACGGTGTACGAGCAACGATAATTGGCAATGCATTTCTATCTGTCCCCATAGTAAAGACAATATTTTGCCCTAAACGTAGTGCTTGGCGTTTAGTTTCAGCGCGCAATTGTGCATCGTAATTTGTTGTTAGCAAGTTGGCCATAGCCGCTGCATAGCGATCGAGCAAAAAGTCTTGGCTTGGTAAATTCAAATCATTCGTTAGCTGAGTGATCTCAATTCGAACACCAGAGCGACGACCGAAATTAATACGTGTAAATTGATAATCGGCGATAGCTTGGCCTTCTTCATTACCAATAACCCAAGTCACATTTTTACCAATCAAGTCTCGATCAGAATTATCAACTAGCGTTGCATTGTGTTTATTGAGCTCGCTCTTCAATATGGCCCACAGCTGATCCGATTGTTCTGGCCTTGCTGTCCATAGCGTAACCGCACGAGGTTCTTCATCCACAATCATTCCCGGTACTAATTCTAATACCTGAAGAGGGGGACGAATATCAAGATCGCCTCCAACTTCACCAGAGAAATTTCCACGTGGGATAATAAATTGACGATAAGATTGAGCGACCGCATCATCACTTGTCTGCCACTGAGTAAATTCTGGTGTATTTAGATACTCAAAATCATCTTTCGCTTGATTGCGCTCAAGTGGAGATTTAGTACACGCCGTTAGTAGCAATGCAGCAATGGATATCCCCATTAGCTGATAAGAAAATTTCATTCATACTCCCAAATAAAAACCGAGGGATGAACCCTCGGAAAATGAACTATCAGCAGAGATATTTATTCAATACCAGCAAGTTTAAGTGCTTCAGCAACGATAGGTTGAGATGACTCTGTTAATGGCATTAGTGGTAAACGTAAATCACTGCATTCGATCAGACCAAGTTGATGTGCCGCCCATTTAACTGGGGTTGGGCTAGATTCAACAAATAAGTTTTTGTGAAGAGTTTCCAGGCGCTGATTAATAGCTTCCGCTTCAGCAAACTGACCACTTAATGCTAAACGCATCATATCGGCCATATCTTTGGCAGCAATATTATTGGTCACAGAAATGACACCATTTCCGCCCTGCTTGACAAATTCAAGCCCTGTAAGGTCATCACCACTAAATAGGACAAAATCATCACGACAAAGTTCACGATGTATTTTCACTCGGCTTACATCACCCGTTGCATCTTTGATTCCTACGATAACCGGTATTTCAGACAAACGAGCAACGGTTTCAGGTAACAAATCTACCGCGGTTCTACCAGGAACATTGTAAAGAATCTGAGGAATATCCGTTTCATTAGCAATGGCTTTATAGTGCTGAAACATTCCTTCTTGAGTAGGTTTATTATAATAAGGCGTTACAGTCAGACACCCTTTAATACCCGTGTTATTAAATAGACGAGTAAAAGTAATCGCTTCATGGGTGGCATTAGCCCCTGTTCCCGCGATCACAGGAATACGATCATCGGCAAATTCAACTGTCTTCGATACGACTTTGACATGTTCTTCATTGCTCAGCGTTGCAGATTCGCCAGTTGTCCCAACAGAAACAATCGCGTCAGTTCCTGCTTCAACATGATAATCGACGAGTTTTTTGAGATTTGCGTAATCTACTTCGCCATCACTATCAAAAGGTGTTATTAATGCAACAATACTTCCAGAAAACATGTCTTTCTCCCAAGGTTGATACTCCCTGCATGGTACTGTAAGCAAGTCAAAAAAAACAAGCGAAACCGTCTGCTTATTTGACTTATTTGGCTGAATTTTTATCGTCGAGCCCGATATGATGTAAATCCTTACACTTTTCCGTTTTATTTTGTACAAATCTAACTGATGGAACAATCCGACATATCAACCAACAACATTCCCTCGATTTGGGTTTAAGCATAGTATTGGCGATGAATATCGTTACAGAATCGTACTAAATTACTATGTTGCTTGGTAAGCTCAACCAAAGGCGAAGGTAAAGGCGTTAGCAATATCTGAGCAAGTACTGAATAAGCGGTAATGTCAATTAAGCTCAATTTATCATTATAAAAATATGCCTTATCTCCAATGAACTCATTCAATGCCGATAGCTGTGTCTCAGCTATTTGTAATATTTCCTCTTGTGAATGTCGTCCTATCCCCTGCCCATAAAGTGCTTTCATAGTTCCTTTCTTGGCCACTGCGGGAATAATTTTGTTCATAGGAAATGGCATATCTGAAAAAAAGTGTCTTTGATTACTCGCCAATTACTTTCATAACCCCAACGAAAATAAACCACACACCAATATAAACGATCTTCTAATGCACTACACATTAGAGCAGATGCCATACTTTGTTCATCAGTTAAATGAGCATTGATATCAAATTTCCGTTCTTCTCGAAGGTAACGTTCGATAAAAAAACTGTCGGCAATAATTTTTCCATTATCTTCGATAAAAGGAAGCTTTCCTTTAGGGGCTTTTTGAAGGTACTTAGTTCCAGTTTTTACGTCAAATTCAAGTTTGGATTCCTTAAGTAAAAAATGCGTTTTTAATACAAAAGGACTCGGGTCTATGATATTTAGATTAGGGCCAAAACCGTATAACGTTATCATTATTTTATCCTTAAAGACGTAAAGTTAAAGTGCTCTTAATACACCACACAGCGCAAAAACACAGAGTAATAACGTTGGTACTAGACTCAACATAAATCCGATTCCTCGTGATGCTGGAGCTTTAACATAAGCCTGCCAATAAATAAATCGCCCCACGATGTAAAAACTTCCGAGAACCGCCATCCAAATGGGATCTTGATGCTTTCCTGCGATAAATAAAGCAGGAAGAAATGCCACCAATAACTCTAATGTATTCATTTGTACGCGATACATCCGTTCAAACTCAGGCGCACCGATAATCGCAGGGGCTAATAAGCCCGTCTTTTTTCGGGCACGGCCTGTCATCGCACCAAAAAATAAAAATTGGCAAACTGCTAATATGGCAACAAGTTCAACATAAGGCATAGCAAAACCCCTGAAATATGGACGAATTTAGTCATGGACTAATAAAATAATGAAACAAGCTTTCCTAAGCCGAAATAGCGTCTATCGGTAATGCATAATAGACGATTGAATTATCTGACTGATATTGGAATTCTGGACCGTAAGTTTCTACATCTGGTCCATATGTGTGTTTCATGTTTGAACGCAAAAGCCAACTAGAATAGATGTAGCTTATGGTTTGGTTAAAATGCTCGGTGTTGACCTGACCTTTGTGCTTAAACTCAGCATATCTTTGCTCAGGTAACGTAAGACTAATCATCCCCTCTGGCAAAGATGCGATTTCTGATACTTCAACACAAGAGGTATAGAACAATTTCTGCTCTCCCTCTTTGTTTTCTTCTACGCTAATAATTCCGTAGCAAGTTCCTTCAATTTGATTCTCGATCTCAGCTAGTCTCGGAATAAAACTCTGCCATAGACTCGGAAGTTTCTCGGCTATATTCGTTTTTTCAGACTCGATTCCAATAACTTCAATCTTAGTGCCAACAAGTTGCTTCAACTGAGACGTGTAAATTCTAGGTTCTAAGGTTAAATTTTGGTTTAGGTTTTTAAGATATTCGTTATCAAAGCGTGCCTTCTTCATAATCAATGATTGGCTCGAACGTTCACGATATTCACTCGGTGAATAGCCAAATAATTTTTTAAATGCTCGGGTATAAGCCTCATGAGACTCAAAACCAGATGCGATGGCCACATCCAAGATCGACAAGTTTTTGTTATATAAACTGTCCATCGAGTTTGCAATGCGCCTTGAGCGCACATACGATTTTAATGTTTCATTCGTCAAGCCTTTAAAAATACGTTGAAAATGCCAGTGACTCATATTGGCATGCGCTGAAACAGACTTTAGGTCGAGAGGCTTGTCTAAGTTATCCTCAATGTAATCAACGCCTTTCTGAATTTTGCTTAAGTACTTCATATCTCTTCCCTGTTGTCGTTTCCGATATATTAAACCAAGCCATACTGCACTCATTTGATTGTTTGTGCTTTTTAAACATAAATATTCCCTTATCCCATCTGAAACTCTCGGCTCAAGCTGTGATAAGATTAATCAGAAATAAAGAAGAGCAACTAGCTCAATTGAGTTATTAAAAAGGAAGCCAAAATGAACACCTTAACCGCTGGGGCTGCTTGCCCAAATTTTTCCCTATTAGATCAAGATGGCAATACCGTCAGTTTATCTGACTTTCAAGGAAAAAAGGTCGTGTTTTACTTTTACCCTAAGGCCATGACACCGGGATGTACGGTGCAAGCTCAAGGAATGAGAGATGTTAAACAGCAACTAGACGATAAAAATGTCGTTGTCCTTGGTGTCAGCATTGATCCTGTAAAGCGTTTGGGTAAATTTATTGAACGCGACAACCTTAATTTCACACTACTTTCAGATGAAGATCACCAAGTTGCCGAAGCCTTTGGCGTTTGGGGCGAGAAGAAATTTATGGGAAAAGTCTACGATGGTTTACATAGAATCAGCTTTTTAATTGATGAAAATGGCATGATTGAACATGTATTTAACAAGTTTAAAACCAAAGACCATCATCAAGTGGTGTTGGATTATTTAAATCAATAATCCCTGTTACGCGTTCCACCACCACGATTCATGGAAAAGAAATAATAAAAAACGCCAAGACTGGCGTTTTTTAGTTTAGGCATAACCCCACACTTAGGATGATATATCAAAGGCGAACAATCATCACACAACAAAGGTGTTGAGTAATTTTTCTTGCTCGCGAACTTGATTTACCTGAGATTGAATAGCTTGAGCAACATCATTGGCTTGAACACTCACTTGAGTACCAATATCTTTTATCTTCACTGTGTTTGCGTTAATTTCTTCGGCCACAGCATTTTGTTCTTCTGCTGCTGACGCAATTTGAATATTCATATCACTGATTTGACTAATTGACTCACGAATGCTCACAAGAGCTCGATCGGCCTCGGCAGAGTGTTCGACCGCTTCTGAAACTGTGGTTTGACTATCCAACATAGCTAACGATACCGCTGACGATCCCTGTTGTAGCTGTTCGATCATCGATTTAATTTCCGTCGTAGATTCCTGAGTTCGGGAAGCTAACGTCCGTACTTCGTCTGCTACCACAGCAAAGCCTCGTCCAGATTCACCTGCTCGCGCCGCTTCTATCGCAGCATTCAGTGCTAATAAGTTGGTTTGATCGGCAATATCATTAATCACCTTTAGCACAGTTTCTATGTCTGTCGTTGCACTTTCCAAACCTTTAACCTGTTGTACTGCTTGTTCGATTCGCTCTGATAAAGTCGAGATTGAGTTGGTCGTTGTCTCTACCATTTTCTCGCCTTCAATCGTCGCATCATCCGCTAATTTAGCAGCATCAGCAGCTTGTTGAGCATGCCCCGCGACTTCCGAAGCCGTGACCGACATTTCATTCATTGCGGTCGCCAACTGCTCTAGCTCATACATTTGAGAGTCCACCGCTTTAGCCGATGTTTCTGAGCTATCTAAAATGGTATCGGCTCCGATATGCAGCTCTCCACTAATTTCTTTTGATTGACGAATTCGTCCTTGTAGTGATTGAGTAAATTCATTGAATGCCTGAGCCAACTCCGAAAACTCTTGATCTGTATTGGTGTCTAAACGTTTGGTTAAATCACCCTCACCCGATGCCACATCTTTGATTGCCCGATTTAATGCGCCTAAAGGTTTCATTAGAACATTCAGCAAAAACATTAGCGCAATCACACTTAATACAAAGCCAACTAAAGTGTAGATGATAGAACTGGTTTTCAACGCGTCCAACGTACTGAACGCTACTGATTCATTCACAACCGCAGCAACATACCAACCTTCACTCGAGGCCAAAGTGATATCTACAAGATAGGTCTCCCCATCGACTTCGACCGTCTGCATGCCTTCTTTTATTTGCAATTGTGGTAAATAGCTCGACAACTCTTGCCCATTTTTTTCTTGGTCAGGGTGAGCAATTGTGATGCCATTTTTAGTAACAATAAACAAGTAACTCGAATCAAACATCGTGGTTGAGTTAACGAGTTCAGATAAACTTGAAAGGTCCATATCGAAGAACATTACACCAGTAAAAGAACCTTTATCACTCACTGGTACACCAATGGACGTAATCATCTGATTTGAGGCAGCATCCATATAAGGCTGAGTCAGCATTATGCTACCTTTCTGCTTAGCATCAATATACCAAGGGCGCTGACGAGGATCGTAATCATCTCCAGGAGTCCAGTTATCAAAGTTTTCAACCACTCGACCATCAGATTGATAGCCCAACCCGGCTCCAAGGAAACTGCTCTTAATTTGAGGGGTTTCTAATATGTTACTTACATATTCTCGGTCATTCGGTGCGAGAGCTAATGTATCCGCAACAGATTGAGCAAGGGATTTTTTACTGTCGATGCTGGCTGTCATGGTCCTTGATATACCAACAACCATTTCTTCGACGTTACTATTAACCATCGACTCAATTTCATTTTTAACGGTATATTGTTGCTGGAATGACAATAGCGCAACTGTGGTAAACAATAGAACGGAAGACGCGGCAACGATTTTGTGACTAAATTTCATACGACCTCTTAAAACACCAAATGTGGAAAAATTCACACAATAAAATGACCTTTTAAGATATCGGCAATATTGCCAATAACTTTAAGCCTATATATACAATATAGACTTAAATTTCGTAGTTTATAAATTAATCAATAGGATTTTAGGCCGTTTCAGGCTCGTCGTCATTACTTGGAATAACAGTCCAGACGGCTTTGACTAATGTCGCTAATGGAATAGCAAAGAACACACCTAAAAATCCCCACATGCCGCCAAAGACCAATACCGCGACAATAATAGCAACTGGATGAAGATTAACCGCTTCGGAAAACAACACGGGCACTAATACGTTACCATCAAGGGCTTGAATAATTCCGTATGCAATTAAGAGCCAATAAAAGTCTGGCGTAATGCCCCACTGAAATAACCCGACGATAGCAACAGGAACCGTAACTACTGCCGCGCCAATGTATGGAATCAGCACTGAAAATCCAACCGCAACTGCTAAAAGTACTGAATATCGCAAATCAAGAATGGCAAACGTAATGTAGCTAACGCCACCTACAATCAATATTTCCAACACTTTTCCGTTAATATAATTGGAAATCTGCTGATTCATTTCAACTAAGACTTTATCAGCAAGCTTTCGATTTTTTGGCATAACGTTACTGACTGACTTCATCATCTGCCGTTTGTCCTTCAAAAGGAAGAACATCAGCAGTGGAACCAGTATTAAGTAAATGGATAGAGTCGCAATACTAACAAGGGAAGCAAGAGATCCTTTAACCACACTTTCTCCCATAGAGATCAGCTGGTTTTTCGCGTTTGTCATGATTGATTCAACAATCTGAAGATTCGCAAGTTCAGGGTACTTTTCAGGAAGAACAACGATTTTAGCTTGTAACTCGCTATACATACTCGGTATATCGTTAATCAAGTTTCCAACCTGCTGCCAAATCGTAGGCACGAGGCCGAATATGGCAATTAACATAACGCCAGTAAAGATTAACATCACGATTAATACAGCTAACGTTCTCGGAACCTGAAAAGACACCATCTTCGCGACAGGACGTTCAAGCAGGTAAGCTAAGACAATTGCAACCAAGAGAGGTGCTATCAAGCTACCGAAGAAATAAATAGTAAAGAAACCAACAAACAGGATGGCAAATAAACTCACAGCATGGGGATCAGAAAAGCGCCGTTTGTACCACCGAACTAGCATTTCGAACATTTAATTCACTTCCTTTGTTACGTCAATTTGAAAGCCATCACTTACCACTCTACTACGTGTAGAATCATAGTCACGTTGAAGATACCTTTGAATATCACGAAATGACGCTTCATCACAAATCAAAATACGTAAACTCTCTCCCTCTGGTATCATCTTCAACTCCCTTTTTACGAGCAAAAGAGATAATGGGCAACGTTGTTCTCGTAAATCAAGGGTTACCGGCTTCATGCAGTCTCTTTGAGTTGAATATTTGAGTATTGTATATCGTTTTAATCTGCACGCCACACATTATCGATATTGCAGCTATGATTAAACAGAATTTCATTTATCACTTTGTAACAATCGATTATCGTAAACCAAACGTAAGAAAATGAAACCATTAATGATTCCCTCTGTCTGACTAGCGTTAGTCTCAAACCATCTTTTAAGGTCAATGATGAAGCTGAAACATTCGGTCTGTTCAATGTTAGTTGCAGCGAGTTTACTTCAACCACTCCATGCATCAAATGATATAGACTTACCTGATATTGGAACCGTCGCCAGTTCGACACTGACGATCGATCAAGAACGCTTATACGGTGATGCCTATATGAGAGTTCTACGTGGCAATCAACCACTAATAGAAGATCCGGTTCTATCTGAATATATATCAACACTTGGCCATAAGTTGGTGGCTAATGCAGACGATGTCAAAACGCCATTCACATTTATCTTGGTTCGAAACAACGAGCTTAACGCTTATGCTTTCTTTGGCGGTTACGTCGCACTGCATACTGGACTGTTTCGCTATACGCGTTCAGAGAGTGAACTCGCCTCGGTGATGGCTCACGAAATCGCACACGTCACTCAACGTCACCTTGCTCGGAGTATGGAAAGCCAAGCTAACCGTTCTGCAACAACTATGGCTGCTCTTGCAGGGTCTTTGTTACTCGCTATTGCCGCTCCACAGGTCGGTGTTGCCGCGCTTACTGCCACTACAGCAGGCTCAATGCAAAGTGCTATCAACTATACCAGAGCAAATGAAAAAGAAGCGGATCGCTTTGGGATAGACACACTTGCAAAAGCCGGATTTTCTCCTCAAGCAATGCCAACCTTCTTTGGACGGTTATCCGATGAATACCGCTACTCAAGTACGTTACCGGCAATGTTGCTGACACACCCCTTGCCGGACTCTCGCATCACCGATAGCCGATCAAGATCGGCGAATTATCCGCAAACAAATCCACCGCTGTCCCTGCAATTTCAGTTGGCTCGAGCCCGTGTAGTCGTGCGATATTCAGGGTTAAACACAACGAACGCCTTAGATTGGCTCGCTAGGCAGAAAAAAAAGAATCAAGCACAGTTATCAACCGCATCGGCCTACGGTGAAGCCTTGGTCTATCTCAATACAAAAAAAACCGAACAAGCAGAAGCAATATTAAAAAAACTGCTTAGTAACGACCCAAGCAATCATTTTTACCTTGATGCCATCAGCGATGTATACATTGCTGAAGAAAAATACGACCAAGCCATTCAAATGCTTAATCGAGCCCTACTTCAATCACCAAAAAATAACGTCTTGACAGTAAATTTAGCTAACGTGTTGATGCAAAAGAAAAACTACAAAGAAGCCGCTAAACTATTACAACGCTACACCCACGATGACCCTAATAGCACAATCGGATGGCAACTTTTGGCTGAAGCCAATAACCATTTAGGAAATGAAAAAGAAGAGTTGGCCTCTCGCGCTGAACTTTTTGCACTAAAAGCTGATTGGAATAAAGCGATACAGTATTATACTAAGGCGAGTCAGTTGACCGAACTAGGTAGTCTAACTCAAGCACGTTACGATGCTCGAATAGACCAACTATTAATCCAACGTGAACACTATTCTACGTTGAAGAATTAACCACTAATAATGAACAATACGATAAGAGGCAATATCTATGTCCGTGACTATTTATCATAACCCAAGATGTTCAAAGAGCCGTGAAACCTTAACGTTATTGCAAGCCCGAGACATTGCACCGGAAATCATCACTTATCTTGATACTCCGTTAACGGTTGAGCAACTTCAGACTATTTATCAACAACTTGGATTAACTCAAGTTCGAGATATGATGAGAACCAAAGAAAAAGAATATCAGGAACTTAATTTAAAAGATTCCACAATTAGTGATGCCGATCTATTCAACGCAATGGTGTCACATCCAAGGTTAATTGAGCGACCTATCGTTGTCAGTCAGGGACAAGCTCGTATTGGCCGACCGCCTGAAAGTGTTCTAGAGATTTTATGAGTCACACCATATTAGTGGTCTACTTTAGCCGCCACGGTTCCACGCGCCAACTGGCTCGTCACATTGCTCGAGGAATCGAGTCTGTTGAGGGGTGTCGCGCGGCACTTAGAACCGTTGCGGATATTGACTCAAATGGAAAGGATGAGTTTGATCCACCGGCCACACTCGATGAGCTAAAAAACTGTTCTGGGTTGGCAATGGGTAGCCCTGTTTGGTTTGGTAATATGGCTGCACCGATGAAGCACTTTTGGGATAGCACATCATCTCTTTGGCTTAGTGGCGATCTCATTGATAAACCTGCCGCTGTGTTTACATCGTCCTCTTCCTTACATGGTGGGCAAGAGAGTTGCTTGCTTAGTATGCAATTGCCACTTCTACACCATGGTATGATCATACTCGGCATTCCATACAGTGAACCAAGTCTTCATTTAACCCAAACCGGTGGTACACCTTATGGGGCAAGTAGTTTAGACAATGGTAACGAAAGTTTAGATCAACATGAGCGAAACTTAGCTCAACAACTAGGGAAACGTTTGGCCAACATAACCCTAAAATTACAGGGAAGTACATAGTGATACCGATGTCAGATAAAACCAAAGCATGGCGGATACTCGCGTTAACATCCTATTTAGGATTAACACTATGGGTCATTTTATGGCACTTATGGTTAGCCCCACATCAACAAATATCGCCATGGGGTATCGCAATCGCATGGTTGATTCCTTTACTATTTCCTTTAATCGGAATAATTAAAGGTAAGCCTTATACACACGCATGGGCAAATTTTGTATTAATGCTCTATTTTCTCCACGCCTTAAGTATGATTTACCTCGATGAAGGCGAACGTCTACTGGCATTTGTAGAATTACTTCTAACGTCATTAAGTTTTGTCGCGAATATCTATTATGCACGCCATCGAGGAAGAGAATTGGGATTAAAACTCACCAAGCTGTCTCAGGTCGAGAAAAATGAGAAGGCTTTGTTCACTAACAAACCCTAGACGACTCGACGTAATAACAGACATCATTCATTAAAATAGCGGACTCTAGTTCAAATTTAATTTTTGAGTTATTACGCTAACCATATAATTCTACTATAGTTAATGGTATTACTTATATGGCTATTGTTTCAGCCATATACCAATACGTTTAGATTAGGGTTGTTATTTAATGCTGTCACTTTTAACCCAAGGTCAAAAAGTGGTCGATCGTCTTGTTGCACGGTGTAATTGTGCCAGTACGAACGACAAGCTTCGCCTAAACCACTATATATGGCTGATTGTATTATCGACGCCTATTACTGTTGGTTTCATCATCAAAAACGTATTAATAGACAATGTGCATATTGCCACAGTGTCTGGTATTTTTGCATTTTGTATGATTGTCAGCATCATCGGCATCATAAGAAAACTAAATCTAACCTACATTTATCACTTTAATAATTTCTTATATTTATTAATGCTCTTTCTCATCACTGTTTGGAGTGATTTGAGCCAAGGGCAAATTTTATGGTGCTACACATACCCTTTAATAAGTATTTTTCTATTTGGAAATCGAGTTGGAGTTCGTTGGAGTCTGCTACTGCTAGCCTCTATTCTCATTGGTGTGCTATTAGATAAGGATATTGATTCCGCTGCTTCTGTGAATTTTGAAATAAGATTTGCCGCAAGTTATCTCACCATACTATTGATCACTTGTTGGCTTGAATACTATCGAGCTCGATACACGGAGAAATTTAATCGACAAAATATGGAGCTTATCAACGAACGAGCTTATCTTGAGCAAGAAATTGCTCGTCGAGTGGATCTGGAGAATAAACTCAACCAGTTAGCCAATGAAGATGGCTTAACCGGTTTGTATAACCGACGCTATTTCTTATCTTCTACTCAAGGTGAAATCGTTCGAGCAAAACAAAATAATACTCAGTTGTTTATGGCTCTAATAGATCTAGACCACTTTAAAAGCATCAACGATAAATACGGCCATCCAATTGGGGATAGAATACTGAAAAACGTTGCTGAGAAATGCTCTGATTATTTTAAGGCTCCTAATTTAGTAGGGCGTATGGGCGGCGAAGAGTTTTCAATCTTAATGACAAATATTTCAATGGAAGACGCTATCAATGCTCTAAATGAGCTCCGATTAGCCATCAGCCAGCATACTTTTATTTTCGATGGCATCGAAATTAAGCTCACCATTAGTATTGGTCTTTCTAAACTCACCAACAAGAATTCAACCGTCGATCTACTGTACTCATCTTCAGATCAAGCATTATATAAAGCTAAACATAATGGCCGAAATAGACTAGAAACCGCAAACAAATAGAACAACTTCGCTCCTTCGCCATATCATGTATGTCATTTCCCTCATTCAATTCGTAAAATATTTGAGACAGAATAATAGAAGCCCTTAAAAGTAATGATACTATTCGTGAAATTTGCTTACTTGGGGAAAATAATGAAAAACACTCTCATGGGATTTCAGATGCTATTTGTTGCATTTGGTTCCTTAGTTCTCGTTCCATTACTGACAGGTCTTGATCCTAATGTCGCTCTATTCGGCGCCGGTTTAGGTACTCTCTTATTTCAATTTATAACGCGTCGCACGGTTCCCATTTTTTTAGCATCCTCATTCGCTTTTATCGCTCCCATTATGTACGGAACACAAACTTGGGGTGTTGCCGCCACAATGGGAGGCTTAGTTGCCGCTGGCCTTATATATGTCGTTCTTGGTGGCATGATTAAATTAAAAGGTGAAGGATTTATCCACAAACTATTGCCTCCAGTTGTTGTGGGGCCAATCATCATGGTCATCGGTTTAGGGTTAGCACCCGTTGCAGTAAATATGGCATTAGGTAAAACGAGTGATGGGTCGGTTCAACTCGTTGAAGGCGACATCGCTTTGTGGATTTCTGTTGTTTCTCTCTTAACCACAATATTTATTAGTATATTTGCCAAAGGCATGTTGAGGTTACTTCCTATTTGCGGCGGTATTGTCGCAGGTTACCTTTTAAGTTTAGTTTTCGGTGTGGTTAATTTTGAGCCTGTTACGCAAGCAGCTTGGTTTGCAATTCCAAACTTTACTTTCCCAGAATTTAACATCAATGCCATTCTGTTTATGATTCCAGTCGCTATTGCACCTGCTGTCGAACACGTCGGAGATATTCTGTCGATTTCGAATGTAACCGGTAAAAATTACCTGAAAAAACCTGGCTTACACCGCACTATTGCTGGCGACGGTGTTGCAACAATGGCTGCCGCTTTTCTCGGTGCGCCACCGAATACGACATACAGTGAAGTAACGGGTGCCGTAATGCTAACTAAAGCCTTTAACCCTGTCATTATGACTTGGGCTGCTATCTGTGCCATCGTCCTAGCGTTAGTGGGTAAACTAGGAGCAATATTGCAAACAGTACCAACACCAGTAATGGGTGGGATTATGATTTTGCTATTCGGTTCTATTGCCGCAGTCGGTCTCAACTCACTGATCAAAAATAATGTCGACCTGCACAAATCTCGTAACTTAGTAATTGTTGCTGTGACATTGGTGTTTGGTATCGGTGGGATGGCGTTTGGAGTCGGTGACTTCAACCTACAAGGTGTGAGTTTATGCGGTATCGTTGCGATTGTTCTAAATCTTGTGCTACCTGATGATATCGGTGAAAACCACGTTGTTGATAATGCTCAAATTGAAGAGTAACGCTCTGTAATTAGAGTAATAACCAGAAATAATTTATTTTTATGATGGCCCTTAACGTTAAGGGCCTTTTTTGGTCTTACTAAAGGCACAGATCGACAAAAGATCCTTGAACCAAGGTCGCTAAGTCATTTGCCGAAAGCTCAATTTCTAAACCCCGTTTACCCGCACTAACACAAATACTCTCAAATTCAGTGGCCGTTGAATGAATGAACGTCGGCAAACGCTTCTTCTGTCCGAGCGGGCTAATACCACCAAGCACATAGCCGGTGACGCTCTGAGCAATGATTGGGTCAGCCATCTCCGCTTTTTTGCCACCTGCAGCTTTTGCCGCAAGTTTAAGGTTGAGTTTTTGCTCGACGGGAATAATGGCCACAGCCAAGCGCTTTGGCTCACCATTTAGTGCAAATAGTAAGGTTTTAAATACCCTTTTTGGATCAAGCCCCAACACCTCAGCAGCCTCCAAACCATAACTTGAATGCTTGGGGTCATGGTTATATTGAAGAACATTGAATGCTATTTTCTTCTTTTTCGCGAGATTAATTGCGGGGGTCATGATGTGCTCCTATAAAAAATCAGAGTGGGACTTTCGCCACCACTCTGAACTCTCTTACTCTAACTATTTACCTTACCAGTTGTAAGTCATCTCACCTTGAGGCTCGTAATCAGAAACTTGAATTGGAGAGTGTGACTCGAGGTATTGTTTCAGCACTTCTGCGTCGACAAACCCAGTATTAACATAACCAGCGTGCGAGGTTAGCTTAGGATAACCATCACCTCCGGCTGCGTTAAAGCTAGGAATCGAGAAGCGGTACTGTTTAGTCAAGTCTAGCGGCTCGCCTTGAACCTTAACATCACTAACGCCAGTAGCTGTAACCGTCATACCAATGCCATAAAATTGAGGATATGCTCCGGTGTCGACAGGTTTAATGGCAACGACATTAAGATAATCGAGAACCTCTTGTCCACTCATATCAACGTAAGTAATTTGGTTAGCAAACGGCTGAACCTTAAGGACATCTTTATACGTCACATCCCCTTCTTCAATCGAATCACGCACTCCACCAGAGTTCATTACACCGAAATCGGCTTTCGATCTTTCCTGCTGAGCACGAGCAATTAAGCGACCTAAATTGGTTTGAGAGAAGCGAACAACATTACGATCGCCCTCCAATTTTCCATCTATTTCAGCAACTTTATTCCCAAGTTCAGCTTGCCCTTTTTCTTGATACGGCGTTAAAAATCCAAGTAATTCTAAGTCTTGCTCAATTTCGTCTTGAATAAGAACGCGTTTAGACTCACCGTCAACTTTGATTTTCTTCTTCAAGTTGACCGGAATTAGGTCGTAATTGACCAAAGACAGCTCGCCATTGCGGAATTCATAATCTGCACGGCCGACATACTTACCCCATTCGTGGGCTTGAACGATGTAGGTTCCATTTTGCATATCAGGAACACAAGTTTGTCCCGCCTTAAAATTTGGATCAGCAACGTTTTCACTTGCCATACACACTGGGTCTTGAGAGTGACCGCCAACAATCATATCCAATGCACCGTTTGGCAACGAGCGAGCAAGAGTCACATCACCCGGAGCGTTTACACCAAATTGACCATTTTGGTAGTGTCCCATATGGGTTACTGCAAAAATAAGATCTGGCTTTTCATTCGCTTCAAGTTCTTCAATAACTTCTTTAGCTGCTACTTTAGGATCGCGAAACTCTAAGCCACTAATAAATTCAGGGTTACCAATTTTAGCCGTGTCTTCCGTCGTCAACCCAATAACGGCAATTTTAACCCCTTGCTTGTCGAATATCTCATAAGGCTTAAACAAGCGTTCGCCGGTTGCCTTGTCATAGATATTGGCAGATAACATTGGGAAGTTTGCCCACGAACGTTGTTTTTCTAATACTGATAATGGGTTATCAAATTCGTGATTACCTAACGCCATTGCGTCATACCCAATCAGACTCATACCTTTAAAATCAGGTTCGGCATCTTGAAGATCGGATTCAGGAACACCGGTGTTAATATCGCCACCAGAAAACAACAAGACACTGCCACCCGCCGCTTCAACTTCTGATCTAACTTGATCGATCAATGTCTTACGAGCTGCCATACCGTACTCGCCATGGCGGTTCTGCCAAAAGCGGCCATGATGGTCATTAGTATGCAGAACTGTTAGTTGATAGGTAGTATCAGGCTCCCACATATGTTCTGGAGTACTAGTACATCCTGTAATTGCTGATGCGAGTAACGCCGTGATCGCACTTATTTTGAATACCTTATTCATGCAACTTCCTTTTCCTTACGCCGACATTTTAGCGCTATAATTAAATGAGAGTAATTACTTTAATAAACCAGTGTAAGCAACTCTATTTGCTGTGAAAAGCACTTTATGAAAATTCTATTCAGAAAAAAGCACAGATGAGTCACCTCAGTCTGTGCTTTTAAATTCGATAAGAAATTTAATTATCTGATATCAAATCAATTATTGGATATCGATAGGCTTAAAGCTTTTAATTAAATCATCCAACGATTTCATTTGTACTAAGAACGGTTCAAGTTTGTCGAGTGGTAACGCTGAAGGCCCATCGCATTTCGCATTATCAGGGTCTGGGTGAGCTTCAATAAATAACCCTGCTATCCCCGTCGCCAAGCCTGCTTTAGCCAGTTCAACTGTCTGCTCACGACGTCCGCCTGATGCAGCTCCAGAAGGATCTCGCATCTGAAGAGAATGGGTCACATCAAAAATAATCGGTGAACCTTGAGATGATTTTTTCATTACACCAAAACCAAGCATATCGACAACAAGGTTATCGTAGCCATGACATGTGCCGCGCTCACATAAAATAATGTTATCATTACCGCATTCCGCAAACTTCTCAATAATATTTCCCACTTGATCTGGGCTCATAAATTGAGGTTTCTTCACATTAATGACCGCACCGGTTTTTGCCATTGCTTCAACCAAATCAGTCTGACGCGCAAGAAACGCAGGAAGTTGAATCACATCAACCACTTCAGAAACTGGCTGAGCTTGGGCTTCGGTATGAACATCTGTAATGATCTTTACGCCAAATTCTTTCTTAAGTTCTTCAAAAATACGCATCCCTTCATCAAGGCCAGGACCACGATAAGAATGGACAGAACTTCGATTCGCTTTATCGAACGAAGCCTTAAAAACATACGGAATGCAGAGTTTAGTTGTCACTTCAACGTAATACTCACAAATTCGCATGGCTAAATCACGAGATTCCAATACATTCATACCGGCAAATAACGTAAAAGGCTTGTCGTTTGCTACCGGAATTCCATCAACCGAAACTATTTTCTGTTCCATCTTAAGCTCTCTTTCTCGAATTAATTAATGTAGCGTAACCTGACTATTGCTTAGTACGCTAATCTGGTTTTTAAGTAGTTCTGCGCCTGGATCATCAGGGCAATTCTCAACAAAATAACGGTAATCGGTCAAAGCAACATGGTGACACTCTAACTGCTGATAAATATAACCACGATCTCGAATTTCATGTGGATCATAAGGAACAAATGAAAGCGCAATATCAGTGCAACGCAAAGCCAATAAAAAGCGCTCTTCTCGCAATAAAGAACTTTTTAGCAATGCCAACCAGCGACCAATAATGGTCGGATGATCAGCGATTTGCGTATCTTCATTTTTCAGCTTAGTTAACGGCCCCTTATGACCCGTTAACCATGCTTGTAATGTGTGTTTTGAAACGTATTCTCCAGAAAATGGGTTGATAAACATTGGCGGTTGATCAGCGCAGTCCACTCGAACCAAAAACTGAGTCGGAAACATGACCGGAGAAAATGGAAGCCCTAAATTACGTCCAAAGAACAATAATAGTGAGCCTAAAGAAAGAGGAATCCCTCTTTTTTCTTCTAACACTTTATCGATAAAACCATTACTTGAATGGAAAAAAGCATCTTGATCACCATGAAACTTCCATTGGTGATAAAACAAACGCAGAAAAGCATCGACTCTAGATTGAGTGTGAGTTTCATGGGCTAACTCTTGCTCAGCTTCTGCCAATAGCCGGTCAAGTTCCCGTTTACTCCATTCAACATCCGTTTCTGGATCGACCGCATGATTCAGAATCAGCGCACCGTCCACCAACTCCATGGCATCAAAATCTTCATCAAATAACTCAAGCATATTTATCATCACTCACTGTTATTGAATAAAAATAGGAAGTTTTACTACCGCGAGGTAACCCGCTGTCGCAATCCAACCTAATGCCCCAATAAAGGCAAACGTACGTACCGTTTTATTTTGTCCATATTTCAATGCAAAAGCACCTAAAATAATGTACACCACCACACACACTAGCTTCTCAGTAAGCCATGGCGCGGCAGCGGTAAACGGAATAAAACGAGTTAAGTGAATTAAATAAAGTCCCGATGCAAGCAATAGTGTATCAATAATATGAGGAACCACCTTTAGCCACTTACGTTGAAGTAAGGGTGAGTCAAATAACATCAAAGCAAAACGAAAACATAACAACAAAACACTAATGGTGACACTCACCATATGAAAATTTTTAACAACTAAATACATACTTTCAATTAACCTTATACTGCCCCAATGTCACTCGATCTAACCCTGAATAATCAGTTTCGGTTGTAACATTGTCAAAATTTAACTCTAAAAGAATATCTCGCACTGCGCAGCCCTGTTCAAAACCATGTTCAAACAACAACCAGCCACCCTCAAGCAAAAACTGACTCGATTGCTTCGCTATGAATACAATGTCCGCTAACCCATTCTGTTCAGCAACCAGTGCCGAGGCTGGCTCAAATCTCACATCGCCTTGCGATAGATGAGGATCTCCAGCATCAATATAGGGTGGATTAGAAACTATGACAGCAAACTTCATACCAGATTCTATTCCGCCAAACCAATCACCTTGAACGAATTCACAATTTTTAATATTCAACTGCTCACCATTAGCTTTCGCTAGTGCGACCGCCTCTGGTTGATAATCGACACCGACGACCTGACGAAATGGTAATTCAGAAGCGAGGGCTAAAGCTATGGCCCCAGTGCCTGTTCCTAAATCCAGCAACGAGCCTTCTGTTTGCGTCGCTTTTTCCAACGCCAGTTCGACCAAGCGTTCTGTATCAGGCCGTGGAATGAGTGTTGAAGGTGACACTTGTAGTGGCAAAGACCAAAACTCTCTGCTGCCCACAATGTATGCAATCGGCTCTCCCTGCTCACGACGATGAACTAAAGCTTGGTAGCTCTCGAGCTGACCGTCTTCGATACATCGTTCCGGCCAGGTAAAAAGATACGAACGAGGTTTATCGATAACGTGACAAAGCAAGACTTCAGCATCGAGCTGGGGAGAATTGCTGCCGCTTTTAGTAAAGCGCTCTTCGGCTTGACTAATTAGCGACTCAATCGAATCCGTTATCAACATTACCTTAATTTTGCTCCGACAGAGCGGCAAGTTGGTCTGCTTGGAACTCCTGAATAATCGGATCAACTAACGACTGGAGATCGCCTTCCATCACTTCAGACAGGCGGTACAAGGTTAAGTTAATTCGGTGGTCAGACACTCGACCTTGTGGGTAGTTATACGTTCGAATACGGTCACTGCGATCGCCCGACCCCAACAAATTACGGCGCGCATCCGACACTTCAGCAGCGCGCTTAGCAATTTCAGCCTGAGCAATTCGAGCAGCAAGCACCGACATCGCTTTTGCTTTATTTTTATGTTGTGAACGTTCATCTTGACACTCGACCACTGTGCCCGTAGGAAGGTGAGTAATTCGAATAGCAGAATCCGTGGTGTTTACGTGCTGCCCACCTGCTCCTGATGAACGAAATGTGTCAATTTTCAAATCACTTGCTTTAATATCAGGAATTTCTGCTTCTGGTAATTCAGCCATGATTGCAACGGTACATGCCGAAGTATGGACACGGCCCTGAGACTCAGTTTCAGGAACACGTTGCACACGATGCCCACCTGACTCAAATTTCAGTACGCCATAAGCACCATCACCACTGACTTTTGCAATCATCTCTTTGTAGCCACCTTGCTCAGAAATGTTGCTCGACATGACTTCTATGCGCCATCCTTTCTTCTCAGCAAATCGGCTATACATGCGGAACAAGTCTCCCGCAAAGATTCCAGCTTCATCTCCACCCGCACCGGCTCTAATCTCAAGAAAACAGTTGCGGTCATCATTGGGATCTTTCGGTAGTAATAGAATCTGAAGCTCATCAGTAAGACGCTCAATGGTCTCCTTTGCTTCAACGATTTCTTCTTGCGCCATCTCACGCATTTCAGCGTCATCTTCTTTCATCATCTCTTCAGCAGATTCTAAATCTTCGTTAGCTTGCTGATAAGATTGAAAACATTTAGTGACTTCTTCGAGCTGAGCATATTCTTTCGATAAAGCTCGGAACTTATTTTGATCGCCAATAACATCAGGATCACCTAATAAGTGTTGCACTTCTTCATAACGCTCAACCAGCGTTTCAAGCTTTGTAATAATCGACGCTTTCATAGATTCTTCTTTTTACTCAATAAATGTATTTAAGATAGATCTTCTAGACCTAAACTTTGCCGAATAACGGCTAATTTGGCAGGTTCGCCTTGTTCTGCAGCAACTTGCATCGCTTTCGTTGGGGCATGAATCAGCTTATTCATCAGCTTATTACTGAGCTCATTCATAATTTTATCGGCATCACCACCTGAAGCCAGAGCTTGTAGACTCTTCGCCAACAATTCCTCACGCAATTCGTTCGATTGTTCGCGATACTCTCTTATACTGTCTACCGCTTGCAAAGATCGCATCCAACTCATAAAAGCGGTACTTTCTTCAGTAATGATCGCCTCGGCTTGAACCGCTTCCACCTTACGTTGCTCCAAGTTGCTATCAATAATCGACTGCAAATCATCGACTGTGTATAAATAGACATCAGGTAATTCACCCACCTGAGCCTCAATATCTCTAGGTACGGCAATATCTACAAATAACATAGGTTGATGACGACGAGCTTTGATCGCACTTTCAACCATGCCTTTTCCAATGATAGGCAAAGGGCTCGCCGTAGAACTAATTACGATATCCGCTCTGGCTAAATGCTCTGGAATTTCTTGTAAACTGATCACTTCCGCCGAAAACTCTTGCGCCATACCCAACGCTCGCTCTCGCGTCCTATTTGCCACAATCATGTCGGTGCACCCATTCGAAGTTAAGTGTTTTGCCACCAACTCTATGGTTTCTCCAGCACCAACCAACAGCACTGTCGATTGTTCCAAAGACTCAAAAATATGCTTCGCAAGCGTGCAAGCGGCATAGGCAACAGAAACTGCACTACCACCGATTTCGGTTTCAGTTCTTACTCTCTTAGCAACAGAGAACGTCTTTTGAAACAATTTATCCATGGTAGAATCGACAGCATTGACCTCGCGCGATTCAGAAAACGCTTGTTTCACTTGTCCCAAGATTTGAGGCTCACCTAATACCAATGAATCTAAACCACAGGCAACTCGCATCAAATGATGAATGGCGGCCTGTTCTTCATATTCATAAATACTCGGGCGCAAAAGGGTCGCATCAACCTGATGAAACTCCGACAACCAATCAATAATCTGATTTTTGGTACAACGTTTTGCCGTACAATAAAGCTCGGTGCGGTTACAAGTCGATACAATAACACTGCCATTCACCGATTCTCTTGCACACAATTCCAAAAGTGCTTTACGTAACTTATCGGGCCCAAATGCTACCTTTTCTCGAAGCTCGAGTGGGGCAGTATTATGGTTGATTCCAATAACAAGCAAAGACATGGTGTGAGGATACTCTGGTAACAAGGTTAGAATTAAAGCGGGAATTTTACTGTATGCCCCTAGTGATTGAAAGCACTGAAAGGATTTGTTTTCCTTAGTTCGTGATTTGGATGGTATAGTTAGTCGCGTTTTACACCCATTCTCTCATACCTAAAATTGATAAAAGAGAACTAAAATTGATGTTTATTAGTACTGTTAAGTTACCGCTAAAACGTTATGTTCTTATTGTTATTACAACAATTCTCCTGTTTGGCTGTGCTCAACTTCCAGACGATTCGACCAATGTTGAATGGCAGCAGCACCAACAACGTTTAACCAATCTAAAACATTACAAGGCCACAGGGAAATTAGGGTTTATATCTCCCGAAGAACGGCGTTCAATGACCTTTTTTTGGCAACAAGAAGAAGAGAGAACCCAGCTTAGACTGACCTCTTTATTTGGCCAAACCTTATTAAAACTTACAATGACACCTGAAGAGACCAGCATTGAAACCTATTTAGGCGATCAATTTCAGGCGGCAGATGGCGCTAGCCTACTTTATCAACTGACTGGTTTGGTTGTCCCCCTTGAACAACTGCCACAATGGTTAAAAGGCGCAGTAACGATAGACATCGAAAACAACTACACATTACTAGAAACCAATACGCTCGCCAGTCAAACCACGAGTGTTGCTGAGCGTACCTGGCAGGTGGACTATCTACGTTACTCTGATATTACCGATGGCGACAGTAAACTTCCGTTGCCAAGTTTGCTAAAGCTTACCCAAGACGACATTAAAATTAATCTCCAAATTACAAAATGGACAATTGAATAAATGCAATCATCCACAACCCAATGGCCATCACCCGCTAAACTGAATCTATTCCTCTATATTACGGCGCAAAGAGATGACGGTTATCACGAATTACAAACCTTGTTTCAATTCCTCGATTACAGCGACCAGCTTTTCATCACCCCCACTCAACGTAATGAAGTTACAATCACCCCTGAGTTAGAAGGCGTTGCAACGCAAGACAACTTGATTTGGCGCGCTGCAATGGCATTAAAAGAGAAAACGGGATGCTCGCTAGGGGCAAACATTAATATCGAAAAAAAGCTGCCGATGGGCGGTGGTATCGGTGGTGGATCGTCGAATGCCGCAACGACATTGGTGGCGTTGAACCACTTATGGCAGACGAACTTAAATGATGAAGAATTGGCGAAAATAGGCTTAACTCTTGGAGCCGACGTTCCAATTTTCATTCATGGGAATGCCGCTTTTGCTGAAGGTGTCGGTGAAAAGCTTTCCTTCATCACCCCTGAGGAGCCCTGGTATCTTGTTATTCGACCCAATGTAAGTATTTCGACTGCCGAGATTTTTTCTCACCCTCAATTAACTAGAAACACGCCCAAGCGTGAGTTGGCAGAGCTTCTCAATACTCCCTATGAAAACGATTGCGAAAAAATAGTACAATTACTGTATCCAGAGGTTGATAAGCAACTTTCTTGGCTGCTACAATACGGCCCGTCAAGATTGACGGGAACAGGCTCTTGTATCTTTGCTGAATTCGATAGCCAAGAGAAAGCCAATAACATTCTCGCCAAATTACCTGACGGAGTCACAGCATTTGTAGCCCAAGGGCGAAATACATCTCCGCTGAAAAAGACTCTGGTGACACAATGAATTGCCACCACACAACCACACTAAAAACTGGACGCAACCCCGAGGTTTCCACCGTGCCTGATATGAAGCTATTTGCTGGTAACGCAACGCCTGAACTAGCCAAACGTATTGCTGAACGCCTGTATATTTCACTTGGTGATGCTACTGTTAATCGTTTCTCTGATGGAGAAATAGCAGTGCAAATCAATGAAAATGTACGTGGCAGTGATGTATTCATCATTCAATCTACTTGTGCCCCAACCAACGACAACTTAATTGAGCTCGTTGTAATGATTGATGCGATGCGCCGAGCTTCCGCAGGTCGTATTACTGCTGTTATCCCTTACTTTGGCTATGCTCGTCAGGATCGCCGTGTGCGTTCTGCTCGTGTACCCATTACTGCAAAAGTCGTCGCTGACTTTTTGTCAAACGTTGGTGTAGACCGCGTTTTAACCATTGATTTGCACGCTGAGCAAATTCAAGGTTTCTTTGACGTACCCGTTGATAACATCTTCGGTACACCTGTTCTACTTGAAGATATGAAAGTACGTGGTCTAGAAGATCCTGTTGTTGTATCGCCTGACTTAGGTGGTGTTGTTCGCGCTAGAGCAACCGCAAAAGCCTTGGATGATGTTGATATTGCAATTGTAGACAAGCGCCGTCCACGCGCTAATGTATCAGAAGTAATGAACCTTATTGGTGATGTTAAAGGCCGAGACTGTGTAATTGTTGACGATATGATCGACACCGGTGGAACATTATGTAAGGCCGCTGAAGCCCTAAAAGAGCGCGGCGCGAAGCGAGTTTACGCTTATGCAACACACGCTGTTTTCTCTGGTAATGCGGCGAAAAATATCGGTGAATCTGTTTTGGATCAGGTTATTGTAACTGACTCCATTCCTGTATCAGCAGAAATGCTAGCAACAGGTAAAGTAACCCAACTAACACTATCTACAATGCTTGCTGAAGCGATTCGTCGTATTAGCAATGAAGAATCTATCTCGGCAATGTTCAATTAATTTGCCACTTTGATATTTGGAAGGCGCATAAGGGAAACCTTTATGCGCCTTTTTCTTTGCTCTCTATATCCAAAACAGACACTCCCCTACTCGTTACATTCTGTGATATCATACCGCGCTTTTTAAATTGTTAGAGACCGAACGGTGAGTCAAAAAATCAAACTGCTTGTAGGATTAGCCAACCCTGGCCAAGAATACGCACGTACGCGGCATAATGCGGGTGCATGGGTGGTAGAAGAGTTAGCTAGGGTGCACAACACCCCATTAAAACTTGAACCCAAATTTTTTGGTGCAACTGGACGATTGATTATCAATGGTGAAGAATTACGTTTATTGATTCCAACCACTTTTATGAACCTGTCGGGAAAGTCCGTTGGCACTCTCGCAACGTTTTATAAAATCAAACCAGAAGAAATCATGATCGCTCACGATGAGTTAGATCTCCCTCCTGGTGTGGCAAAGTTTAAAAAAGGCGGCGGTCACGGTGGTCATAACGGCCTCAAGGATACGATTAGCCGGCTTGCGAATAACAAAGACTTTTATCGTCTCAGAATTGGCATTGGCCATCCGGGGCATAAAGATAGAGTCGCAGGCTACGTACTTGGTAAAGCACCAACCAAAGAACAAGAGTGTCTTGATGCTGTGGTTGACGAAGCAGTACGTTGCTTAGATATTTTATTAAAAGATGGGCTTTCCAAAGCTCAAAATCGTTTACATACGTTCAAAGCGGAATAAGGTTTACTGTCATGGGTTTCAAATGCGGCATCGTAGGATTGCCAAATGTGGGCAAGTCCACACTTTTCAATGCGTTAACTAAAGCCGGTATCGAAGCGGCAAACTTTCCCTTCTGTACTATCGAGCCAAATACAGGGATCGTTCCTGTGCCTGACTTACGTCTCGATGCATTAGCGGAAATTGTTAATCCTCAGCGCATACTTCCGACCACAATGGAATTTGTTGATATTGCTGGTCTCGTTGCTGGTGCCTCTAAAGGCGAAGGTTTGGGTAATAAATTTCTTGCCAACATCCGCGAAACGGATGCGATTGGTCATGTTGTGCGTTGTTTCGAGAATGAAAACATCGTCCATGTATCAGGAAAAGTCTCTCCATTAGACGATATTGAAGTGATTAACCTTGAACTTGCATTAGCCGATCTTGACTCATGTGAACGTGCTATTCAACGCCAAGCGAAACGCGCAAAAGGTGGCGATAAAGACGCAAAATTTGAAATCACCGTGCTAGAGAAATTGCTTCCAGTACTTACTGAAGGCGGTTCGGCTCGTACCGTTGAGTTAGCGAAAGAAGAAAAAGCAGCCGTTGCCTATCTTAACTTTTTAACGCTAAAACCTACCATGTACATTGCCAATGTGAATGAAGATGGTTTCGATGATAACCCTCATCTTGATGCTGTTCGTGAATACGCAGAAAAAGAGAACAACGTCGTTGTACCGGTTTGTGCGGCAATTGAAGCTGAAATGTCAGAGCTTGACGATGAAGATCGTGACGAATTCCTGGCAGATCTAGGCATTGAAGAGCCAGGCCTTAACCGTGTAATTCGCTCTGGTTACGAGTTACTAACTCTTCACACTTACTTTACGGCTGGTGTAAAAGAAGTGAGAGCTTGGACCATCCCAGTTGGCGCGACTGCTCCTCAAGCTGCGGGTAAGATTCATACCGACTTCGAACGTGGATTTATTCGTGCAGAAGTGGTGGGCTATGATGACTTTATCCAATACCGTGGTGAATCTGGCGCGAAAGAAGCCGGTAAATGGCGCTTAGAAGGTAAAGACTACATAGTAAAAGATGGCGATGTAGTGCACTTCCGCTTCAACGTCTAAACCAAACAAGTGGTAATTTAAGGCCAATCATTTTTGATTGGCCTTTTTTCTATGCTCTATTTTACCCACTTAAAAACAAGAACTCTGGGTGATTTGAGACACGCTTTCATTTAGAAATAGCTCGCTTTGTTTAAAAAAAACACGAACAGCCAATTTCAGCCAATATATTCAAAAAAACTATTGACGCTGTAAGGCCATATCCGCATAATGCGCTCCGTTCTTGAAAATAAGCGTTTCGCTTTTCATAGAATATTATGGCTACGTAGCTCAGTTGGTTAGAGCACATCACTCATAATGATGGGGTCACAGGTTCGAATCCCGTCGTAGCCACCATTTTCTAAGTGCTTTTTTGAAAGTATTTAGAAAATAAAATGCGGGAGTGGCAAAATTGGTTTATATTGTTGCGCTCCTTCAGTGGCTACGTAGCTCAGTTGGTTAGAGCACATCACTCATAATGATGGGGTCACAGGTTCGAATCCCGTCGTAGCCACCATTTATTTAGTATTAAATCTATAATATGATTTGATACGAGCGCAAGCTCAACACAATTTGTATGCGGGAGTGGCGAAATTGGTAGACGCACCAGATTTAGGTTCTGGCGCCGC
>NZ_JBSQDJ010000004.1:0-113314 GCF_053850235.1 Vibrio phycocola | reverse complement strand
GAAATTGGTAGACGCACCAGATTTAGGTTCTGGCGCCGCAAGGTGTGAGAGTTCAAGTCTCTCCTTCCGCACCATCTCTTTAACGAACTGCTGTTAGGTTCGTCGTGATTCAGAGTGGCTACGTAGCTCAGTTGGTTAGAGCACATCACTCATAATGATGGGGTCACAGGTTCGAATCCCGTCGTAGCCACCATTTCTTCCTAAATTGATCATTCATCTACGACAATCGCATTTCTAATTGATTTTAACTGTAATTGTCGCGTCTCTTATTGCTATTGTCTCCAACGACTCACCAAGTTTTAATTCCTGTTTCTTTTCTCATCCAGCAAAGCTATCCTAGGCTAAAGAATATTGTTCTTTTACCAACAATATATTTCTTTTACCAACAAAGAGTATAATTGGCATTCACTTGGAAGCCTAAAATAACAAGCTCGCGTGCCATTATGAATCAAAGGAGGGATATATATGTCATATAATCAATATTCAAAGCCATTGCTTTATCCAGCTCCCTCTCCAATTGAGAATATTACGCTCTCAACAGAAACTTCTGGGCACGCTCATGACTATTTACAAGTTGTTATTGGCCTTCAAGGAAAAGCAGATTTCGATATTAGCGGTAGTGGGAATAAAATCATACCGGGCCAAGGCTGCATTATAACGCCCGACTCAAGACACGCTTTTAGTAGTATTGATGAGCCTTCTGAAATTTTAGTTCTCAACCTAGCTTCTAATCTTGAAGGTAATGAATCTGCAATGAGTCAAATGCAAGAACTTGCTATCTCTGATTGTTACTTCGGGTTAAGTGCGACGACAACGCAGTTAATTCGAATGTTAGCGACTGAGGTCAGGTCCTGTCCAGATGATGCTTCCCTATGTCAAGCTTGCAATTACACTGTGGTAGCGCTGTTAAAAAAACATGCTCGTGCATTTCATACCCATAGTCAGCGACTCAATATGGATATCATCGATTGCTTTATTCATAGCAACATCCAAAATAAAATTTCTGTGAGCCAGATGGCTGGGAGTGTCTTTTTAAGTGAGAGTCAATTCCACAATTTATTTAAAAAACAAACTGGCGTTACCCCGCATCAATACGTTTTAACCAAACGAGTTGAGTACGCTAAGCAGTTGATTGAAAATAAAAATGTAAAACTAAGTCAGATATCTGATATGGCTGGTTTTTCAGGTCAGAGTGCTTTCACTCATGCCTTTTCTAAATATGAAGGTATTTCACCTTCGCATTATAAGACTCACTATTGGTCATAAAAGGACGCTATTCATTGTAACAAACGAATAGCCGCCCATTTGTACATCATGCCAAAGAGCAATCAGTGCTCGTCACTCCCTAGTTCTAATAGCATCGCGTTGCCCCCAATCGCAGTGATATTGGTTGTCCGAACTCTTTCCGTCACAAATTGAAGTGCTAGCATAGGATCTTTAGCGACCGGTAACGCCACCAAATCTGTTTCAGCAACTAACGCGGTAATTGCACTTGGCCTTAAGGAAAGCGCTTTGTTTAACGAAGGTACGACCATAGAGTCGCCTATATAAACAAAATTGCGAATGTCATAATTCATAAGCTCGGAATATTCTGCTCGACTAGAAGCGGCAATAATACCTACTGGCAGGTGATTGGTCTGAACCAAGCGAGTTATGGCTCCCGTTAAGTCGGTATTATCAGTGCAAATAATTAGGCTGTTTCCCGCTATCACGATTGCAGCCAGCATCGCAAATACCGATTGAAGCGATTCTCCCTCATCGATATCAACCAACATCACAGCAACGCCTCGCCCCTGAGTATAGAGTTCATTAGACTCCCCAGTTGGGCTGACAAGATACTCATTTTTATCAACAATGACTTTTGCATAATCATATTGATACTCAAATGCCGATAAATAAGCAGAAGGGATCGCTGGTTTACATACCGAAAGAGCTACAAGTCTGTCTTTAGGAGAAATTAAAGACCAAGAATCAAACGCGCTTAAAGCCGTATTAAAGAGAGCTAAATTCTGGCTCATTGTGCCACCTCCATGTGGTTAACTTGAGTAAATCGATATAGGTAGTTTGGTCCGCCTGCTTTTGGTCCTGTGCCCGATAGTCCTTGACCACCAAATGGCTGAACGCCGACAACGGCACCAACTTGATCTCGGTTGATATAACTGTTCCCCACTTTGGCGTGTTTCTCTATCCAACGGTAAGTGGTCTCATTGCGACTATGAATACCGAGGGTTAACCCATATCCGGTATTATTAATTTTTTCGACAAGTTCAACGAGCTCGGTACTCTTGTAGCGAATAACATGCAGTACTGGCCCAAACGATTCCTCTTTAAGACAGGAAATATCAGGAATTTCAAATACACAAGGAGCAATAAAATCGCCATTCTCGCACTCAGCGCTCAGTGGCATTTGTTTGATCAATGTGTGCTTTGATGTCATTTCATCAATATGAGCCTGCAATTTTTGTTTCGCTGCTTTATCAATAATCGGCCCTACATCGGTTTTATGAAGGTAAGGTAAACCGATGGTAAGTTGATCCATCGCACCTGAAATTGCCTCAGTAATTTGGTCTGCAATATCCTCTTGCACACATAACACTCGTAACGCCGAACATCGTTGTCCCGCTGACGCAAAAGCGGAACGTAACGCATCACGAACCACTTGTTCTGGTAATGAAGTACTGTCGACAACCATCGCATTTAACCCACCGGTTTCGGCAATCAATGGCGCTGGTTGACACGTTCGTGAAGAAAGAGATTGATTGATCTTTTGAGCAGTTTGAGTCGACCCCGTAAAAGCAACGCCCGCAACACAAGGGTGAGAGGTTAATGCATTACCCAACTCAGCTCCGGTGCCCGGTAACAAGTGGAATACTCCTGATGGGAAACCAGCTTCATGAATAAGCTCCGCCGCCTTAACCGCAATCAAACTCGTCTGCTCTGCCGGTTTAGCAATCACAGTATTCCCCGAGACTAATGCGGCCGCAATGGGACCTAAGAAAATAGCCAAAGGGAAATTCCACGGACTGATACAGACAAAGACTCCGCGCCCTTGGCGTGACGTCGTAATCGACTCTCCGTTAAAGCCTTTTGACACTACGGCTTCAAAAATCTTTTCTTGTTGAGCGTAATAACGGCAGAAATCAACGGCCTCGCGAACTTCATCGATCGAATCATGAATGGTTTTACCCGCTTCTTGGTGACAAAGTGCTACAAACTCCGCTAGATTCTCTTCTAACAAATCGGCCAGTTTATCTAAACATGATGCTCTTTCTTCATAACTTCGCTGCTGCCAGTCACCAAACGCAGCTTGTGCGGATTCAAACGCAAGCTCGACGTGCTCTTCTTGCGCATATATCGCTGAACCCACGACCACCTTACGATCATATGGCGCTGTGACTGAAACAGCTTCTGCTCCTTTATTAATCAAATCGACATACAGAGATCTACCATTGATAACAGGGGCAGCCGTCCACGACGTGTTCATAAAGGCGTGTACATCCTCTTCAAACGACCCTCGTTCATTATCAATATCGATATTGATACCACGGGAATTCTTCCGTTCAGGGAAGATAAAAGGAGGAAGAGGAATCGCTTTATTATCAAACGAGGGTTGACTTAACAACTGTTCAACTGGGTGTTGAATTAAGAGTTCAACAGGACATCTTGCATCAACCAGACGGTGTACAAAAGAACTGTTCGCGCCATTTTCCAGTAATCGACGCACTAAATAAGGCAACAGATCTTTATGGCTCCCCACTGGCGCATAAATACGAACATTGGCGCCATATCTCGCCATCACTTGGTTATACAGCGCTTCCCCCATTCCATGCAGACGCTGAAATTCATATTCACTTTCCTTACCCATTACGGCAATTGACGTCACTGTTTGTGCGTTGTGACTAGCAAACTGAGGATATAAGTTCCGATTTACCTCTTTTTGAAGAACAAAACGCGCACAAGCAAGATAAGACACATCGGTCCCTTCCTTGCGAGTGAAAACGGGATAGTTATCATAACCAGCCTGCTGAGACCACTTGATCTCACTGTCCCAGTACGCACCTTTAACTAAGCGCACGGGTATCAAGTCTCCTTGATCATCCGCTAACCGATTTAGCCAAGCAAAAACCGGGAGTGCTCTTTTCCCATATGTTTGAACGACCAGACCAAATTGCCCCCAACCTTTAATGACCGGATGTTGGTAAAGCTTCTTAAACAGTCTTAGAGAAAGCTCGAGCCGATCCATCTCTTCTGCGTCAATCGTTAATGGTACGTTTAACTCTCTTGCACGCTTAGCTAAGATAAGCAGTGCCTCAAACAACTCATCCATCACTCTCGCTTCGTTTACAACATCATAGCGAGGATGAAGTGCCGATAACTTCATTGAAATAGACGGTGTCGAATCATGACTGCTTGCCGCCGTTTTGCCGACAGTTTCGATGGCCGACATATAGTCATCGAAATATTTTTTGGCATCAGCCGCGGTCAGTGCCGCTTCTCCCAACATATCAAAGGAGTGATCAAAGCCCGCTTTTCGTTTGGCTGCTCCGTTTTTATTCGCCTCTTCTATCGTCCTTCCGAGAACAAATTGCTTACCTAAAATAGCCATCGCTTGGTTCATTGCTTGACGAATTACTGGCTCAGATAACTTATTTACCAATCCACTAATAGCGCTCACTGGAGAAGGTGTAGAATTACCAACTAGGCCACATACTTTACCCGTTAACATTAACCCCCAGGTCGAGGCATTAACAAACGCAGAATTCTCGCCTTTTAAGTGAGACTTCCAATCTGCCACTGTCAATTTATCACGAATGAGTGCATCGGCCGTCTCTGCATCAGGTATACGCATCAAGGCTTCCGCAAGACACATTAGAAGTATTCCTTCCTGCGTATCAAGACTGTACTCAAGCAGCAATGCATCGATCATCTGTACCGCTTTTTTATCGGCACGAATATCGTTGATTAACGCGATAGCTTCCTTTTCAATGTCAGTTTTCTCATCATCTGAAGGCGTGGCAAGCGGCAGTAGGCTGTTTAACAAACTCACTTCGTCGGTCATATAGTTCGACGATATCATGGACCACAAATCACTCTCAGACTGACTCGCTAAATCCATACTTATTTCACTATTTATATCAATCATCCTTGTATTCCTTCTGATTTTAATCAGTGAAGTTCACTCATCAAGTAACACGTTAAATTCTCGTTACCCAGCAGTGTATTTAGGATATTGGTTTTGTCGTTGCGAAAAACTCTTAAAATTTTGTCAAAAACTATTATCTGTTGCTCTACTTTTGAACTTTAGTACCACTCCAAGCATCGAGATATTCCGCGCCAACACAATAAGACATCAAAATAAAATTAAGACTGCATATTAACCTTATACCATCGTGGATATGTCTGCTTATTCATATCTTTCAATTTAAAACACACTTTTACACAAATACTTTTCAATGCATAAAAACAAACAAATAAGCACCAACATTGATCATAGATTTCTGGGGTTGGTTTTATCAACAAGTCAGATTATTACACACAGTAACCTACATATAATTGATAAATAAGAAGTTATTCATACAGAAATGAAAATAAATAACTCATGGCACCTTTTTTGCTTTTCAGAACCAAATACACAAAAAAACACAACCTCAGATGGTTACTGGCTAATTAAATGACAATTCAAGGAATGAAACGATGAAGAAATTAGTGATGGGACTTTCATTATCTGCACTCGCTGCAACGATGAACCTTCAAGCAAATACTGACCTCGATACCTTAGTCCAAGCCGCTCAAAAAGAAGGTCAAGTTTACAGTATCGGAATGCCCGATGGGTGGGCCAACTGGAAACAGACTTGGGAAGATATGAGCTCGGTGTATAACTTAAAACATCAAGATACCGATATGAGCTCTGCTCAAGAGATTGCCAAGTTCGAAGCTGAGAAAAAAAATGCAACCGCAGATATTGGTGATGTTGGTTTTGCCTTTGGCCGAGTAGCAGTTAAAAAAGGGGTAACTCAACCTTACAAACCAAGTACGTGGAGCGACATTCCAGATTGGGCAAAAGATGAAGATGGTCATTGGATGCTTGCTTACACTGGGACTATCGCGTTTATCGTGAATAATAATCTTGTGAAGGAAGCACCAACAAGCTGGGCTGATCTTCTGACCGGTGATTATCGCGTAACTGTTGGCGATGTCGGCGTTGCTTCACAAGCTAACAACGCAGTGTTGGCGGCGGCTATTGCCCGAGGCGGTAATGAAAAAGACATTGAACCGGCTCTAACGTTGTTTGGTGAGTTAGCAAAACAAGGTCGCTTGTCTCTAAACGATCCATCAATTGCAAACCTTGAAAAAGGCGAGATCGAAGTCGGTATTCTATGGGACTTCAATGCGCTTAACTATCGAGATCAAATCAATCGTGATCGCTTTACTGTGCTTATTCCTTCTGATGGTTCTGTCATTTCTGGTTACACCACAATCATCAACAAATACGCTAAAAACCCAAATGCTGCAAAGTTGACTCGAGAATATATTCTTAGTGATGCCGGACAGCTAAACCTTGCTCGTGGCTATGCTCGCCCAATTCGTAGCGATAAACTAGAGATGCCTGCCGATGTAACTGAAAAACTACTGCCTAACGAGCAGTATGTTAATGCAAAACCTGTTGGTGACTTTACTAGCTGGGAAAAAACAGCTCGCAAACTGCCACGTAAATGGCAAGAAAGCGTCGTTATTCATATCCAATAAGGACGATAAGGTTATTAACATGAGTAATAAAGTCATATTTATTGTGCTCGATGGCCTAAGTAAGCAGGTAGCCCAAGAGTGTATGGGCTACCTCAACGCACTCGTCGAGTCAAACAGAGCAAGCTTCTATGGAATCACGTCTGAACTTCCTTCGCTCTCTCGCCCTCTTTACGAGTGCTTATTAACTGGTGTTCGCCCAATTGATAGTGGCATTGTAAGCAACCAGATTTGTCGGCTCTCTAAGCATCAAAGTATCTTTAGCCTTGCCCGAGATTCTGGATTAACAACCTCTGCCGCCGCATACCACTGGGTCAGTGAGCTTTATAATCAGTCTCCTTACCAGCCGATACGCGACCGAATCACCAACAACAAGTCTCTCTCAATTCAACATGGGATGTTCTACCACGCCGATCACTACCCCGATGATCACCTGTTCCTTGATGCTGAAGCGCTACGTCTTAACTATGACCCTGATTTTTTATTGGTTCATCCAATGAATATTGACGATGCTGGGCACAAGTTTGGGCTCGATTCGGCGGAATACCGGAATTCAGCTCGCCAAGCAGATGTGATTCTTTCTCACTTTGTCCCGGAGTGGATAGAGGAAGGATACCAACTGGTTATAACTAGCGATCACGGTATGAATAATGACAAAACTCACGGTGGAACTCTTGCAGAAGAGCGTCAAGTTCCACTTTATCTAATAGGTTCCGCAATGTCTCATCAAGCTGAATCGGATCTCACCGCTACGGTATTACAAACACAGTTATGTGGTTTGATTTGTGAACTGCTCGGCCTTGCGAATCACGACAAGCCTTATCCCCCAGAACTTCTACAAAGAGGTCATATACAATGAAAAATGCTGCAGAGATTCAGGAAAGCAAAACTATTGCACCACTGAAAAAGCAGCCGATCACGAGTTGGCTTCACTTAACACGACGTTTAAAAATAGAGCATGGACGAGCCGCACTATTACTCATTCCCTTCGCCGTATTCTTTGTGTTATTTCAAATCGCTCCGATGATTTGGGTATTTATAAATAGTTTCTTAGTCGAAGAAGAGTGGTCACTAGAACACTATGAAGAGATATTCAGTTCTGCCTTTTTTCTTCAGTCGTTTAGCAACAGTTTATCTATTTCACTGTATGCAAGTGTCACTGCATTAGTGATTGCAACCATCGCAGCAGCTTCACTGCATAGGGTTGATTGCCGCTTGCGAGAGTGGATGATTGCATTTACTAACATGACCAGTAATTTCAGTGGTGTACCACTGGCTTTCGCATTTATTATTATTTTAGGGTTCAACGGAGCCATCACGTTGATCTTGCGTCAATGGGGTCTTATCGACGAGTTCAATCTCTATTCGCACACAGGTTTAATCTTTATCTACACCTACTTTCAGATACCACTCGCTATCTTACTTCTTTACCCCGCATTTGATGCCATCGACGATGATTGGCAAGACGCGGCCGCGCTTCTGGGAGCCAATATTTTTGACTACTGGCGTTTGGTTGTGCTGCCTGTACTATCGCCAGCCATTTTAGGGACATTCATTATTCTCGTTGCAAATGCGGTTGGTGCCTACGCCAGCGCTTACGCCTTAACGACCGGTAATTACAATCTAGTGACCATTCGCATTGCCAGCCTAGTTTCTGGAGACCTCTATTTGGAGCCGAACCTTGCAGCTGCGCTGTCTGTTTTACTTATCGGACTTATGGCTCTGATAACGGCAGTAAATCAATGGCTACTGAAACGGAGTTATCATGCCAAATCATAATCAAACGTCCAGTTTATACCATCGTACCGTTGTGTTGACGCTCGTCGGTATATTGTTGATTCCACTTATTGCAACGTTAGCGTATTCACTCTCTGAGCATTGGGGAGCAACTATTTTTCCACAAGGATTCACTTTCGATTGGTATCTAAAGTTGTGGCAAGATCCACGTTTTTTGGCTGCTTTTGGCCGCTCGCTGTTGATCTGCCTTAGCGCTCTAGCCCTGAGTACAGTGTTGATTGTACCAATGGTTTTTGTTGTATTTTACTATTTCCCGAAATTGGATGGGTGGATGAATTTGCTACTTCTTTTGCCCTTTGCCGTACCACCAGTCGTCTCTTCTGTTGGTCTACTTCAGTTGTATGCAGATGGGCCAATTACCCTAATTGGAACCCCTTGGATTTTAATCGGCACCTATTTCACTATCGCCTTCCCATTTATGTATCGATCACTCGCCAATAGCTTTGCTGCGATTAATCTGCGCGACCTTATGGATGCTGCTCACCTTCTTGGAGCAAGTACCACCACCGCTTTCATTGCGATAGTGCTACCGAACCTGAAAAAAGGTCTTATGGCATCGCTCTTTCTATCTTTCTCGTTTTTATTCGGAGAGTTTGTTTTTGCCAATATATTAGTTGGTACTCGTGTCGAAACGTTGCAGGTTTACCTCTACAACATGCGACAAACCAGCGGCCACTTCACGTCGGCGCTTGTTATCTCTTATTTCCTATTTACTTTGATCCTAACTTGGATCGCAACACGCTTAAGCCGCTAGGAGCTCGCTATGAACTATGTTGAAATCATCGCCTTAGAAAAAGCTTATGGTGACACCCCAATTTTTCAAGACATCAATTTCACGATTAATCAAGGTGAGTTCATCACGCTATTAGGGCCAAGTGGTTGTGGAAAATCAACGTTACTACGCTGCCTTGCTGGCCTCACTCCCGTCAATAGCGGGGAAATTTACATTAATGGCAATGCCATCACCCATGCAAAACCACAACAGCGTGATATTGGGATGGTATTCCAAAGCTACGCTCTATTCCCAAATATGACCACTTGGGACAACATCGCCTTCGGCCTAAAAATGCATAAAGTCGACAGTAGCGACATTGAGCGACGAGTCCGCCGAGTGGTAGAACTCGTTGAACTTGGTGGTAGAGAGCAGCACTACCCTCACCAACTTTCTGGAGGGCAAAAACAGCGAGTAGCACTTGCGAGAGCTTTAGTCGTACAGCCCAAAATTCTACTGCTTGACGAGCCACTATCGGCACTTGATGCTCGGATTCGACGCAGCTTACGTGAGCAGATTCGAGAAATTCAAAAGGAGATGGGACTTACCACTATCTTCGTTACCCATGACCAAGAAGAAGCTCTGACATTATCTGACCGAATCTTTCTGATGGATAAAGGGAATATTGTTCAAAGTGGCAGTGCTGAAAGTATCTACACTAAGCCCGCCAACTCTTTTGTTGCAGGGTTTATGGGAAGCTATAACCTCCTGAATGCGCAACAAGTTCACACCCTATTTGGCCAATCGATTACCGGACAACTCGCAATTCGACCAGAATCCATTTATATCAAAGAGCCAGGAGCACAATACGCGAAACATATTTCAAAACCTGTTTCGGCTAAAGTCGTCAATCACCAACTACTTGGCAATGTCATCCGTTATCGCGTTCAAACTGAAGCGGGTGAGCTCACCATCGACACACTTAATCGCAGTCCAGAGAGTCTAATCTCATCTGGTAGTACTCTGGATCTTCTCTTTAATGAACAGGAAATGCAGCTCGTCGCCTAACTCGATTACATCTCACATTACGTTCTCTTAAGCATCACAGCCTTCACCGATGAAATGGTGGAGGCTATGGTTTTGCAAACGTGATATACGTGATGACGATGGCAGAGTGCATACTGAATTTCTAAGTGAGAAATAGAACTGACTCACTTGATAAGTAAAAGGTTAAACGACAATCATGCTAGAAGAAACTCGTCTTCATCGCATTACAGCGCTGTTATCAACACTCAATCAAGTCAGTACTGAAGTCATTATTCAACATCTCGGAGTATCTCGTGAAACGGTACGCCGAGACGTTCTGAAATTGGAAGACCAAGGTAAGCTTAGGCGTGTCCATGGTGGAGTCATCTCATGCCAACCCGAAGCGGAAAAGCCTCTTGAGATACGTAGTCTAATTAAAAAAAGCGAAAAGAAGTCGATCGCTCGAGAGACGGTGAAACAACTAAAGGCAGGACAAACTATTTTCATCGATGCAGGAAGTACGACTTCTTATCTAGCTGAAGAGCTGTTATCGATGTCTGGACTAACCGTTGTTACCAACAGCTTAGAAATAGCAAATTGCCTTTCTTCAGTACCAGAGCAACATGAAGTCATCTTATTAGGTGGACACATGGGGAAAACCACTCAAGCGACCAGCGGCGAAATCACCCTAAATGAGCTGAATAGATATCGAGCTGATATAGCAATACTCTCCCCTGTTGGCTTATCACACGAAGCTGGAGCCAGCAGTTTCTACCACCACGAAGCCGCGATTGCCAGTTCGATGGTCAAGCAAGCGAAGTCAACCATCATCTTAGCTGACAGCGATAAAATCGGTGTTACCAGCCGTACTGTATACGCAACACCATTTGAGATAAATATGCTTATCACCGACTCAAAGTCTGCTGGTCATCCCGAGATATCAAAACTAAATAGCTCGATTGCTAAGATTATATTTAGTAAATAACAAACATAAAAAAATCCAGCCTGAGCTGGATTTTTTTGCGCTTGAGTTGGCTAATTAGCCTAGTAGACCCAAAGCAGCATTTGGTGCTTGCTTGGCTTGAGCAAGAATAGAGCTTGAAGCCTGAGAAAGAATTTGAGACTTGGTAAGATTCGTCGTTTCTTTCGCAAAATCGGTATCTTTGATTCGGCTCTTAGACGCGTTAACATTTTCATTAATGTTGTCTAAGTTGTTAATTGCATGGTCGAATCGGTTCTGGAATGCACCCAGTTCTGCACGATGACTATCAACATATTTTAGTGCCGCATCGACAACCGCAACCGCCTCTTGTGAACCACCAACAGTCGTCACATCGATATTATTAACGGTTTTATCTGTTGCAGCTTGAATCCCCAATTCACTTGCCAAGCTACCGCCAAAGGTTGCTTCACCTTCCACAGTATTACTATCAGTAAACAGCTGAAGTTTGCCATCGTCATCTACAGATGCCGTAATCGCGTCGGTTTGACCGTTAATATAAGTCGCTACTTCTTCAATATCATCGCCCACTTTCGCGCTAATATTAATCGTTTTTTCACCGTCTACTTTATCTGTTAGCGTGATTGATAAGTCATTGGCACCCGCTTGTACACCCCAGTCTTTGTCTTTTCCGTTAGCAGAAGCATAGCTTTTTCCACCCATGTGCTCATTATCACTACGCATGTCTTTAACACTGAGCATTACCGCTTCACCGTTATCTGCACCGATCTGGAACGATTTAGTTTGGAACGTGCCGTTAAGCAGCTTATTACCACCAAATGATGTTGTTTCTGCAATTCGGTTTAATTCGTCATTTAGTGCACCGATTTCTTCTTGAATCGCTGAACGGTCATCTTTAGTGTTAGAACCGTTTGATGATTGAAGTGCAAGGTCACGAACACGTTGTAGGATGCTTGTGGTTTCGTTCATTGCACCTTCAGCGGTTTGAGCCATTGAAATACCATCGTTCGCATTTCGCACGGCTACGTCTAGACCGCGGCTCTGAACATTTAATCGGTTCGAAATTTGAAGACCAGCCGCATCATCTTTTGCACTGTTGATCTTGTTACCTGAAGACAAACGTTCCATTGATGTATTCATCGATGTGTTTGCGCCATTTAAATAACGTTGTGCGGTCATTGCCGATACGTTTGTGTTTACATTAACTGCCATAGTGAATTCTCCTAATGATTTTCCGATACTATGGAACTTCCGAATCGCTTTCCGACGTATCGGAAAACCAGTAGTAGTTCTCTCAAAGTTCTTACTTTTAACGACACGCTAGGGAATTACTTTAGATAAATAACGAAAATTATGAGAATTGTTTATCAAACTAAAATTAAATATTTAAATATCAATAGGTTAGATATTAATAAATTACATCTAATTTTCTAATATCAATAGAAAAAATGACAAACTCTATGCTCAAACTTCGACCAGAATAGAAAACCATCCAATTTTTTGAATCTAACCAAACCTAAGAGAAGTGATTTTTGGGCATTAACCCCGATGATGCTATGATTTTTTATATTCACGCCAGACTAATAGTTCATAAAAGAGACGAATCAATATGAACCAATTGAGTAATGATGAATTTGGTCCATTCCAATTTCTTATCCTTATGCTTTCAATTTATGTGTTGATATCACTATCAATACAAGCAATCTATGTGCTTCCAACGGATATAGAGCAAATTCTAAGAACAGGTGACAACTTTATCTGTGCTTTCTTTTTTGCCGATTTTCTTATTCGATTTTATAAAGCCGAAAATAAAATCGCCTATATGAAATGGGGGTGGATCGACCTGCTTTCGAGCATTCCGATTGTCGATGCGTTTCAATATGGACGGCTGGTCAGTGTCATTAGAATCCTGAAAATACTACGGGCTGTTCGGTCTGCCAAAGTCATTCTTTCATTCTTGTTTAGAAAAAAGGTGAGAGGAGCGACAGCTGTTGTGACATTCCTATCCATTGTCCTTGCGATATTCTGTTCCATCGCAATTCTCCAGGTTGAAAAAGGAGCTGAAGGGGCGAACATTCAAAACGCTAGCAATGCCATATGGTGGGTTTTCGTCACCATTACAACCGTGGGTTATGGCGATTTCTTCCCAGTTACGTTAGAAGGTCGAATATTAGCCGCTCTTCTAATGACCTGTGGTGTTGGTCTATTTGGCACTTTTACTGGATTTATCGCAATGTGGTTCTTTGAAGAAGAATCAGAAGATCCCACAAACGAAACAATGACTGCGCTAGAAACAGAAGTTCACGATCTCAAAAACGAAATCATCGAGCTCAAAGCCTTAATTAAGCAGTCGAAGTGAATAGACAGCCTATTTTAAACGTTACTTCACCATCAAAAGAATCATCATTAAAGGAATACTAACTAAAGAAAGGGCATGGCTGATCACGGCACATTTAGAGCCTAACGCAACATCACCATTAAATTTGGCTGGAAGAACTGCGACAGTCACGGCAACCGGAAGAGCTTGCACAGCCACACAGATATTAATAATCATTGGGTCGAGGTTAAATAGATTCAGTATCAACCAGCTAATTATTGGTGCAGCGATCAAACGAACCGCACTGCCATAATAAACATTTTTATCATTCATCACTGATTTGATCTGTGATTGTGCTATTCGGTCACCAATCAGCATCATTGCCAAGGGTGCGGTTATCGCGCCAAGAGTGCTGAAAGTTTTGCTTAATACTTCAGGGACCGGAATTTGAGAGACAAAAAGAAACAAGCCGATTAACACAGCCAATAAAATTGGATTGAGTAAAATTGCCTTAGCTGATGAACGGTAATCAGTCACCTTCATGAACATGGCAAGCCCATAGGTCCACATTAAAATATGGTAAGGAACGATAAAAATAGCCGCATAAAAAACCCCTACTTGCCCATAAATCGCATAGATAAACGGCAGCCCCATAAACCCTGCGTTAGGAAATAACCCCATATAGGTCAATACATTTCGTTGATCGACCTCGTAGCGGTTAAACGCAATTTTAGCTACAACAAACAAGGCAATATGGATAGCTATCGAGACCACGATAACTAGACCGGCATTTTTTAGCATTGAGTGGTCATATTCAAGCAAGAACGAATTCAATAACAACGCTGGAAGACCAATATTCAGTATGATATCCGTCACCCCTTTATTGACATTATCATCCATAAAGCCTCGTCGTCTGGCATAAAAACCAGCCGCAATAAGCAGAAAAAGGATAATAACCTGAGTGATAATCGTACCGTATGAGATCAAGGTTGTTTCTCGCTAAATGCAGAGTAAGACGAGCCCCGATTGTATGGCTTTTAACCAGACACCTCTATAGCACCTATGCATAAGCCATTCTCAAAATTAACGTGTAAGTACCGATTGAAGTGGGTGTTTTTTAGAAGAGAAAAGAAAAAGCCCCTTTTCCTTTGAGAGAACCGGGGCTGTTTGGTTAGCCGTAGCCAATGTAGAGATCGAGAGAAATGATGTCACATTGTAGCTACCCAAAAGCGCATGATTGTCGAAAAGTGATTAAGCAAATGTGAGAGAAGCTTAAAGTTCATTCAATAATCATACTTTGCCAAAGGCGCTTCGTTACATACCTACGTCTAAGCTTAAGTAACGAAGTTCCAATGTATTACTGCAATAATGAAATAGCAGAATTTGGCAACTGTTTAGCTTGGGCAAGTATCGACGTACCTGCTTGCTGTAATATTTGTGCTTTCGTCATTTGCGTCGTTTCCTTCGCAAAATCGGTATCTTTAATACGACTTTTCGACGATTCAACATTCTCTTGAATATTCGATAAGTTATTGATGCTATGGCTGAGTCGGTTCTGTTTCGCACCAAGATCCGATCGCTGTGAATCAACATACTGTAGTGCTGAGTCAAGTGCCGCTACCGCATTTTGAGAGCCACCAACTGTGGTCACATCAATGTCCTGTACCGTCATATTCATGCCAGGTCCACCCGTTAGACCAAGCTCACTTGCAAGACCACCACTGATTGCTAATTCGCCATCCTTAACTGGATGAGCCATAAACAACTGTAATTTACCCTCTTCATCAACAGAAGCGGTCACAGCCTCATTTTGACCATTGATGTAGGTTGCCAATTCTTCAATATCGTCGCCCGCTTTCGCCATAATATCGACAGTAACTTCTTCACCATCGCTATTGGTATATGACAATTTTAAATCGCTGGCTTCAGGTGGAACTCCCCAAGTATGATCCTTCGCTTGCTCCGCGGTAAAGGTTTGTCCCCCCATGCGAAAATCATCAGCTCGGATACTTGTAAGCCCCATGATTATTGCTTCACCAGAGCTTGCACCGATCTGGAATGATGCTTCGCCAAAGGTGCCATTCAAGAGTTTGCGTCCACCAAATGATGTTGTTTCCGCAATTCGGTTCAACTCATCTTGCAACGCGGAAACTTCTTCGTTTATCGCGGTGCGTTCTGCGATTGAGTTGGTTCCGTTTGCCGATTGAAGTGCTAGGTCACGCATACGTTGTAGTACACTTGTTGACTCATTCATTGCGCCTTCTGCGGTTTGAGCAACTGAAATACCATCGTTAGCATTACGCATTGCCACATCTAAACCACGCGATTGAGAAATCAATCGGTTTGAAATTTGTAGGCCAGCAGCGTCATCTTTAGCACTGTTAATTCGATTGCCTGATGACAAGCGCTCCATTGACGTATTTAGTTCGTTGGAACTTTTGGTTAGATAGCGCTGTGCTGTCATGGCCGAAACATTGGTATTAACATTAATAGTCATGGTTTGCTCTCCTATTGAGCCTGCTTACTTGAACGCAGTGGTCAGCTTTACTTTTATTTGAATCACTGACAGCTTTACTGCGTTTACTTGCAATTTGCCTGTCTAAGAAATAATTCTTTAATCTACTCTAATTACTATTCAATTACTGTGCCAACTATAGAAAATAATTTTAAACATTTATTTATCAGAACGTTATGAATAGCATTTAATAAATAATGTTGTGACCGGTAATTAAGGTTCGATTGTTAAGGTAAATGTTGCCGCGTCATTGCCGCTCTATTTCCTTTGTTGTGTCTTCTCTCTAACTGTTGCAGTAACTGGGCCACTTTTTGGTAAACCCGCTACTTTATACGTTTGATTACTTTCGCACTTAAGGCTTGGCACTTAAGGCATTAAAAGTTACATATAATTGAACAGTGTTAAGTCTTTTGTTTTACCAAATGCCTGCTGAGATGCCTGTAGCGCTCGAGAGTTCTCGCTAAATTCAATGACGGCATCAGCATAGTCCAAATCTTCAAATGTACTTTTGGATTTGGCTAAACTAATTTCGAAATCTTGATGCTGATCTTGCTGCAGGTCCAATGTTTCCATACGAGCCCCCAAGTCCGTTCGTACTTTATTCAGTTGAATAAATGCAGCGTGGAACTCTTCAGTAAGCTGATGCAATTTGGCCGTTGCCGACGCGTCTGAAACAGACTCTGACGCATATTCCAACGAATCTTGAAATGTTTCAAAAATGGAGAACGTCGATCGTGGCGTTAGCTCGATAACATCCCCTGCAGTAAGTTGCCCCTTGGGATAGATCGATAACCCTTCATAGCGAATGCCATCTTTCGGATTAAACTCGCCGCTTTGAATCGGGCTACCATCTTTTTCTAACTGATAATTGAACTGCCCTGTACCAGAATCAACAAAGGTAACTCGGTAGTTGGAGTTATCGTCTTTATTGGTATTAGTTGCACGTTCAAGTAATAACTCGGACCCTTCTTGCAGATCATAATCTGGTTCATAACTGCCAAATGGATTATCAATTTCCATGAACACCTTGCTGCCTGGGTCGTTAAAAGGCATCTCCATGCTATTGGAAATTTTCATTTTTCTTTGGTAGTCATCACCTGAGTAACTGACGTTGCCTTCATTATCACGGAAGAAAGGTTGGTTTTTAGGTTTAGTACCGGCAAAAATATAGTTGCCGGTTTCATCTTGGTTGTTCACCAAACTGAGGAAATTATTTGCCAGTTCCTCTAGCTCGCGACGTTTAGCGAGACGATCTTCTGGAGAAAAAGCACCGTTGATCATTTCCATCACGGTACGTTTTGCTTCATCAGTAAATTCTTCACCGTTTGCAATAATAACTTCTTGATGCTCTAAACGAGTACGAACCAGAGAGATGGCATCTGAGTATTGGCGAAGTTGTTCTTCTTGCTGAGACACATTCTGAATGTAGTGTGTCGCCAGTGGATTATCTCCGGCAGAGAGCAGCTTTTTCCCGGATGCCAATTGCTCTTGGTTATGATGAACTTTCGTCTCCTGACGACGAAGGTCATTTTGCACCGATTGATAATTGTGGAAGCTAGAAATTCGACCTAACATTTATCTTCCTCCCTATCTCAACTGCAAAATGCTATTAAAGGTTTCATTGGACGCCTGCATGATGCGTGACGAAGCCAAATACGCCCGTTGAAATTTCATCATATTGGCCGCTTCTTCATCCAAATTTACGCCAGAGATTGACGCAACTCGTGATTCAGCCGATTCTTGTTCTAAACGTGCAACATCGGTGAGTCGTGAGGCCGTTGACAGTTTCACGCCAACGTCCGTATTAAGATCTTGATACACATCCAACAAGGTTGATTGATTGTTGTTTAGCGACTTGTCTGTCTGAATGTCTTGAATTTTACGTAAGTTGCCATTATCACCTTCCGATGGCACCAAGTTTGCGGTGAATTTATCCCCAGCAAGAGCCCCTTCCGATAGTTCAAAACTCGTACCTTGAACCGTCACATCACCCGAAGGTGGATAAGCTTGATCTGCAAGTAACACGTTGCCATCTGTATCTGTGACTGAGAACCGATCGCCCGATTCAGAGATATAGATTTCGAATTCACGCAGTTCACCTGCTTGTTTTATTTTGAAACTTGCCGATCCCACAGCAAACGTCGTCGATGCTTCGTAGCTTTGTGCCGCTATTTCAGATGGATCATCAAGAGTGAGGTTAATGTTTGCCGCCCCAAAACGTGTTGGACGAATTAAGATCCGCTCTCCCTTTTCAGGTTCTTCATTTACAACAATCCGCAGACCATCGATATTGATTTCTCCACCTTTCGCTTCAAGGTTGGATGTTTTCCCATTAGGAAACGTCGTGATGTATTCATTGCCATCAAACAACAATGAGTACTCTCCAGATTTAATTTGGTTCATGTCATCGATATAGACAGAGATGTCTGCCTTTGAATCGGTTTTTGCTACAACACGGGCTTTGGCCGTCGACTCTAAGTTCACATCAGTAAACATGTTTTTACCGACATTGCCATACAAGTCTAAGCCTTGCTTCTGCAATTTATTCACATCATGAGAAAGAGAAGTGGCAACACGTCCAATTTCATCAATGAGATGTGGAATGTGCTCATCTCGCATATCAAAAAGAGCACCCATTTTGCCGCCGATATCGCGTTCACTTATCGCTTTTATACCCTTGCCTTCAACCATCGCTAAGCGGTGTTGTTTGGGATCCGGTGAGCCATCAACCATCTTGATTTGGCTTGCTTCAGTACCCGATACTAAGGTGTGACCGCTGCCGATAAGAATGTTAAAGCCTTTGCCATTTTGTCTCGTGACCACGTTGACTTTTGTCATTTCCGCCAGCTCTTTTACCAACTTCTCGTGCTCATCCATTAAATCATTATGTGGCCCTTGCGTTTTCATCATCAAGCGTTGGGTATCACGCAGTTTTAGGGCCAATTGGTTAATCCGTTCAACACCAACATCCAAACCTTTATTGATCGTGTCATATTCACGAGTCACGGTATCGTTAAAGTCATTGAGGTTTTGTGTAATAAGCTGCGCTTTTTCAAGCACGATTTTTCGAGCACCGACATCATTAGGGGTATCCGCTAACGTTTTTACGGCATCAAACCAATCGTTAATATTTTCGGGAATTTTTCTCGAGGAAACGGAAGAAATAAGATTTGAGAGCTTATCGAGATTCTCTTCAGCGTCATGCTTATTTGCGTATTCGGTAGTGGCAAAGTTCAGCTCTTTGACGGCAAATTGATCCCAAGAGCGGCGAACATTTTCCACATGCACACCCATACCGTAAGTTTCACCGCCGTAACTACGAGGAGCGTTCGTCCCCTGAATAACAGATTGACGGCTAAACCCTTCCGTATTGACGTTTGCGATGTTATGACCTGTTGTATTGAGTTGTCTCTGAGCGGTTAATACGCTCTGAGCACCTACACTCAATAAATCGGACGCCATAATTTGCTCCCTAACTCTTCAATAAATCTTATATCAAGTTAAAAGCAATATATATGCCAAAAGTAAATGTAATTGAAAGATGGCTATTTTATGGTGGCAATTCAATATATTAAAAAAAACGCTAGCACCTTTCGGTACTAGCGCAACTCCCCCGAAACTTCATCCCGTATCGCATTATTTCGCAGATTTATCGTAGATGAAGCCTTTAAAAAATCGTTTTATATTGAATTCATTTGTTCTATTTGTTTTTGTACTCTTAGTACTTTATTTGCATATTCAGGATCCGTGGCATAGCCTGCTTTATGGATTCCATGAATAAACGCATCATTCTTATTATTGTTTTGTAACGCTGATTGATAACGCGGGTTCTGATTTAAGAAACGCACATAATCATTAAAACTTTCTTGGTAAGTCGGATACGCACGGAATGCGGCTTGTTCCATTACCGGTGTTTTCTCATGATATTCCAAAGTTTGTGTTGCAACTTTTTCTCCCTTCCAACTGCGGTCCGCTTTAATATTAAAGAGGTTATTACTGCTTTGACTCGCATTTTTAACAACCTTTTTACCCCAACCAGTTTCCAATGCGGCTTGAGCCAAAAGTAAGGATGGTGAAACCCCTAGGCTCTTCGCTGCTTTTTCAGCATACGGCTTCAATCGGTTTACAAAATGCTCTGGAGAGTCAAAACGTTTTGGCTGCTGTACATATTGTATTGGTGGTGCCACTTGTACTTTGTCAGCGTTATCAAGTCCTCTTTCGGCATTCGCACGATTAACACGAGCCATCGCTTCTTCGAAACGATCACTTCCTGCTTTTCCAGTCTCATTCGACTGACCAGCAGATAACTGTTTTACGATCATGTCTGCCAAACCAAGGCTACCAGATGCACTCATTTCACTAGAGCGTTGCTCGTCTAACATTTTTCCGTAGAAATCTTCTGTCTGACTATCAAATAAGTCTGACTTAAATTCTTTATTTGCATCACGCATTGAATCAAACAACATCGTCGTAAAAATCGATTCAAATTGCTTCGCAGCGGCTTCTAAGGCTGATTTTTCACTTGCTTCATCACCGTTAATGGCTTGCTGACGCAGTGTGTCCAACTGAGTGATATCTTGAACAAAACCTATATCGCTAGGATTATTAATCATACATCCACCTAGATAATGATCAGCTGGCCTTCAATGGCTCCAGCTTGCTTAAGGGCTTGTAATATCGCCATAAGGTCAGAAGGGGCAGCCCCGACTTCATTCACGGCTCTGACTAAATCATCTAAAGAAACACCAGGCTGAAACTTAAACATTTTTCCCTGTTTCTCACTGACTTGAATATCGCTATCGGCAACAATGGCCGTATCGCCATTGGCAAGCGCGTTTGGTTGGCTTACCGATAGATTCTCTTTGATTGCAACTGTCATGCCACCATGAGTTACTGCCGCTGGTTTTAATCTCACGTTCTGACCAACAACAATGGTCCCCGTACGAGAATTTACAATAATTTTTGCGACACCTTCTGCAGTCGTAAACTCTAGGTTTTCAATCGCGGAAAGAAACGCGACTCGCTGAGCTGAATCTCTCGGAGCTCGAACTTTGACGGATGTAGCATCCACAGCCGTTGCCATTTGAGGACCAAGGAAATTGTTGACTGCATTTGCCATACTTTGTGCGGTCGTAAAGTCAGAATCGAGCAGGTTAAAGGTAATAAAATCGCCGCGCGAGAATGGTGTTGGTATTTCTTGTTCAACTGATGCGCCATTTGAAATCATGCCTACTGTTGGGTTATTACCGACAATTCGTGAACCATCAGCTCCATCAGCACTAAACCCACTTACCACTAAGTTACCCTGAGCGACAGCGTACACTTTGCCATCTAACCCCTTTAGAAAAGACTGCATCAAGGTACCACCTCGTAAACTTTTTGCGGACCCAATTGACGAGACAGTAACGTCAATAGTTTGTCCTTGTTTAGAAAACGGTGGTAACTCAGCAGTAACGATCACAGCGGCAACATTTTTTGCTTTTGGGCTCGTTCCTTGCGGCAATTGAATGCCGAAATTTTGTAACATGGCATTGAAGCTTTGATCGGTAAATGGTGTGGATTCCCCCGTCCCAGGCAAGCCTGTTACCAACCCATACCCCACCAATTGGTTGCTACGCACACCAGCGACTTCTGCAACATCTTTGATTCGTGCTGCTTGAGTCAAATTGGCTACAAAAAAGCTAGCCATCAATACCAGTATTGTTTTTTTCATCGTAGTAACCTTCTTTCTACGTTCGCCAGCTTGTCAAAAATTCGACTTACTCAACTTGATTACAGAGCTACATTAAAAAATCGTGCCAAGAAACCAGGCTCTTGCATATCTTGATTGGTTCCGGTGCCTGAATATTGAATTCGAGCATTAGAAATTCGATTTGAAGCGATGGTATTATCGAAGTCGATATCGTCTGGACGCACCGTCCCACTTAAGCGGATGTACTCATCACCAGAATTTAATGTCAGCCATTTCTCACCGCGAATGATTAAGTTACCATTAGCCAACACTTCGATGACTTCCACACTAATTGAACCTGAAATACTGTTGCTCTGGTTTGCCGCGGCACTGCCAGAAAAATTATTGCCGTTAGTTAAGTTATAAGACAGGTTGTAATCGCCAATAGTCAGTTCTTGCCCCCCCACTTCGAGTGGGTCCATTGAAGCATCATTGTTTTTCGATAAATCCGCATCGGCACTCTTTGCCGCCTTGGTACTTTCATTCAACGTTACCGTTATGATGTCGCCCACATTTCTTGGTTTTGCATCATCGTATAAGTCATTCGCCAACATTTGACTGAATAGTGACCCTGTTTGTGCTGCATAATGCTCTGGGTTTCGTCTGGCGTGAATCGGTGCCCAAGCGGGATCATCGGCAACGGGATCAATCCGAGTTCTCAGTCCATCAACCATTCCTGGCTCACTTTCCTGAGATTTGTCACCTTCGACAGCGTCCACAATTGTGGTTCCTTGATCGGTCATCTCTTGCATCATGATTGGATCCATAATGGTACATCCAGATAACAGCAACAATATCGCTGGAATACATAGTGAATTCAGATCTAATAATCTCTTCATAACGATGCTCGCTTTACTTCATTACAACTGCTGGTTCACATAGCTCATCATTTTGTCTACCGCTGAAATCACTTTGGAATTCATCTCGTATACACGCTGAGCTTCAATTAAGTTCACCAATTCTTCGGTCACATTCACGTTTGAACTTTCAAGCATCGATTGGCGAATATTTCCTAACCCATCAAAACCCGGAACCCCTTCTTGCGGGTCTCCACTTGCACCGGTCGATAGGTAGATATTTTGTCCCACTGGCTCTAAACCACCTGGGTTTATAAAATCTACGGTCGTAATTTGACCTAGAACTTGGTTATCTTGCTGACCACGAATTCGAGCGGAAACTTGCCCATCATCACCAATCGTGACGGAAACAGCATCTTGTGGGACGGCAATTTCTGGCTGCAATACGTAGCCGGAGCCTGATGTCACAATCGAACCTTCCGAATTTAAGGTGAACTGACCATTTCGCGTATAACCAATGTCCCCATCTGGCATTAGAATTTGAAAGAAACCGTCGCCTTCAATCATCATATCCAAACTATTTGAGGTAGTTTGCGCGTTACCATTAGTGTGAACTTTTTGCGTTGCAACAACTTTAGAACCTGCACCTAACATCAACCCACTTGGTAATTCAGTGTTTTGCGATGATTGGCCACCAGCTTGGTTCACATTTTGATAGAAAAGGTCTTCAAAGACTGCTCGGCTCTTTTTAAACCCAACAGTCGAGGCATTCGCCAAGTTGTTTGAAATCGTTGATATATTGGTCTGCTGTGCGTCTAGACCAGTTTTACTTACCCATAATGCCGGATGCATAGAATTCTCCTTACCTCAATTAGCTAGTGCGTAGTAGAGAATCAGACGCTTTGTCCATCTCTTCTGCTGTGCTCATCATTTTGACTTGCATTTCAAATTGACGCTGAAGATCAATCAACGATGTCATTTCACCGACAGCGTTAACATTACTTCCTTCAAGCGCACCCGTTAAAATCTGTACATCTGCTGCGGCGTCATAAGTCGCGTCGAGGTCTTTCGATCTAAATAGACCAATGGCATCTTTGTATAACGAGCGATTATCCGTTTTAACTAATTTAATTCGATCGACAACTTCCATCGCATCGGCAGGAGCTCCCTGCGGCAACACCGAAATTGTGCCATCTTTACCAATTTCAACCTTGCTTAGTGGAATTGGTAAGGTAATGGGTGCGTCAGTTTCACCAAGAACTAAATGGCCTTGGCTATTCATCAGCAACCCATTTTGATCGATTTGTAAATTACCGCTACGAGTCAAACCTTCTTGACCTGAAGGGTCGAGAACAGAGAGCCAACCATCCCCCTGAATCGTGACATCAAGATCTCGGCCTGTGGTGATAACACTGCCTTGAGCGAAACTGTGACCTGGGCGTTCAGTCATACTGAACACTCGAGTCGGTAGTCCGTCTCCGTAGGCTTGCATCGAGCGAGCTTGTGCTAAATCAGAGCGAAAACCTGTTGTGCCAACATTGGCCAAGTTATTTGCTTTAAGCTGCATAGCTTGCATATTTTGTTTAGCACCACTCATGGCTAGAAATAATGCGCGATCCATAATTGACTCCTATCCCGTCATACAATAGATAACTTGCAATAGGTGTGCCAAAAATTTAAATTAAATAAAATCAATGAGATATGATTTATTTGTACTAAATTGCCGCGAGGTTGCCGCTGATATGGCAAGATCACGCGGCAAATGCCGGCGTGATCTTGATTAGGAAAGGATTATCGAATTTGTAATATCGTTTGTTGCGTTTGGTTATGAACTTCTAATGCTCGTGAGTTCGCCTGGAAGTTTCGTTGCGCTGAAATCAAATCCACCAATTCTTGGGTCATATCAATGTTGGATTGCTCTAATGTACCGCTATTAACAGTACCGAATGAACCTTTGTTTGATTCACCCCAGATTCTAGAACCCGAAGCTGTGGTTGCATCCCACTGAGTACCACCTTTCTTATCTAGGCCTTGTTCATTTGCAACTCGAACCAATGCAATTCGCCCTAGGGTGATATTTTCACCATTTGAGTAAGTACCAAGAACGCTACCTGTTTCATCAAAATCTAATTTGGTTAGGAAACCTGTCGTAGCGCCATCCTCATCAAACTTGCTCAGTTCAAAAGGTGCGGCAAATTGGGTTGCTGCGTTTAATCCAAATGAAAGGGTTTGATTCACATCAGCACCATTTAAATCTATTGCATTCTCACCAGTACCTATTGGCTCTGACACCACATTATTGCCACCGTTAATACTCGCCAACGTACCATCGTTATTAAACTTCATGGTATGGCCCGCATGGCCAGTTGGAGTTGTCGCATCACCACCAACGATATTAATTGGCTTCTCACCCTCAGCATCTGACGCGGTATAGTAAACTTGCCATGTATTCGGCTGAGTTTGATCTTTGAGGTAATAAGTTGTCAATTTGTATGACTGCCCCATTGAGTCGTAAATCGTTGAAGAGGTCGAACGGTTAAACGTTTCTGGATCAGAGAAATCAAACAGTGTCGGATCTTTTAGTTCGCCATTTGCCGGCAAGTTCACTCCGACCTCTATATTTGCTGTCTGTTTAGGTTTACCAAACTCCGCAGGAATATTTATTGGTGAAGGTTCGTAAGACAGAACATCCCCTGTATCTGGGTTAACCTGATAACCCAAAACAAACTCATCGTTAGACGACACCATGTAGTTATCTTTGTTCAAGTGGAATGCACCGTTACGCGTTAACTCATTCGACTGTGGCGCTAGGCGATCTTTTGCCACAGCAAAAAAACCGGTACCCGCAACTCGTAGATCGAGTGGGTTATTGGTATAAACACTTGAACCTTCATGGAACTGCTGTGCAACCTTGTTCGCTTGTACACCTGACCCTGGAGTCGTCTTCGCGTTGGTAAAGATAGAATTTGAATATACATCACCAAACTCAGCTCGAGATTCTTTAAACCCGAACGTATTCGCGTTAGCAATGTTATTACTGGTTGTGTTGAGATCTAATTGGGCCGCAGATAGACCACTTAACGAAATATATGACATTTGAAATTCTCCTATCTAGCTAGCGTAATCACGCTTTGCCAACTTCTAATACTTCGGCTAATTTCACTGGTGATTCAAACCCAGCAAGATTCAGCAATACATTTCCGTCACCTTTGCCAAGAAGGACGCTATTCACATTTGCATACGTTGAAACTTCGAACTGCTTGCTCTCTCCATCAAGGAGCCCCGATGCTTTCACTTTATATTTGCCAGCCGGCAATGAGTTTCCGTTGGCATCTTTGCCATCCCATTGAACGCGAGTTTCGCCAGGAGGTTGTGCGCCGACATCAAAGGTTCTAACAAGTTGTCCAGCTTCATTTTCAATTCGAACAAACAAATTATTTAACGCTTGAGGTAAATCGATCTTAGCCGACATACCTGCTGCATCATCTTTCTTCATACCGACCGATGATTTAACCAATACATCTCGACCCACCAATGAAGAAGCTTGCAATGCTTGATTAGACGTAACCGATGAATTCAAGTTTTCAAACTGGCTGTTCATTTGACCAATACCATCTACAGTGGCAAATGAGGCCATTTGAGCGATCATTTGGTCGTTACCAACTGGCTTAAACGGGTCTTGTTGTGCTAGCTGTTTCGTCAGCAAAGACAAGAAGTCATCTTGTTTTAACTCTTGCTTACCCGTTACTTCATCAGGCTTTTTCTTCTCTTGAAGGTTATTAAGCTGATCCAGGTACGACAAGCCATTTTGACCAACATTATTTATTCCGGCCATACGTTATCTCCTAACCCTTACTGACCCATCTGCAATGTTTTAAGAAGCATCTGTTTACTCGCATCGGCAAGCTGTACGTTGGTTTGGTACGCTCGTGAAGCAGAGATCATATCCGCCATCTCTTCCATAACATTAACATTTGGCTTGTAAATATACCCATCTTCATTTGCTAGAGGATGGTCTGGATTATATTCCGCAGTCAATGGTTTATTACTTTCAACAATTCCCATCACTTTAACAGGAACCGTATAATCTTTTTTGCCTTTAGCGTTATCAAACTCTGCGGCAAAGACAGCGTGTCTTGCTTTATAAGTATCTTTTGCTGAGCTACTAACACTATCAGCGTTCGCTAAGTTGCTTGAGGTAGTATTTAGACGGACAGCCTCAGCACTCATTGCTGAACCAGTCACGTTAAAGACATTAAATAAGCCCATCTATCTTACTCCCCTTTCAATGCTTTGGATAAGTTACGAAACTTACCACCTAAGAAATCTATTGATGCTTGATGCCGTAATTGGTTTTGCATAAACAGGTTACGCTCCAAATCCATATCAACGGTATTGCCATCGCCAGTATCAGGTTGAGTCGGCAAGCGGTAAACCTCTTCCCCGATCACACTATTGGTGGCAGGAATATGCCGTCCATCAGTACGTGCCAAACTAATACTTTGACCATGACTTGCCGCTTGTAACGCGGCATCAAAATTGAGTGCTTTAGCCTTATATCCCGGGGTGTTTGCTTGTGCAATATTCGAGGAGATCACTTCTGCATTCCGCTCACGAACACCGATTGTGTGCTGGTGGATACCTAATGCTTTGTCAAATGATATGGCCATAATCTGCCTCGCCCAAGAAGTTTTCACTCTGTTACTGAAATAAAGCAAGTAGCGTACCAACTTTTAAATTTATCGACTAAAACTGTAAAAATGATTAAAAAGCTACCGTTTTCATTCAAACCTACAGGCTTATTCTCATGATCACCTGCAATTTCATACCTACGGGTAAACAAGAAAGCGGCAACGAATCTACGCTTGCAGTAACGACCAACAAGATTGCAATAACTACACCAATTATTGGGGTGCATCTATTTTTTGATTCTACTAAACGAAAAAAACCCAGCCGAAGCTGGGTAATAAAGGTGAAGATAATTAGGTTATTTCAACTTATAGACAATACCAGGGTTGCATCGAACCATTTCAAATTTATCCGTCAATCCCGTTAACGATTCAGATGCGCCTAACATTAAGTAACCACCTGGATTTAACGAACTTGCCATTTGGTTCAGCACCTGAGATTTCATTTCCGCCGAGAAGTAAATCAAAACATTTCGGCAAAAAATAATGTCAAATTTCCCAAGAGACGCGTAGCTCTCCATCAAATTTTGCGGTTTGAATGTCACCAAACGTTTTACATTGTCTTTCACTTTCATTCGGCCATCATCGACGTTTTCGAAAAACATACGGCGACGTTCAGGCGATAAACCACGACCTAAAGCCAAGTTGTCATATACGCCTTGACGACAAAGATCGAGCATCGTGGCAGAGATGTCTGTTGCTGTAACCGAAATGCCTGAAAATTTCCCCGCGTTTTTTTGCTGCATTTCTAAAATAGTCATCGCCATCGAATAAGGTTCTTGACCTGAAGAGCTTGCCGCTGACCATATTTTCAGCGACCGCTTATTCTCTGATAGCTCGGGAATCAAACGTTGAGCTAGAACTTCAAACGGGTAAGTATCTCGGAACCACAACGTTTCATTTGTTGTCATGGCATCAACAGCCGCAATACGCAATTCACGATTTCGCCCGATTATCACATCTTTCAACAACGTCGATAAAGAGTCGTGCTTAAACTTAGTCACTAAAGGACTTAAACGGCTGCGAACTAAATACTGTTTACTGTCACCCAGGACTATACCGCACTGAGACTCTAAAAAACCGCAAAACTCTTTGTAGTCTTGATCACTTATTGTTATCGCTGTCATGTGTTTCTCTTTATTTAATCAACTAGCGCTTGTTTAACTGCATTACCGAGTTCATCAGGGTTGAACTTAGCAATAAACATGTTTGCCCCAACTCTCTCAACCATAGCTTGGTTGAATACCCCACTCAATGAAGAGTGAAGAATCACATAAAGATCTTTTAGTTGGGCGTTTCGGCGAATTTCAGCGGTCAGTGTATAGCCATCCATTTCTGGCATCTCAATATCAGATATAACTAACGTAACATGATCGCTAATATCGCTCCCATCCGACACAAGTTCAGCCAGTTTATCGTAGGCTTCTTTTCCGTCTTTCACTGCAATGACTTCAAAGCCTATCGATTCAACCGCGCGTTGAACCTGCTTTCTAGCGACGGTAGAATCATCTGCAATTAAAATTCGGTTAACAAACTGCTTACTTTGTTTCACTTCTTCGATTTGCTGACTAATATCTTCATCCATCGCTTCATCGATAGGCGTAATCTCAGCAAGAATTTTTTCTACATCAAGAATCTCAACCAGTTCGCCTTCAATGTTCGTAACCGCTGTTAAATAGTTTTTCTTACCTGCAGCTTCTGGTGGCGGCAATACATCTTCCCAGCGCATATTGACAATACGCTCTACCGAACTCACCAAGAAAGCCTGAATTGAACGGTTAAATTCCGCGATAATAACAAAGCTTTTATCAACATCAGTGGTAGGTCGACCGCCGATTGCTTTGCTCATATCAATCACCGATACTGTCTGACCTCGAATATGAGCCACCCCTTTTACGAGATGGTTAAGGTTTGGCATCATGGTTAGTTTTGGGCACTGTAGTACCTCTTTAACCTTAAATACGTTAATCCCGTATCGCTGATGACCATTCAAGCGAAACGTTAGTAGTTCTAATCGGTTTTGACCGACGAGTTGTGTACGCTGATTCACAGAATCAAGAATACCCGTCATATGCTCATCTCCATCTCAAACTTTTTTTTCTAAAAAGTGATACTCTAACTAAAGCGTCTAGTAAAAAAGGGAAACAGAAGAAAATGTTCAAACCATGTTTACCCCATGCGTATAAACTTAAGTGTAGAGCTATATCGCGACTTTGTTGCAACTTTATCGTATTGATTGTGTTTTTCTTTAGCTCTTTTGTGCATTCAGCCACTCAAAAACAGCTGGATACCATCCGCCAACTGGCTGAAGAGTATACGATTAGTTCAATAAAACCACCTGAAGGTGCCATCGTTGAAGCAAATGCGGCCTCTCTTGATAATCGGATACAAGCATCAGATTGTCCAACTGGATTGAGTGCTTTTTCTTCATCGAAAAATGGTTCTGTTAGCAACATCACTGTTCTTATCAAATGTGAAGTCGAAAATTGGCGTGTTTATGTTCCAGTTAAACTAACGACTCAGATTCCAGCAGCCGTTGCATTGATTCCTCTTTCACGAGGCCAAGTTATATCCTCGAGCCAAGTGGCAACGAACATGGTGAACGTTTTACGCCTGCGCCAACAAGGCTATTTATCAACATCACAAATTATTGGTGCAAAAGTTAAAAGAAATATTAAATTGGGCGATATAATAGACAGCAATGATATTTGTGTTGTTTGCCGCAATGAAACGGTTGTCATTAAAGCAATCAAAAATGGGATGGTTATTACGACTCGAGGAACGGCACTATCTGATGGTAATTTCGGTCAGCAAATAAAAATTAAAAACTCAAAGTCAAAACGAATTATTGATGCTCAAGTCTCAGGAATTGGGGAAGCCACCGTTCGTTTTTGATGTCACGGTCTCCCAAACTACAAGCATTATGACGTTTAATAGCAATAACAAGAAAAATTTAAAATAAAGTGCTAAAGTCTAAAGTGGTTTAGTCGATAACGACAGTACATCCAACTAACTTATGAAAGGCTCATACTATGGCAGGTATTGATAATATTCGATCTGGTCACTCTTTAACGAACACCAGTCGAAGCTCCGTAAAGTCGGAACAAACCAAAACAGAATCCCCTGAATCACAGAGCGGATCATCTGTTAAAGATGCCGTTTCGATTAGTGATCAAGGTAAAGCTATTGGTCAAATGTCATCACAATTGGCAGCAACACCAGCATTTGATAATTCAAAAGTACAGGCGATAAAAGAAGCGATAGCCAATGGCTCTTATGTTGTTGACGCTGAAAAACTCGCCGATAATATGATCCGTTTCGAAAACGAGCTTGGTGATGTAAGTTAACTATTCATCACCATTTCTCAAGAGGTGTGAACTATGGCGTTATTACAAGAATTACTTGAATTTCAGCTCAAGAATGCGCAATCACTTTTGGCGTTATTTGAGCAGGAAAAAGACGCGATCACACAACGAATCTCAAGTGATATTGAACAACTCGCAAAGCAGAAAATGGTAATGGTCACCACAATTAGTGACACTGACAAACGGATAGAAGCTCATCCAGACGTTACGAGCCTGACTGAAGATGAAGCAAACGTCCAGCTAGTTGAGCAAATTCAAACCGTTATTCGTGAATGCCATATCGCCAACGATGTAAATGGTCAAGCATTAGAGCGCGCTCATATTAGCTTCAATAAACTCAATAACATTCTAAATCAAAGCCAAAATAAAATGGGTATGACATACAGTGCTGATGGTCAAACAAAATCAATTTCAACATTGGGCACCAATATTAAAGCGTAACTAAACGCTCTCCTACCCTATAAAGTTAACGTATCCTATTGAAGTTCTATCAAGATTTAAAAAACAAAAGCGGCAACCTAGGTTGCCGCTTTTGTTCGTATCACTGTTATTTATTATGCGTTGACGATAAACAACAGTTGAGTCAATTTGGAGTGACATGACTTGTTTAGATAAATATGTTGAATTAGAAAATCGTTTGTTGACGCTTATCTGGTACTTGTTGAACCTCACCATAATCTCGAAGCCGGCTCATTTTATCAACGTTCAATCGAAGTTCAGTGACATAGCTATCGCCCACTTTATAACTACGAACGACCTCGGCTCCACGGATAATGCCGTCGACCGCACCTGTCGTTCCTTCTGCCCCTAAACGTTGGTCTTTCAATTCAGCACGACCACTGACTCGCATACCATAAACCTGTTCAGCTAACTCACGATAAGCATCAAGTTTAGAGGCTCGCATAGCTCGAACCTGTTTTTCTTCAACGTTCTTGCCTTTCTGTTCACTTATCGAGGCATACCCTACCGCATTCAACCATTCATCAATCGCTAAAGGTTGCATTTGTTGACATCCCACCATCATAAATGACATCAGTAGAACTAAAATCCACGTTTTCATCACATTGATTCCTATGGTCTAAGAATAACAGTATAAGGCTGAGTGATCGTCGGGTCAGAGCGAATCATAACACCGTCTTCTGTTCGCATCGTATTCAGAGTATCTAAATCTCTCCCGATACGATCTGCAGGTAAGAACCCTTGTGCCGTCGCAACGACGATGCGAGTTTTCATTCCTACCACTCGAGCATTAACCAATACACCACCTTCTTGACGCAGCATTGTACCCGTTAAGACATATTGAATATCTTGTTGCTCAGCGAGATCTTTCCAATTTCGACTCAATGCGAAGTCGCCCATCTGAGTAACTTGAATCGATCCTGTGGTTTTATAGTCGACAACTTTAAAGCCACGTTGCTGAAATTGGTTGATAAAGCTCTCTGATACTGAATTCCCTAACCAGTTCGTCATATCCATATTTTGCAGATCAACAAATGACGTTACAGCTATCGGTGTACGAGCGGTAACACTGGTGTTCGACACAATCAAATCTTCTGTCATGCTTTGTACGAAGAAATCAAGAGTATGACGAGGGCTCTGAGCTAACAAAAACTCAGTTCCACTATAAGGTTCTTTACCATTGTAGATCGGCGCAAACGAGCACGCCGTCAACAAAAATATGGGGGCTAACATTAGCAATTTTTTCATAATTTCATCTCCAAATATACCCAGGCTGCACGGCGACCAAATTTTGACGATAAAACTGGAACGCTCTTTGCTTTTCTTTATTCAACAGTTAGAAAAGTCTTGCCGGACTATATAACTGTTAAATACAAAGCAAAAACCGTACCTAACTGGAATAATTCAATGAAAATAAAATTTATTGCCAACTTGCTGCTCGCTTCGCTGATGCTATTTTCATCAGCTGCTAATTCCGCATGGTACGAGGTAACAGGTCGTTCAGCCATTGTATCCACTCAAGAGCAAGCACGTTTAAAAGCGTTAGAAGATGCGATTTATCAAGCTGTAAACTTCTCTGGAGCCGACATTGGTAGCATCAGTAATCTTTACCCTCTATTGAACGCCAACAAGAATGAATTCATCTTTACCAACCATGAAGTTCGCTATGTACTGGTAGAAAGTCGCAATATTATCAATGATGAAATGTTGGTGAGGGCAAAAATTGACATCTACCCATCGGCAATGGGTTGCCACGTAGAGCAGTATAAAAAGACATTTCTTGTTGGTAATTTAAATTTAGAGTCACCTCAGCAAGCGGTAATGGGTCAACTTTATAATATAGGCGATGACTTTGCCGAAATTCTTCACCGTCAGTTAAAACAAGAAGCTCGTAGCTTTATCTCCGTCGGCACCACCAACTATGGAATAAATAAAGAAAGCCCAGAACGCATTAAAATGATAGCGGAAGATAAATCCGTGCAGTATCTATTAACAGGAAACATTACCGATATGACCGCAACTATTGCGGTAGATAACGCGGGTAATGAAATTATTAATCGCCAGTTTGCATTTGAACTGAGAGTGTTCGATGGAAAAACGGGAAATGAAATAATGGCGCGTAATTATCGAGAAGTTGCTCGTTGGCCTTTTCCAAAAACCAGCCGCATTGATACCCAAAGCGCTCGCTTCTGGGCATCAACTTATGGAGAAATGTTATTAAATTTAAGCCGTCAAATAATGCTCGATCTAGAGTCCAACCTTTCTTGTAAAATCACTTTACCTGAAATAATAGTAAAACGAGATGGACTCGTTATGATGGATCTCGGACGCATCCACGGAGTAAAAGAAGGTGACAAATTACAATTATGGCATACCGGTACATTTATCGATCAGCGTGGTATCCCACGCAATAAAGTAACCAAGAGTAATATCACGTTAACCGTAGGCCGAGTTTATGAACACGAAGCTGAATTGCATGTCGACCAACCCAATCTGGCTTCAAGTATCCAAATTGGCGATGTTATGCACAAACAGTTATAAATACGAGTTTAGTAGTTAACTTATTCAAATATTTCAGTACTATATATAACTATGCTCCCGTGGCACAGCTGGATAGCGCGGCCCCCTCCTAAGGGGCAGGTCACAGGTTCGAATCCTGTCGGGAGCGCCAATCATAACAAGGCACTAAAAGCTAGCAACCACTAACCAAAGAATACAAATTTCAATTTATAGTCAAGTTGTTAGTCAAATAAGGAATTAGCAAGGCATCATTTCGCATTAAAATAAATCAAGCGAAACAACCACACAAAGCAGCCATCTAGACACCTAATGATGTCTAAGTATTACTGGACGTGGACTTAAGAAATGTTTCTATCGATGTCGAAAAATTTCTTTTCGGGACTACGATAATGAGTTCCGAATATTCCTTCTGGACTCTAAGATTGATGTTGAAGTATTGTGGTGCGTGGACTCAAAGTATACTGGGGCAAGAAAGGTGTGTTTTGTCTCGTTTAGTTAAAATTGACCACGATGGTCAATTGAATTGACCATACTTAGCCCTTATAGAACAGGGTTTCAAGCCAAATGGTCAATTTGGTCAGTACCCCAAAAAGAAAAAGTAAAATATCGTCAGAAAGTCAGTGAAAGAAAAAGCTAAAAATAATTGACCATTTTGACCATTTCCTCTCCTGCTCTTGTGTGGCAAGACTTTTCCGTGGTCAGTTAATTGACCATCAGTTGACCAAGACTGACATTTCCTGCTCGTGTAAAAAACCGCCCGTAGGCGGCTTAGTCAAGCTAGGGCGATCATCGCGTCATTTAGTGGGTCACTGGGCTTTTTGGTTATATTCAAGAAATCCCGTTCCGCTAGGCTCTCTATTGTTTCTTTCACTGCCTCCGTGTCTCTAGATTTGCCACGAATAAAGCATTTTCGCCGTGATAGCTTTCTAATGACTTCAGCACCAATAACACGCCGCTTAGGCTTAATGTACTCAATAACGGCCCTCTCGCGCTCGCTGAATGTCACTATAGCGGATTCAGATATAAGCGATTTGATGTGCAAAATGTACAGATCCACTATTGCCATTGCTTCCTTTACCCGGTCATCATGGATTAGCAAATTGTCATCGTCATTGCTCAAATGCAAACAGGCTGCAATTTTCATCACGTGAATATCGTATTTTCCGATCATACCTCGTAGTAGCGTGTTAGCGTTTTCGCCATCGTTAGCAATTGTAGGCTCTAATTCATTACGGCGGAGTTTTATTTTATCCCAACTTCTAACACTTAATGACATCGCTGGTAGGTCGTTATAATCCATATTAGTAATCTTGCCATACAACCCCACCAGCGCGCTGTAATAACGACACACTACTTCCCCATTCATTTTGTGGTAGCAAGTGTGATCGCGTTCCCCCAGCAAGGTAGGCTCAGCCCACAACATGAAGCGCTCAATTACACCACTAGTATCTGACGCCTTTAGCAGGTTCTCAATCATACCGTCCTGAGCAATAGCGGAAATTGCCCCGACAACATAACCAGTAAAGCCATCGCGTGATTTTCGTTTTGAGCTATGCCACTCGCCGTTAAACCCCTTAAGTACTAAGTCACGGTTTGCAACAGACTTTGAATCTGAGTAGCTAACGCCCATGAGCGTGTTAATAGCCCCTTGTTCCGCGCTAGCTATCGAGTAGTAGCCGTTTGAGTGTGACAGGCTCATATCTAGTGCTTCGGGCGTTGCATCGGTTATAAATTCAAACATGCTGCTTAGCCGTTGCTGCATTTGCTTTAACTCTGATTTGAGTTGCTTCTCTAAGTTTTTATCGCTCTCGCGGTCAATTGCATCCTGCTTCTCTGCGATGTCCTTGCGAATAACCTTGCTCTCGCGCATTGCTTCCTGAATAACAGGCTTCTGCGCCTCGGACAAAACTCGACTTTTAGCAGCAGCTGGTGGTTGCTCACCACAAAAGTTAATACTCAATGGCTGCGATCCAATATGCTCATAATTCACGCGATAAGCGCGACAAGCAACCGAACTAAAAATACTAAGCACTGTTAAAAATGTGGTATTTCTCGGCATCATTGCGCTTTGGGATAGTTCATCAGCAAAACGAGCGATAGAAGTATGAGGGCAGCAACGAATTAAGTCTGAGCACTCGCTCATAAACTGTTCAATTTTGTTGCAGGAGTTATTATTCATAAGCTATGATTCTCTCAGGTAGAGGAATAGCGGTAAGTTTGGACGCTGCACCGCTAGTCCGTTTTATGTGTTAAGCCTGCTGCTTGTCAGTGGGCTTTTTCTTTTCAAGAGCGCGATAGTCAGCGCTTATTTGCTTATTAATTGCAATTCGAATAACGCGTTTTAACCCATCACGATAAAAGCCCTGCTCCGTCGCTAAGTCCATTAACAGTTGCTCTTGATGGTCTCGGTTCTCAATCGCGCCCCCGTCAAATTGCATAATGGCTGACATGTTGCGGCTATATGTGAAGTGAATGCCATTTGCTTCTATTAGCTGCTGAACGTTTTCAAGCGTTTGTAGTGGGCGGCTGTTTCTGGTGTTAAACATTGCTATCCCCTCCAAGCACTCGATGTGCAAAGTTGAGAAAGGCCGCTTTAGAGTTAATGCGCTGGAGTACAGCGACTTGAGTAGCAGTTAGTCTAGGCATGAGCAACACCTCCCTCTAAGCCATTTAGGATGGCATCTAGGGTGCTTGCTCGATAGCCGATAGCACGGCCGTTAACCATTAGCGACTGTGGAATGATTTTGTCTTTTGCGTACCAACGCCAGAGGCTCTTGGGTGAGCGGTTTAGGATTTTCGCGACTTCACTCATAGGAATAACGCGGTCAAATTGATTATTTGGGGTGTTTTGGTTGTTCATATTAAAGCCCTTGTTCGTTGTAGGAGGGCCAATTAAAGCTGATTTGAGAAGATATGAACTATTGGAGGATCATTGCCACTTTTTGAGTTAGCGGCGTTTCTCGATAGGTGAGCTGAGTGTTGCTCGCGGTTTGATGAACTTTGAACCGATTTGCTTCTTTGTAATACCTTTGTACTGACGTTTTTTTTCTCGGTGATAAACAAACTCGTAATAAATGCTCGCTGATGGTTCAAACTCTATCAGCATGCTGACAAGGTAATGCTCATTTCTCTTTATTGAACTATTACTACGAGCGCTAGATTGAGATGACTCTGGATTCGGCATGTCAATATCAGCCCACCATTTAAGCGAGCCAGAAACCGACTCAATAAATTCCTCATTCGAATTAGTTAATCTGTAGCTTCGAACCGATTTAGCAAGGCTTACAATCTCTTTCGCTGTTTCTGGTAGTCCTGCTTTTAGTCTTTTAATTTTTCGCGGTGATTCGGCTTGAAATACATCATCATCAAGAAATTCAGCTAGTTTTTTCATTGACAGCGATTTATTCGCTAAGCTAGCGGCGCGATTGGCTTTTTTGACTAGATTATTCATGTATTTTACGTGATCTTTGTTTAGCTTTTCAGCGCGTCCGTCCGTGAGTCTGTCATGCTCAAGTTCAGCAAACGCATCGATAGTGTCAGCCATAAATAAAAACACAGGGCTAAGTTCGCTTTCATCAAAAAAAGACTTATTGAATGCAATCGCTCGTATGTTTATGTAGTTGCGATAATTGCCAAGTGCAAGGTAGGCCTTCTCGACTTTTGAAGGATCAACTCCTTGCTTTTGTGCATATACTTTAAGCTGTTCAACCTCTTGGTTTTTATTGCTCATGATTGCTTCCTAAACTCAAGCACATTAGCCACCTCGGATTCGTTTAGTCTCTGCTCCCAAGACTCTAGTGCTCGGCGCTTTTCTGGCAAGTATTCATATCGATCATAATGTTTCGTTGATACGTCATTGAGCGCATGGTTTTGTAGTCTGTCGCGGATCTCTTTGCTCAGTCCAATCTCACCCATTAGTGTTTTGGCTGTGCGGCGTAAGTCTCGAGGAACAAACTTTCTAAATCCTGTACTCTTGCAGTAGTTACGAATTAATTTGGAAAAGTTAACAGGGTCGAGATGCTTCATGGCATTTTTGCGCGGGAAAAGATTCTCACTTTCTGAGTGATATTGCTTGAGCAGGACAAACAAATCATAAGCAGTCTGAGTTAGTGGAATTAGATTGGGCTTATGATTCTTGGAAATGTCGGCTTTAACTTCAAAAGTGCGCTCATCAAAATCCACGGCACCCCACTTACTAGCCATTAACTCATATGGACGTTGCCCACCAAGATATACGCACAACTTGATAAGTATCGACACATCAGGCTTAAAATTATCATCAGCCTCATTGATTAGCTGTTGTAACTCACGTAGTTTTAGCCAGTTATCACCAGCGCGTTCTGCGTGCTTTTGCCTTGGAACGGCTGCGACAGGATTAAACTCGATGCCAAATACAGTATTAGCGCTCATGTTTGCAGGGTCATTATCGTGTTTTAATCCAAAGCTGAAAGCGGCATGGAGGTAAGCTCTCACTTTGTTACTTTGAACAACTGCATCCCTTTGAATCATTTTGGCAAGCAGCACTTTTACATCAATGGGTGTGACATCCTTAGCCTTTTTACTCTTGGCAATCGATGTATAAACGTCACGCTCTATAGCTTTAATAATCCGAGCGCCTGATCGTTTGCCCTCAAGTGTTAGCTTAGCCACATAGCCATTAATTAACTGCTCAAGACTGCCCTTTGCTTTCTCGGCTTCTTCTTTTGCCCTCCTTTCGTTTTCCAGCGACAAGAAATGTTCTTTAAGGTCGATACCTTGAACAAGTAGCGAACCCAACTCGCGCTGCTTATCTCTAGCTTCAACAAGTGACATCGCTGGAATTGCGCCGACTGCTATGAACTTCGCTTTGCCATTGATGAAATAACGAAACGTAAACCTCTTTGAGCCCTTCGGAGTAACCTGAACCCCAAGCTTGCCTGTGCCTCTTTCGCTGTTTGAATCCCAAACGTAGTAAGGCTTATCTTTTGGCTTTAAACCAATTATCTGCTTTGCTGTTAACATCGTTGACCACCTTGTTTGACTATGCGTTTTTTAGTCAAGTTTTTAGTCAAGTTAGATTATACCTAAATGAGAACACATAAGAAACAGCAAGAATACTACCTAACGTAACCCACTAATAACAAAGTACAAATGAACCAGCGTGAGATTTAACGAGAACTCGTAAACTAGAAAGACACACCACTCCTAAGGGGCAGGTCACAGGTTCGAATCCTGTCGGGAGCGCCAAAAAATAAAGACTTAGTGATGAACTATCGCTAAGTCTTTTTTATCGAGACTCGGTTTTCTTTTCCATCTTCAGCAATGCTTTTTTTCTCTCCTCACCCCAGCGGTACCCTCCCAGCGTTCCGTCGCTTCGTAATACTCGGTGGCAAGGGATAAGTACACCAATGCGATTTTTACCACAAGCAGTACCAACAGCTCGAACCGCTTTAGGGTTTTCAATATTTTCAGCAACGTCACCGTACGTTACGACCTCTCCTTCTGCGATACTAATGAGAAAGTTCCACACTTTGATCTGGAATACGGTGCCTTTGATATCGAGTGGAACTTCAGGTTTCGGTGCGCCATGAGAGATATGGTTATCGAGTGCGAGTATCCAGCTGTCTAAATCGGGTTTATCTTGCGCCTCTGAGAGGACAAGTTGCGCCTTTGGGAACTCTTTTGTTACAAGAGAGATCAAAGATTCACGGTTATCACCAAACTGTACAGAGCACACCCCTTTATCAGTTGCTGCCATAATCATCTGTCCAAGAGCGGTTTCTCGACATGCGTAGTAGATCACTTCTCCCTGTCCACCTGCTCTATACGTTTTAGGAGGCATGCCAATATTACGTGCTTTTTCGCCATACACTCGGCTTAGAGACCCAAATCCAGATGAATAAATCGCATCGGTAACACTCTCACCTTCTTTTAGACTGCGCTTGAACTTTCGCATTCTTACAGCATCCTGAAAATGTTTTGGTGATAAGCCAAACATATCTTTAAACGACCGTTGAAGTTGCGAGGAAGACAAACCTGCGATATGACCCAGTTGAGTAAGCGTCATCTTAGTATCAGCATGTTCCTCTATATAGCGAGCGACCTCGATTAACTTAGTGCTCCTTTCATTAACGCTAGCAGGGTTACAACGCTTGCATGGGCGAAAGCCAGCGATCATCGCCGACTCTTGATCATAAAAAAATCTAAGGTTCTCTGATTTGGCCGCTTTGGTTGAACAAGATGGTCGACAGAAAACACCTGTCGTAATCACACCGTAGTAGAATTTCCCATCAAACAGAGAATCTCGATGAAAAACGGCAGCTTGCATGTCAGTTTCAGATGGTTTAGGCATAGCAGACTCATTGGTTCATTAATATGAGCATTACTTAATCATAACGGTTTTCAAAGTAACATCCGATTCTTGCTAACGAATAATTTCTATGTTCTAAAGCCGAGAAACGTAAATATGACACAAGAATCAGATGTTTTTCGAACTTCCCTTCATTACAATCGATGTATCTTGCTGCTACTAGGAATAAAATCATGACAGCGACGATCAGTCACACGATGAACACAAAAGTTTGGTTACTACTCATTTTCCTTTCTCTATTATGGGGTGGCTCTTTCTTTTTCGTTGGTATTGCCGTTAATTCCTTACCGCCACTCACTATCGTCACACTCCGAGTCGGTATTGCTGCTCTTGTATTATGGGGAGTCGTTACAGCGCTCGGGTTGCGTCCTCCCAAAGATTTTAAAATCTGGTTAGCATTTTTAGGCATGGGATTACTTAACAACGTTATCCCTTTTGTTTTGATTGTTTGGGGGCAGACACAGATTGCTTCAGGGATTGCGTCTATCCTAAATGCCGCCACACCCATTTTTACCGTCGTGGTAGCCGGTTTGTTACTCCCTGATGAAAAGCCAACACCATTAAAACTGGTGGGCATTTTTCTCGGTTTTTCTGGTGTTGTTGTCATGATCGGCGTGCCCACTTTAGGCAGTGAGAGTAGCGTATTAGCCCAACTGGCTATTGTCGCGGCGGCAATATCTTACGCTTTTGCTGGGGTGTATGGACGAAGGTTTAAATCATTAAAAGTGAAACCGATAGTCACAGCTGCCGGACAGGTAACAGCGTCTACCATAGTATTGCTTCCATTAACGCTGTTTGTCGATGGAGCAATCGACATAAGTTCAACCAACGCCGTAACATGGGGGGCTATTATAGGGCTAGCCGTACTGTCTACGGCTGCGGCATATGTGATTTATTTTAGAATTTTAGAGCTCGCAGGCGCGACGAATGCTGTATTGGTCACTTTACTCGTACCTGTCTCTGCAATCATTCTTGGATCTCTGTTTTTAAATGAGTCTCTTGAACGTATCCACCTAATTGGGATGGGATTAATTGCCATAGGGTTTTCGGCTATTGATGGTCGTCTATGGCGCCAATTAAAATTGGCTCGAGTGTAATTGACGCATTCGCGTTGAGATCTAGGTTTATCAATATGAAATTTAATATACGGTGTCATACACATTATTAAAAACGACTAGACGTGAGAACAACAAATTCATGAATATGCAAAAGAAAATGAAGAAACCAGCACCCAAGCTATTTACAGTTATTGAGTCTGAACAAATAACACCAAACATGCAGCGGATTACATTGAAAGGTGAAGATTTATCCGATTACCCTGACCACAGTGAAGGCAGTTATGTAAAACTTCAATTCAATACTACAGGTGGGACAGATCTAACCACACTAAACGTTGAAGAACGGCCAATATTGCGAACGTATACTATTCGACACTTGTCCAAAGTTCAAAGCACGATAGAAATTGATTTCGTACGACATACAACAGAAGAGTTAAATTGCGGGTTTGCGGCTCGTTGGGCAATGAATGCGCAAATAGGAGATACAATCAATATCGCCGGACCGGGTAAAATTAGTGAGTTAAGTCTCGATGCGGATTGGTTCTTTACCGTTGCCGATATGACGGCATTACCTGCACTAACAGCGAAAGTTCGTCAATTGCCAAAACAAGCAAAAGGATACGCTGTTATTAAAGTGACATCACAAGATGATATACAGCCCCTAGATGCCCCAAGCAACTTTCAAATTAAGTGGTTAGTGGAAGACGAAATGCTAGAACCAAATGTGAAAACATTACCCTGGTTAGACGGCATAGCTTCGGTATGGGTTGCCTGCGAATTTGATTCCATGAGAGCACTACGTAACTATTTCCGCAACGAAAAAGAGATTCCCAAAGAAAATATTTATATCAGTAGCTATTGGAAAAGAGGCGTAACTGAAGATGGACATAAAGTCATCAAACAAAAAGATGCAAGTGAAACGACCTAAATTAAACAGTATCTCCTTTCTACTGAGTCTTACACAAAGAAGCCCTATAAACGATTTTATCTGATCGCCAGCTCGATATCGCTTTCGTAACATTGCTTCTAAAACTCTACGTTAACTTCTTGAATACAAGTTAACTGGAGTAAAACTCAAATATTTATACACATTACATCAAAATATTTGTGATATATCTCAGCGTTTACCATTTCGATTAACAAAACTACTTTCTTGTCACCGTTATACGCTTCAAATTGAACAAAACTTAGTCTATTATCGCTAATAATAATTATATAGATAAGATGCGAATGACAAAAAGCAACCTTGACACCAATACAGGTCATCGTTTTATTTCTAGAGCAAAAACGGCCTATAAGATCCATATACATACACCAGATGATAAAGTACTTCATCGCTCGGTGGGGTTTATTCGTATTGGTGAAAAGAACGGACTCAAAAAAGCAATCTTATTGCGTAATCAACTTGGTAGTGAAATGTGGGGAAAGCATTGGAGATTACTACTTAAAGATCCTTACTTAATGACAAGACTCCCTCATACTCTAGAACCTAAAATCATCTATAAACCTCGCCCTACCAAAGAAAACCCCGACTACAGAGATGCCTGCTATATTGCGGCTTGGCGAACTTACGATAGTGAAGGAAAATGTAAATTTCATAGTGTCGTGTGTTCCATTCAAAAGCATGGAAAACTTGCCGCATATACAAAAACCAAGAAAGCACTTCTCACCGCTCATAAAAAACACTTAGATTTGCTAATTTTTATGGGGCGCCTGAACAGTATTGCTTTGAAATAAAAAAAACCGAAGCGAATGCTTCGGTTTCCATTTCGATCTAAATAATAGAGTAGTTAAACTACTTTTATTTAACCATTTCTTCGTAGTCGAATGAAGGTACATCAATTTCAACACGACGGTTCATTTCACGACCTTCAGCAGTTTCGTTATCTGCAACAGGTTCTAGTTCACCTTTACCCATAGCAGTTACGCGAGATGCGTCGATGCCAGCACTGATGATTTCGTCAGCAACGGCTTGAGCACGAGCTTCTGATAATGTTTGGTTGTACTCTTCAGAGCCAGTAGAGTCAGTATGACCTGTGATATTAACAACAGCTTCTTCGTGCTTTGACAGTACCATAGCTACTTTAGCAACTTCCGCTTTTCCTGCTTCAGACAGAACTGCACTGTTAACCGCAAAGCTACTAGAAGTATCTAATTGCATACTTAAGATTTTAGGCTCTACTTCTTTAACCATAGGCGCTTCAACAACAGGGGCTGCAACTACTGGCGCAACTTCTTCAGCGACAATAGGAGCTGCAACTGCTGGCTCTGAGCCACCAAATTTGTAAAGTAGACCAATGGTAGTTGCATTAACTTCTGCACGCACAATATCGTTATTCACGTCTGTAAGTGTTTGGTACTCAAGACGAACTGACAAGTTATCAGTAGCGTGTACATCAAAGCCGAAAGCACCAAGGATTGACATATCGTCTTCATCGCCGTACTCAACCCATGCACCACCAAGTTTACCGTAAACATCAAATTTATCAGCAACTGGAATAGAGAATTTTGGCGCGAAAGTAATTGCTTTAACTTTTTCATCATCCATGCCTTCGCCAGTAAACTTGCCCAGATCATCGTAACCTAGTTCAAGAGCAACATTTTCCCAAGCTTGGTAGCCTAAAAACGCGCCATATCCATTAGAATCATCATCACAAGCTCCGCCTACAATACATGCATCATTAGTCCAAGTTGAACCTGCTTTTGCACCTACATAAACTTCTGCCATCGCACTAGAGCTCATCATAAGAGCTGCTGCAATACCTACTGCTAATTTTTTCATTATTTGTCTTCCTATATTATGAGAATAAACCTGTTAAACAACAGTAATTATATCTACCACTCTAATCGAACAGTGTTTGTTTATCAACTATATCTCATTTATTCTAAAATAGTGTAATTTATACAACTCAAATTTGAGATCTTGAGTCAAGAAATCGACCAAAGCCAAAATATAGTCGAAGTTTTACATTATTTCACATATTTGAGTAAATTATTCTTACTGAGCATTCGCTTCGCGTTGTTCAATAAATGCAATCGCAAGCTTAATTCGCGCCAAGACTCGCTCTTGACCGATTAACGCCATCGTTGCATCAACGGAAGGGGATTGACCACCTCCTGAAACAGCCACTCGCAATGGCATACCTACTTTACCCATACCAACCTCAAGCTCAGCACAAACCGCTTCGATCACTTGGTGGAGTGACTCTGTATTCCAATCAGTTATGGCTTCTATCTTCTCTAATGCCAGAGTAAGAGGGGCTTTCGCAACACCACGCAAGTGTTTTTTGGCGGCACCAGCATCGAACTCAGTAAAATCTTCGTAGAAGTAACGTGACTGATGGGCGAGCTCTACCAAAGTATTGCAACGTTCACCAACGAGCTGGATGACATCTGTAACCTGTGGGCCATTTGTCACATCGATACCTTGGTTTTCATAGTGCCACGCAAGGTGTTTAGCAACATGTTTAGGATCTGACGTTTTAATGTAGTGGTTATTCAACCAAAGTAGCTTATCAGTATTAAACGCAGAAGCTGACTTACTGATAGTCTCAAGACTAAATAGCTCTATCATTTCCGCTTCGGAAAATATCTCTTGGTCGCCATGAGACCAGCCTAGACGTACTAAGTAGTTTTTTAACGCTTCAGGTAAATACCCTTCATCACGATACTGCATAACAGAAACCGCACCATGACGCTTAGACAACTTGGCACCATCGTCACCCAAAATCATTGCACAATGCGCAAACACAGGCACTTCTGCACCGAGCGCTAGGTAAATGTTAATTTGACGAGCAGTGTTATTGATATGATCTTCACCACGAACCACATGAGAAATGCCCATATCCCAATCATCAACCACCACGCAGAAGTTATATGTTGGAGAGCCATCTGTACGGCGAATAATCAAATCGTCAAGCTGATCATTGCCTATTTCAATTGTCCCTCGAATTTGGTCATCAAATGCAACACTGCCTTCAGTTGGATTACGGAAACGTACAACAAATGGGTCGTTTTCTTGAGCTGCATCATTCGCGGCTTTAATTTTAGGGTGAGCCGCATCATAGCGAGGGTTCTGCTTGTTCTCTTCCTGCTCGGCGCGAACCTCATCGAGTAACTCTTTAGATGCGTAACATTTATACGCTTTACCTGCTGCTAGCAGTTGTTCAACAACTTCATCATAACGTTCAAAACGTTTCGTTTGGTAATATGGACCTTCATCCCACTCCAAACCTAGCCAATTCATACCTTCTAAAATAGCATCTACTGCTTCTTGAGTTGAACGCTCCAAATCCGTATCTTCAATTCGAAGTACAAATTCGCCACCCTGGCTTTTAGCGTATAACCAAGAATAGAGCGCTGTACGTGCGCCACCGACGTGAAGAAAGCCTGTTGGGCTTGGTGCAAAACGTGTTTTAACCGTCATCATATTTACCTTGTTGAAACTGCTTACGCGATTCAAATATTGCGAGCCAAAATTTGGTCGCTATTCTAGCACTCGGACCTTGTTTCCCACAATCTTACTTTCTATGTCACTATGATATTACGGCGATGACTCAATCAAGTTTCAATAGTAAAGTGGTCTACAAGTTCAATCTGGAGTCAACCTATCGTATCTTTAACGGACGGCTTCTATGCAGCGTAGCGCGATTTCATACATCAACTTGAACAAGAAAAGGATACTGCAATGAGATTTCCGAAATGGTTATGTGCTGGCTTATGCCTACTGTCTTTTTTTGCCAAGTCTGAGCCACTATACTGGCAGGCGACCAAAGGCAATACGACCTTTATGTTAATGGGTACGATTCATGTCGGTGCTCAATCAATGTATCCTTTACCCACATCTGTACTCAACTTTTTGAAAACCAGTGACGGACTGATCGTTGAAGCTGATCTTTCGACAGATAATAATATTCAGCTACCCCCCACCAATTTAACGACGCGAGACGTACTCAATTCACCTCAAAAAAAACAACTGGAACAGATAGCTCGTGATTTAAATATGAGTAACGACGCTCTAATGCGACTTGCTCCTTGGCTAAGTGCTCTGAAATTGCAAATCGGCCAAGTTCAACAGTTGGGGTATGAATCCGATCTAGGTATCGATCAGCATTTGATTTCTCAAGCTCAACAATTTGACCGCAGTATCATTGCCCTGGAAACGTTGCAGTTTCAAATTGATGCCCTCTCAAGCTTTGAACAAGATGGTGCTGAACTGTTAATCTCTACGTTAGATTCTTGGGATGAGGCAAACGAAATGATTCCATGTTTGTTTGAGAGCTGGACAACTGGCCACCTACCATCATTAGCAACAATCACTCAGGAGTCTGAACTCCCCGCTCAAATAAACAGTACATTAAATAAAGAACGGAATTACGATTGGATAGATAAACTCACAAACGGACACTGGCTACCAAATCCACAGGGACGCTATCTTGTTGCCGTAGGCGCTTTGCACTTTGTTGGTAATGACAATTTGATCGACTTATTTATTGAGAAAGGATTCACGGTCAAACAACTCAATCACTCACGAATCCCAAGTTGCAGTAAGAATTAGACACCCTAGGAGCTATAGATCCACGACCAAGCCTCACCGCCCCTCTGGTCCCGCTCTCTATCAAAAGAACGAGATGCGCTACCAAGCGGCGCCAACTATCAATATGCAGATGTAAAAAAGCCTCAACATTTCTGTTGAGGCTTTCTTGAATGTGGTCGGTGAAGAGGGATTCGAACCCCCGACCCTCTGGTCCCAAACCAGATGCGCTACCAAGCTGCGCTATTCACCGATAATTTTTGCTAGGTATTTGCGTTAACAGAGGGTCGGCCTCTGGTCCCGCTTATCTCAAAACACGTGATACGCTACCAAGCTGCGCTATTCACCGAGATTGCTTTCCGCGAGTATTATCGCGTGAGAACGGAGCGTATCTTACTCATTCTCTGACAAGACGCAATAGCTATTTACAATATTTATCATAAAAGCTTGTTAAATGCCTAAATAACACACAGTGAAAGCAAATATTGGGGTCAATACCGTTAAATTTGAACACTTCTATTTTTGCTTGATATAATCTGGATATCCATTTCAACTCAGGTACGCGAGTATGTCCCACGACGATATGGAATTATTCCAACAAATGCTTGGCGATGTAAAACCACTGGCCCAAGATACAACTGCACATATACATCGGAGTGACGTTACGCCAGCTCAACTCGCTAAACGTGCTGCCGCTACCATGCTATCTGAGCAAGACCCCGACTATTTATCGTTAGATAATGCTCCAATGCTCAAACCTGATGAGCACTTTGAATTTAAACGTAGTGGTGTTCAAGAGGGCGTTTACCGAAAATTACGCTTAGGTAAATACCCCATTCAAGCCCGTCTTGATTTACATCGGAGAACTCTAACGCAAGCCCGTGATGAAATCGTTCGATTTCTTAAACAGTGTATTCGAATGGACGTTCGTAGCGTTGTTATCATTCACGGAAAAGGTGAACGTTCGACCCCTCCTGCACTAATGAAAAGTTACGTTTCCCATTGGATGACACAAATAGAAGATATTCAATGCGCACACACCGCTCAGCAATTCCATGGCGGAAGTGGCGCTCTTTACGTTATGTTGCGTAAAAGCCCAGAAAAAAAGGCAGAAAACCGAGAACGTCATCAAAAACGTCGTCCGTAATCTGCCTACTCAAAGCTTAAATAAACAAAGAGAAACAACAACTCACCTTTGTTTTATAAGTTGCTATTTCGTTCCAAAAATCTTGTCACCAGCATCGCCTAAGCCTGGAATGATGTAGCCTTGTTCATTTAGCTTTTCATCAATAGCAGCCGTGTACAACTCAACATCTGGGTGGGCTTTTTCTAACGCAGCAATCCCTTCTGGTGCAGCAACTAAAACCAATACTTTTAATTGTGTACACCCTTTCTGTTTTAGAAGATCGATGGTCGAAATCATAGACCCCCCAGTTGCCAGCATTGGGTCAACAACTAGCGCAATACGCTCATCGATATGAGAAGCGATCTTATTAAAATAAGGAACTGGCTCTAATGTCTCTTCATCGCGATAGATACCAACAACACTAATTCTAGCACTTGGAATATGCTCGAGTACTCCGTCCATCATCCCCAAACCAGCACGAAGAATGGGTACAACAGTGACTTTTTTACCTTTGATTTGGTCAACTTCTACCGGACCATTCCAACCAGTAATCGTGACTTTTTCCGTTTCTAAATCTGCTGTAGCTTCATAAGTAAGCAAGCTGCCTACTTCTGTCGCTAATTCACGAAAACGCTTTGTGCTAATATCGCCTTCACGCATCAATCCTATCTTGTGTTTTACCAATGGGTGTTTGACTTCAACGACTTTCATTCTATTCTCCGACAACATCTGACTAGTTGATTAGGATTATACCTACTTCTTGCGCGCATTTCAGGAAACTGAATCAATTAAAAAAGCGACGCAAACGTTTTCCTTTTCTTTTTTTCCCCTGTAGAATAGCGCCGTTTTCATATCCATTAACAAACGAGGATTTCCCCGTGAGTGGCAATAACACTTCCCTAAGCTACAAAGACGCTGGCGTAGATATCGACGCAGGTAACGCACTAGTTGAACGCATCAAAGGTGCAGTTAAAAAAACTCGTCGCCCAGAAGTTATGGGTGGTATCGGTGGTTTCGGCGCACTATGTGAGCTACCAACGAACTATAAACAACCCGTTCTAGTTTCCGGCACTGATGGTGTTGGTACTAAATTACGACTCGCATTGGATATGAAGAAGCACGATACCATTGGTATTGACCTTGTAGCGATGTGTGTAAACGACTTAATTGTTCAAGGTGCTGAGCCATTATTCTTCTTGGATTATTACGCGACAGGCAAACTTGATATTGATACTGCAGCAGAAGTTGTAACTGGAATTGCTGAAGGCTGTCTTCAAGCGGGTTGTTCTCTTATTGGTGGAGAAACAGCAGAAATGCCAGGCATGTACGAAGGCGAAGACTACGATGTCGCTGGCTTCTGTGTTGGTGTTGTTGAAAAAGAAGATATTATCGACGGAACAAAAGTTGCCGCTGGCGATGCGATTATTGCTGTAGGATCAAGTGGCCCACATTCAAATGGCTATTCATTGATTCGTAAAATCTTAGAAGTCTCTGGTGCTGATAAAAATGAATTGCTAAACGGTAAAGCGGTTGGTGAGCATCTACTTGAGCCGACTAAGATTTACATTAAATCGGGTTTGAAATTAGCAGCTGAGCACGATGTTCACGCTATCTCTCATATTACAGGTGGCGGTTTCTGGGAAAATATCCCTCGCGTACTTCCTCAAGGCACTAAAGCCGTTATTGATGGAAGTAGCTGGGAATGGCCTGCCATCTTCAGTTGGTTACAAGAAAAAGGAAACGTCACCACTCACGAAATGTATCGCACATTTAACTGTGGTGTTGGCTTAGTCATTGCGCTTCCTCAAGACCAAGCTGATGCAGCCGTTGAGTTACTCAAATCTGAAGGTGAAAATGCGTGGGTAATTGGCTCTATCGCAAATGCACAAGATGATGAAGAGCAAGTAGAGATCAAATAAGTAATGAAAAGTATTGTTGTACTGATTTCTGGAAATGGTTCGAACTTACAGGCTATCTTAGATGCTTGTGAATCTACGATTACAACTGGAAAAGTCACGGCGGTGTTCTCGAATAAAGCAGAGGCATATGGCTTAGAACGAGCCAAGAAATCTGGTGCTGCTGCCGTGTTTGTGGATCCAAATTCATTTGAAACTCGTGATGCGTTCGATCATTCACTCATGCAACAAATCGATGAATACGCTCCTGACTTAATCATACTAGCAGGTTATATGCGAATCTTAAGTGGTGAGTTCGTTCGCCACTACTTAGGTCGCATGATTAATATTCATCCATCATTATTGCCAAAATATCCTGGACTAAATACCTACCAACGTGCAATTCATGCTGGTGATGAAGAACATGGTACCAGTGTTCATTTCGTTACCGAGCAGCTCGATGGTGGACCTGTTATCTTTCAAGCTCGAGTGCCTATTTTAGATGACGATACCGTTGAGAGCTTAACTCCTCGAGTACAAGCAGAAGAGCATCGAATTTATCCACTCATAACGAAATGGTTTGTAGAAGACCGACTTGCGATGCACGAAGGAAAAGCCTTTCTTGATGGAATCGAGTTAGGCATGCATGGTTATTTGGGCGAGGAATAAAATTTAATATTCTCTAAATAAAGGGTTGATATCATATCAACCCTTTTTTATTTCTAATCATTTTTCCAAGACCTATCTAGATTCAGTCTATCAGCTATTCTAAAGGTGCTTGAGGAGCTTGATTTCCCGGCTTTTTCTCAGCAAATGGCACATGCTGCAGTTGATCACTATTCGTATTGACCAACTCACCAAAGTGAAACAAGTTAAACTCACCGGGGCGCATTCGGTGCCACTCTTCGTTTGCAGTAAGAGGCTGAGTTGCAATTACGGTAACAACATCATTCGGACTGGTTTCTTCTTGGAAATTAACTTCAACATCTTCATCAAGTAAAACCGCTTTACCAAACGGCGCTCGTCTTGTAATCCAATAAAGATGATTGGTACAAAACGTCATTACATACTCACAATTTGATAGGAGCATATTAAACACTCCCATTTGCTTTAGTTCACCGCAGCATTGAGCAATATACTCAAAAACAGGCACCATGCTTTCAGGCGGCTCAGGAAAACGCTCATTAAGTTTTTTTAATAACCAACAAAACGCAAGTTCACTGTCTGTCGTGCCAACGGGACGATAATGGCCAGTATCGAGAGAATCATATCCAGTTAATTGCCCATTGTGAGCAAACGTCCAATATTTCCCCCATAACTCCCGTGTAAACGGATGCGTGTTTTCTAGAGAGACTCCACCACGATTGGCCTGACGAATATGACTAATAACAGAACAACTTTTGATCGGGTAAGCTTGAACCAGTTCAGCGACTTTAGATTGACAGCTTGGTTCTGGATCGATAAATGTACGGTATCCCTTCCCTTCGTAGAAAGTAATACCCCATCCATCACGATGAGGCCCTGTGCGACCACCTCGCTGCATCAACCCAGTAAAGCTAAAACAGATATCGGTTGGCACATTAGCACTCATACCAAGCAATTCACACACGCGTTACTACCTCTTGTTTTAATCGATCAATGAACATGCTAAGCCATCTCTTTTTCAACTAACATGATCAAAATATGGATAATTTTAATATGAACTTCTTGAATGCGATCGGCGTACCCAAAATGCGGCACTCGAATTTCCACATCAGCCGTACCAGCCATTTTCCCACCATCTTTCCCTGTTAAGGCAATGGTTTTCATCCCTTGAGCTTTCGCCGTTTCTATCGCTCTCAGAATATTGCTTGAATTGCCCGAGGTCGAAAGTCCAAATAAAACGTCGCCTTCTTTTCCTACTGCTTCTATATAACGAGAGAAAACAAAATCATAACCAAAGTCATTACTAACACAAGATAGGTGGCTAGGATCAGAAATAGCAATACCGGCATACCCTGGACGATTCTCTCGATACCGCCCTGTGAGCTCTTCAGCAAAATGCATCGCGTCACAGTGTGAACCACCATTACCGCAAGAAAGTACTTTTCCACCTTTCTTAAATGAATCGGCCAACACTTTAGCTGCCGCTTCAATTTGGGCAATATTTTTTTCGTCACTCAAGAATTGATTTAACACTTCTGCCGCTTCGGAAAGCTCTTTTTTTATGAGATCTTGATACATGAGTCTCTTCTCTTTAAATCATTAGCGATTGGAAATACAAGATGTTTAAGAGTAGTGAGTTTACCTTAAACACCTTGTCTGTCGAGGGGGGAAATGTGATATTTTCCAGTCTGATTACAAACTTACGTTAAGTTGTATAAGCAATTAAAAATTCTTACGAGTTTATTCATCGGGGACATTCAGTTGCATTTCTGGCTCTTCGACTTTTTTGGCTTTTTTCGCTTTGATTTTACGGATCACAAACCAAATAATGAGACCAAGAATAATGACAACAACATTGCCAACACCAATATAAATTAATCGTTTTTTACGCTCCTTTTCTCGAGCGCGGATCATCGCCTCTTCTTCGTCAAGCAGGCGCTGTCGCTCTAGAGCTTCCTCTTTTAGTTTGCGCGCTTGCTCTAAGTCAACTTCTTTAACCACACTATAAGAGTATTCCGGAGTCGCAAAAGAGAGTGGACGCTCGGAAGGCAGTTCTGTGGCATAGATATGTCCAGACCATTTATAGTTACCCAGTTTCCCGGAGTTAGGAATTGCCAGGTTGATGGTTCTTCCTTCCTCAGAAGCTTGATCTTCAATATATTCAGTATCATTAAAGGCATTAGAATGTTCTATGTGAGCCATTAGGCTGCCGGGCTTTATTGTTCCTTCATCACCCGTAAAAACCACATGATGATCGTTAGTTTCAACTCGAGCTTGGATAAAACTGGTTGAAACCGGCGTTGGATAGACCAAAACGACCTGTTCTACCGATCTCAAAAAAACGCCATTTCCCGATAGAATCCTCACCCTATACTTTCCGGGTTCAGCCACCACTTTAATCCCGACGGTAAATATTCCATCGCCTGGATACTCATCAAACCCAGTGCCATCGTCAAGAAACTCTCCCACCAAAATTGATTCTGGACGAGCTTCTTTGACCAATAACTCTTCGTCTTCTACATACTTAGTAAATGTTATTCTCAAATTGACGCGATCTAAAAAATCCCTTAATTCCAAAGGTTTTCCATCGGAAGTTAAACGGGCAGTAAATTTAACTTCTTCACCCTGATACATTCGTTTGGGCAATTGATCTGACGTCAATTTTAAATTGGAAATTAATGTAATGTTGTTTTTAGGTGTGACTTTACCAACAGCTTGCCAAGGTCCCGGCATCGGAGAGTCGATAGAAATAATATCCATCGACGATTCTTGATACCAGCGTACATTATCAGGGTGACGCCTCGCATAATACTTAGCACCATCAGGACGCACTAACACCACCGATTTAGACGGTTTACTGCGATATATCATAAAAGTGATTTGCTCTATCGTTGGATCAACTCTAAAGCGGTTATCGAGAAGAGAAAGCGTAGATTCTGAGGCGGCAACGCTCCATAGGCTCGTCATAAGTCCAACAATGATCACTATGGTACGTAGCATAGTTCTACTCCTATTGGCGCCACAAACAGCTGCCATTTTTTTCAACCAAATCCAAACGTTCTTGATGTGCTTGTAATTCATCGGCTGATGCAGGCAAAACCTTTAATGCTTTTCGACCACTGACCAAGCGTTTTATTGTTTCTCCCCCACTACCATCAGAAGATTGATTTGCCGAAGTGAACTGGAGCGCGGTTTGCCCACCAGTCATCAACAAATAGACATCGGCGAGAATTTCCGCATCGAGTAATGCGCCGTGCAACGTCCGATGCGAATTATCTATTCCATAACGATCACACAAAATGTCTAGGTTATTACGTTTCCCGGGGAAGATACGCTTAGCCATTGCTAACGTATCGGTCACCTGACAAATTTGTTCTGTTTTCAGAGTATTTCCCGAAAGCTTAGAGAACTCATAATCCATAAAGCCGACATCAAAGGGTGCATTGTGTGCAACCAACTCTGCGTCTTTAATAAAATCGATAAACTCAGAATGGACATCCGCATAGTCGGGTTTGTCTAGAAGAAATTCATCTGTAATACCGTGAACATTAATGGCTTCTTCTTGAATGGCGCGATCAGGTTTTAAATAGACATGAAAGTGGCGTCCAGTCAATTTTCGATTAACGATCTCTACCGCGCCGATTTCGACAATCCGGTGACCTTCATAATGAGGCCCACCTTCTTGGTTCATCCCCGTCGTTTCAGTATCGAGAACGATGATGCGTTGATGTTCAGAATTGTTACTAGTATTCATTCGCGTATCTATGTCAGACTATGTGTAATTAAAAATCTCCCTATATAGTATCAAATCATGACAAAACAAGTGGAAATTTTCACAGATGGATCTTGCCTCGGTAATCCCGGGCCAGGTGGCTACGGTATTGTACTTCGCTATAAAGAAAACGAGAAACAACTCGCCAAAGGGTATCATTTAACCACGAATAACCGAATGGAAATGATGGCTGCAGTCGTTGCTTTGCGTAGCGTAAAAGAACCATGCAAAATAATTCTCACCACAGACAGTCAATACGTGCGCCAAGGCATTACCCAGTGGATACATAACTGGAAAAAACGAAATTGGAAAACATCTGCCAATAAACCCGTCAAGAATGCCGACTTATGGCAACAACTTGATACTGAAACTCAACGCCACGAAATTGAATGGCGCTGGGTAAAAGGGCACACTGGTCATCGCGAAAATGAAATTTGTGATGAAATAGCGCGTTTAGCTGCGGAAAATCCAACAGAAGAAGATGTTGGTTACCAAGCAAATTAAGCGTCGACGACTTAAATAGCGTCGTCTTTGTGCTCACTTTTTCGCGTACAGTTAACACCAAGCGGTGAAAGTGCGCGTTTAAAGTTCCAATGAGGCTTAATTGGTTTCAGAGGTACAGTGCGCTTTCTCGCGACGATAAAATAAAGACTACTTATTGATCCAGTCCAATCACTGGTATTATTTTCCAGCCACGTATCAAACACACAACGACTTCCACGGGGAAACAGTGCGTATCGGTCGCACTCAATCACTTGGTAATTCAGCAGGCCTAGCCAATCTTTAACTCGATTTGGAGTAAACATACGCCCACTCCAAGGCAAATAGTTTTTCCGCCAAGGCAATAAACTAGATATTCCCATTAAGCTTATTGGATTAAACCCTGTAATAATAAGGTACCCATCATCGACAAGGACTCGATCAACCTCTCGTAGCATTCGATGAGGGTCATTGTTGTAATCAAGTTGATGAGCCATGATTACGACATCGACACTCTTTTTTAAAAAAGGGAGTTCGTAGGTATCAGCAATAACAGTATGCAGAGGATTTTCAATATCAATGTTGACTTGGTGTTGAATATTGCATGTACAACTGGCAAGCTCACAACTCAACCCACCCAGCTTTAGCATGTGATAACCAAATAGTTTTGGGCACCATTCATCCAATCGATGCTGTATCGATTCTTGAACCCACTGCCCATGCTTTAGTTGCGCCCAAGAGTGTGGTTTTGCGAGTGCTTTTTTGCTGCGTGCTGGTTCCATAGCAACTCATATACAAGGTAATTGGAGAAAAAATCATGATAGAAATAAAAAGCATACCTGCATTTAATGACAATTACATCTGGCTAATTCAAATTAATCAACATTGTATTGTGGTCGATCCGGGTGATGCTCAACCAGTATTAAAGTACCTTCAAGACCATGATCTGATTTTAAAGGCCATTCTCATTACTCATCATCATGCGGACCATACAGGTGGAATTGTAGAACTAACACGTGAGTATCCAAACATTAGCGTTATTGGTCCGAAGAACGATCCAGTAATGGGGTTATCCCTAAGTGTGGATGAAGGTGATAAGTTCACATTACTCGATCAAGAATTTAATGTGCTCTCCCTTGCTGGACATACTAAAGGACATATAGGCTACACAACCGAAAATGCTCTTTTTTGCGGTGATGTACTGTTCTCTGCTGGGTGTGGACGAGTCTTTGAAGGCAGTTACGAAGAAATGTTTGGTGCGCTGAATAAGCTCGCGGCACTTGATGATACGACTCAGGTATACTGTGCGCATGAGTACACAGCGGCAAATGTCGCGTTTGCAATGGCTGTTGAACCGGAAAACAAAGAGCTTCATCAATATCGCGATACTGTCAATCGCTTGCGAGCGAATAATCAAGCAACCATACCAACAACGATCGGACAAGAAAAACAGATCAATCCTTTCTTGAGAACGCAAGAAGCTAGCGTAATAAAAGCGGTGGCGAATATCTCATCACAATGTGATCCTCTCGCCATTTTTTCTGCATTAAGAGATTGGAAAAATCAATTTTAACAATTTCCTTCTTGTCTTCTCATTGAGGTGACAATACTATCACCCGCTCGCATTGAAAAAGGTTATGAGATATGAAGTTTAGGTTAAGTTTGTCCCTGTTATTATTGACAGGTTGTCAATCAATTCAAGCGCCATCAACTCATACCCCAAACAATGAAGAAACAACGCAAGTTATTAGTGAGACAGCAACATCTGAGTTGGAAGGTCCACTAAGAAGTGCCGATCAAATTATATCTGAGTACGGCGAAGTCACCGATAAGGCAACATTATCGGTGAGTAAAAGTACACCACAGTCTCAAGAAGATTTGTGGCGACGTATTAGTATGCAATTTTCAATTGAGGTACCTGATCATAAAGCGATAGAGCAGCACCGTAAGTGGTTTATAAAGCATCCACAACACCTCGAAAAGGTTGCGAAACGTGCGACCCCATTTTTGTATTTAATTACAGAAAAGGTTGAAGAACGAGGTTTTCCACTCGAACTGGCTTTACTCCCAATTGTAGAAAGCTCATTTGATGTCCGAGCCTACTCTCACGGTAACGCTTCTGGCCTTTGGCAGTTTCTTTCTGGTACTGGAAAGATCTATGGTTTAGAGCAAAGCTTTTGGTACGATGGCCGTAGAGATGTTTATGCGGCAACGGATGCGGCTCTAGACTATTTAGCGTATCTAAATAAATTCTTTGATGGTAACTGGTATCACGCGATCGCCGCATACAACAGCGGTGAAGGACGTGTTGCACGATCGATTAAAAGAAATAAAAAAGCGAATAAACCCACTGACTTTTTCTCGTTATCGTTACCCAAAGAAACGAGCCAATACGTACCAAAACTGCTTGCACTTGCCGACGTGCTTTCTAACCAAGAAAAGTATGGTATCTCAATTCCTCAAATAGCCAACAAGCCCTATTTGAAATTAGTCGATCCTAAAGAACAGATGGATTTAAGAATTGCAGCGAATTATGCTGGTATTGATTTCGATACCATGAACAACCTAAATCCGGCTTACAACCAGTGGGCAACGTCACCTAAAGGCGTTCAACAGTTATTGATACCATTAAGCCACGTTGACCAGTTCAATAATATGTTGGAAAAAAACCGTGGTAAGGGTGTTCGATTTGCACGTTATACCGTAAAGAGAGGCGATACACTCAGTACCATAGCCGCACGAAACAACATTCCAACGACCAGTTTAAAAGAAACCAATAACCTCAAGCGCTCGCTTATTCGCGTTGGTCAAACCATCTTGGTCCCTAGTGCTTCTGGATCTAGCTCACCGAAAGCTAGCAATCAAACAGTCGCACAATTAGACAATAGCAACTCGACCTCGCCCTCATCTCAAACCATTAACCACAAGGTGAAAAGTGGTGACAATTTGTGGGATATCGCCAAACTGTACAATGTCTCTCATCAAGCTATTGCTCGGTTAAATAATATAAAATCTTCAACACCGCTAAAAATTGGACAAAACCTAAAAATTAAACAAGGGACAAGTGCTCCAACTCAAAGTACCGTTAAGTACACAGTTAAGTCCGGAGATACACTGGGTGGTATCGCGATGAAATATGATTTGGCAAGTCGCGATATTATGAAGTGGAATAAGTTATCAAGTCGTTCAGTTTTGCAAATCGGCCAGACCTTAACCCTTAAAGATGTCAAATCCGTACCAACTCAAAAGACAACGAAATACAAGGTAAAGTCTGGAGATACACTTAGTGATATCGCGATGAAGTTTAATACAACTAGCCGCAATATCATGAAGTGGAATAAATTATCTAGTCGTTCAGTTTTGCAAATAGGCCAAACCCTGATCCTAAAGGAAAACAGCGGCGCTCCAATTCAAAAAGCGGTTAACTATAAAGTAAAATCTGGAGATACCCTTAGTGCTATTGCTATGAGGTTTAACTTAGCAAGCCGTGATATCATGAAATGGAATAAACTTTCTCAACGTGCAGTATTACAAATAGGCCAAACTCTAACACTTTATGTGAAAGAAAATACGTAAAGGGGATCCTGCTAGTGCTGTCTAGAAAGAGTAACTTCTTTTTCAAACCAGTCAGCTAACGAACTTGAGGAAATAAATTAGTTGATACTAAAACTTGCGATTATGGGGTTATGATCAGAGGAGCGTGAAAACGATACTATCGCACTATCTAACTCTAATTGACGGTAAAATAAGTGATCAACGGGTGTACCATCACCATAGGCAAAAATAGTACGATTATCAGGAGCATAATCCGCTTCAACTAACTCCAACGACTCAACCATATCTCGAACGACTGCTTTGCGCTCTGCGCTCCAATCATTAAAATCACCAGCAACAATTACTGGGCCTTTATGATTATGAAGTTGCATAATGATACTCTTAATCTGACGCTTATATTCATATACTGTCAGCGTAAAATTAATGCTATGTAGATTAGCTATGGCGAGTGTTTTTCCATTACTCAGCGGGTAATAACTCACTAATGACGATTTATTGAGCCGAATAAACGGCTCAAGTTCGATATACCCACAGCTTGATGATGGCTCTTCTGTGGCAATGGTCATCACACCAACCGACTCGCCACGAAACAAAAATGCATTTACTTGAGTTGACGTTAACTGCCTCAGCTTAATCCAACTTGCCAGCATTGGAGTTAAAATACTTTCTTGTATCATCAACAACTGTAACCCTTCACTATAATCAGAAAGATCACGAATCCAATAAGAATCTTGTTGCTTATGTATGTTCCATACCAATAAGTTTAGTTCACCGTTATTATCGATTGCCTTTTTACCTGGCTGCATAATGCAAGAACTAGGCAGAGACACTGATAGCTGGCTGCTAATGCGTGTATCCGGTTTCGCTATGGTCATCAATTCAATTGAATTGGTGTTTTTAAACATAACCAAAAAGCCTGCTAAAATAATTAGCGAAATACCGAACACCGCAAATAGAGCTATTCTTATTTTCATGAAATAAAATGCTCGTTAATTATTTAATATAATCAACGAATTAAATTGCATCTTCGTCTTCTTCACCAGTACGAATTCGGATAACTCGTCCAACATCTGTGACAAAGATTTTACCATCACCAATCTTTCCAGTTTGAGCCGTTTCAATAATCGCATCGATACATTTATCAACCACATCACCAGAAACTACTATCTCCAGTTTCACTTTAGGCAAAAAATCCACCATATATTCAGCGCCACGATAGAGTTCCGTATGGCCTTTTTGACGACCAAACCCTTTGACTTCTGACACAGTCATACCTGTAACGCCAACATCACCAAGTGCTTCGCGTACATCATCTAGCTTAAAAGGCTTAATTATTGCTTCTATTTTTTTCATTTAGATCCCTTAAACATTTCTTAATCACTGATCATAGAAATCAACGACATAAAACTATCACTTACACACAGATGCTATTAACTAAGCAATCAGTATGCCAAAATTTACAACCCTTTGACTCACTTCAAACTAGCATAGTAAGCGGCTAAGTTCTCAATATCTGAGTCACTTAATATACTCGCTTGTGGTTGCATCACCGCGGCATTGCCACTACTTCGGCTTTTATCTTTGTATGCTTTCAATGATGATATTAGGTACTTTTCATTTTGTCCGCGTAGATTTGGATAGCCGTCGATTGTTGCAATACCATCCTGCCCATGACAGGCAGCACATACAATTGATCTTGCCTTCCCAGCTTCTATATCTCCCGCCTGAACTGAAACTGAAGCTGCGAATAACATTATTGCTAGCATTCCTCTTTTCATAATTGCTCCTAAGTTAGTTTTATAATAATCCTCTTGTTAATTCTGGCACAACCCATAAGGTTATTCCCAGATGAATTCACATTCTCCGCCACAAAATTGACGATCGACGTATAAGTCAGCAACAGCAACTACCTTTTCGTCACACAACAAAATAGGTGTTCTTCGACGTTGCCAACTCGGTACTCCAAACTCCTGATACCATTTCTTCAACGTTTTGTGACCTACTTTCCCTTCAGGGTGAGCACTGAGTCCCTCGGAGCGAAATGTAATCTCCAGTTTTCCTTTTAAAACCATACTACTTAAAGCTAAACCTTTTCCGGTACTTATTGTGTCAAATAATGTCACTTTCCCTAAAAAGCTCGGAAGCTCTAATGGTTGATTTATGGTTAGTGATCTGTGCCAATGTCCAACATCCTGCATTTTCGGAATGCAAAATAGATGCTGTTGATAACGACGTATTTCGTGTTCTTTAAACTGAAACTTCGGATTTGCATCTATCCTAGCCATTGCAACATCGGACCAAAGCAATTTCAGGCGAACCTGACTGGGCATGAGTACATCAAACTTTGATAGCCACATCCGCAATACCCTATATCGCACATCCTCACTCATAAAATTTAGAGATGTGATCGATAAGCTCATATCAGGCGCAAGACTAGTATTAAGTCGCTCCTCAAGTAGCTCATCTAATAGGCGCTCTTGTTGTGCACATAGCTCAGCTGAACGCTGTATAGCCGAAGGGAAATGGGGCCACCGCTGACTAAGTACGGGCGCAACTTGATGGCGAATAAAATTGCGATCAAACCGAGTATCTTGATTACTTTCATCCTCAACCCATGTCAGTCCGTGTTCCTCTGCGTACTGTTCTATCAGAAAACGACGGCTTTTGAGTAAGGGGCGAACTAAAAAACCTTGTTGGAAAGGCCTTGCTAACGCCATAGCCGATAGCCCTTTGGGGCCACTACCACGTTTCAATGCGAGTAAAAATGTTTCTACCTGATCATCATTATGTTGAGCGGTAAGGAGAATACCTTGAGGCTGAAGGTGTTTTTCGAGCGCTTCATATCTAGCCGTACGTGCCATACTTTCGATACTGTCGCCACTATCACAATCGAGCGTAACTCGCTCTAACGCAAAGTCGACATCATGCTTTTCACACCAGCCTTTACATTGCTCTGCCCAATCGTCGGCATTCTGACTCAAGCCATGATGCACATGAACTGCTTTCAATAGAAACGGGGTTTGATGACGTAATTGAATCAGTACATCAAGTAATACCCTAGAATCGATACCGCCACTTAGTGCTAAGACTATCTGTCTCGGTTCCTTTAGATATGGCTGTAATATCGACTCAACCTCACCCAGTAACATAGTTATCCCATTCTCTCTTAGTTCATCTGATTTGAGTTTACAGCTTAAAATATATCACACAAAGAAAAAGGGTTGAGCATTGGCTCAACCCTTCATTTTTCTATAACTAATAGCTAGTTAACAGTATCCGTATGACATTAAACGTTCGTAACGACGCTCAAGTAACTGCTCGCTGTCGAGCCCACTAATTTCGTCTAACTGTTTTATCAATGCTTCTTTCATATTGTATGCGGTTTGAACATGATCGCTATGAGCACCACCTAATGGCTCTTCAACAATAGAATCAATCAATTCAAGCTCTTTTAAACGTTGTGCCGTTAATCCCATCGCTTCCGCCGCTTGTGATGCTTTATCCGAATCTCGCCATAAAATCGATGCACACCCTTCCGGTGAAATAACCGAATAAGTTGAATATTGTAGCATGTTGACATAGTCACCAACGCCGATGGCTAGAGCACCACCTGAACCACCTTCACCGACAACATTACAGATCACTGGCACTTTCAAAGAAGACATAACTTTCAAGTTCTGAGCAATCGCTTCAGACTGACCACGCTCTTCAGCACCAACTCCTGGGTAAGCGCCAGCTGTATCGATAAATGTAATAATCGGCATATTAAAACGTTCTGCCATACGCATTAAACGAAGAGCTTTACGGTAACCTTCTGGTTTAGGCATACCAAAATTACGACGCACTTTCTCACGTGTTTCTCGTCCTTTCTGATGGCCAATGATCATTACTGGGCGATCATTTAAACGCGCAATGCCACCAACTATCGCTTTATCATCGGCATAAGCACGATCACCACATAACTCATCGAAATCAGTAAAAATATGTTCGATATAATCGAGAGTGTACGGACGCTGTGGATGTCGCGCCAATTGAGCAACTTGCCAAGCACCTAAGTTACTAAAAATTTTATGCTTGAGCTCAATACTTTTCTTCTCCAACTGTTCTATCTCTTTTGCCAGATCGACAGAAGTATCACCACCATGAATTGAAACTTCACGAAGTGCTTGAATTTTAGCTTCAAGTTCTGCAATTGGTTTTTCAAACTCTAAAAAGTTGAGGCTCATTATCGATCCCTTTTCTCAGTCATTATTATGTGGCTGAATTTTAGTTAAATTCTAATTCCACTTGGTCTTGGCCAAGCAGTTGCTTTAATTCATCGAGCAGAACATCACTGGGCGTGACTCTCCACTCTGTTCCTAGTGTTAACCGTGCACGAGCATCTTCGCGCTGATAGTATATATTGACCGGAACAATTCCGGCTTTATGAGGTTCCATAATTTGGCTAAAACGCTCAAAAAATGTATCACTGACTTGGTTTTCTGACAGTGATACCGATAGGCTACGGGCGTACTTTTCTCGTGCTGTCCCTAATGCCATAATCTCACGAACGGTCATTTTAAGTCCGCCATTGAAGTCATCAAAGCTGACCTGTCCCGAAACGATAAGAATTTTATCTTTTTCAAGCATATCGGCGTACTTTTCAAGTACATCAGAAAACAACATCGCCTCCATTCGACCAGAGCGATCATCTAAACTGATGATTCCAATACGCGATCCTCTTTTTGTGGTCATCACTTTAGCAGAAATTACCAATCCTGCCAGTGTTACTGTTTGATCTCTTCGAGTTGGAGTTGCGTCTTTTAGTCGGAAACTAATGTAATGATTTAGTTCTTTAATATAGGCACTAATAGGGTGACCGGTTAAATAGAGCCCCAAGGTATCACGTTCACCTTCAAGCCAAACTTTTTCAGGCCATGCAGGTACTTGCGTATATTTCTGCTCAACCGCTTCCGGCGCTTCGGTTAATACCCCAAACATATCCGATTGACCAAACGATTCCGCTTGGTGAAATTGACTCGCTGCTTTTACCGCATCATTTAATGAAGCCATCATTGCAGCACGATGAGGTCCTAGTTTATCTAGTGCTCCTGCATAAATCAGTTTTTCAATAACACGCTTGTTTATTCGCTTAAGATCAACACGAGCACAAAAATCAAACAAATCCTTAAAATGCCCATCTTTTCGTGCTTCCAATATGGCATCAATGGGTGCTTCGCCAACCCCTTTTATCGCACCAATACCATAAACAATTGCCCCACTTTCATCGACATTAAATCGGTATAAGCCGGCGTTAACATCTGGTGGTAAAACTTTTAGATTCATGCGCAAGCATTCATCGACCAAGCCAATCACTTTTTCTGTGTTGTCCATATCAGCAGTCATTACTGCGGCCATGAACTCTGCTGGATAATGCGTCTTCAGCCACAGTGTTTGGTAAGATACCAAAGCATAAGCGGCAGAGTGAGATTTGTTAAACCCGTAACCGGCAAACTTTTCAACCAAGTCGAAAATTTTCATCGATAGCTCGCCATCGACTCCATTGTCGATCGCACCCTGTTCGAAAATACTTCGCTGTTTGGCCATTTCTTCAGGTTTCTTCTTACCCATTGCACGACGAAGCATATCGGCACCACCTAAGGTATAACCCGATAGTATTTGTGCAATTTGCATGACCTGCTCTTGGTATAAAATGATACCGTAAGTTGGATCCAACGTTTCTTTTAACGATTCATGTTGCCACGTCTCATCAGGGTAAGAAATTGGCTCTCGACCATGCTTACGGTCGATAAAGTTGTCAACCATGCCCGATTGCAATGGACCGGGTCTAAACAGTGCCACCAATGCGATAATATCTTCAAAGCAATCGGGTTGTAGGCGTTTGATCAGGTCCTTCATTCCACGAGATTCAAGCTGAAATACCGCGGTAGTTTCTGAGTTTTGTAATGTTCTAAATGAACGGGCACAATCAAGAGGAATCGACTCAATTTGAATCGACTCTTTACCTTCTTTAAGCAATCTCGGGTTAATTAACCCTAATGCCCAATCAATAATGGTCAGGGTTCTTAAACCTAAGAAATCAAACTTCACCAACCCAGCATATTCAACGTCATTCTTGTCAAATTGAGTAACGGGGAAGTTACCCTCAGCATCAGCGTAGATCGGTGCAAAGTCGGTAATCGTAGTTGGAGAAATCACAACCCCACCGGCATGTTTACCGGCATTTCGAGTACAACCTTCCAAAATACGACATTTATCGATGAGCTCTTTTACTTCTTCGTCGTTATTATAAAGCTCTGGTAAAGCGGGTTCAGCTTTGAATGCTTTTTCCAACGTCATACCGGGATCTGGCGGAATCATTTTGGAGATGCGGTCAACAAAACCAAAGGGATGTCCTAACACTCGTCCCACATCTCGAATAACGGCTTTGGCGGCCATTGTTCCGAAAGTAATGATCTGAGATACCGCATCACGGCCGTAGAGTTCAGCAACATGGTCAATCACTTGATCACGCTTATCCATACAGAAGTCGACGTCGAAATCGGGCATAGATACCCGCTCTGGGTTTAAGAATCGTTCAAATAGAAGATCATATTCAAGAGGGTCAAGGTCAGTAATCTTCAAAGCATAGGCCACGAGTGATCCCGCACCTGAACCTCGACCGGGCCCAACAGGAATATCATTATCTTTTGACCATTGGATAAACTCCATAACAATCAAAAAGTAGCCAGGGAACCCCATTTGGTTAATAACATTAAGCTCGATATCCAAACGTTCATCATATTCAGGACGACGTTCTTCTCTGACTTTTGCATCAGGAAAAAGAAATTCTAGGCGATCTTCTAAGCCTTCTTGAGACTTCTTAACCAGAAAGTCTTCTATCTTCATCCCCTCTGTCGGGAAATTGGGGAGGAAGTATTCACCTAAACGAACGGTAACATTACAACGTTTAGCGATTTCAACTGAGTTTTGCAGTGCTTCGGGAATGTCTGAGAATAATTCACACATTTCCTCTTCAGTACGAAGATATTGCTGTGAACTGTAATTTTTAGGACGACGGGGATCTTCCATCGTAAAGCCATCATGAATCGCCACGCGGATCTCATGAGCCTCAAAAAATTCATCGTTAAGAAAAACGACTTCATTAGTCGCAACAACAGGCAGATCTCGCTGCTCTGCTAACTCGATCGCAAAATGAAGATACGATTCTTCATCTTGTCGCCCCGTACGTATCAGTTCAAGATAAAACCGATTTGGAAAGTGCTGTTGGTAAAACTGAACACAGCGCTCGACTAGGCTATGGTTACCTTTTAACAATGCTCGGCCAACGTCACCTTGGCGACCGCCGCTTAATAAGATCAATCCTTCAGAAAGCTCGCCTAACCAAGATTTATCAATCACAGGTTGATGCTGAACATGACCACGTAAATAGGCTTTAGATATAAGAAGTGTGAGATTCTTATACCCAATATTATCGGCAGCCAACACGGTTAAACGCGTCAATTCATCGCCAAACTCTTCCGACTGCATTAAAAAGTCAGCACCAATGATTGGCTTAACCCCACACCCATGAGCGGTGCTGTAAAATTTCACCAACCCACAAAGATTAGTAAAATCCGTTAGCGCCATAGCGGGCATACCGAGCTCAGCAACTTTCTTTACCAGCGGCGGTACTTTAGACAAACCATCGACCATGGAGTAATCACTATGTACTCTAAGGTGGACAAATTTTGGTTCTGACATGTAACACTTTTCCTTTCGGATCAAATTGCTTTCGGATCAAATAACTTTTGGTTCGAATTACGATTAAGTCAAAAAGTAAGGGACTCCCCTTATTTCTCGAACCCTTAACGCTTAGTCGATAAGACCAAGCGCTCTTTTCACTGGCTTAAAACTTTTACGATGTTGATCGATAACACCATACTGTTCTATAGCGGCAAAGTGCACTTTTGTTGGGTAACCTTTATGCGCTGCAAACCCAAATTGCGGATATAACTTATCTAACGCTTCCATTTCTTGGTCGCGCACGACTTTTGCTATAATAGAAGCCGCACTTATTTCAGCAACGCGTAAGTCCCCTTTTACCACAGCTTGACTGCGATATTGCCATTTTGGTGTTCTATTTCCATCAACCAACACATAATCAGGTTGAACGCTTAACCCTTCTACGGCCCGCTCCATTGCCACCATCGTTGCTTGGAGAATATTCAACTCATCAATTTCTTGTGGAGAGCAACGCCCAATCGCCCAAGCAATCGCTTTTACTTGTATTTCAGGAAACAACGCCAAACGTTTCTTCTCAGACAATTTTTTTGAGTCCGTTAATCCTAGAATCGGGTTCAACGGATCAAGAATCACAGCAGCTGTGACCACGTCTCCCACTAAAGGTCCACGCCCTACTTCATCGACACCTGCAAATTGTTGGTAGGCTGGTGGATACTCAAAAGGCGGATAGTCTATCGTTACTTTCGCCACGGTTATTTCCCTATTAATTTGAGAACAGCTTGTGCGGCTTGTTGATCGGCATCTTTACGAATCAATTGATGCAATTCAGTAAACTTAGTCTGCAACTGTTGATTGTCGTTGGTTAATAGACGACTCACCTCAGAACTGAGATTATCAACTGTGCACTCTTCCAAAAGGTATTCTTTGACTAACTCTTCGTCGGCTAAAATATTCGGCAATGACACAAACTTAGTTTTGACTAAACGTTTAGCAAGAAAGGCCGTAACCGCGTTCACTTTATAGCCAACAACCATCGGACGATTCACCAACATACATTCAAGCGCGACGGTTCCGGAAGCCAATAACACAACATCAGATGCTGTAATTACCGTGCGAGCAGTATCATTTACTAAGGTAAATTCAAGTTCCGGGGCAAAGGTTTTCCATGCAAGTTCAAACTGTTCTCGGCGTTTTTGATTCACCAAAGCGACAACAAACCCTAAGTCTGGGTGCTGTTGGTGTAATTGCTGACATGTTTTAATAAACGGTTCACTCAGCATTTTCAACTCGCTGCCACGGCTTCCCGGGAGGACAGCAAGCCAGCGCTTACTAGAATCAAGGTTAAGTGTATCTTGAGCTTCTTTCTGATCTGAATGCAATGGAATGGCATCAGCTAACGTGTGACCGATAAACTCACACGGTACTTGAAAACGGTCATAAAACGCTTTTTCAAAGGGTAGGAAAGCCAGAACTAAATCTGTCGCCTTGGCTATTTTATAAATACGCTTTTGGCGCCAAGCCCATACTGAAGGGCTCACATAATGCACCGTTTTTATACCTGAATCTTTAAGGTCTCGCTCTAATCTCAAATTAAAATCAGGCGCATCAATCCCAATGAATAAATCGGGAGGATTCTGAGTAAAATGTTCAATTAAGTCCGCTTTCACTTTAAACAAACGACGAATTCGCCCGAGAACTTCTACTAACCCCATGACCGACAATTCTTCCATGTCGAATAGAGATTTGCATCCTTGAGCCATCATCTTAGGCCCTCCGATACCAACGAATTCAGCATTTGGATATCGCTGTTTGATCGAACGAATTAACCCTTCTCCCAATACATCACCAGAGAGCTCTCCAGCGACGATGCCAATTTTAATTACTTCTGTTTGATTCATCTGTATACCCAGGAATATATCGTCGACAGTCAGAACTCTAAGTATCTATATCGTCTGTAACGGTTCGTATTTATCACGCTTATATAGGCGTAAAAATAACAAAAGACCGCCATCAAAGATAACGATCTTTATATAAAACAGTACCAAGCACGATTAACGTATAATTCCGCGCTTAGATTGCTCTAGAAAATCTAAAAATATTTGAACTGATGGATACACTTTTGCTTCTACTGCAATTTCATCTTTTGCCGCTTCAAAGGTTAATCCATTTCGATATAGAGACTTATAAGCTCGTCGAATAGCATGAATTTCCGGCTTTTCGAAACCTCGACGCTTCAAGCCTTCGATATTGATACCAAAAGGTGCACAGTGATTTCCTTGAGCCATAACATATGGAGGAACATCTTGAACAACGATAGAACCACCACCTAACATAGCATGATCGCCTATTTGACAGAATTGATGCACTGCACTCATACCACCAACAATAGCTTGATTACCGACTATTACGTGACCAGCTATCGCAGCATTGTTAGCAAAAATACAGCGGTCACCAACGATACAATCGTGTGCGATATGAACATTAATCATGAACAAGTTGTCATTACCGACTTGGGTAACACCAGAGTCTTGTATCGTGCCTCTGTGCATAGTGACACTTTCGCGAATCGTGTTTCTATCGCCAATGATAAGTTTCGTATCTTCACCTTTGTATTTTAGGTCTTGGCACTGCTCACCAATTGAGGCGAACTGAAAAATACGATTGTCTTTACCTATCGTTGTTGGGCCTTTTACGACCACATGAGACAGTAACTCAGTACCGTCACCAATTTCAACTTTACTATCGACCAGACAAAATGGACCTATCTTAACATTCGCCCCGATTACAGCGCCATCTTCGACAACTGCGGTAGGGTGAATTTGCGCACTTTCATGGATCATAATTAGAATTCTCTACGGGCACATTTCAATTCAGCTGAGCAGACGACTTCGCCATCGACCGTAGCCACACCATTAAATAAAGCGATCCCACGACGCTCTTTTAGAAATTCTACTTTGATAAATAACTGATCGCCTGGTACCACTGGTTTTCTAAATTTAGCATTATCAATACTAGCAAAGTAATAAAGCTCGTTTTCAGATGGAGCTCCAAAAGATTTAAACGCAAGGAGCCCTGTTGCCTGCGCCATCGCTTCTAAAATTAGCACGCCAGGGAAAATAGGGAGCTGCGGGAAATGACCTGTAAATTGGGGTTCATTTACTGAAACATTTTTTAAACCAATTAGATACTTACTTTCTTCGTAATCAGTTACACGATCAATCAATAAGAATGGATAACGGTGCGGTAATAAAGAACGAATTTCAGTTACGTTCATGGTCTTTTTTTCAGTAGTCAAAGTCATTTTCCTATACACTTCAATACAATATTATTTAACATTATAAACAAAAAAAGCTCGCAATTCGCGAACCTTTTTAATGATAAAGAAATTTTTATCTATTCTTCTTTATCGAACTCTTTTTGTATTACTTTTAACTGCTTATGCATTTCGTCAATTCGATGCACCCGAGCCGCCATTTTTCGCCACTCTTTATTAGTTTGAACTGGCACACCAGAGGAATATACGCCCTTTTCCTCTATGCTACGCATAACCATACTCATTCCTGTAATAGTTACACCATCAACTATATCAATATGGCCATTAATCACCGCGCCACCGCCAATAATACAATATTTACCAATTTTGGTACTGCCGGCAACGATGGTTCCACCAGCCATTGCACAGCCATATCCTATTTGAACATTGTGAGCTATCTGGATTTGATTATCGATAATAACATTGTCTTCAATAATCGTATCTTCTAGTGCGCCACGGTCAATCGTTGTCCCTGCACCGATCTCGACTCGATTACCGATTTTAACGGATCCAAGCTGAGGTATTTTTATCCACTCACCTTTTTCGTTTGCGTAGCCAAAGCCATCAGAGCCGATAACCGTACCTGATTGGACTAAGCACGAATGTCCAATATCAACATTATGGTAAACCGTTACATTTGCCCATAAGCGGGTTCCACGGCCAAGCACTGCATTTTTTCCAATCACACAACCTGCGCCAATGACAACATCATCTGCAAGTGAAACACCAGACTCAATAACACTATTCGCTCCAATAGATACATTCGCACCAATAGATACGTCTCCTGCAATTACCGCCGACGAATGAACGCCATCACTCGCCATTGAAGGTGTAGTATCCAAAGCTTGAGCAAGTTTAGCAAAAGCCACATAAGGATCTGAAACCACTAAAGTGTTGCCGAGGCAGAGATCTTTTTGTTGCTCTTTAACCATAATCAGCGATGCATTACACTGCGCCAAAAATTTAGCATAACGAGGGTTAGACAAAAATGTCACTTCTCCCTCACCTGCTTTATCCATCGGAGCGACTGCATGAACTTCTAATTCATGATCCCCAAATAACTGACCACCGGTTAATGTGGCAATTTCTGCTAGCGTAATTTTCTTCATTGGAGTCTACTTTGCGTTATTTTATAGCTTTAATCACTTTGTCTGAGATATCAAACTCAGACTTAGCGTAACGAACGGCTTGAGCATCAATGATTAGGTCAAATTTTTCTTTGTCAGCGACTTTATTGACTGCTTCACCAATAATCTTCGCTAACTTCTGATTTTCTTCAGCTTCGCGCTTAGCAGATGCTTGTTTAAAAGCCTGACCTTTAATCTTATAGCTACTATCAAGTTGTCCCAGCTCAATGCGTAATTGATCCACTTCTTCACGGCTCATCAATGAACTATCACGCTTTAGCTTTTCAGCCTTTGTCTTAATGTCATTTTCAATATTTTTTAGCTCTTGTGCACGATCTTTAAATTCTGCTTGAATTTTTTGCAGAGCAATTTCACGCTGAGGCAGGGCTTGAAATACTTTAGCTGTATTGACGTAGCCAATCTTTTGAGCCGCTTCAACAGCCATTGATGAAAGTGAAGCAGAGGCTAATGATAGCCCGATGACTAGTGCTTTAATTGATTTGTTCAAAATAATACCCTTATTGATTTTAGAACGTTTTACCAATAGTAAATGAGAAGAATTCTTCGTCATCACCAGTGTACTTCTTAATAGGCTCAGCTATAGAGAATACTAAAGGTCCCATTGGAGATATCCATTGCAAAGCGACACCAACCGATGAACGGTAATTTGTTGGGTCAGAAAAGTCATAATAATACTCATCACCATAATTGGCACTAATAGATGAGTAATCGTATTCGGTATCCCACACGCTTGCCGCATCAAAAAATACGCTCGTACGAATTTGACTTTGAGCTTCTTCAGACGCAAATGGTGTTGGTACGATCAATTCGATGCTGGCGTTGACAACGGCATTACCTCCGACAGAGTCATCACTTACATAAATTGTTCCATTATTGCTGTCCGCATAGCTTTGATATACCGCTCGAGGGCCCACAGAATTGGAGCCAAAACCACGCAATGTGCTAAAACCTCCAGCATAATAGTTCTCATAGAATGGCAGCAAATTATCTTGTCCATCCGTTTGACCATACCCATTGCCATATCCCAATCGACTGCGTAGCAATAAAGCAAAATTGTGTTCTTCCGTCAACGGGAAGTACTGACGAACATCATATTGAAGCTTAAAGTATGCAGTATCGGACCCTGGAGTGGTCATACTATAAGAGGCTCTTTGGTAATTACCTTCCGTAGGAAAGTAGCCTCTATTAAGGTTATTTCGCGTCCAATTGGCACTGACTGTAAAATCATTGGTAACCAAATCACCATCACTATTGATGTTACTTTCTTGTGCGACAAGAAAATTCTCAACCTGAACGTAAGGCGATAAGTTACCAATTTTATTGTGTGTATAACCCAAACCAAACGAGAACCGATTAAGTTCATCAAATGGAAAACCCCACGTTAAACTTACGCCATAACTTTGGTTATTATAATCCACGATACCGGCTTCAGATGCTTCAAAATCATTGAAAAAGACTTTTCCGCCCAAACTTACTCCGTCAATAGTCCAGTATGGATCTGTATAATTTAACGATATGTTTTGCTGATAATCATTGGTCGTCGCACTAATGCCGACACTGTTTCCGGATCCTAAATAGTTATCTTGGCTAATCCCGACCTGGAAACTAACACCAGACTCAGTACCATATCCGATACCAAAGTTAAGACTTCCTGATTCGGTTTCCTTAACGCTGTAAATAATATCAACTTGGTCACTCGAGCCAGCAACTCTCTGAGTCTGAACATTCACAGTTTCAAAATAACCAAGTCTGTTAAGTCTGGTTTTACCTGTTTCAATGGCTTTTGCATTTAGCCACGTGCCTTCCATCTGACGCATTTCACGACGTAAAACTTCATCTTTGGTGTTAGTGTTACCCATAAAACGAATTTCGCGTACATAGATTCGATCACCTGCATCCAGATTAACCGCTAACGAAACCTCTTGTGTATCATCATTAAATTCAGGTTGAGTATGAACCTTCGGAAACGCATACCCTGCCTCTCCGAGCATCCGTTTGATATCTTCTTCGAGTGCTGTAACCTTGTACCCTTGGTAAATATCATTACTTTCAAACGGGACCAACTCCGAGAGCTCACGCTGTTTACCTATCAGTTCACCATTGAATGATACATTTTTCACCGTGTAAGGCTTGCCTTCGTCAATAGCAAGGGTGATGTAAACACCTTTTTTATCAGGGGAGACTGAGACTTGGGTTGAGGTTACGTTAAACTTAAGATACCCGCGGTCTAAATAATAAGACTTTAATTTTTCTAGATCCGCTGCGAGCACCTGCTTTTGGTACTTTTCATTTGATAAAATATTCCACCACGCGACATCGGAATTCAAATCGAATAAATCTAGCAACTTATCATCACTAAAGACTTGATTACCAATGAAGTTAATTTGTTGTATTTTTGCTGATACACCTTCAGAAAATACAAACTTTAAATCAGCACGATTACGAGGTAGAGGGGTCACAACGGCCTTAACTGTTGCGTTATATTTACCAACACTGTAATAAAAATCTTCTAGTGCCTTTTCAATATTGCTAAGTGCAGTGCGATCAAGTGCTTCGCCAACTTTAACATTAGAAGCTTCTAGGTTCTGCTGTAATTGCTCATCCTGGATTGCCTTATTCCCAGAAAAGGTTACATCAGAAATTGTTGGGCGTTCCTGTACTCGAACCAATAACACACCTTCATCACGATAAACATCAACTGACTCAAAATTCCCAGAGCCATAAAGTGCACGAATGGTATTGGCAACATCCTGAGAATCCATAGTATCGCCAATCCGAACAGGAATTTTCAATAATGCTGCACCTAAGGTAACGCGCTGTAAACCATCGAATTGAATATCCTTAACCACAAAAGCCTCTGCACCATAGGCTGAAAGACTTGTTGGGAGGCTGCTAAAAAGCAATGTGGCCAAAAGTAGCTTCTTTATCGTCATCGTTATTCTTATTGTTCCGTTATACAACATAGGTGTTGTAATGTTATTAAAGTCGTGCAAAATCGTTAAAAATCGCAATCGCCATCATCGAAAAGATAATTGCGCCACCGACACGATACCCCATTTCCTGAATGCGTTCTGAAACAGGTTTCTTTATTACTGCTTCAATAGCGAAGAACATTAAATGCCCGCCATCTAGCATAGGTAAAGGTACTAAATTAATAATTCCCAAATTAACACTAATTAAGGCTAAAAAGCTGAGAAAATAGACGACGCCGAACCCAGCAGTTGTACCAGCGCCTTTCGCAATAGAAATAGGTCCGCTTAAATTATTTAGCCCAATATCACCCGAGATTAGCTTACCCAACATTGTCGCGGTCAAATCAATTAGCTGCCCCGTTCTTTGAACAGCTTTATACATCGACTCAAGCGGTCCAAATTTCAAATCAATTTTGTACTCTTCTGGCCACTCTGCCATTTTTGGTGCAATGCCAGCAAAGCCTATCACATCACCATTTGACAGTGTTCGGGCTCCTGGAGTGAGTAGTAATGTTCTACTCTGCCCATCTCGTTCAACAATCAAACTTAATGGTTTTTCAGGACTACCTCTGACGATATCGACAATTTCTTGCCATGTCTTAATTTCCACACCATCAATAGAGCGAATAATATCGTTCTCTAACAAACCAGCAAGGTGAGCTGCGCCATCATCACTAACAAGCCCAAGCTCAGTAAATATTTCAGGGCTAAATGGAGTAAAACCTAAGGTTGTCATTGGAGATTCGGTTTCAGGGTCGAATTCCCAATCCGACAAGTTTACTTTTATCTCTTGTTCTGTTCCTATCAAATCATCTGATGACACAGTTAAACTGAGCTCTCTCTCACCAATGTGAGAAATAATTTCCATGTTAACCGATTCCCAGTCCGGTGTTCTGACGCCTGAAATTGCCTTTAGTTCCATCTTTGGCTCTAAACCAGCTTGAGCAACAATAGATTGAGGTGTGACTTCACCGATGACGGGTTTCACCGTCGAAATACCGATCAAATAAACCAGCCAAAGTACGAAGATAGCAAACAAGAAATTAAAGGCAGGTCCTGCCGCCACAATAGCAGCTCGTTTCCACAAAGGTTTACGATCAAAAGCTGAGTCAGAGAGTTCTTCTGGCACATCATCTACACGACCATCAAGCATCTTGACGTAACCACCTAATGGAATTAAAGCGATGGTATACTCAGTACCATCTTTACCTATTCGACGCCAAAGTGACTTACCAAAACCAATAGAAAAACGCTCGACCTTCACTCCACATTTACGGGCAACCCAATAGTGTCCGAACTCATGTACAGTAACTAATATACCAAGGGCGACAATAAACGATGCAAAGTTCCAAATTATACTGCTCATAGTGCTCGCTCTTTTACAACCAAATGGGCCAATGATCGACTTTCATTGTCCAGTGCTATCAAACTTTCCAATGATGTTACATCAACATTTTTATGTCCGTGAACTTTCGACAACACAACTTCACTAATAGTTGCAATATCGGTAAAACGAATTTTCCCTTTGAGAAACGCATCGACAGCAACTTCATTCGCGGCATTAAGGCTTGTCGTAGCATGTTGCCCGACAAAACACGCTTCCATAGCGAGTTTTAAACAAGGGTAACGTTTGTCGTCAATATCCATAAACGTCAGTTCGCTTAATTGAGTGAAATCGAGAGCCTTTACACCTGCATCGATTCTTTCTGGATATGACATAGTCAATGCAATCGGAGTTGCCATATCTGGCTCCCCCATTTGTGCGATCACAGAACCATCTCGATACTGAACCATAGAGTGAATAACGGATTGAGGATGAATTAATACTTTCAACTGTTCTTGGCTTGTATTGAAAAGCCATTTTGCTTCAATAAACTCCAGGCCCTTATTCATCATAGTTGCCGAATCAACTGAAATTTTTGGGCCCATAGACCAGTTTGGATGAGCGATTGCTTGAGCCGGAGTGACACTGGTCAACTCTTCAATATCGCTATAGCGGAATGGGCCACCAGAGCCTGTGAGTAATATATTAGAAACACCATGCTGAGCGAGTTGACAACGGCCAAGTGTTTGTTGAATTTCTGAAGGCAAGCACTGGAATATCGCGTTGTGTTCGCTATCAACGGGAAGCAGTTGCGCGTCATATTTTTCAACAGCATCAATAAAGAGTTGTCCGGACATTACCAATGCTTCTTTATTCGCGAGCAATACTCGTTTTCCTGCTTTTACCGCGGCCATAGTTGGCAATAAGCCCGCCGCACCTACAATGGCAGACATCACCATATCAACGTTATCTAACGCCGCTACATCACACATTGCTTGAGAGCCAAAAAGAACGTGAGTCGACAGCGACAAATGCGCGAGTTTATGGGTTAGCTGTTTTGCGGCCAGTTCATTCGACATTACCGCGTACTTAGGAGACCAAGCGGCACAAAGCTCAACCATTTTATCAACATTGTTACCAGCAACCAGTGCTTCAACTTTGTACTGTTCTGGGTTTTTTGCTATCACTCTTAATGTGCTAGCACCAATAGACCCTGTTGCTCCAAGGATTGTAATTCGACGCATAATACTCTCGGTTCGGTTAGCTAAGCAGGAAATAAAGGAAAGCAAATACTGGGAAAGCAGATGTTAAGCTATCGATTCTATCCAATATACCGCCATGGCCAGGAATCAAAGAACCGCTGTCTTTAATTCCAGAAACTCGTTTGAACATGCTTTCAACCAAATCACCTAATACCGATAAAACAACAGTCATTAGAATCGTTATAACCATAACAAGGTAATTTGAAAAATGGATATCAAACCAATGAGCAACAATCCAGCCAATGAAGACCGCAGCGACAACTCCACCAATTAGGCCTTCGATAGTTTTATTAGGGCTGACATTCGGTGCCATTTTACGTTTACCAAATCGGCGACCAGTAAAATAAGCAGCGCTATCAGCAGTCCAAACAACTAAGCAAACGAACAAAACAAGTTTGGCACCATGAGATGGGTCATTGTCCAAACCTTCTGAACGTAGCAAAACAACACTCCAGAAAAAGGGCAATAGAGTGAGAAGCCCAAATAAATGCTTAAGCGTTATTTTCTTCTCCCAACATAGAGAGGAGCTAGGAAAATTTAATGCTGCATAGCTTGCCCAAATCCACCAAATAACACCAATAGTAAGAAGTACTTGATGGAAAGCGGAAATTGAATGAGAAAAAGAGAGTTGGGGATAAGCAAAAATAACAAGTATCAATCCCAAGGCAGCACCAGGAATCATCGCCACTTTTCTTGAAGAACCGCCAACAAACTGCGACCACTCCCAAAACCCTATCAAAGTTATTGCTGCAATAAAGGCGACAAAAGCGACAAAAGGCAGTTTAAAAATCCCCAAGATTATAAGAGGAGCAAGAACCAAGGCGGTAATTATTCGTTGTTTCAAATCCTAAACCTTTATTTTTTATCCATTAATGCTTTTACTTGGTCACCAGTGCAACCAAAACGCCTCTCTCGATTGACAAACCAAGTCACCGCTTCAACCAAATTATCTTCATCAAAATCAGGCCAATAAACATCTGTAAAGTAGAGTTCAGCATAGGCCATTTGCCAAAGCATAAAGTTACTGATCCGACGCTCTCCACCAGTACGAATAAGTAAATCGACTTCTGGTAGATCGCTCATCGTTAAGAACTGTTGTACCAACTCTTCACTTATTTCCGATGGCTGTATCTTCCCATCACTGACAAGAGCGGCAATTTGCTGTGTGGCCGAGGTAATATCCCACTTACCACCGTAATTTGCAGCGATATTCACAACCATCCCAGTATTGTCACTCGTCATTTGCTCTGCTTGGGCTATCTTAGCTTGAAGCTTGTCACTAAACCGAGATGTATTACCTATAACTCTCAAACGAAGGTTATTTTTATGGAGCTTTTTCACTTCGCTCGCAAGGACGGAAAGAAACAGCTCCATCAATACGCCCACTTCATCTTGTGGTCGTCGCCAATTTTCGCTGCTAAACGCAAATAGAGTTACAGCTTGAACTCCAAGCCTCGCAGAAGAAGCAATGGTTTTACGAACCGCTCTAACACCATTTTTATGGCCAAAGACACGAGGTTTACCTTTTTCTTTCGCCCAACGCCCATTACCATCCATAATAACGGCAATATGTTTGGGAAGAGCATCATCAGGTAACGATTGAACGTTTTGCATAAGGGACTTTTGAATAGATTGAATGGAATAGTAAAACAGCGCTGAGTTGTTTATACCAGCGCTGCCTCATATTAAAAATGAACTAAATTTCCATTAGCTCTTTTTCTTTTGCACTTAAGACGTCATCGATTTTCTTAACCGCGATATCGGTTAATTTTTGAATTTCCTCTTGCGCTCTGCGATCTTCATCTTCAGAAATTTCTTTTTCTTTAAGTAACGCTTTAAAGTCACCGTTCGCATCACGACGTATGTTACGTACAGCAACTCGGCCACTTTCAGCTTCGCCACGAACAATTTTAACAAGGTCTTTACGACGTTCTTCAGTTAGCGCAGGAATTGGAACACGAATAACGGTACCGGCCGACATTGGATTTAAACCTAAATCTGATGCCATAATCGCTTTTTCTACTTTTGGCGTAAGCTCGCTATCAAAAACGGTAATCGTTAATGTACGTGCATCTTCTGCCATAACGTTTGCAACTTGGTTTAGAGGAGTAGAAGCACCGTAGTATTCAACTGAAATACCCGCTAGAAGACTTGGATGCGCACGGCCAGTTCGAACTTTCGACAAGCTGTTTTTCAGAGCATCGACGCTTTTATCCATGCGTTCTTGTGCATCATTTTTTATCTCATTAATCACTATGTCACCTTTATCTTATATCTATTTCTTGCTTATGCTGTCGCGCTCTTACTGATCACAGAGTGTTAATTACTCAGCAATCAAAGTGCCTTCAGCCTCACCCATAACGACTCGACGTAACGCACCTGGTTTATTCATATTAAAAACTCGAATCGGCATATTATGGTCACGAGCTAGAGTGAAAGCAGCTAAATCCATAACTTTCAATTCTTTATCAAGAACTTCATTATAACTCAGCTTATCACACAAAACGGCATCAGGGTTAGCAACAGGATCTGCGGTGTAAACACCATCAACTTTAGTTGCCTTTAAAACAATATCCGCTTCTATTTCGATACCACGTAAACAAGCCGCTGAGTCTGTCGTGAAAAATGGATTACCAGTCCCGGCAGAGAAAATAACAACACGACCTTGACGCAACTGACTAATAGCATCTGCCCAGTTGTAGTCATCACATACACCTTTAAGTTGAATCGCTGACATAACACGAGCATTCACATAGGCACGATGTAACGCATCTCGCATTGCTAGACCATTCATAACTGTTGCAAGCATACCCATATGGTCGCCAACAACACGGTTCATACCAGCTTGTGCTAGGCCGGCACCACGGAATAGATTTCCGCCACCAATCACCACACCGACTTGAACACCAAGTTCAACCAGTTCTTTAACTTCCTGTGCCATACGATCCAATATAGTTGGATCAATACCAAAACCTTCGTCGCCTTGTAATGCTTCGCCACTAAGTTTTAATAAAATACGTTGATATGTGGGTTTAGGATTCGTCGTCATGGAGTTTACCTTCAATTAAGAGAGTTGTTATTAACCGTCATGGATTGAATTTTTAGTACTGCGAACAAATTGCCAACAGACAACGCTCGATTAAACAAAATTCGATGCATCACGATTAACATCTGACTACGTTAGTCGTAAAAAGACCGCAGCTCTAGGCTACGGTCTCTAATTTATACGCAATGACTACAATTAGCCTTTTGTTACCATTGCTACTTCTTCAGCAAAGCTCATGCCTTCGTCTTTCTGAATTCCTTCACCTACTTCTAGGCGAACAAAAGTGCTTACAGTTGCACCTTTCTCTTTCAGAACATCACCAACAGATTTCTTTGGTTCCATAACAAATGCTTGACCAGTCAGAGAAACTTCACCAGTGAATTTCTTCATACGGCCTTCAACCATTTTCTCAGCGATCGCTTGTGGCTTACCTTCGTTCATTGCAATATCAACTTGAACTGCACGCTCTTTAGCAACAACTTCAGCTGGAACGTCAGAAGGGTTAACATATTCTGGACGTGATGCAGCAACATGCATAGCAATGTGCTTAAGCGTTTCTTCGTCACTTGCAGTACCAGCAACAACAACACCGATACGCTCACCGTGACGGTAAGTTGCGATAGCTTCGCCTTCAACATACTCTACACGACGAACATTGATGTTTTCACCAATTTTCGCAACAAGTGCGATACGAGCATCTTCGAATTGAGCTTGTAGCTCTTCGATTGATGCTTTGCCCGCTAACGCAGCGTCAGCAACTTCATTTGCGAATGCAACAAAGCTACCATCTTTAGCAACAAAGTCTGTTTGACAGTTTACTTCTACAAGAGCAGCAACGCCTTCACCTTGTTTGATGATGATAGTACCTTCAGCCGCTGTATTACCTGCTTTTTTAGCAGCTTTTGCAGCACCACTTTTACGCATGTTTTCAATCGCTAGTTCAACATTACCTTCAGTTTCAACAAGCGCTTTCTTACATTCCATCATGCCCGCGCCGGTACGGTCGCGCAGTTCTTTAACTAGAGCAGCAGTTACAGCCATTCTATATTCCTCGACTAAATTCTGGATGAGATAAAAATCAGGGGCCGATCTTATGGCCCCCAATACTAACTTTTACCTTATTAATGCTAAAAATAAACAAAAATAAAGTATGATTCGGAGCCGCTAATTATTCAGCTTCAACGAAACCATCTTTGTCAGCTACTGCTACGACGTCTTTGTTACGACCTTCGCTGATAGATGCTGCTGCAGCATTCAAGTATAGTTGAACAGCGCGGATAGCATCATCGTTACCAGGAATAATGAAGTCAACACCATCTGGGTTAGAGTTGGTATCTACAACAGAAATTACTGGAATGCCTAGATTGTTCGCTTCTTTAATCGCGATGTGCTCGTGATCTGCGTCGATGATAAATAGAGCGTCAGGTAGACCACCCATATCTTTGATACCACCAAGAGACTTCTCAAGCTTCTCCATTTCGCGAGTACGCATTAGAGCTTCTTTCTTAGTTAGCTTATCAAAAGTACCATCAGAAGACTGAGCTTCTAGTTCTTTAAGACGTTTGATTGACTGACGAACAGTTTTCCAGTTAGTCAACATACCACCTAACCAGCGGTTGTTAACGTAGTATTGGTTGCTCGCAATAGCTGCTTCTTTAACAGCTTCAGATGCTGCGCGTTTAGTACCTACAAATAAAACTTTACCTTTTTTCTCGCCGATTTTAGCAAGCTCAGCAAGAGCGTCGTTAAACATTGGTACAGTTTGTTCTAGGTTGATGATATGAACTTTGCTACGAGCACCAAAAATGAATGGTTTCATTTTTGGGTTCCAGTAACGAGTTTGGTGACCGAAGTGAACACCAGCTTTAAGCATATCGCGCATTGATACAGTTGCCATTTTAAAATCCTCTATGGGGTTAGGCCTCCACATTTCCCATGCATCCGACCCTCTAAATTGAGAGCACCCCGGAACACGTGACGAAATGTGTGTGATTTACAATTAGTGTGTGTGGAAAAATCACGTAACGCACATTAGAGATACGCAATCTATTCCGGCGCGCTTTATATCATATTTCACAGCATTTTGGCTAGTAAAAAATAGCGAAACATAAGGTTAGCAACTGCTGATATTTGCTATATTCACATTAGATTTGTTGCGATCATTCGGTCGATTGCTACAATACATCAGTTTGCACTTTAAGTGTCCCCGAAAAATTAGAGAATACCTATGTCAGTTAAAATAAAAACAGCCCAAGAGATCGAAAAAATGCGTGTTGCAGGCAAACTTGCCGCTGACGTACTAGAAATGATCGAACCCTACGTTAAAGCTGGCGTAACAACAGAAGAACTTGATCAAATCTGTCATAAATATATTACAGAAGTTCAAGGCGCAATTCCTGCTCCTTTGGATTATCATGGTTTCCCAAAATCGATTTGCACCTCGATTAATCACATTATTTGTCATGGAATACCGGCAACAAAAGACTCGACCTTTGGTCAAATTAGTCGCCCTGCCGTATTAAAAGATGGTGATATCCTCAACATTGATATTACTGTGATTAAAGATGGTTATCATGGCGATACTTCTCGCATGTTTCTCATTGGCGAAGTGTCGCCAGAAGATAAACGTCTCTCCATTGTTGCACAAGAAGCTCTTTATATTGGGATGAAACAAGTAAAACCCGGAGCGAAACTTGGAGAAATCGGTACTGCAATAGAAAAATACATAAAAACTAACAATAAAAATAACCCTCGCACTAAGTTTTCTATTGTTAAGGATTATTGCGGCCACGGTATCGGAGATAAATTTCACGAGGAACCACAAGTTGTGCATTACCGTAACGGAGATAAAACCGTTCTTAGGGAAGGCATGACATTTACTATTGAGCCTATGATTAACGCAGGAAAATTCGGTTGTCGTTTAGATGATGAAGATAACTGGACAGTCTATACCGCTGACGGAAAAAACTCCGCTCAATGGGAACATACGTTATTAGTCACTGCGACAGGGTGTGAAGTACTCACTTTACGAAAAGACGAAACTATCCCGCGAATAATGAAAAATTCTTAATTCACCATGACATAAAAAATCCCTGATTGAGCAGGGATTTTTTTTTAGTGCTATCTTTGATAAGTTACTCACTTAGTTTTTTACTCATCTACGGACTCGAATCATGCTTTATCAAACGCCGTCGACTATACCTGATGCTGACATCACAACCTCTAAACTCAAAGACGAGCTCGACAAATTTGGAGAGCATCAGAAGGACCTGTTCTCTAACCGACAATCGGTTACTGATTTAGTTTATGGTCGTGCAGAATATGTAGACCAAATATTGATACGTTTATGGCGTTTTTTTGGGTTCGATACCGTTGAAGATATCAGTCTGGTAGCCGTTGGTGGCTATGGACGTAAAGAACTTCACCCGCTTTCCGATATTGACATTCTTATATTATCAAAAGAAGAAATAGCGCCTGAAATACAAAGTAAGGTGAGCGATTTTATCACTTTCTTGTGGGATTTGAGACTTGAAATTGGCCATGCTGTCCGCACGATTAATCAATGCTCTGAAATTGGCAGAGAAGATCTGTCGGTAGCAACCAACCTTCAAGAAGCACGTTTTATTGTCGGTAGTGAAAGCAACTTTCATAAAATGACTTTAATGATATTATCTGAATCGTTTTGGCCAACAGAAACGTTTTTTCAGGCTAAAGTCGAAGAACAGCGTTTACGCCACTCTCGCTTTCACGATACAACTTACAACCTAGAACCAGATATAAAATCAACACCCGGTGGCTTACGAGATATACACACTCTAAGTTGGATTGCACGTCGTCATTTCGGTGCCACGTCACTGATTGAAATGAGTAAATATGGTTTTCTTACCGATGCTGAGTACCGCGAATTAAGTGAATGTCAGGATTTCCTATGGCGAGTGCGCTTTGCCCTTCATCTCGAATTAAAACGCTATGACAACCGGTTAACCTTCTTACACCAAGAACCCGTCGCTCGACGCCTAGGGTTTATTGGGGAAGGAAACCAAGCTGTCGAAAAAATGATGAAAGAGTTCTATCGTACCTTAGGTCGCGTCGCCGAACTCAATAAAATGCTCATTAAGTTATTTGACCTTGCGATCTTACATGATGAAGACGATTTGGATATTGAAATTATCAATGACCAATTTCAGCGTAGTGGCGCGCTGATAGACTGCCGAATTGATAATTTATTTAATGACCACCCAGAAACAATTCTCGATATGTTCATTCATATTGCTGACGACTCATCAATTACGGGCATCACGCCATCTACCATGCGTGAACTAAGGTCAGCTCGACGTCGCCTAACTAAGTTTCTTTGTGCGATTCCTGAAGCAAGAGACAAATTCATTGAGCTTATTCGTCACCCTAACTGTTTGACTAAAGCTCTTGACTTAATGCATCGTCATGGCGTGTTAGCAGCTTATTTACCTCAATGGAGTCATATTGTTGGTCAAATGCAGTTTGACCTTTTCCATGTCTACACAGTCGATGAACACAGTATTCGAGTACTTAATAATCTGCACGTTTTCTCAGATCCTGCAAACAACGAAAAACACCCAATTTGTTGTGAATTATTTCCAAAGCTAAAACGTCGCGATTTACTCATTTTAGCCGCAATATTTCATGATATTGGAAAAGGCAGAGGGGGTGATCACTCTGAGATCGGCGCACTAGAAGCATACACCTTCTGTATTCAACACGGTTTATCAAAGCCAGAAGCGAAGCTAGTGTCATGGCTTGTTAAAAATCACCTTCTCATGTCTGTAACAGCACAACGGCGCGATATATACGATCCAGAAGTCATCATAGAATTTGCTAAAACTGTTCGTGATGAAGAGTATTTGGAATGTCTTGTTTGCTTGACCGTATCTGATATTTGCGCAACAAATCCTGAGCTTTGGAACAGTTGGAAACGGACACTGCTAGCAGAATTATTCTATTCGACTAAACGCGCACTTCGACGCGGGTTGGAGAACCCTGTTGATGTCCGCGAACGAATTCGTCATAACCAGCAACTTGCTTCTGCTTTATTAAGAAAAGAAGGGTTTACTGCTCGTGAAATCGAAGTGTTATGGCAACGATTTAAAGCCGACTACTTTCTTCGCCACACTCACCAGCAAATTGCTTGGCATTGTATTCATATACTTAATCACGATGACCATAACAAACCATTAATTTTAATGAGTAAAAGAGCAACGCGTGGTGGAACCGAAGTGTTCGTTTATACCAAAGATCAACGAGCACTATTTGCCGCTATCGTGGCTGAACTAGATCGTCGAGGTCTTAACGTTCACGATGCGCAAATTATGACAAGTAAAGACGGCTTTGTTCTCGATACTTTTATGGTCCTCGACCAACATGGTGAAGCGATCGATCTTGAACGTCATAGTTTACTGATCGAACACATTGAATCGGCAATCCTAAAAGGAGAACCGATTCTGAATAAAACGCGCCGTGCCCCTAGCAACCTTCAACACTTTAAAGTAAGAACCAAAGTAGATTTTTTACCAACGAAAACAAAAAAACACACATTGGTGGAACTTGTCGCCCTTGATATGCCAGGGTTACTTGCGACTGTCGCGGCAACGTTTGCTGAAAATAATTTCGTTCTTCATGGAGCAAAAATTTCAACGTTGGGGGAGAGGGCTGAAGATCTATTTATTTTAACGAACAAAGACTACACAAGGCTAACGGAAGAGCAAGAGCAATCTCTCAGCAAAATGATAATAGAAAACGTATCTGAAATATTACCCAATTAACATTTCGCCACATAAATATTTTTCTATTATTAAATATACTGAGCTATCTTATATGTAGTGGTACGTTTAAGGTACGGTATTCTATTTTAAAGGAAACGGTTTCAATGAAAGGATTGTCCATGAGGCGAGTGTTAGCTGATAACCTGTCTATGCTCAAATTTAAGTATAAAAACTTAAATCGTACAGACTTGTCTCATAGTGGCATACAGCGCTCAGGGACCAACTACTTATGTCAATTACTGAAACAAACATCTATCAACGTTTCAAATGCCTATGACCCTTATAGAAACCATCCGGCACACAAGCACTTTCGATTAATGGACGATAAATCCTCTATCTTCATGGATAGAGAATCTTTTCTTAACTATTACCAAGTGAACTCCATTCATGAATTAAATTACTTGTGTAAATATCCAGATGACCATCCCCACATTGTGTTATTTAAAACACCTGAGAGTTGGCTTGAAAGTGTGTACTCTTGGGGAAAAAAGCAAGACTGGTCATCGCTCTCTGATCCAGTTTGGAAAGAGAAATATTTATTAGAGTGGGATCAATACTATAAAAAGTGGAGTGAATTAGAACAGAAAAACCCTGAACTAGTACTCATTCTTTGTTATGAATCGTTACAACTCGAACCACAACGAGTAATCGATAAAATTTGTGATCATTTCCATTTTGATAAAGTAACACTTCCAAATAATGGAAAAATAGATAGTGTACGCTGTTCACCTAAAAATAGAGAAAAACACACACTCCAAACCGAGGAAATACAGGAAGTACTGAACTCGCTAGAGTTTGATTGGAAAAAATACCAATAGTTTTCATCAAAAGCCAGTTAGAACATAGAGATCTCATTCAACGAGATCTTTTAAATCCAAGCTAAATAATGCCCTAGTCCTGCTAAGCAAATCGCAGAGATAATCCCAGCAACAATATCATCTATCATAATTCCAAACCCGCCATGCACTCTTTTATCAAGCCAACTAATTGGCCAAGGCTTCAGCATGTCGAAAAAGCGAAATAAGATGAACCCGGCAATAAGCCACTGCCATTCATAAGGATTAAGCCCATAAATAGGCACAATTAACATAGTGATCCACAACCCAATAAACTCATCCCAAACAATAGAGCCATGGTCATGTACGCCCATATCATCAGAAGTTTTCTGGCAAATTGTAATTCCAACCCATGAGCCCACAATGCACACAACAATATAAGCCCAGAAAGGTAAATGAGCTAGCGCTAGGTATGGAACAATCGCGGCAAGTGTCCCCATTGTTCCTGGGATCCAGGGAGACAACCCACTGCCAAACCCCACAGCAAGAAGATGCCATGGATTTGATAAGCGAAGAAGCTGTTTAGGATTATTCATACTGATATTCCAAAGTGATCAAAGCCAGATAGTTGCCATGTTAAAGCTTGCCCATCTGAATGCAACTCTAGACCTTCTTTGCCACGAATTTGGCCAATGCATTGGTAAGGTGTGTTGCAATGACTAAGATGGCTTTCTAGAGCTTCAATATTATATGGAGATACGATAAAGCAAAGTTCATACTCTTCTCCACTTGTTAATGCATATTGCAGTGCTTTGTCACGATCGTTATTGAGAAAACCAACCAGTTCATCAGAAATAGGTAAATGTTCAACATTGAGTGTCGCGCCAACATTTGAGCTAGTCAGGATATGCTGAATATCTGAAACCAACCCATCAGAAATATCAATTGCACAACTGGCCACATTGAGCAAAGCTTGTCCCAATAATACCCTTGGTGTAGAAAGGTAATGTCTCTGTTCAAGTACATCAGAAGAAGGTTGAGAGCGGAGAGCGTTATCTAGGATAACATCCAACCCAGCTTTGCTATCTCCAAGTGTTCCTGTGACATATATCCAATCTCCAGCTTTTGCATTATGCCGCGTCAATGCATAGTCATTAGGTAAAAAACCATGAAGTGTTAACGTAATACTAAGAGGCCCTTTTGTTGTATCACCGCCAATAAGTTTTACATTATAGTAATCGGCTAACTCAAAAAAAGCAGCGCTAAAACTTTCAAGCCACGCATCATCTATATCTGGCAGAGAAATCGCTAACGAGCACCATGCAGGCCTTGCTCCCATCGCAGCTAAGTCACTAATGTTTGAAGCTAATGCTTTATGAGCAATCCATTTAGGGTTGGCGTCAGGCAAGAAATGAGTTCCAGCAACCATGGTATCAGTCGTAATCGCCAAACGACTGTTTTCAGGGACTTTAACGATGGCACAATCATCACCGATATCAAGGTGGACATCTTTGCGCTCGGACTGCTTCTTTGTAAAATAGCGATTAATTAAACTAAATTCCCCAGACATCTCTTTTCCTAGCCAAACAGGTTTAACACATAGAAAAAAGGCCAGCATTGGCTGGCCTTTCTTTAAAATTTACGACTATTTCTTTCGTACATGTGGTGCCGCTTTATCAAGCACACCATTTACAAACTTATGACTATCTTCTGCTGCAAACACTTTAGCAAGTTCGATTGCTTCGTTAATCACTACTTTGTACGGCACATCATCACGCTGTGTCATTTCGTACATGGACAAACGTAACAAAGCGAGCTCCATCATATCGAGGTCTTGCATTGGACGAGACGTATATGGACGAATCTTTGCATCCAAAGCAGTAACATTTAGCACGACTCCAGTAAGCAAATTACGGAAATATTCAACATCTGTTTCAGGTGCCTGCAACGAAGGTTCTTGAGCGCTGTGCTCTTCATCGTCATATTTACCATTTGAAAGAAATTGCGCTTCGATATTTGCAACATCATCCTTGGTAATTTGCCATGAATAGATAGCCTGTAATGCAAACTGGCGAGCGTTACGACGCGAAAGTGGTTTCACACGTGCACCCATTAGAGTTCAATCTCTGCAAGAACGTTAATCATTTCTAGCGCGCTAAGTGCCGCTTCTTCGCCTTTATTTCCAGCTTTAGTACCTGCTCGTTCGATAGCTTGATCGATGGTATCAACCGTCAATACACCAAAGGCAACAGGAAGGTCATACTGCATTGAAACCTGCGCTAAACCTTTATTGCATTCGCTACATACATAGTCAAAATGTGGCGTGCCTCCACGAATAACAGAGCCAAGAGAAATAATGGCATCAAATTTATTGGTCATAGCCACTTTTTTGGCCGTAAGCGGAAGCTCTACAGCTCCAGGACAGCGAACGATAGTAATATTATCATCAGCAACTTGCCCATGACGCTTTAAAGTATCGATTGCACCTTCAAGAAGCCTGTCGTTAATAAAACTATTAAAACGAGATATAACGATAGCTATTTTTGCATTTGGTGCTGGAAAACCACCCTCGATCACTTTCATAAACTTTCCTTCAAACTCTGTTCACCCATGAGAATCGCCGGATTCTAGCACAATTCGACGAGCAATATCTATTGCTAATTAACCTTTACTATAGCGAGTAATTGCAACGAGAACCTAAGCAAAGCCGTGTTTTTGCAAAAAGTCCATCGTCAGTACGGAATCAGGCTCTGCTTCTTGTTTCGCTCCAATTAATCGCTCTAAATAACGAGCCATTACATCGACTTCCAAATTTACTTTGCGTCCCACTTGAAAATCATTGATTGTAGTCTCTGATGATGTGTGTGGCACAATGGTTAATTTGAAGGCGTTTTTACGTAAATCATTCACTGTTAAGCTTATTCCATCAACAGTAATGGACCCTTTTTCAGCAACATATTTACTAAGCGAGCTTGGCATTTCAACCCAAAACTCAATGGCCCGTCCAACACTATTTCGCTCAATTATTGTTCCAACACCATCCACGTGCCCCGAGACAATATGCCCACCAAACCGTGTTGTCGGCAACATCGCTTTTTCTAAATTCACATCGTCGCCCACCTTATAGTGAGCAAATCCAGTTTTATTTAGTGTTTCAACGGATAAGTCGGCGGTATAACTGGTCGATGTCATCGCAACAACAGTCAAACACACCCCATTGGTTGCGATGCTATCACCAAGCTTTACATCACTCATATCCAATACACCCGCATTCACTCGAATGCTGATATCTTCACCTTTTGCTGTCAACGCAGCTAGGGATCCAACGGCTTCTACAATACCTGTAAACATATTTAATTAATTCTTATATTGTGGTCGGACAACGATTCTAATATCAGGCCCGACTTTAGTGAGTTCTTGAATCTCTAAATCAATGACGTCGCTCATTTCTGTTAATCCTAACTTTCCAAACAACCCTCGCCCATCACTGCCTATCAATTTAGGCGCTAAATAGAGCACAATGTCATCAACCAGATTTTGACGAATCATGCTTCCTGCTAGTGTCGCACCAGCCTCTACCCAAACATGATTAACTTGCTGCTCGGTCGCGAGTGTTTTCAATAGCGTTTCAAGGTTTAACTGTTTTTGAGAATCAACATCTACAATGATATCTCCTGACTTTTCAGCCACCGTCATAATCGGGGGACTACCGTCATTAAAAATCCGTAAATCCGGAGTAAGCTTCTGTTGGCGGTCGAGAATAACGCGAAGGGGCTGACGTAATTGTGATTCAGGGTAATTCGCTTGAATTGAATCCGGTAATTCATGCCAACGCACCGCTAAAGAAGCGTTATCTGCAATAACCGTTTGACTGGTCGACAATATCGCCCCAGCTATCGCTCGATAAGCTTGAACATCTTGGCGAGCTGCGGCTGAAGTGATCCATTGGCTTTTACCATTGGCTAAAGCGGTTTGACCATCCAAGGTTGCTGCCATTTTTAGTTGAACATAAGGCAATCCCGAACTCATCTTTTTAATAAATCCGGGATTCAACGCGGCGGCATCGGATTCAAGTAAACCAATAGCCACATCGATTCCGGCGTTTCGAAGCATTTGAAAGCCGTTCCCAGCAACCAAAGGATTGGGATCACTCATGGCACAGACCACTTTTACGATTCCAGCTTTAATTAACCCTTCCGCACAAGGCGGCGTTCGCCCATAGTGAGAGCAAGGTTCTAATGTTACGTAAGCTGTCGCGCCCTTGGCTTTTGCCCCAGCCTGTCGTAGAGCATGAACTTCAGCATGAGGCTCTCCTGCTTTTGCGTGGTAACCTTCACCAACAATATGTTCATCGTTGGTGATAACGCATCCGACATTAGGATTAGGAGCTGTGGTAAAGCGTCCTTGTTTAGCGAGATGAATCGCGCGATTCATCATCTTATAATCGAACAACGAAAACTCTGACATTAGACCAACTCGCTTCTATTGTTATCGTCTCTAGTCTTGTAGTTTGGCAATCTCTTCACCAAATTCTCGTACATCTTCAAAACTACGATAAACGGAAGCAAAACGGATATATGCAACTTTATCTAACTCTTTTAATTGTTCCATGACAAGATTTCCAACTAAATCACTCGGCACTTCACGCTCACCTGTCGCCCGCAGTTGCGACTTAATCAAACTTAACGAAATATCGATAGCATCGGCACTAACAGGGCGCTTTTCTAGCGCTCGTAAAATCCCACCCATCATTTTTTCTTCATTAAATGGTTCTCGGTTACCATTAGATTTAATAATCCGAGGCATCACTAATTCCGCTGTTTCGAACGTGGTAAAGCGCTCATGACACGCCACACACTCACGCCGACGACGTACCTGATGCCCATCGGCAACCAAGCGGGAATCGATTACTTTAGTATCAGTTTCAGAACAAAAAGGACAATGCATATAACCTCCACATGAATAAGACGAGTGTAGCGGAAATGGAAAACGGAAGAAATGCAAAAAGGGGCTAAATAGCCCCTTTGCTTGTTAGATCACGAGATAAAACTAAGGACGAACAAGATAGTTTGCTTTTCCTACCCATTTATAGCTGGTGAGCTCTTCTAATCCCATAGGACCACGAGCATGCAGCTTTTGAGTTGAGACCGCAACTTCGGCACCAAGGCCAAATTGCGCGCCATCGGTAAAGCGGGTAGATGCATTAACATATACCGCAGCAGAACCAGCGGAATTAATAAACAGTTCTGCATTGTTTAAGTCATTCGTCATAATGGCATCAGAGTGACTCGCATTATGTTCACGCATATGATCAATGGCTTCATTCACATCGGCAACAACTTTGACACCAAGAGTATAACTTAACCATTCAGTATCGAAATCGCCGTCTTTTACATCTCGGATCTCTTTCGCCATCGGCATTAACTCTTTTGCTTCTGGTGTCGCAACGAATGAGACTTGATCGTTTAGTCGTACTGCGAGTTTTGTCAAAAATGACTCTGCAATATCCTGATGCACCAGTAACGTATCCAACGAATTACACGCAGACGGACGCTGAACTTTCGAGTTTTCAACCACATCAAGTGAGCGCTCAAGATCCGCATTCGCATCAACATAAATATGGCTAATACCAAAACCACCTATAATGACTGGGATTGTGCTATTTTCCTGACACATTTTATGTAGTCCAGCACCACCACGAGGAATGATCATATCGACGAACTGATCGAGCTTAAGCAATTGCCCAACAAGCTCACGATCTGGCTTTTCTATATACTGAACAGAAGCGGCTGGCAAACCGGCCTTTTCTAATGCAGCTTGGATAACGTTAACCAATTCCATATTAGAGTTGAACGTTTCTTTGCCACCACGAAGAATACTCGCGTTTCCGGTTTTTAAACACAATGCAGCAATATCAATCGTGACATTAGGGCGAGCTTCATAGATCACCCCCACCACACCAAGAGGGACACGTCGCTTAGCGAGGCTCATACCATTTTCGAGTACACGGCTATCGATTTCACTTCCAACGGGGTCATTGAGGTTAATGACGTTACGAACATCAGAAGCAATACCTTTGAGACGCGAGTCGTTCAATAATAAACGGTCCAATAAGGCTTCCGTTAAACCAGCCTCTCGACCCAGTTCAATATCGATTGCATTAGCAGCCAGAATCGCTTCTGAACGTGCTTCCAATTCATCAGCAATCAATGATAACGCTCGATTTTTTTGAGCGGTCGACGCGGTTGCAAGTTGAAAAGCCGCTTCTTTGCCCGCTTTCCCCATTAGAGTTAAATCCACGATGTACTCCTATCTATTCTTGAATGACCACCATGTCATCACGGTGTATCACCTCGGCACCAAAATCATATCCTAGAATGGCCAGAATATCTTTACTGTGCTTACCGAGAATTTTTTCCAAATCCTGACTTGAATAAGCGCTAATGCCTTTAGCGACAATCTTACCAGATTTATCAATAACACGAGCAACTTCACCACGTGCTAATCGACCACGAACTCGTATAACCCCTTTAGCTAACAAGCTGCTTCCATTGGTTGTCACCGCGTTAACGGCACCTTGGTCAATCATAATGTCGGCCGATGCTGTAGGACCTGCCAATATCCAACGTTTACGGTTTTCTAACGATTCTTCCAATGGCAAAAAGCGAGTTCCTTGAGGTGAGTCCCCTAAAGAATCGAATATAACGTTAGTTGCTCTTCCGGCTGCGATGATGACTTCAATACCAGCACGACGAGCAATATCCGCGGCTTGTAACTTCGTTGCCATACCACCAGTACCGAGCGTGGTGCCACTTCCACCGGCAATTTCGCGCAAGGTATCATCAATTCGGGTGACTTCTTTGATTAGCTCAGCATTGGGATCTTTACGAGGGTCAGCAGTAAATAACCCTTTTTGATCCGTTAGCAGCAGTAATTTATCCGCGCCACACAAAATACCAACCAATGCTGATAGGTTATCGTTGTCACCGACTTTAATTTCGGTGGTCGCTACCGCATCATTTTCATTCACAACAGGAATAATTCCACCATCAACCAACGCATTAATCGTATCGCGCGCATTCAAAAAGCGTTCACGATCTTCAAGATCGGCACGAGTTAATAGTATTTGACCAATCTTAATACCGTAGATCGAAAATAACGACTCCCAAGCTTGAATCAACTGACTCTGCCCAACAGCAGCTAAGAGTTGTTTGCTTGCCATTGTAGAAGGTAATGCAGGAAAGTCTAAGTGCTCTCTTCCCGCTGCGATGGCTCCAGATGAAACCAGAACAACTGAGTGGCCTAGCTTCTTTAACTCAGCACACTGACGCACCAACTCAACCATATGGGCGCGATCTAAAGCAAGTGTTCCACCAGTGAGCACACTTGTTCCTAACTTTACAATCACCGTTTGAGGATGCTGCAGTTGTTCGCTTTTCTTTGTAGTCATGAGCTATCTTTTATCTATGGTTAAGCTAATAATGTTTGAGACGATGTTTTAACAATCTAGCGTTAGTTTAACAAGTAAAAAAGGCGCTAATAAGCACCTTTTCAACGAGATTGAATCTTTATTTCGCTTTTTAAGTTAAACGGTCACAAGTTCACTTTCGTCTAATTCAACACTAAGTTCAAAATCCTTAGCGAGCATTGCTGTTAATTTGTCATGAAACACACTGCGAGTGCGCTCAATTTCTGCAACATCAGCTTCTTTTAAATCTTCTTTAACCCAGTTTCCTTCAACATCAAAACGGCCATATTGGTAATTAGCTTGAAAGCCGTTGTCAGTATCAATTAATAACATCCACCATCCCCAAAATTCACGTGTTTCGGGAGATTGAGTATCATCGACACATACTGATAAGCAATCAAAAAAGTAAATTTCTGGCTCGCATTTTTCTTGACGTAGATATGGACCAACCGCTTTGAATGCACTCAATAGCCTATGATACGTCGGAATTTTAACCTCATGTGGCATTGTTATACTCCCTGTCATAATCACTAACGTTTAGTTGTACTTGCTATATTATTGATTTCAATAGTCTATTAATTATATGTTTGTAACTAATTCAAAGCCACTTGTCACTAAATTAGTTCATCTTCTAGCCAATTAATTGCTAAATCAAGTGACTGATCATATCCATGAGAGATGGATTTCGAATTAATTTCCTTCGCTTTTCCACCTGAACTGTATATTTCAACAAGCTTATTGTCCTTCAAAGGAGATAATTGGTCCCCTTGAAGAGACAGCGCTAAGATAGGCACTTTTGTTTTTCTTCCTGCGAGAAAACCTTGCTCTTTTAGTGACCAAGCTCGAAGTTGACGAGATAAACTATCCACATCAACCATTCCCTTTTCTAGCCGAGACGCCAATACATCTAAATACATTTTTGGCATATTTTTTACTTTCTGTGGTGACGATAATACATCGTGAAGTGGCGCACCAATCGCTACACACGCTTTAATTTTTTCTGGCGCAAGAAATGAAAGTCGAATCATTGCGTTTCCACCAAAGCGAAAGCCAAAGAGCCCAACACTATGATGGTCGACCCATGGCAATGTGGGTAATTGGTTGAGTACTTCTTGGTGTAACACAGAGCAATCTTCTGTCAGAGGCCAATGCGAATTTGTCCCAATCGATGGCATATCAATGGTTAACATCGCAATATTTCGTTTCGCTAAGTAATCCCGAAAAATCCGCCACATATCAGTTTGTAGACTGTCTAATCCTGCCGAAATCATAACTACGGGTTGGGGTTTTTCAGTGTGAGAAAGATGTAAATGAGCCACTATTTTTTTATTTTTATAGGGAAACTCTAATCGTTTTACCACATAGGCTGTTTTCTCTGTCGCCTCATGATAAGTCGAGCTGGCTAATGCTTGGGCTTGAACGGATAAATTATCATTTTTCAGATGAGGGTACCCGGCAATACTAAAGCACAAAGAAGCAGAAAATAGTTTGTTTGCTGCTTTTTCGCCTTCAAGTAGTTTCGCTTGCTGCTGATAACGACTGCCTAGCTTAGTCCACTCATAGGCCCAATTTCCACTATGATAGCCCATCACCGTATCTAACCAAGCATCGTGAGTTCGCGAATGAGTTGAAGAGGCGATTCGAGCTAATACTTCTTCTTGATCAATAGGATCAATGCCTTGCCATATCCACTGCATACGAGATAGTGTTCGATACCATGAGTTATTAGGATCATCTATCTTGTCTGCTATAAACTGAGCACTACTGGGCATATATTGAGTAAGAGAAGATGTCTCTTTTGCCTGGCGGTGATTGGCAAATAGCTTCTCAGATAAGTTGGCACTCTCACTTGATTTAATGGAATTGGCAGACATAACATCCCCAGCAGTTTGACGTTTTTAAAATGGTAACGGAAAAAAGGCCCTAAACAGGACCATTAATCAAAATTCAATACACGGCTTTACTTCAACTTCCGGTTTATCGGTTCAATATAAACGACCGATGTATCCCACGGCTGTTCAATCCACGTATCTTGAGCAATGTCGACAATATATTCATCGACAAGATCTTTACCTGAAGGCTTAGCACACACAGTGATAAGTTTAGCTTTTGGGTACATTTCGCGAATTTTTCTTGCAGTGTCTCCACTATCAACAAGATCATCAACAATTAAAAACCCTTCACCATCATGATCTGGTGCTTTTATTACATTCATATCACGTTGGTGGTCGTGATCGTAACTTGCTATACAAATCGTATCGACATAACGAATACCTAATTCACGAGCTAAAATTGCTGCAGGAACGAGACCACCACGACTAACCCCTAAGATACCACGCCATTGTTCAGCTGGCATTTGGAGTTCGGCAAGTTGACGACAATACATTTGCATATTGTCCCAAGTGATAAGAAATTTTTTACTCATTAGTCTATCCCAATGTTATTGACACTAAATTCGCTAAACGGTGGTCTATCTTACGTAAAAGAGAACAAACGTAGCTTATTATACGATGAAATGGTGTGCTTAAAAGCAAATCAAACTTATGGATATTCACGTCACAAAAATACGTAAAACAAGACTCGCCACAGCCCGGGCGATTATAGAGATTTAGGGTTAAAAATGATAGTAAAAAGGCGCTAAAAGCCCCCTCTAGATCAAGATTCCATCAGCGCTAAAGAGCAATATACGAAACACTATAAGCCGTATTGCAGACAAAAAAACGCCATCTTAAATTATATAAGATGGCGATGGATAGTTATTAACCATTTGGGGCTTTACAGTCCAATAATAATTTGGGGTGAACAAAAATGTTCAGATGCAAGTCCAGTAAACTAGTCTTACATTTGTCGCAATGCAAAAGAGCAACCAATCATTGCGACTATCAAAACAGAACAGATTGAAATCAGGATAAACTCAAGCTGCGCCTTGATGATAAATCAATCAAAATAACCAAGCAGTCATTCATCGATTGATAAATAGAATACCATAAAGAAAATAAATTACAACATGACAACTTTAAATATAAAAAAACATTTAAAAGTGATTAATTAATAACACATTTAGGTAATTAAATTACAAAAATATATTTTTTTACGTACTGAAGCTCCATCAATATGTAAGCGATGAACGTTTACCAATATCATCGGTTAGCTAGGTTAGCCTTGTTACTACTCTCCTGTCACAATCAGTGATATTCTTTAATGCGTCTTTTTGTATATAAAGCTTACATTTGTATTCATAGCTTACGTCTATTCATCATCAACCCATTTTCAACATGGGAGGAATTATCTATGTCACAACATCACTCAGAAATCGCTCTTTTATCTCCAAGTAATGTATGGGAGATATTCGATAAAATTTGCTCTATTCCTCACCCTTCTTATCATGAAGAAGCATTAGCAAACTACATCGTAAATTGGGCCCAAGAGCTCAAGCTCGATGTTAAGCGCGATAAAATCGGAAATATATTTATCAAAAAGTCCGCAACGAGTGGAATGGAGAAACGCAAAACTGTTGTCCTTCAAGCTCATCTCGATATGGTTCCTCAAAAAAATGAAGACACAGAACACGACTTTACGACCGATCCGATTCGTCCCTATATCGATGGCGAGTGGGTCACGGCTGATGGCACAACATTGGGTGCTGACAATGGGATTGGTATGGCTACGTGCTTGGCCGTGTTAGCATCAACGAATATTGAGCATGGTCCACTTGAAGTTCTTCTCACCATCAATGAAGAAGCGGGAATGGAAGGCGCATTTGGATTAGAGGCAGGATGGCTCGATGCTGACATTTTACTAAATACCGACTCAGAACAAGAAGGCGAAGTGTATGTTGGCTGTGCCGGAGGGATCAATGGTCTGCTAGAGCTACCAATTACTCGTGAACCGGCCAAAGGCGACTCACAGATAATAAAATTGGATCTCAAGGGTTTGAAAGGGGGACACTCTGGTGTCGATATTCACCTAGGTCGGGGGAATGCCAATAAACTTCTGTCTCGTTTCTTAGCGGAAATTGATAAGAAACATAAAATTCAACTCATCGATTTTTCCGGAGGAACGTTAAGAAATGCGATTCCTCGAGAAGGCTCTGTCACCATTCAATGTCCAAAAAGCCAAACTCAGGACATTATCGTTGCGTACGAACAGTTCGTCACCTTAATTAAAAAAGAGTTAATTCAAGTTGAACCCAATATTGTCGCTAAAACAGACGTGTTGACCGAGCATACTCTTGATCCAATAACACTAACCAGTACGAACGCCATCATCAATACACTCAATGCAACGCCTAATGGCGTGATAAGTATGAGCAATGATGTGCCAGGTATTGTTGAAACCTCGCTCAATATAGGCATCGTATCGACAGAGTTTGAAAAACTGTCTGTTTTAATATTAGTTCGAAGTTTGATCGATAGTGGTCGAGAATATACTGAGAGTATGGTGACTTCTATTGCCCAACTAGCGGGTGCCGATGTTCGTTTCTATGATGCTTACCCTGGGTGGAAACCAGATACAGAATCCGAAGTCATGGCTATATTCCGAGATAAATATCAAGAGGTCTATGGTGCAAAGCCCAATATTATGGTCATTCACGCTGGGTTAGAATGTGGATTGTTCAAACAACCTTACCCTCAGATGGATATGATTTCATTTGGGCCTACAATCAAGTTCCCCCACTCTCCTGACGAAAAAGTTAAAATCGATACAGTTGGTCAGTTTTGGCAACAAATGGTCATGTTACTTAAAAATATTCCAAGTATTAATTAAATTGTTCAAAAATATAAAAAGAGAGCACTGTGCTCTCTTTTTTACTGTTCGATCATGTGTCATTCATTTGGCTAAATAGTAAAGATTCTATAATCTTGTAACTCTGGGATTTGGTTACGCATATCATCTTCTTGATCGACAATTTCATGCAACGATTCACACATTTTGTTCTCTTGTACATCCAATTCTTTGCTGTGTGTTTCTAAACGTTCAGATATATTCGCCTCCAACTCAAGAAGCAATCCGCCCATTGCCGATAAACTAATTCCACCCTCTTCTTGGATCTTACTCAATAACACTTGCCACACTTGCTCAATAAATTCTTCATCAAACAAAGCCTTAGCTTTCAATGCATGAGATTTCCACGTCTCACTCAGCGAATCAAAAGTCCCTGCTGGTAAAATGACCGTATCAGTATTAAGGTATGCTTCAGAGGCAGCACCCCAAAACTGGTCTAACTCTTCTTTTAGCTCATCAAAGGCACCAGGAGCTCCCAATGAAGCAGCGATATCATCAATAACATGGTCAAGGAACTGTGCATTGCTTGTCGCATAATCGGCAAGACTTTCCATATGATGAGTAACCAATTGACGATATTGTTGTACAGCTTGAAGTTGCTCTGGAGTGAGCTCGACAACGTCTCCTCCAATCAATACTTGGCTCTCATCATTAATTTCAACGTTGGTTCCATCTTCTAAGTGAAAAAGTAACCAACCATCATTAGACTTAATATCACGCTCTACCGAAACATCACACTGCTCTGCGCTCACTGAATAGGAAACGATCACTAACAATAAAGAAAGTATTACTTTCATAAAAAACACACCTTAATCAAAACGATTTGCTACTCAAGACTGTAATCGCCTAGGAACTCTTCTATTCATTTACTTCACATCATAATATAAAGAGAAAATAGCCACAAATGGCAACAGAGTAAGAAAAACAAAACCGGTAAACATACGCCAACCGGTCGAACTAAAGCGCTTTATAAAGAGCTTGGTCAGAAATACTTCTCTACTTCTCGCGCTTATATGGCCATGCCATTACACCACCTTCCAACACTTTAACATTCTTCCACCCATTAGCTTCGAGAATCAACGCCACTTCGTAACCTCGAAGGGAAATCTTACAGAAACAAATGATTTCGGTATTTTTGTCTTCTGGTAACTCATCCAAACGCTTTCTTACCATTCCAAGAGGGATAAGTGTTTCACCAATACCTAAGCGCATATCTTCAAATTCATCTGGGCCTCTTGTATCAATGATAAATAACGGATCTTGTTGCTCGAGTTTTTTCTTGAGTTCGATGGAAGAAATGCCTTTCAGACGATTCTTGAGTTTATTCTGCATGAGGTGTGAAGTCGCCACAAAGTGATCTATTGCCAAAGAAAACGGCGGAGCATAAGGCAAATCGAGATTAATCAAATCCTCTACCGTAAAACCGCCTTTTAGTGCCATGGCTGCAGAAGCAATCTGCTTGCTTACATCTCCACTACCAACACATTGCAGCCCTAGTACTTTGCCCGTTTTTTTATCCGCCAACATTTTACTAATCAGCAGCTTAGCACCCATAAATCCAGGTTTGTCTGGGCTAGTGTTGATCACGGTCTCAAAGGTGTCATAACCAAGTTGTTTCGCAGTTGCTTCTGATAATCCGGTTGAGCCTGCAGAAAAGTCGAAGACCTTACAAATTCCGGTCTGAAGTACTCCCGGGAATGTGACGTTATTGCCTTCAATCACATTTTCACCTGCAACTCGCCCTTGTAAATTGGCTAAATCTCCCATAGGGGCGTGAACTTTTTGGTTGGTCAATAAATTGGTAGATTCAACACAATCTCCTGCTGCATAGATAAATGGATCAGAAGTCTGCATATATTCGTTGACAACAATTCCACCTGTCCTGCCGACCTTAATACCAGCTTGCTGAGCAAGAGCTGAATTAGGACGAACGCCGATAGCGACAACCGCAAGTTCACACGGTAATTCAGTACCATTCGCGAGCTTAACGCCAGTCAATACACCATCCTCACCTAAGAATGAAGCAACTCCATTATTGGTGATAACATTCGCTCCCTTTGCTCGAACGTGATTTTCTACAATTTCTGCCATTTCCCAATCGAGGAAAGTTAATAACTGTGGTGCAAGTTCTACAACAGTAATATCGATACCAGCAAGTTGCAAAGCTTCACAGGTTTCGATACCAATAAGTCCACCGCCAATAACAATCGCTTTCTTAATCTTCTTCTCATCTCTAACGCTACGAAGGAAATCGGCATCTTTCATTGATTGAAGGGTGGTGATCCCTTGTAAATCAGTACCTGGAATCGGCGGTATAATCGGCTGTGCCCCCGTACATATCACCAATTTGTCGTAATCAATAGATTCAACTTCCCCACTCTCAACATTTTTACATGTCAGCTGCTTCGTTTCTTTGTCAATAGAAGTTACTTCTGTACCGGTACGAGCATCAATCCCTTTCGCATTTAAAAAAAACTTAGGGTCTCTAACAACACCGGTTGGGGTACTAATTAAAGCATTACGGTTATCAAATACACCACCTACATAATAAGGGTAACCACAAGAAGCCATTGAGAGATCTTTGTCTTTCTGCAACAAAATAATCTCGGCGTGTTCATCTAACCTTCTTGCCTTTGCAGCTGTTTTAGGACCCGCTGCCGACCCGCCGATAACAACAATTTTTTTCTTATTCATTGAAGTCTTCCTTAAATACCAGTTAACCACTACCTCATCAGCGTTTGTTAAACACTTTCAGATAAATTAGCATATGCAAAGTATAAAACATTAGCATATGCTAATTTTACCAGCAAGAATAATATTAAAAGAAATATATAAATGAAATAAGGAGGGATCGGCTATTAAGAAATACGTATGATCAAACCGTTCGATAAGTTGGTGCGACACATAAATACTGGCAGAAGTGCTCTATTTGAGAAGTAGATTGTGTTTATAATAATAGGAGTTACCATTCAAAGCTTAGTTGATGCTCGCTGTCGTCTCTCTTAGCTTCGATACCAAGGTTTAATCCGATTAAACGAACACCTCTTCCGCATTGGCGCTCTAACCCTTTCTTTAATAAAAGCGCAAAATATTCCTTCTCCGCATCAGTGTACTTATGCTCGACCGAGGTTTGTTTAAAATCGTCAAACTTTAATTTAACTCCTAACCTGACTATTTTTTTCTCATTAGACAGCTTACCAAACCGGGTAGCAAGTTCTTCGAATAATGGGGCTATCGCCGACAAACACTCTTCCTCGGTATATATATCGTGATCAAAAGTACGTTCAACACCAACGGATTTTCGCTCTCGATCAGACGTAATCTCTCGTTCGTCGATGCCATGACAACGCTCCCACAAAAGTCCTCCAAACTTGCCAAAATGTGACATTAAATAATGCTGGTCAGTGTGTTTAATGTCCGCTCCTTTATAAAATCCTAACCTGTGTAGCTTATTTAAAGTCACCTTGCCTACACCGGGGATTTCTTTAAGATCGAGCTTATCGATAAACCCTTGAATATCATTGGGGGCGACGACAAAAATTCCATTTGGCTTGTTAATGTTAGAAGCCACCTTTGCAACAAATTTAATAGGGGCAACACCGGCACTCGCCGTCAGTTGCAGTTCTGACTCTATGGATCGACAAATATCTTGAGCAATCAAGGTTGCTGAACCATGAAAGTTCGGATAGTCGGTTACGTCTAAATAGGCTTCATCGAGAGAAAGCGGCTCGATGAGATCAGTATAGCGAGAAAATATTGAGTGGATTTGTCTTGAAACGGCTTTGTATTTTTCCATATTACCCGGAATTACGGTTAAATTTGGACACCGTTTTAAAGCATGAGCAGTGGACATTGCTGAACGGACACCATATTCACGAGCGATGTAATTACACGTTGCAATAACACCTCGGCGATATTGAGAGCCTCCTATCGCCAAGGGGATGTGTTTTAATTCTGGATGATCTCTTGATTCAACCGCAGCGTAATAGCAATCGAGATCAATGTGGATAATTTTTCTCATAATGAATGATCAAATTCAAAATAAATAATCATTCATCTAAAGCATAAAAGTGAATACAAAATTATGTTTATAGAATACCTCTGAAACACAATTTCGTTTACTCGATTTAGATATGATCAAATATTCTCAACGCAGATAAACCCCATTACTGTATATAAACACAGTATAGCAGTTAATATACACCACGAATAGACTTTAGCATTTGCGATATCGTGATCATCTTTATCTAGTACGCAGGTTGATTGAACTACGAACTAAAACAACTTATGCAATTCGATCTTTATTCCATTCGGCTAATTTTTGTGCGCGTAAAGCTTCACGAGCTTCACGTTTCTTTCTTGCATCACAAGGCTCAGGGCAATTGCAGACTTTGTCGATACCAACGGCATCCAATCCACCACAACTTCCTTTTACCAATTTACGTTGAAAGATATACCCCACAGCCATTGCAGTAATGACCAAAAGGAATACGCCGAAAGTAATTAAAAAAGTATTCATTGTTACTCCTTCTCTATTTATTTAAATACGGTTTAAAACGGCTTGAAGATAACTCTTTATAACCATCTTGAGTTTTTACCACCATAAAGACTGGGATATCATTCTCTTCGGCTAAAGCCATACCATCAACCTCTCCCATAACCATGATACCAGTAGCTAGGCCATCTGCTGTCATTGTTGAACTATCCAATACAGTGACTGAGACTACTTTGTTACTAATTGGACGACCTGTTTTAGGGTCAATAATATGAGAATATCGAATACCATTCTCTTCAAAATAATTACGATAATCACCCGACGTGGCAAGCCCCATATTACCGGGTTCAATGATTTCTTGAATAGCTCGTTCATTCGTAACTGGCTTTTCAATTGCGATTCTCCAACCAACACCTTGTTGATTCTTACCTCTCAACCGAATTTCTCCGCCAATTTCAACCATATAATTTTTCAAGCCTAACGATTGGAGGTATTGAGCAACTACGTCAACTCCCCACCCTTTCGCGATCGTTGACAAGTCGACATACAAATCTGGTATATCTTTACTTAGCGACGTACTATTCACTTGCAAGTGCTCTATGCCTACACTCTTTCGTATCTGAGTTAAATCTTCGTCAGTTGGAATAACATCAGGTCTAGCTTCTGGACCAAACCCCCACAAGTTAACTAAAGGGCCAACGGTAACGTCTAGCGCACCTTGAGTTAAGTGATTCAGGCGAATAGCCTCCTGAACCACCAAAACCATCTCTGGTGATACTTCGTATGGCTCACTACCTTTGTATTGATTGAATAAACTTAATTCCGAGCTTTTACGGTAGGTCGACATTTGATCATTTACTTGTTCAAGTAGACGATCAATTTCAGTTTGTATCTTACCAGCCTCAAGGGCTTGCTCGGTATCATCTAAGTACTTAACGTTGTATGTCGTACCCATTGTCGGCCCACTTAAGTGCACTTGGTCAATCGACTGTTCACAGCCGACTAAGCCAAAAATGGTAACAAACAACAATACCAAAACTTTCATTAAAACCACTCCCAAAAATCAATATCAAATGTTCTGATAAACCTGTTCCACACGAATACATTTGATATTGACTATCGTAATAAAAAATAATGGCTGGCTATAAAAGCCAGCCATCTTAGTTCAACAAATGAATCTTAACCGCCAAAGTCATCAAGAAGAATGTTTTCTTCTTCAACGCCAAGTTCTCTTAGCATGTTAATAACTGCAGCATTCATCATTGGTGGACCACACATGTAGTACTCACAATCTTCTGGAGCATCATGATCTTTTAAGTAGTTTTCATAAAGCACATTGTGAATAAATCCGGTATACCCATCCCAATTATCTTCAGGAATTGGATCAGATAAAGCCACATGCCACTTAAAGTTATCATTCTGATCTTGCAACATATCGAAATCTTCTTCGTAGAACATTTCACGTTTAGAACGAGCACCGTACCAGAAAGACATCTTACGCTTAGACTTAAGACGTTTGAGCTGATCAAAGATGTGCGAGCGCATTGGAGCCATACCGGCACCACCACCTACAAACACCATTTCTGCATCAGTATCTTTTGCAAAGAACTCACCAAATGGCCCAGATATCACACATTTATCACCCTCTTTAAGAGACCAGATAAATGAAGACATTTGACCAGGAGCGACATCTGGATTATTTGGTGGCGGCGTAGCGATACGCACATTCAACATAATAATACCGAATTCTTCTGGGTAGTTAGCCATTGAATAAGCACGAATGATATCTTCGTCTACTTTAGACTCGTAACGGAATAAATTAAATTTATCCCAATCTTCACGATATTCTTCAGGTACGTCGAAATCTGAATATTTAATATGGTGAGCTGGGGCTTCAATCTGAATATATCCACCCGCACGGAATGGAACAGATTCACCATCAGGAATTTGAAGTTTAAGCTCTTTAATAAAGGTCGCTTTATTATCATTAGAGATAACTTCACATTCCCATTTTTTAACACCAAAGATTTCTTCAGGAAGCTCAATATCCATGTCCGTTTTGACCGCCACTTGGCAGGCTAAACGTTCACCTTCACGAGCTTCACCTTTTGAAATATGATCAAGCTCAGTTGGTAAGATATCACCACCACCTGATTTTACTTTAACGCGACATTGACCACATGAGCCACCGCCACCACAAGCAGAAGATACAAATACACCAGATCCTGAAAGCGCGCTAAGTAGCTTACTGCCTGGCTGAGTAACGATTGCTTTATCAGCATCGCCATTTACTGAAATTGTAATGTCACCTGTTGGTACTAACTTAGATTTAGCGAATAAGATCACCAAAACAAGAGCGAGTACAATCAGAGTAAACATCACTACACCAAGAATTATGTCCATTGACTATTCCTTTTTGCTGCGGTTTACCCGACTTACAGTTGAACACCAGAGAAAGACATAAAGCCTAACGCCATTAAACCAGTAGTGATAAAGGTGATACCTAAACCACGCAAACCTGGAGGTACATCAGAATACTTCATCTTCTCACGGATACCTGCAAGTGCAACAATCGCCAATAGCCAGCCAACACCAGAGCCAAAACCATAGACAATAGATTCAACGAAATTGTAATCTCGTTGCACCATGAACGAAACACCACCAAAGATTGCACAGTTCACGGTAATCAAAGGTAAAAAGATACCTAACGCGTTGTACAAAGGTGGAAAGAATCGATCCAAAATCATTTCAAGAATCTGAACCAATGCAGCAATAACACCGATAAAGGTAATAAAGCTAAGGAAGGTTAAGTCCACACCGCCAACAAGAGCTCCATCTTTTAAGATCAGGTTGTAAACAAGGTTGTTCACCGGAACCGCTATCGTTAAAACAACGACAACCGCTACGCCCAGACCAAAAGACGTTTTTACTTTTTTGGATACAGCAAGGAAAGTACACATTCCCAAAAAGAACGAGAGGGCCATATTTTCTAGGAAAATGGATCTCACTAATAAGCTAATATAATGTTCCATGACGTCCTTACTCCTTTGCTTCGACTTGTTCAGGCTTGATGGTACGAATAACCCAAATAAGCAGACCAATGAGGAAGAAGGCTGACGGAGCTAATAACATTAGTCCGTTAGGCTGATACCACCCGCCATTATTAACAAGAGGTAGTACTTCCAAACCAAAAATCTTACCGGAACCAAGTAGTTCACGGAAGAAACCAACCGAAATCAATACGAAACCATACCCTAGACCATTTGCTATTCCATCAATAAATGATGGAAGCGGTGATGATTTCATTGCAAATGCTTCCGCTCGTCCCATTACGATACAATTCGTAATAATCAGACCAACAAACACCGAAAGTTGCTTAGAGATTTCGTATAGGTACGCTTTCAAAATTTGGTCAACAACAATTACTAATGAAGCAATAATTGCCATTTGAACAATGATACGTACGCTATTAGGAATATGGTTACGAATAACGGATACAAAGAAGTTAGACAATGCAGTTACGAAAATTACTGCAAGTGTCATAACAAAGGCCGTTTCAAGTTTGGTTGTTACAGCGAGAGCCGAACATACACCAAGAACTTGAAGTGCAATTGGGTTGTTATCCAATACTGGCGCGACCAGACTTTTCTTAAGTTCTTTTACGCTAGACATTAGTTCAAGCCTCCATTACGAACTTTTGCTAGGAACGGGCCATAGCCATAATCCCCAAGCCAAAAGTTGAATTGGTTTTGTACGCCAACACCGGTTAATGTTGCCCCTGAAAGGCCATCAACACCGTGCTCTGAACCCGCAGGGGCTCCACCTTTGACAATTTCGATTGCCGGTTTAAAGTTGTCATCAAACAACTTTTTACCCACAAATTGAGCACGCCAATTTGGGTTTTCAACTTCACCACCAAGGCCAGGAGTTTCTCCTTGCTCGTAGTAAACAATCCCATCTACGGTGTTCCCATCGGTTTTAACTGCAACAAATGCGTACATCATCGACCAAAGGCCATTACCATGGATAGGTAAAATCATGCGCTCTAATTGATCGCCAGATTTCACTAGGTAAACTAAGCCGTAATTAGCTCGATTGAAAATTTTCCCTGGGTCAACATCAGCGTCTAGCTTGATTGAACTATTTGGATTTTTCGCAGCAGCACGTTGATCATAATCTTGCGCCAATACGCCACTTTCAGTTTGGTCAACTAACTCACCGGTGGAGAAATCCACTAACTTAGGTTCGATGAACTGTTCGTAAAGCTCTGGTACCGTTCCTTGAGACATATCAATGCCAGAAACGTCCAAAATTTTCGACTGTTTATCTAAGGCCGCATTAATTTGTTGTTGTGGACGAAGGCCAACGGCCGCCGCCGATACAATGATTGAGCACACTAAGCTCAATGCGATAACAACAAACAGCGTTTTTTTAATGCTATCGTTATTACTTGCCATAGCGTGATAATCTCCGTTTGATGTTCTTCTCAACAACAATGTAATCAAACAATGGTGCAAACAAATTAGCAAATAGAATCGCCAGCATCATCCCTTCTGGGTAAGCTGGGTTAACAACTCGAATTAATACACACATTGCGCCAATCAAAATACCGTATGCCCACTTACCATTATTGGTAAATGATGCCGATACCGGATCGGTTGCCATAAAGAACATACCGAATGCAAAACCACCTAAAACTAGATGCCAATGCCAAGGCATATTAAACATTGCATTAGTGTCAGAGCCGATCATGTTGAACAATGTCGACAGCACAACCATACCAATCATGACACCAGCAATAATTCGCCATGAAGCGATGCCCATGTAAACAATGAAAAGAGCTCCAACTGCTAGTGCTAAAGTAGAAACTTCACCCATTGATCCAGGAATATTACCAACAAAAGCATCCATCCAAGAAATTGCTTCACCAGTAACATTATGAATCAATGCACCACTTCCACCTTGAGACCATTGGCTCAGTGCCGTTGCTCCAGAGAAGCCATCAGCAGCAGTCCATACCGCATCACCTGAGATTTGAGCTGGGTAAGCAAAGAAAAGGAAAGCACGGCCAGCAAGTGCTGGGTTAAGGAAGTTACGCCCAGTACCACCAAATACTTCTTTTGCAATAACAACACCAAATGTGATGCCTAGAGCCGCCTGCCAAAGAGGTAGCGTAGGAGGTACGATTAATGCAAACAAGATTGAAGTGACGAAGAATCCTTCATTAACTTCGTGTTTACGAACCATACAAAACAGTACTTCCCAGAAACCACCAACGATAAAGACCGTTGCATAGATTGGTAAGAAATACGTCGCACCTAGCAACATTTTGCTGCCAACCCCTGCATCACTAGATAGCGTTCCCCCAAGGGCTTCGACTAACCAATAATGCCAGTTACCATCAATCACACCAGCAAGTTGAGCGCCAGCATATAAATGGTTCAATGCCATCACAGCTTGGCCACCTGCGTTGTACATACCCCAAAACATTGCTGGGAATACCGCAAGCCAAACCATAATCATGATACGTTTTAAATCAACACTATCACGGACGTGAGAGCTTTTTTTTGTAACTAAACCAGGAGTATAGAAAAGTGTTGCAGCGGCTTCATATAAAGCGAACCACTTCTCATGCTTACCACCAGGCTCAAAATGAGGTTCGATGTCCTCAAGAAACTTTTTAAGATTCATGGCAATTACCCTTCCTTCTCTATCTTGTCGAGACATTCACGAAGCAGTTGCCCATAATCGTATTTGCCGGGACATACAAAGGTACATAGTGCTAGATCGTCTTCAGATAACTCGAGTACACCGAGGCGGATTGCGTTATCTGAATCACCAGCACAAAGATCGCGAAGCAGTAATGTTGGTTCCATGTCTAATGGCATTACTTTCTCATAGTTACCGATTGGCACCATGGAACGATCACTACCATTTGTTGACGTAGTCATATTAAACAGTTGGCCTTTGAATAAATGACCTAAGAAAGAACGAGTAATTGAGAACTTATTCTTACCTGGCATTGCCCAACCAAGGAAATCCTTATCACGACCTTCACGTAACGCAGATACTTGACTGTGATAACGACCAAGATAGGCATGAGGACCAGTAGCGTGTGTTCCTGTTAAAACAGAACCAGAAATAACACGTACATCTCCAGGCATAATTTCGTTTTCGACCAGTTCATCAAGGTTCGCACCGAGTGTCGTGCGCACTAAACGAGGCTTATTCACAACAGGCCCAGCTAGCGCTACTACTCGTTCGTTGTACAACTCACCAGTAAGAAATAACTTACCAAATGCGATAACATCTTGATAATCGATAGACCAAGCAACAGTCTCTTGATTAACAGGATAGAGATAATGCATATGTGTTCCCACTAACCCAGCAGGGTGTGGTCCACCAAATACATGCTCCTCTATATTATCCTGTGTAGAACGAGGTAGGCTCTCTTCCGTTTTACACACGAATACTTTCTCTTCACTAAGAGCCGAAAGTATATCGAGGCCTGCGGAGAATGCGTCTGCCTGTTCATTGATAACTATTTTAGGATCAGCGGCTAAAGGATTAGTATCTATCGCGGTAACGAAGATAGCCTTAGTCGTTGAATCAATTGCTGGAACCTTGCTAAATGGACGAGTACGTAACGCAGTCCACAAACCGGAATCAATTAATTGAGCTTTAATCGATTCACGGTCAAGACCGGACAGTTGACTCGCTTCAAATTTATCAAAAGTCACTTGGTCATCACCAGAAGCTTCAATCACAACAGATTGAAGAACTCGTTTTGCACCACGATTCACTTCGACAACTTTGCCACATATCGGAGAAGTATATTTCACACCTGGGTTCTTTTTATCTTCAAAAAGAATCTGGGCTTTCTTTACTTCATCGCCTACACGAATATGCATAGTTGGACGCATGCCAACATACTCTTCGCCAAGCAAGGCGACTTTAGTGATGGGGTTACCATCATTTATCACCTGGGAAGGAGCTCCTGCTATAGGTAGGTCCAATCCCTTTTTTATTATAATCATACGCACTTGCACTACTTTATCGGGAAAAAAGATTCTATAAATTGCGTAAATGTAAGGAAGCTTTCAACATATCTTGATTAAAAGTTATGTAATACGAAAGATGTCCTAGACACGACATTGGTGCCCGACTTTGTCCTAAACAAAATCGCAACATTCATTTTAAATTCTCTTATATATAATTACATGAGAGGATTTTTAAGGTCGATAGTGTAGCCTGTTTGACAAAATGATGCCATGGCCAATCACTATCGAGGGCAGCATAATTTATGAACAAAAGTCTAGGTTTACCCAACTAATAAACATAAGTTTGAACTACCGCACATTTAACAACATTACATTTTATTTTTAACAATTAATATTCCGTTACCAACAGAGACAACGAAAGAACAGATTGAAATATGTTAATAATTTTAGAGTTTCAATTAACACAAAACGTTAACTAACCAAGTTCTCCCTTGCTTCCGCCCATACATTGAGGACTACTTGGCGCACTTTGAATATCTGACCATTCTTGAACAGTATAGGTATGAATTGCCAATGCATGAATATGATTCTCAAGTTCATCGGCTAAAGTTTGATTAATTAAGCGATGCCTTCCAATTAATCGCATATCGACAAAGTCATCGCTCACCACAATCACTTTAAAATGACTTTCAGAGCCTTCGGGAACATTATGCATATGGCTTTCATTCAGCACCTGCAAATATTCAAGATTCAAAGCCGTTTCTAACTTTGTTGTAATTGTTGATTGAACAATAGTGCTTGGCTTCATAGAATTTCCTTTAAGTACTCTGACTCATTGATTGTTGTCTTTTATATTGGACTACAAAAAAATATAAAATCCGTATCATTGTTGAATGATGTGCAGGAGGTTATAGTCCCTCCTTTGTTGTATTCGTGATAATTTACATGCATTAATAGGTCAAGACAATAACTGATGCCACACACAGAACTGACACATTTCGATAAAAAATTAACCCTTCACCGCTACCCTAAACGCAGTAATGAAACGTTTCAGGCATGGGATGCTGGGGACGAATACATAATTAAACACGTAGAATCTCTTGAGCTTCCTCCAAATCAGCGAATCTTAGTGTTAAATGATCAATTCGGAGCTTTGGCAATCTGGTTCAGCCAGAAGCATCAAGTCATCTCGATGAATGACTCTTATGTTTCTATGATGGGAATGAAGCAAAATGCTAGCCTTAATAAATGCCAAAAGATTGAATTCCTTTCAAGTATAGATCCAATTCCTCAAGATATTGATCTGGTCTTAATTCAGATTCCGAAAAGTAATCGCTATTTAAGTTGGCAACTAACACAATTACGACAACAGATAACATCTCATTGCACCGTAATTGCCGTTAATAAGGCCAAAGATATACACACATCGACATTAAAATTATTTGAACGTTACCTCGGTACAACAACGACTTCTCTAGCATGGAAGAAGCATCGACTGGTATTCACCACCCCTGATATTAATATAACTGAGCAAGTACCCGACGAGATAAGCTGGAACATTGAAGATGAAGAAATTGAAATAAGTAATCGTGCGAATGTGTTCTCTGGGGAAAGCTTGGATATTGGAGCCCGCTTTTTTATGCCCAACATTCCCGCCGATCCAAAAATAAAACATATCATCGATCTTGGGTGCGGCAATGGTGTTTTATCAGTCAAAGCTGCAAAGTTGAACCCAAATGCCAAAATTACAGCTATAGACGAGAGCTATATGGCCGTTGCTTCTGCTAGGGATAACCTAAAAAACAATATTAAAAGCGATGAATCTAGGTTTAATTGCATGATAAACAATTGCTTAGATAACATCTCAGAAAAATCGGCTGATTTAATTCTCTGTAATCCACCGTTTCATCAACAAAATGCCATTACTGATCATATTGCTTGGCAAATGTTTAATGATGCCAAATATGTTCTACAAGTCGGTGGGCGTTTATTGATGATAGGCAACCGCCATCTCGGTTATGAGACAAAACTCATCAAATTGTTTGGTAAAGCGCAAGTAAAAACTATCACTAAGAATCATAAATTTGCTATCTTACAAGCCATAAAAAGTTAAGTCTGGTTCTCGATTAACTTAGCTTAGAGGACTAGCGTCGACTTTGTCGTACATTGCTGTTTATACCTTGATACGAAAAGGAATCTAATATGAAGAAATTGCTCGTTATTATGTCAATATTTCTATTGACTGCTTGTGCTTCAACTGAACAAGCACAAATCGACCTGATGCCACAAGCAACGTTAAGCAATAGCGATATTGTTAGAAATAAATCATTCATATTAACCAGCAAAGATGTTCGACTCGCACAATATGTGGCCATCGTTGATAGTGGACACTCGCGAGTAGAACCGATACACGCAAAACAAAATTTACGATTAACCCTAGAAAACATTTTAGCTCAGCAGTTTGAATCTCAAGGTTTTTCGATTGTTACCAGTAATAATAATGCAGTCACTTTATCAATTGATGAAACCTTGGTTACAGTGAATCATTCGGTGATGAAGAATGAGATCAATGCCTCTGTCGTCTTAAATGTTATTGCTGAAACACCAATTAGTAAATTGGTTCGCACGTATACTGGCACCGCAAAGAAAACTGGTGCATTAAGCGCATCCAATGATGATATTCAACTCGTGTTGAATGATGTTTTAAACCTCGTATTAGAAAAAATAGCAAATGATCAAGAACTTCAAACCTATATGGCGGAGCGTTTTTAAGATGAAAACTTGTTGGACTGCATCTTTAGTTGCATTAGTTAGCTTCGGCTCTTGGGCATCGACTGGGCCTAGTGTTGAATTTGAAACCTCATTAGGCAACTTTACGATTGAACTGAATGAAGAGAAAGCACCAGTCAGTGTCGAAAACTTTATTCGTTACGTTGAAGATGGTAGTTATGTTGGAACGATATTCCATCGGATTATCCCAGACTTTATGGTTCAAGGTGGGGGTTTCAACGAAGGGTTAACCAAGTTAGACACGTATTCACCCATCAAAAACGAATCCAACAATGGTCTAGCGAATTTGACTGCCACTGTTTCAATGGCTCGAACTCAAGCACCAGATTCGGCTACTCGTCAGTTTTTCATTAACTTAGTCGACAACAATTTTCTCGACTATGGTGAAAGACCACCGGGGTACGCTGTTTTCGGTAAAGTTAATGAAGGTTTTGAAGTTATCCAACAAATGGCTGAACAACCAACTGAGAAAGTTGGGTTTATGAAAAATGTACCCGTAGAGCCAATTCTAATTACTAATGTTACGTATATTCCAGCTCAGGATGTCGCAGCAATTGAAGAAGATACAGATGGTCAAGGCATACTCAGTGAAACTCTTGGTGATGTCGCATCTATCGCAGCGTCAGAAGGATCAAAAGACAGCGCAGCAATTATAGCAACTACCAGTGCTGGAGCTGCGTCTGTTGCAAGCGATATCGTAAGTAGCGCTTTAAATAGCAGTGATGCTGAAGCACAAGCTGCTGCCGAAGCAAAAGCCGCCGCCGAAGCAAAAGCCGCCGCCGAAGCAAAAGCCGCCGCCGAAGCAAAAGCCGCTGCTGAAGCAAAAGCCGCTGCTGAAGCACAAGCTGCTGCTGAAGCAAAAGCTGCTGCTGAAGCAAAAGCCGCTGCCGAAGCACAAGCCGCTGCTGAAGCAAAAGCCGCTGCCGAAGCACAAGCTGCTGCCGAAGCACAAGCCGCTGCCGAAGCAAAAGCCGCTGCCGAAGCAAAAGCCGCTACCGAAGCAAAAGCCGCTGCCGAAGCACAAGCTGCCGCTGAAGCAAAAGCCGCCGCCGAAGCACAAGCCGCCGCTGAAGCACAAGCCGCCGCCGAAGCAAAGGCCGCCGAAGCAAAGGCCGCCGAAGAAGCAATAATGGCTGCCGAAGCAAAAGCTGCTGCCGAAGCAAAAGCCGCCGCTGAAGCACAAGCCGCTGCCGAAGCAAAAGCCGCTGCCGAAGCAAAAGCCGCTGCCGAAGCAAAAGCCGCTGCTGAAGCAAAAGCCGCCGCCGAAGCACAAGCCGCTGCTGAAGCAAAAGCCGCTGCCGAAGCACAAGCCGCTGCCGAAGCACAAGCCGCTGCCGAAGCACAAGCCGCTGCCGAAGCACAAGCC
>NZ_JBSQDJ010000033.1:0-542 GCF_053850235.1 Vibrio phycocola | reverse complement strand
AGTTCGATTAAGCGATGGCTCCTCTATCGAGAGACCGATAACAAGAAAGAACGCGACAAACGACTCCAAGCAAAATACTCGAATAGTCTACTGGGTCTCGAACCCGCATTTGCAAGCAAGAGTTAGCTTATTATGAAACCAAAAACTAATCAAAACATTAACGTCGGTGTGGATACTGGCAAGTTTCAACTCGACATCTATATCCGCCCTCTTGATATCTACTTCTCTGTTTCAAATGATGAAAACGGGATTAATGAAGCGGTTAGCATCATTAAAAAACATGCTCCTGAGCGTATCATCATTGAAGCCACTGGCCGCCTTGAAATGCCATTTATCATCGCATGTGCTAAGGCCAATTTACCCTTTGTAATCGCAAATCCTATCCACATAAAACGCTTTGCGGGTGCGATTGGTCGACGAGCTAAAACAGATAAGTTAGATGCACAGTTAATCGCGCATTACGGAGAGTCGATTAAACCTAAACTATCCTCTCTAAAGCCCGACACCATGCAGGCTATGGGCGATTTAGTCTCTAGGCGAAA
>NZ_JBSQDJ010000032.1:0-835 GCF_053850235.1 Vibrio phycocola | reverse complement strand
CCAAGGCATCCACCGTACACGCTTAGTCACTTAACCATACAACCCCAAGGGGTCTGCATGGCAACTAACCAAGGTTTTAGTTGCACTCTCATTGTTTGAATAAGCGAGAGTGCTTTTGATTTTTGCCGGACTCAAAATATGAACATCATCTAGGATGATGTTCCCAAGAACACTTGAATGTGTGTTGGTACCTATATTTCATTAGATGAAACATAGGATTTGAGAACTTTTACAAATAACGATCAATCAAATCGTTATTTTGTCAGCTTTCCAAATTGTTAAAGAGCAAGATAACGTGAACGTTACCATTTTTAAAAACATTCGTTTTATCAAATGTGCTTAAAGATGGTGGGCGATACCGGGTTCGAACCAGTGACCCCCTGCTTGTAAGGCAGGTGCTCTCCCAACTGAGCTAATCGCCCATTATTTAAAGATTATGGTGGAGCTATGCGGGATCGAACCGCAGACCTCCTGCGTGCAAGGCAGGCGCTCTCCCAGCTGAGCTATAGCCCCATAATCTTAAAGTAATGGTGGGTCGTGCAGGATTCGAACCTGCGACCAATTGATTAAAAGTCAACTGCTCTACCAACTGAGCTAACGACCCTTTACTACTTCTTTATAAGAAGTGGTATCCCGTAGGGGAGTCGAACCCCTGTTACCGCCGTGAAAGGGCGGTGTCCTAGGCCTCTAGACGAACGGGACACATTTACTTATTACGTCTCTTTTACTTAAACCTAATCAATCTGTGTGGACACTCGTCTTAATAATCTTCGTATAAGGAGGTGATCCAGCGCCAGGTTCCCCTAGCGCTACCTTGTTACGACTTCACCCCAGT
>NZ_JBSQDJ010000031.1:0-1080 GCF_053850235.1 Vibrio phycocola | reverse complement strand
TAACAAGATAATTGGACTCCCGCTCTAATACGAAGCTAACCTTAAAGGTGGCAAATGAGTCTGGGAGAAGACGATGAATACGACAATTATCGGCGTTGATTTAGGCACCAAAGCTATTCAAGTGTGTATTTACACCAATAAAAAGGTGCAATCCAATAAGGAACTGACACCTCAGCAATTCAGTGAATTCCTACATCAACACACACCATGTAAGGTCGTATTCGAGTCATGTAGCGGCTCTAATTATTGGGTGCAGTATTGTCGTTCAGTCGGTCACGAGGCTAAATTAATATCGACACGTTTGGTTATGGCGATACGTCAGAATCAAAAAACAGACAAAAATGATGCATTAGCAATAGTTCAGGCCAGCCTGCTACCCGACATTAATTTTGTCAGCAGTAAAACGCCACAACAACAGCAAGCGCAAGCAATACTCCGTTTGCGAGAGCAATGTATTAAACAGAAAACAGCTTTGAAAAATCAACTAGGTGGGTTGCTTAGAGAGTTTAATATTTCCGTCGGTCATGGTGAAAGCCAGTTGATTTCTTCTATTGAGCTAGTGTTAGAAGATGCTGAAAATGGATTTAGTGCCATTTTTAGGGAAATGCTCAGTCAATCATTAGCGCTATATCGACATGTTAGTTTAACGCTGAATAGTTATAACCGAGCCTTGGAAGATTGGATATCAAATACACCAGATTGTCGGAAATTATTGAAGATAGAAGGTATTGGTTTTCTAAATGCCATCTACCTGTACATCAATATTTCTAACGAAGAATTTGGTGAGTTTAAGCATGGTCGTGATTTATCCGCTTGTATTGGTTTAACCCCCATGCAGCATAGCTCCGGCGGTAAAGTAAAACTCGGTACAATTGGTAAACGTAAGAACACTAGCCTGAGAAGCTTACTTATTACAGGGGCGATGTCAGTGGTTCAACAAGTGAATAAGCGAGAGCCGAGAACGAATAAAGAAAGCTGGTTAAAAGGGCTGATCGATAGGCGTGGAAAAAAGTGTGCGGCTGTTGCGTTAGCCAATAAAAATGTCAGAACGGCATTTGCATTAATAAAAAATGATACTGA
>NZ_JBSQDJ010000030.1:0-1187 GCF_053850235.1 Vibrio phycocola | reverse complement strand
TTATTAAGCAATAACTTTAGCTACAACACCAGCACCTACTGTACGGCCACCTTCACGAATCGCGAAACGTAGACCTTCATCCATTGCGATTGGAGCGATTAGCTCTACAACCATTTGGATGTTATCACCAGGCATTACCATTTCTACACCTTCTGGTAGAGAAATGTCACCAGTTACGTCAGTTGTACGGAAGTAGAACTGTGGACGGTAACCTTTGAAGAATGGAGTATGACGCCCACCTTCATCTTTAGACAGAACATAAACTTCTGACTCAAACTTAGTGTGTGGAGTGATTGAACCAGGCGCTGCCAATACTTGACCACGCTCTACATCTTCACGCTTAGTACCACGTAGAAGGGCACCAACGTTCTCTCCCGCACGACCTTCGTCAAGAAGCTTACGGAACATCTCAACACCAGTACAAGTCGTTGTTACTGTCTCTTTGATACCAACGATTGCAACTTCGTTACCTACGTTCAAAATACCACGCTCGATACGGCCTGTTACTACAGTACCACGACCTTGAATTGAGAATACATCTTCAATTGGCATTAGGAATGGCTGGTCAATTGCACGCTCTGGCTCTGGGATGTAGTTGTCTAGCGCTTCTGCTAGTTCAATGATCTTCGCTTCCCATTGCTCTTCACCGTTCAATGCACCTAGTGCTGAACCTTGAATTACTGGTAAGTCATCACCTGGGAAATCGTACTCAGACAATAGCTCACGTACTTCCATTTCTACTAGCTCTAGAAGCTCTTCATCGTCAACCATGTCACATTTGTTCATGAATACGATGATGTATGGAATACCAACCTGACGACCAAGTAGGATGTGCTCACGTGTTTGTGGCATTGGACCATCTGTTGAAGCAACTACTAGGATACCGCCATCCATTTGCGCAGCACCTGTGATCATGTTTTTAACATAATCCGCGTGTCCTGGGCAGTCTACGTGCGCGTAGTGACGAGTTGGAGTATCGTACTCTACGTGTGAAGTATTGATTGTAATACCACGTTCGCGCTCTTCTGGAGCGTTATCGATTGATGCGAAATCTTTTGCTGCACCGCCGTACGCTTTTGCAAGAGTCGTACAGATTGCTGCTGTTAGAGTTGTTTTACCGTGGTCAACGTGGCCGATAGTACCAACGTTTACGTGCGGTTTCGTACGTTCAAATTTTTCTTTAGACA
>NZ_JBSQDJ010000003.1:0-179110 GCF_053850235.1 Vibrio phycocola | reverse complement strand
AAGCACAAGCCGCTGCCGAAGCACAAGCCGCTGCCGAAGCACAAGCCGCTGCCGAAGCACAAGCCGCTGCCGAAGCAAAAGCCGCTGCTGAAGCACAAGCCGCTGCCGAAGCAAAAGCCGCTGCTGAAGCACAAGCCGCTGCCGAAGCAAAAGCCGCTGAAGAAGCCCAATTTGCCGAAATAGTGAAAGCTGCTGAAGAAGAACAAGCTGCCGCTGAAGCACAAGCCGCAGCTGAAGCACAAGCTGCTGCCGAAGCACAAGCTGCTGCCGAAGCACAAGCTGCTGCCGAAGCAAAAGCTGCTGCTGAGGCACAAGCTGCCGCTGAGGCACAAGCTGCTGCTGAAGCACAAGCCGCAGCTGAGGCAAGGGCAAATCGAGTTTTGAGAGTGAAAAATATCGAATCGACAATTGCACCAAATATCAAAGCTCAAGTTGAAGATCCTGCAGTAACTCAGCAGAGAATTGATAAAGCAGAAATCGATCTATCAGAAATGACCGAAGAAGAAAGAGTTATGTACCAAGCGATTCAAGAAACGCTTGAGAAAAATGCGCAAGCTCTTGAAGCTCTGGGTAAGACTCATAGATAGTAGTCATACTTCCGAAAGGTAACGGATTTATTAAGGAATATAAATGGCAACGCCCAGTGATTCATGGAAAGAAACAATAAAAAGTTATGCTGATCGTCGATTAGCTTGGGTTTTTATGCTGGGCTGCTCAAGTGGTTTTCCGTGGGTTTTGATCGGTTCAAATATGTCAGGCTGGCTGACAGATGCCGGTCTAACCCGAGCGGCAATTGGGTATTTTGGTAGCGTCTTTTCCGTGTACGCGATCAATTTCCTTTGGGCACCATTAGTCGATCGAGTACAAATCCCGTTTCTAACCCAGCGTTTAGGGCAAAGAAGAAGTTGGGTTCTTTCTTGCCAATTGGTTATTTTTGTCGCCACCTTATGTATTGCGGGTATAAATCCTGAGATAAATTTGATGCTAACATCATTAATTGCATTAATGATTGCGATTGCATCAGCTACACAAGATATTGCTATCGACGCTTTTCGCATTGATTCATTCAAAAAAAGTGAAGCCTCTAAGCTACCTCAAGCTTCAGCAATGGCAGTAATTGGATGGTGGACTGGGTACTCACTTCCTGGATTTTTAGCCTTTACCAACGCAGACCAATATGGCTGGAATGGTGTTTACTACGGCATGGCTGGAGTGGTGGTACTTCTGATGATATTCACCCTATTCACCGGTGAACCTCAAACAGAACGTGAAGCGCTGCAACAAGAAGCTGAAAAGCGTCATGGTAAAGTCGTTGGTTCTAGGTTCATAGCATGGATATCGGTAACCTTGCTCGAACCTTTTTACGACTTCTTCCGTCGCAATGGCGTACAGGTCGCTGTGACTCTTCTATTATTCGTGTTCTTATTCAAAATAGGCGAAGCCTTTCTTGGAAGAATGTCGATTACATTTTACAAAGAAATTGGTTTCAGTAACGAACAAATTGGCTATTACTCCAAGCTCATCGGCTGGGGGGCTACCATGTTGTTTACCTTTGTCGGTAGCATGTTTAATGTTCGATTTGGTATCGTCAAAGGATTACTGATTGGCGGGATAGCGATGGCTGCCAGTAATTTAATGTTTGCTTGGATCGCTCACGTTGGACCTAACGAGCATATATTCCTTGCGACAATTATTGTCGACAACTTTACCACTGCGTTTTCAACGGTCGCATTTGTTTCATTCTTGACTCTATTAACTGGGCAAGCGTTTTCGGCGACTCAATATGCATTGCTGGCATCATTAGGAAACTTTGGCAGAACGACCCTAGCCTCCTTTAGTGGTGAACTTGCCGACATGCTTAATAATTGGTCTCTTTTCTTTATCTTAACCGCAGTAATGGTGATCCCTAGCTTGATAATGCTAGTGTCTTTAAGTGGCTACTTTACACGACTACTGGATAAAGCACGGGCTGAGCGCGCAGACCAATAATTAATTTGTGATCAGTTAAGTGAATAAAGCATGAATATTGTTATCGTTGGCCCAGGGGCGATTGGATCACTCTGGGCATTTCATCTTAGCCAAGCGGGTCACTCAGTATCGGTGTGGCTACGTCAACCTGAACCTCAATTCATCGTGCAATTGGATGATCATCCAAAACTGCCTTTACCACATAACAATCGAAACGACTTAGAAAACGCCGATCTTGTCTTGGTCACAACAAAAGTTTGGCAAGTTAAAAGTGCTTTATCCCCTATAATTCCTTACTTGTCTTCCGATACCATCATTCTGTTAATGCACAATGGAATGGGTGTTGTAGACGAGTTACAAACCGAACTTGCCACCTTCCCTTTTTTAATTGCGACAACAACACACGGAGCAAAAAAAGAAGGCACCAAGATCAATCACACCGGAATAGGAAATACTCAAATCGGTGCTTTAAATGAAAAAGGGAAACAGTGCACCTTTCTCGAAGAGGTTTTACAACACACTCTTCCAGATGTAACTTGGAACTCTGAAATCAATAATGCTCTTTGGCTCAAGCTAATTATTAACTGTGTTATCAACCCCTTAACGGCATTAGAGCAATGTAAGAATGGCGCGTTAAGCGATGATCGATTTACTCTAGTTATTGATAAACTGGTCAGAGAGCTAGTTTCTGTTGCTCAAGCTGAAGGCATCTACTTTGAGGTTGAAACGATAACAGCCCAAATTTATCAAGTCATTTCCTCGACTGCTGAAAACCGCTCTTCCATGCATCAAGATATCTATTATAAAAGAAAAACAGAGATCGACTTTATTACCGGATATTTGCTTAAATGTGCTGACAGGCATCAAATTTCGATTCCAGAAAACAGACACCTCTATCAACAAATTAAGCAGATTGAACCAAGGACATTATCATGAAAAAACGAATCTTAGTTCCCATCGCGACTGGTGTTGAAGAGATGGAAGCGATCACAATCATCGATATCTTAGTGCGAGCGGGATACGAGGTCATCGTTGCGAGTGCTAATGAAGATGGCTGCTTAACAATGAAAGCATCTCGCGGAGTGACATTAACCGCCGATTATCGCTTAATTGATGTGGCTGACGATGAGTTTGATGTCGTTGTTCTTCCCGGTGGAGTTCTTGGCGCAGAGAATTTCCGTGACAGTACATTACTTGTTGAAGTCGTGAAGCAACAGAAAAATGATGGCAAGCTTGTTGCCGCAATTTGTGCCTCACCTGCTGTCGTGCTTCAGCATCATGATATCTACCCTGAAGCACTGATGACGTGTCATCCAAGTTTTCAAGATCAAATACCAGAAACGCTATGGCGACAAAGACGTGTTACCTATGACATTATCCATAATCTTTTGACAAGCCAAGGGCCGGGCACCGCATTGGAATTTGCTATGGAGATTGTAATTTTGCTTTCCGGTAAAGAGCATGCATGGTCGATTGCCGAGCCTATGGTGACAATGCCAGCGTTGAATTATCAGCAAATGAGCAGTAAAAATGTTTGATATTTCAGCCATCCGCTCGCAGTTTCCAATACTCAATAATGCAGCATCACCTCTGGTGTATCTAGACAGTGCGGCAACCTCACAAAAGCCAGAATATGTCATTAATGCTTTAACCCGCTATTACCGCGAACAAAATGCCAATGTACATCGCGGTAACCATCAACTAACGGCAACGGCAACCACTGAGTTTGAACGAGCTCGTGGAGTTGTAGCCCAATTTATCAACTCTCCCAGCTCAGAGAACATTATTTGGACTCGAGGTTCAACAGAAGCAATTAACCTTATCGCGCATTCTTATGGTGCTTTATCCCTTCAACCACACGATATTATTTTGGTAGGCGAAGCCGAACATCATGCCAATATTGTTCCGTGGCAATTAATTGCAGAACAGACCCAAGCAATAGTAAAGAAAATCCCTGTCGACTCTAATGGTGAATTAATCTGGTCAGAATATGTCGATCTACTTTCCGATAAAGTGAAGATCGTTGCTCTGGCCCATGTCACGAATGTTACTGGATGTCGCCAACCGATTGAAGATGCCATTGAATTTGCTCACTGTTTTGGGGCGGTTGTCGTTGTTGATGGCGCTCAAGGAGTTGTCCATGAAGAAGTGGATGTCGTGAAACTCAATGCCGATTTCTATCTATTTTCTGGTCATAAACTGTTTTCACCTACGGGCATTGGCGCGCTTTATGGGAAAGCAAATCTACTCGAAGCTATGTCTCCCTGGCAAGGCGGCGGAAAGATGGTTGAAAGCGTTTCATTTGAAGAGACCCACTTTGCCCAAGCCCCAAGTAAATTTGAAGCAGGTACTCCCAATATAGCCGGAGCAATAGCACTTGCAAGCGCCATTGAGTGGTATCAGCAATGGCCTATCGACCAAATCGAACAGCACATAATCAAGTTGCAGCAATACGCCTATCAAAAGTTAATTGAGCTAGAAGGCGTAAAAGTGATTGGTTATCAGAAAAGTGCAAGCTTACTCAGCTTTGTGGTTGAAGATATTCACCATCAAGACATCGCTACTTTACTGGATCAGCAAGGCGTTGCCATTCGTTCTGGCCACCATTGTGCTCATCCATTAATGAAGGCGTTAGGACTAAATGGAACGGTTCGAGTCTCGTTTGCAATTTATAATACTCAAGAGGATGTTGAGCTGTTTATCCAAGCCTTAGAAAAAACTCTGTCTCTTCTTTAGTGTTCCAAGTCATCGTCCTGACTAGGGTTCAATGACTTTTTATGTCGATGGTTATGATGATAGCGAGTTTATTTGGATAGGTTTTTTATATGGCTGACAATCGCCTTTAAACCATTTCCACGAGAAGGGCTTAAATGACTAATGAGTCCTAATTGTTCAAAATAATTATCGATATCGAACTGTTCAATCTCTTGAGCGCTTTTATGATTTAGCGCTGCGAAAACAATGGCAATTAACCCTTTCACAATTCGCGCATCAGAGTCACCACTCAATAATATAACGCCATCGACCTGTTCTACACACAACCAGACCTGACTTTCACATCCTGATACTAAGACAGTTTCCGACTTTAGATCTTCAGGCATCGGTTCCAACTGTTTACCCCAGATAATCACTTGGCGATAACGATCTTCCCAACTGTTAAATTGACTCATCGTACTGACAACCTGTGCGGCTGTAACCTCTACACCAAACTGTGAAGCTATAAATTGGGTCATTGCTCTATCTCTTACTACGACTATTTATTACAACTATGGACTACAAAGAATGTTTTTTAATCAGCTTATCAACCACTCGTGCTGCAGCGACAAAACCAAAGCTAGCCGTCACCATAGTTGCAGCGCCAAAACCTGTTGCGCAATCCATTTTTTTCGGTCCTTCTGCTGTGCCTTTAGCTGCACAAACAGAACCATCCGCTTGTGGGTATTTCAATTGTTCAGTCGAAAACACACATTCAATACCAAATTTTCGTGCTGGGTTGGTAGGAAAATTATGGTCTCGACGTAACCGATCTTTCAACTTCTTGGCGAGAGGATCTTGTATCGTTTTCGTCAAGTCGGCGACTTTAATTTGGGTAGGATCGATCTGTCCCCCGGCTCCACCAATGGTTATCACCTTAATCTTATTACTACGACAATAGGCTAACAACGCCGCCTTAGCTTGAATGCTATCAATCGCATCGATAACGTAATCGAACTCTTTACTCAGATACCGATCTTGATTTTCAGCAGAGATAAAATCATCAATAATATTAACCTTACATTCAGGGTTAATTGCGTGAATTCTCTCCGCCATAACCTCGGCTTTGCTTTGCCCTACAGTTGTGGTCAATGCATGGATTTGACGATTAATATTAGTGACACACACATCATCCATATCAATCAAGGTCAATTGGCCAATACCCGTTCTTGCCAACGCTTCGGCAGCCCATGACCCAACGCCTCCAATTCCGATAACGCATATATGAGCAGCACGTAAGATTTCAACAGGTTGTTGCCCGAAAAGTCGTCTCGTGCCGCCAAATCGCTGGTCGTAATTGTCTGATGCTGGAGTATCAAGTTGACGCATAAAAGATCCAATTTAAGTAGGTTAATACTTTGCGTGAGCGCAGATAAACAAAGAGTGCGTTTTATACGCACTCTTGAATAAAAAGTCTAGCCAACTAGTCGAGTTTTTCTGGAGGAATAACCCAAGGTAACTGCGTTGCTGAACCTTCGAGTCCAAGCTTCCATACTCGTCCAAAATGACGATAATGCCCGGCCTCAATTCCTGCTCTTGGTCCAATCCCATGATAAAGGTCAAGATGACCATCAGTCACCGCTCCACCAGTATCTAACACAATCAACAACCTGAGTTGATGAGCCCCACTCCAACTGCCATCGGCGTTTAATAGTGGAACTTCCGCTAGAATTGGTGTTCCCATTGGAAACAGACGTCTATCTCCTGCCACCGACGCCATCGGCAACAAAGGAACCCCTGCAGAGCCGGTAACTGGTGCAGCATCTTTCGGCTCAAAAAATACATATGACGTATTTTGCTCAAGCAGTTCTCGTACTGTGGCTTCATCTTGCTCTAGCACCCACTCCTTGATCGCCTTGAGAGACATTTTCTCTCTCGGTACTTGGTCGCGTTCAATTAGGATTTTGCCAATACTAACGTATGGATGGTCATTTTTACCTGCGTATGCAAAATACTCTAAGGTGTCATCTTCAAAATGTACAAATCCACTGCCTTGAACTTCCATAATAAAAGGATCAATCTGATTCGCCGCATAGCCAAGTTCAAGCCCTAATCTATTCAATGCACCTTGATTGATTTGAGCTCGATTTGGGCACTCCTCGATACATTCAGGCTTGGCGTACACAGGATAGCGAAAGATATCATCTGCTTGGTGTCGCAGCTCAATTACAGGAGAGAAATATCCGGTAAAAAGAACATTTCCTTTCGTATCCGCACCACCAAGTTGAGCAGATTGAATACCAAATTGACTTAATTGTGCAGGATCGCCACTTGCCATAACCCATTGATTAAGTTGATCATACAAAGGTTGAAACGTCTCTTCATAACGTGGTGATTGCTCAATAACAAGCTCACTTTGTTTGCTAAATTCACTATAATCGCGCGGAACATTTGATTCGATAGAGTTGCGTTGGTTTAACCCCGACTCCATTGTGCCATCTAAATATTGCTGAGCGCGCTCCGTAGGTTGAGTACAAGCAGCAAGTAATACGGTCATCGCGACGAGAGAAATGGCCTTCTTCACAGTTAATTCCAAGTTAGCGTTATAATGAATTGAGCATCTCAAACTCATCGTCAAAGCGCAATCGTTTGTCGGTCAAATCGAGGTGAGATTTGAATATTTCAAATACCTCGCTAAAGAACGGTTATATTTCATCCGGTACTATTATGGAATAGGGTTTTCTTTGTAAGAAAATGAAAAAATCACTTGTCTAAAAGTGAATAAAAAGTCATCATTTGGACATAATTAAACAGATGAGTTTCTATTGTGAAAATTCGTAGTACTGCTCTTGTTAAAGGCTTTCGCCAATCAGCCCCTTATGTCAATGCTCATCGCGGTAAAACCATGGTGATTATGTTAGGCGGTGAGGCTATTGCCGACAAAAACTTTGGGAATATCATTAGTGATATCGCACTTCTGCATAGCTTAGGTGTCAAGCTCGTGCTGGTTTATGGCGCTCGTCCGCAAATAAATGACATTCTTGCAGAGAATCAAATCGAAACGCCCTATCACAAAGGTATCCGAGTTACACACGAAAAAGCACTACCGCTGGTTATGCAAGCAGCAGGGCAACTTCAGTTAGCGATCACAGCTCGTTTATCACTCAGTTTAAACAATACCCCAATGGCGGGAACGGAACTCAATGTTGCGAGTGGAAACTATGTTATCTCTCAGCCTTTAGGCGTTGAGGATGGTCTTGATTATTGCCACAGTGGTAAAATTAGACGCATCGATATTGATGGCATCAACCGCTCTCTTGAACATGGTTCAATCGTACTGCTTGGTCCTGTCGCCAGTTCAGTCACAGGTGAGTGTTTTAACTTGTTGGCTGAAGAAGTAGCGACTCAAGTGGCTATAAGACTAAAAGCGGAAAAGCTGATTGGTTTTTGTTCTGACCAAGGACTGATTGACGAAGATGGCAACTCCATTCCCGAGGTTTTTCCGTCTGATATTGAAGGTATCCTAAAAGAACTAGCAGCCGATACAGAGAATCCTGTCAGCATGGAAAAAATACGCTTCCTGCGCTCCTCTCTTACCGCCTGTCTTGCCGGTGTGCCTCGTAGTCATTTGATTAGCTACATAGAAGATGGCGCTCTTATTCAAGAGCTGTTCTCTTTTGATGGGATCGGTACTCAAGTAGGAATGGCAAGCTCTGAACAAGTTAAACAAGCCAGCATTGATGATATCGGTGGTGTTTTTGAACTTATCCGCCCTTTAGAAGAATCAGGTATTCTGGTTAGGCGATCACGTGAACAGCTTGAACAAGAGATTCACCGTTTCACCATTATCGAAAAAGACAGCCTGCTGATTGGTTGCGCGGCATTATATCCTTATCCTGAAGAAAAAATGGCTGAAATGGCCTGTGTGGCAATTCACCCCGAATACAGAGATGGGAATCGCGGCTTAATTCTACTGAAACACATGAAGCAAATCGCGAGACGTCAGGGTATTGAAAACCTTTTCGTGTTAACCACCCACAGTGTGCACTGGTTCCGAGAGCAAGGCTTTATAGAGGTTGGCGTTGAAGCGCTGCCAATGGCAAAACAGAGCTTATATAATTATCAACGTCGCTCTAAAATTTTAACCCTAGCGTTGTAAATTTTTCGAAGTAGTATTTGCAAAGTTAAGGTACCTCTACTGGTCCCTTAACTCATTCAGCCAAAATACATTTCTCAAGCCGATCCGTTAAACCGCTTACTCGTTCAGTTTTTATCCCAACCGCTCTACGAAACACACCCATATCGGTGTAAAGGTAAAGCTCTGATTTTGCCCGCGTAATTCCGGTATAAACCAATTCACGAGTTAACACCGGCGAGAAATTTTTTGGCAGTACCATTAGTGTCGTTGCGAATTCACTTCCTTGGGATTTATGGATGGTCATAGCATACGCCAATTCATGCTGTGGAATACGGCTAGGTAAAATTCCTTTTACAGTTCCATCAGGTAGCTCAAAGTAGACTTTCAAACGAGGTTCATCACTGGTTAAATCCGGTAGACAAACGCCAATATCGCCATTATAAAGCCCGAGGTTATAATCATTTTTTAAGATCATAATCGGCCGGCCAATATACCAAATGTCATCACTTGGAGAGATTAAACGATGCTTAACTAACACTCGCTCTATCTGTTGATTAAAACGCATTACACCATACTCTCCCTCCCGCACCGCGCACAGTAATCGGCATTGATTAAAGGCTTTAAGTATTGGTTTTATCAAGAGTTCTTGCGCCGCTAATGTTGTATTTGCATTTGATAACGGAAGTTGGTGAGCAAGTTCTAAATAACATCGATATTCTTGGTGGAGTAAACTGAGCAGCGAAGAGAGCCCTTCTCCCGTCAAACCATTCATCGTGATGTCTTCAAACTCTCGATCAAAAACAGCCTCTGCAGACGCTGCATCACCTAGATTGACAGCCTTTGCCAACTGCCCAATACCTGAATACTGATCAAAACGGTAGCTCTTGCGCAACATACATAAGCTATCACACACCTGTGGCGTCATGACCAAGGCTTTTTCCGGCTCAATCGAAAACCCCGTAAGTGTCGATAACAGCGTGGATTGTTTTGCACTGTAACCAACACTTAAGAACGAACAAATATCCCCAAGAACAGCTCCAGCTTCAACCGATGCGAGTTGATCTTTGTCTCCCAGTAAAATGACTCGAGCATGGGAAGGTAACGCATCAAACAGTTTCGTCATCATTGGGAGATCAACCATCGAGGCTTCATCAACCACCAAGATATCAAGGTGGAGCTTATTGTTCGAATGATGACGAAATTGAGTGGAGTTCGGAATACTACCGAGTAAACGATGAATTGTGCTTGCTTTAACTGGTATCTGACTTTTCGTTTCACTGTCGATTGGCAACCGTCCAATCGCGTTGCCAATCGATTCTGTCAAACGAGCGGCAGCTTTGCCCGTTGGAGCTACCAAACAAATATTAGGACATTGCTGCTCTGTTTTTTCCTGTAGCACTAATGCTGCAAGGAGCTTGGCTACTGTGGTGGTTTTTCCCGTTCCTGGCCCACCAGAAATAACAGTAAAACGACGGGAGAGTGCCACCGCAGCTGCTACTTTTTGCCAATTTAAACAATTACTTTGAGGAATAGTTTTATCCAAAAATTGAAGATCATCACTGGTGTTTACCTTCATTAACTGAGCATCGACCAACTCCCAGTTAATTCCGTTTTGATTGACCACATCCAGAATGTCACATACTAAATTTTGACGTTCCTGGTACTGATTTTTACTCTGACACTGCCCCAAAGCTTGATGAAGATAACCATACTCTCGACCAAAAAGGCGATCGAGCATAAGCGATAACTTGTGAATATTATTGTCGTCTAAATCGATTGGTGAACCAAAATGATGTAAATGACTCATTAGGCTAGTTTCATAGTGCCAATAACGATGAAAATAAAGCCTTTCACCGTCAAATACTAAAGGTTTCTCTTCCCCTTCTTTGCCAATGACATCACTCTGGGTTAATACACTCAACCAATCAATCGCAACCACTTTTTCTTTTAATCCGACAAATTCGTGAAGATTTAAGCCAAAGGTAAGAAGGTGAAAATCAAATTTGTTTTTATGATCAATTAATTGAATACAACTATGCCCTAGCCCAAGTTCTCGACTCAATAGTGCCGTTAACCAAGCAATCGCTTCTGATTCTGTCGATTCGATATTTGAAAAGAACCGTGCACTTTGCCGATCAATCTGACGAATGATGCCATGATTAAGTAATGTATCTAGGTCAACTAACAGATCCATATTTTCTAACTCGCTCATAGCCCTAACTCCAGTTGGCCTTTGCTCTCATCTAAAAAGGTTCTACCTTCAAGCCAAGCATCTAACTCATTAATCAAGCCTTGCTTCGGGCGCGCAGAAAAAATACCATTTGATGACCCACCAGTCACACCTCGTAAAAAGAGATAATAGACACCACCAAAATGAGTTTCATAATCGTAATCAATAATACGACTGGCTAAAAAGCGATGCAGAGCGAGAGTATAAAGCTGATACTGCAAATCATAACGATGATCAATCATGGCATGATCAAGATGAGCTTGTTCATAATCCTCACAGTGATTTCCCAAGTGATTCGATTTCCAGTCAAGAATGTAATAACGGCCTTGATACTCAAAGACCAAATCAATGAAACCTTTCAACATACCTTGTACCGGTACAAAACCAAGTTCATCAGCACGTTGCGAAAGAGAGTCATATCGAGAGATAACGCGATTCAACTGAGGGGAATCCAACAATTCGATCGGTAATAGAAATTCCATCTCAACTAAGCGCTGTGAAGGTGCCAACCCTCCCAGTTTTAGCCGTTTACCATCAAGCGGTGTTGACATCACCTCATCGATCATCACCGCAAGAACATCAAACCATTCGGGGTCAAGTTGCTCCTGAAGCATCAACTCTTCGATAACAGATCGATTGTGATCTGAATTAGCCGGTAACGTAAATTCGATCTCTTCAAACAAAGCATGAAGAAAAGTGCCCGGGCGCGCGCCTTTAGGAAAGCTAAAGATCGTTTTTTCGTCAGACACGAGAGTCAACTCATCACTTTCAGCAGCCGAATCTACATCCAATCCGGGTAACTCAAACTCAGCAGAAATCGATGAACCATGAGAATGCTGTTTTACCAAGTTGGAATAACTTGTCATTCTCCAGTTACGTGAGATGGCTCGATTCAGTCGAGAATAATCCAACACTTCAGGAGTTGAATTGGTTGCAACATAGCGTTGAGAGGTTAACTCAGGAGGTGCAACGAGCGCGACATGATCCACTGTATTTACAAACTCATTTAGAGCGTGGTGCAGCACATCTGCTTTTCCTGCTTGACCATCTTGTAATAAATATCCGAGCGCACAACGATGAACAGAACTTTCCCCATCTTGCTTTCTCGCATGAGGTTTCAGTGTGGCTTCGACGCCAATGTAACATGCATATACCGCTCGAGTAACAGCCACATAAAGTAACCTCAAATCCTCTGCTAGCCGCTCTTTTTCTGCCTGCTCTCTGCTTTCTGAAGTCGCATTTAAATCTAATATGGTTTCATTGTGATCGCTGTCGTGATATTTCGCTTCGCTCGCTTCTCGGTAGTTCATCGCAAATGGCAAAAATACAATGTCGTACTCTAGACCTTTTGATTTATGAATCGTGACAATTTGGACTAATTTATCTTCCGATTCCAAACGTAAAATTTGTTCGTCGCCGCGACCTAATCCACTGTGAGAATCTTCTATCGACTGGGAAAACCATCGTATCAATGCCACATCACTTTCAAATTCTACGCTGGCATTTTGCAGCAATTCTCCCAAATGGAGGTAATCTGTTAATAAGCGCTCTCCCTCATCTTGGGCCAACCATTGTTGCGCCAATTGACGCTGATTAAGTATCGCCCTCAACATCGGTAATACGCCACGTTGTTCCCATAATTCTCGATATTGACGAAATTCGAGATTGACGCTTTCCCACAACGATTCGTCGTAGTTGAGTTCGTCGATATAGGTCAAGGGTAAGTCGAGGGATGCTGACGCAAGTGCCGAACGAACTAAACGTTCATCGTCAGGAAGATGAACCGCTTGCAGCAAACGCAGCACGTCCACTGCAATCGGGACGCTAAAGACACTCTCTTGATTTGAAAGATATACACTAGCAATTCCTTGTTTTGTGAGAGCGTGCTTAACCATTTGACCTTCGTACCCAGTTCTCACCAGCACCGCGATATTATTAGGGGTGATCGCTTTTTCGTCACTGGAACGTTTTAGCTGAACCTGACCTTGGTCGCTTGCAGTGAGTAGAGATTGAATCTGAGCTGCGGTTGCCTCAGCCATTCTAAGGTTGTAATCAGAACGAGAAACTAACAGATCTTGCTGCGAGCACCAAAACGTTACCGCAGGTTGAATATCGCCCTCAACTAGCCATTCTCGCTCACTGGGTTTAGTCGCACTCTCTACCGAATAAAAAGGAATGTCTTGCTGATAAATAAATGGTGCACTGCAACGAGCGAAGAGCTGATTGATACCGTTAATCACCTCTGCACTTGAACGCCAATTTTTACCCAATGTATAGTGATTCACTACCTGATTACGGGCTTGAATGTAAGTAAAGATATCGGCGCCACGAAAGGCATAAATCGCTTGTTTAGGGTCGCCGATCATAAACAAACCACAACTCGGGTCAGGCAAATATATACGACTAAATATGCTGTATTGCAGAGGATCAGTATCTTGAAATTCATCAATTAATGCGACGGGAAATAACTCGCGAATTCGACTGGTTAACTGTTCTTGTTGATCAACATCGAGTGCATTCGATAGTTGCAACAATAAGTCATCAAACGAAAGCCATTGCTTCTGTTGTTTCGCTTGTTCGAGTAAGTCGCGACAAGTAGAAATTGCATGAGCAAGTAATGAAGGCTCAAGAGAAATAGGCTCTGCTAAAAAGGTCTCGATCGCGGTAAACAAAGCGTGAGATGGGGTTTCTTCTCCTGAGCGTGTTTTTTCGATCAGCATCGATTCACTAAAACGCTGCAATGCATCAGGAAACACATAATCTTCTGTAGCGCTATTGGCCCAATCGGAGACCCGATTACACCAGTTAGGATAATTTTTCTTCGTGTAGCTACGAAGGTCGATAACTTTATTATCAAGTGCTTGTTGAAGCTGTTCCAACGCAACACAACTCTCTTCTCGCCATTGTTGTTTAAGAGCTTCAATACGGTTCAAGTTTTGTTGATGCGCCGACTCCAAGTCAGTATCCAACGCTGGAACGGAAAGCCGGATTGCTTTACCACCTAAATAACCACTAATCTTGCTATACAGTTCATTAGGTGTTGGCCAATAGCTGCGAATGAGCTTTGCTACTGACATAGGCAAAGGGTAAAACTGACTTCGCCAATAATCAGCCACGACTTGAGATTTTATTCGTGTTTCATCGGTAATAAATTCGTTTTCAAATCGAGCACCGGATTCAAACGCATTCTGCACCAACATTCTCTGACAAAAGCCATGAATGGTGAAGATCGCTGCGGCATCCATTTCGCGCTCAGCGTTCAACAACAACATGGCAGCCATTTGATGATCATCGACTTGATCGAGTAACTCTTGTATCACGGCATCATGACTAGAGCCTCTGAGGAAGGCAAGACGTGAAGCATGAATTCTTTGACGAATACGCCCTTTAAGCTCAGCGGTTGCGGCTTCAGTAAATGTCACCACTAGAATTTGTTCGACACTTAATGGCCTACCGTGGCCATATTGGTCTCCACCGTGTCCAAGTAGCAAGCGAATATATAGGCTCGCGATTGTATAGGTTTTTCCTGTCCCTGCAGAGGCCTCAATCAGCCTTGCGCCAAAAAGTGGAAACGTCATTGGCTGCAACAGTGTTACGTCATGTTCGAAGCTCTGATTACCCATTTATACAACCTACGATTTAAATTTTGATTATAAGTGTGACTCAAACCAACTATTGACGAAAAGAGTGAGACCTTACTCACGGTAGAAGCACGTAAAACTCACTACTATCTTGGCTCGCAATTGGTAAGCATCTTTAACTTATCTATCCAAACGGATATTGCAAACAAACAACGGTCCCTCTGACCATGGCCGCACAGCAAACGCCCTACACATAACTAGATTTACTGGCGGCCGCCCTTTCTTATTTTTCTTCACCTTTTGGTGAAATCATCTTTTTCTTTTGCCAATGGTTACATACCCCATTCATGATTGCTCTTGCTCAGCTAGCGCCACACAAATTGGGGCTAATACGTCATTGCCGATCTCAAGCAAACGGGCTTCAATGTTTGGGGTAAGTTCTGGCCACAATCGAGAATAGTAGGGGTTACTTCCTTCCCCTGAGATCATTTGACTCCCGTTATACGCATCAGCCATTTTTTTACTGAGCTTAACGTCATCTTCCTGTGCTCGTTGAGCTTCGACACCCACCAACGCGGTTTTAGGAAAATAAGCGAGGGGCTGATTCATACCATTAAAGAAATACCTTAGTAGTCGTTCAATATAATGTCGCGCCACATCGGCATCGATGGGAGTAAAGGTGATATGTTCAATCCCTTTTTTCTTATCAAAACCAATAAGGTGAGTTGATTGATCATATCCAGCAAGATTCAACAGCAAATGATCTACCCACCCTTGCAGCTTATCTGCTGATCGAATAGCACCCGCTCGGTAACGCAGCATACCCATTTCATACCTCTGAGTTAGCCAACCATTGACCTGAACAGAGCGCTCATCATCGAAAGGATAAAACTCTAGAGTCAGTTCAACATCATCTAAAGGAGTTTGCGTTAACTGCGTCACTTTCTCAGCCACTGGTGTTGCTTGCACAAGATGCGACTCAAATTCTATCTCCCCAAATGCATTCTTTGGCAGTAAGCCTTGAGCTCGCTTGACCTGTTTAAGTGTTTCAACATCCTCATTTTGGCGAGTAACTAGATGCTCTATCACCTCGGCACGTAAGCCAAAGCTGGTTAGTGAGTCAAAACTAAACGGCTCGATATCTTCTACAATGATGGAATAATCTTCATAGGCCACATTTAGACGCCGGTTGAAAAAGAACTTTGCTGGGTTTCGCCAAAAGGCCTGAAGCTCCGTTAAGTCGATGTTTATGGGCGATTCAAGTTCCAGCAAGTAGTCTCGTAATTCCATTGAACCTTCTTGTTTAGATTCTGGTTCAATTCGTTTGGCCACAGGAAACCACTCTTGCGCGTAACTTGGCGACACGCCAGTGAATGCTTGAGGACTGTAGGGAACCATCGGATGGTGATGGGTTAAAAAAGATTCCAAACGTTGAGCTGAGTCGTCACTGTCATTTTGTTCATCGCCAGATACACAGTAATTTTGTTGGCAATACTCAAGCAACTCTGAAACAAAAATAGAAGGCAGCCGCTCGCTGTTGTCCTTAATCGACTGACCAATGTAACTGACATAAAAACGCTGTCGAGCCGACAACAATGCTTCTAAAAATAGATAACGTTCATCATCTCGGCGTGATCGATCCCCAATACGACTGCGACCATGCATTAAGTCAAAGCCATCAACTTGATTGGCTCTTGGGTAAGTTCCTTCATTCATCCCCAATAAGCAAACGACTTTAAAAGGAATCGAACGCATCGGCATTAAGGTACAGAAGTTTACTTGCCCAGCCAAAAAGCGCTGACTCACACGCGTCGTCGATAACTTTGTTTGCAGGTAATAGCGAACAACATCCGGATCAAGTAACTCTTCATATTGAGCATCAGACAGTTGTTGTTCTAGTTGGTGAACCGTTTCGCGAACCATATTCAACGCGACATCATCTTCTAAATCGATCGTAAAGAAATCATCAAGCATAGTCGCAAGTAGCGTACGCCAATCATCGATAGAATGAGTCTTAGACAGCGCCGATCGATAATGACTAATTGTTTCAATGTAGTGCGCGAGTTTACCCGCCAGTTCTGCCCCCATTCCTTGAACATCGTTAAAGGGTGCGAATTGCTCTGTACCTAGCGACACTATTTCAACATTTTCTGCCATAGAATACCCAACAAGCAATCTTTCGATGCCACTTTGCCAAGTATTTTTCTCGCTAATTTGAAAGCCAAACTCTTCACCTGATTGATGATTCAAACCCCAGCGAATGCCTGTTTTTTCGACCCAACGTCGTGCTAATTCAAACTCATCTTGTGCGATGCCGAAACGACGTAGAATTGCCGGTGTTTCAAGCAATGCCAGTAGCTCACTAGCCAAACAGCGCGATTGTGGTAGGGCGAGTAGTTGGAGAAATGCGGTTAAAATTGGACTTTCGTGATCCGTTGTGCGATCGGAGATGGAGTAAGGAATATAACGTTCATAAGGCGCGTTACCAAATACCGCTTCAATCGCCGCACTATAGCTATTGATATCGGCGACCATCACAATAATATCGCGAGCTTGAAGCGTTGGGTCTTGATCGAACCACGACAGAATCATGTCGTATAACACTTCAACTTCTCGAATCGGGCTATGACATGAATGCAATGATACGCTCGAATCCGTATCTTCTATCTGAGCTTTATGCTCGCTTGTTTCTAACGCTTGATCATTGGCACGCTCATCAAGATTTAAAATATCACTTTGAATTTGATGCAACAGGTTAGTATCTTGAGGAGCGATAAAATACTCATGCTCTTCAAGCTCAAGTTGCGATAACAAGTAAAGATTATCTCGCCCCAACTTCCCCATTGAAGCCAGTAGTGAATTCCCCATTTGCTGTTCAACGTGCAGAGAATCATGCTCAATTTCAGATAAGATTTGTGGTTTGACGATACTCACTTCTCCGGATATCGCCAACCGTTCTCGATCAAGCATGATTTGTTTGCGTTGCAGTGAAGCTAAGTATTTTTGGTCTCTGATTTCACCCCAATAATGCTGACTAGGATTCGCAAACATTAATGAGATATCGATGTAGTTACTCAAGGCTTTTAGCGCATCAAGGTAGCGTGGAGGCAATGCGGTAATACCAAAAATAAACAATCGTTTCGGCAGGCGGCTGGTGTCTATCTCGCCTTTTTCAATAGCGTCAATAAATGCTTGATACAAATTGCCACGATGATAATGGGACTGATCTAACGCGAGTGTTTCCTGATAGAGATGTCGCCAAAGAATCGGCTGCCAAGGATGTTCCTCTTCAATCTCCAAAACGGGAATGTCTTTCTGCCATGAGTCAATCCAGTCAGGTCGATACACCAAATAGCCATCGAAGATATCAGCAATTTTTCCTGCTAATTGAAACAATCGTAATGCAGAATCGTCACGGGACAAATACTGTTTTAGCGGGGAAAATTCATCCAACTCCAATAAGGTGGGAATGATCGTCACTAACTTCCAGGTCATAGCCTCTTTATTGAAAGCACTACGCTTGGGAACATCAGGAAGCACTTGGCTAAACATGTCCCATATAAACGTCGCGGGCAATGGAAAGTCGATATTCGCCGCGACGCCAAACTCGTTGGCAAGTTCCATTTTTAGCCATTGTGACATGCCAGGACTTTGAACCAATATGGTTTCCGGCGTGAAAGGATTATCGAGCGGGTCCGCTTTAATTAAGTGGACTAAGATAATTTTTAAGGTTTCAAGCTGATTCGAGTGAAATACAGAGAACAATACGATCCCAACCGATTACGATAAATGGAGAATTAGATTAGCACATCACTGTTTTTAAAGGGAGATTTGAACAAAATTCTGCTACTGCCATAATATCTTATTTACCTACATGGTTGAATAATCGTTACCGTTCGAAATCAGCTAGACATTTGCCATTCAAGGCTGTATAAAAAACCAGTATTCAATTTTAAAAACTAGAGGAACTACCATGGCTGTAATCGTCAAGTACGTGGTTGAGCGTAACGGAGAAGAGAAGATGACATTCACCTCAAAAGCCGAAGCTGATGCCTATGACAAAATGTTAGATATGGCAGATGAGCTCTTTGCACTACTGAGTAAGAGTGAACTGTTACCAGACGAAGATATTCAAGAGAAGCTTGCTCTTCACTTAGCTCAAAATAAAGACGAAGTTCTCTTTGCGTTAGGGGCAAAACGCCGCCCAAGCCCAAAGAACACCAAAGTCGAAAAAATTTCAGATGCTGAAACTAACGCTAAGCCAGATTCTGATCAAGCAGCGTAGTTCGAATAACCTGAAAACCCAGAACGAAAAAAATCAGGAGCTCATCAGCTCCTTTTTTAGATTTGATAATTTCTTAGTGAAGATATATATATCTAAAACGACAAAACATATCGTTTAGCAGACTTTATCTTATAGAAAGCTTTCCAGAGAAAGACATGCTCTTTATCATGTCCCACATAATAGTTTTAGTGTCGATGACGCATCGGTACTCAATGAAAAAATAATTGGAGAAAATAATGGCCAACTTCGCACTTGCTCTCGGAACCACCACAAAGAATCGTGATGGAAAAATTATCGAAGCTTTCTTCCCAGCACCTATCCTAAATCCTAGTGATGCTTTAATTACAGGTCTAGCCGTTCTTGTTGGCTATACCGATGGCAACAAAGCAATCGAAATTACTCCTAGCCAATGTGCTGATATTGCTCAAGCGTTCGCGGCAAACGGTCAAACTGATACTGCGGCATTTGCAGAGAAAGCTGCTCAATCGGATCAATCGTTAGTGATTGTTATCCTGAGCACAGATGAAAAGCCACAGTCTGTAGCTGAAGGCTTCTTAAAGCTTCAACTGATCTCTCATCGCCTTGTTCAACCACACGGCACAGTACTTGATGGAATCTTTGGCTTACTGCACAACATCGCATGGACAAATGAAGGCCCAATCGACCTTCCAGAACTTGCTGAACGTCAAATTGAAGCTCGCTTAGCTGGCCGTACTCTTAGCGTTGATTGTGTCGACAAATTCCCGAAAATGGTGGATTACATTGTTCCTGCAGGTATCCGTATTGCTGATACTTCTCGTGTTCGCTTGGGCGCACATGTGGGTGAAGGTACGACAGTGATGCACGAAGGCTTCATAAACTTCAATGCTGGAACAACTGGCGTGAGCATGGTTGAAGGTCGTATTTCAGCAGGCGTTCTAGTTGGCAATGGTTCAGATATCGGTGGCGGTGCTTCTATTATGGGTACACTATCTGGCGGTGGTACTGTGGTGGTTTCTATCGGTGAAAACTCTCTACTTGGCGCAAATGCCGGTTTAGGTTTCCCTCTAGGCGATCGTTGTACCCTAGAGTCTGGTCTATATGTTACAGCTGGTACAAAAGTTCAGATGTTAGATAAAGAAGGAAATAAACTGGAAACCGTTAAAGCTCGTGACCTAGCCGGTGTTTCTGACCTTCTTTTCCGTCGTAACTCAATGACAGGTCAGGTTGAATGTCTAGCAAATAAATCTGCTGTTGAACTTAATTCTGAGTTGCACAGCAATAACTAGTTCGACGACTAAAATTATACGATAAATCAATAAATTAATTAGGCTAGCACACGATGTGCTAGCCTTTTTATTTGCCGATAAAATAAGAACTCAACCTAAATTAACCGGGGTTACCATCAGCCCGAGTTTGAACCAACATTGGCGCGAACTTGAAAATAAAGATCCCAAATGCCGCTATCCATACCGTCGCTGTTATATCAATGATTGCAAAATAAAACTGCGGGAAAAGTGGTAAGGCGAAACTCCGAATAATCGCAGCACTAAAGAGCAGTACAAATGCCCACTTCATATTGGGTCCGGCGTATACGTTCCTTCCCGTATGACCCAGAGTAACACGACTTATCATAGATAAAATAATCCCACCCAAAGCACCAATAACAAATAGATGAAGTAGGTTGTGAGAAAGGAAACTGTCTCCCAAACCCGCTCGCAGTATTAACGACAAGGGAATACACAAATACCCCAAATGTAGTGACCAAACTAGAGGTTCAGAGAATGTTTTCAATGGTTGCCAACGCCACAAACGAACTAACTGAGCAACACCAGAAATCAGCATCAATACTGCCACGAGAGTATTATGCTGTGTCGTAATAAAGCTGCTACCGAATAAAATGATCAGTGGAGCATTTGATAAAATATCAAGCCATTTACTGTTTTGCGGTTTCTCAAACTGAAAACGACGAGCGGTAAAGAAAGGGATGACTCGAGCCCCCATCACTGATAGCAGTAATGTAAACCACCATAGCATTGCCATCCACACATCTGATGAACTAAAAGGTGCATCTTCTGCTAGTGTTCTAAAACTGGCAATATCGGCAATAAACGCAAGTATGAATAAACCAATAAAAATAAGGTTGTTCCAACGTTTGGCACGAACAACTCGCCAGCCAATTTCGTACCCACACAACGCAATAAACACAAGTTCAAGCGACAAAACCCAAGCAACTGGAATATCAACCCAGAACAACACTCGAACCAACAGCCACAGCGATGAAAGCAAGATAAGAAAATAGTGCTTAGTACCATTAATACCCGTCCAATTTTGCACTGCGGTTAATAAAAATCCCACTACGATAGCAAAGGCAAAACCAAAGAGCATTTCATGTACATGCCACCATAACGCAGGCACTTGAAGTTGTTCTGGTTGACCTAAATGAAGCATGACAACCCACAAAATAATGGCAATCACTGCATAAACACTTCCCAACAGAAAAAAAGGACGAAATCCTAGCCGAAACAATGGTGGAATTAATAACTCTTGCTTGCGATCAACGATATTCACCATCTCTACCTTCCCCAAAATAACCGTAACCATAAAAATAATAATTCATTAATGCAAAAATCAATCCAGATAAAAACTTAATACATATCAATAAATTAACAATAAAATCAATCTAATTTGAGTCTTTTCAACACAACAATAGAAAGTTAAAATGACTACTTAATGTTTAATGGACACAAAATTACAAACCTATCAGAAAGAGGAAAACCCAAAACAGGCTTGATATTACATACAAAGCCTCTAATCTAACTAACCCATACTGTAATGATAAATAGGAGAAAATGTGGCAAATTATATCTTTGGTTATGGAAGCCTAATGAACTCATCATCACGCCAACTAACAGGACAAACTGGGCATGCCCTACCAGTCATTGTGCATGGATTAGTTCGTCATTGGGGGAAAATTGATACCACGTTAGTAGCTTCGCCTTTAGTCGTCGATATCGGTGAAGGACAAGTGAACGGTGTGTTACTTGAAATTAACCACGATGAACTAGCGAACTTTGATAAACGTGAACATGGATACCATCGCCACAAAATTGACCCAAAAACCATCAACTTCAATACACAACCTCTCGGTACAAGCAAACCTAATAAAATATTGAAAGACGATGATTTGGTGTGGGTTTATATCAAAAATAAACCACTCCCACCATGTGAAAAAACACCAATATTACAAACTTATGTGGATACCGTATTGGAAGGGTGTTTGGAAGTTTCAGAATCTTTTGCTCAATTTTTTATCGATAATACACTTGGTTGGCAACACCCTATTGCGAACGATCGTAGTAGCCCGCTTTATATCAATTATGCCGGCGTTAACCAGACTAAGTTAGCGATGATCGACAGACTACTCCAACCCATAACGGGAAATCGTTAATTCATTATACAGGCTTAAAGAGACTCTAAAAATGTACGTGAGTTTCTCTATTTTTAACCAAACCGTGTAGTAACAAACATTTCTAGACTCTAAACCTCATTTAGTTTACTAAAAACGTTTACACTAAGATCAACGCCTTATTCTATAAGGTATTGTTCTTACTTCATCCTTAAATGTATGGCTTTATTTTTCATTACGTTAAATAGCCATTACATTTAAAGAATTGTTTACGGATTAAACTGCTATGGCAACCATTAAAGATGTCGCACGACTCGCTGGAGTATCTGTTGCAACGGTTTCACGAGTCATTAACCACTCACCGAAAGCAAGTCAGTCATCGATAGATTCTGTAACGGTCGCAATGAAATCGTTAGGCTATCGCCCTAATGCCGCTGCTCGAGCATTGGTCAGCCAAAGCAGTAATACGATTGGCATCTTAGTGAGTGACGTTTCCGATCCATTTTTCGGCTCACTGGTTAAAGCCGTTGACAATGTTGCTCAAGAAAATGGTAAGCAAATTCTTATTGGCAATGGTTATCATGAAGCAGATAAAGAACGTAAAGTCATCGAACTGCTAATCAACAATCGTTGTGATGCACTGGTGATTCATTCGAAACGCCTTTCAGATCAAGAGTTAATCAGTTTCTCTAAAGAGATCCCCTCTTTAGTTCTGATCAACCGTCATATCCCCGAAATCGCCGATCGTTGTATTTCTTTGGACAATGAAAAAGGTGCATATATTGCGACGGAATACCTAATTCAGCAAGGACATCGGAACATCGCTTGTATTGCATCGACCCACCATATTGAAGATGCTCAGCAACGAATCAATGGCTATTTAGCTGCCCTCAAGGCGCACGGAATTGTGTTAAATTCTGATTATATCGAAAGTGCTGAACCTAATTCAGAAGGGGGAGAAAAAGCGATGTCTGACCTGCTTTGCAAGTCAATTGATATCAGTGCAGTAGTCGCTTACAACGATAATATGGCTGCTGGAGCAATTTCTGTATTGGAGGAACACAATGTGGCGCTTCCGGATGCTATGTCGGTTATTGGATTTGACGATGCGACGATTGCTCGCTATGTCAGACCTCGGTTAACAACTATTCTTTATCCTATTCAAGAAATGGCTGAGAAGGCGACAACCCTTGCGTTAGAGCTCGCCAGAGGAGAAGCTCCCGATAGCGACCAGCTTCAGTTCACACCAAGCTTAGTTCAACGCGATTCTGTTTCTCCATTATAAAAAGCCATTCGAGCTTGCGAATAGCATTTAATTTACATGATTTGACGTTCACTTATTAAGAAACGTCAAATTGATATACTGTTGTAAAACAGTACTCGTCACCGGGTTCTAAGATCGAATTGGAATGTGGCCATTCTGGATGATTGGGAGAATCTGGCAAGTACTGCGTTTCAAGCGCAACACCCGCATGATCTGCATACACTCCACCTTCACGCCGAGGTGTACCGCCTAAGAAGTTCCCTGTATAAAGTTGAATCGCAGGCTTATCAGTAAACACTGTCATCGTCACTTCATTATCAGGTGACGTCAGTGTTGCCGCTGGAGAATAAAGCGAATTTGTCTGAGGTAAAATAAAACTATGATCGTAACCATTCACGCTTTTTTGTTGCTCATCCAACAGAAACTCTTTCGCTATTTGCTTAGGCTGACGAAAATCAAAACCATTACCTTCAACCGATTCATTGATTCCCAACGGAATCCCCACATCATTGATTGGTAGAAAAGACTTCGACTCAAGCTTCAAGGTATGCTCCAAACACAACTGGTCGGAATCAGTGCCCAGTAAGTTAAAATAAGCATGATTGGTTAAATTCACTGGGCATGCTTTATCGCACTGAGCGCTGTATTCTATTTCAACGCGGTTCTCTTCGGTTAAGGTATAAGAGACTTTAGCCTCTAGGTTTCCAGGAAAACCCTGATCACCATCTGGCGATGTAAACGTCATTGTGACTGTGTTGTCAGCTTGCTCAATAATGTCCCAGCGCTGCTTATCAAAACCGACTTCACCACCATGTAAGGTGTTTCCACCTAGATTTACTGAAAGTTGATACGCCTGTTCAGCAATTGAAAAGCGGCCTTGTTTAATCCGATTCGCATAGCGACCAACACTCGCCCCTAAATAAGCACCTTGAGAGAGAAACTGCTCCATGGTTGCGATGCCAAGTAGCACCTCTCGACGCTCGCCAGATTTTAAAGCCAGCGAACAACTTAGCCAGGTTGCACCAATGTCCATGACAACAATCGAGCTTCCTTGACTATTGGTAAGCTCCACAATATTTGCCATATTTCCATCAGAAGCAAGGGTTAAAGTCATTGATTGAAACAGTGGAGAACTCATTTTTATACTTCCTCGACTAAGCCAGCGCCCGGCGTTGCATGACAAACGTAAATTGAAGCGTGCAAACCGGTTTCAGCATGGTATTTTTCTTCAATAATGTTTTTAACGGCGTCCACCAAATGAGGAGGAACAACGGATACCACGCAGCCACCAAACCCGCCCCCCGTCATACGTACTCCACCTTCAACACCAACCACTGACTTAACTAAATCTACAATGAAATCAATTTCCTTTACGGTTATTTCGAAATCATCTCGCATTGAAATATGCGATTGCTCCATCAACTCACTTAACAATGCGATATTACCTTCGCGCAGTGCCTTTGCGGCTCTTACAGTGCGTTCATTTTCACTAATAACATGTCGAGATCGCATAGCAACAACATCACTTAGCTCATTTCTACACTCTGAAAACTGTGCCATATTGACATCTCGCAATGCTTTAACGCCAAATATTTTAGCGGCCTCTTCACACTGTTCACGGCGTGTATTGTATTCACTGTCCACTAGGCCACGCTTTTTATTCGAATTAATAATGACCACAGAAAGGTTATTTGGCATTGAGACCGCTTCGGTTTCAAGGCTACGACAATCGATCAACAATGCATGATTTTCTTGCCCTTGAGCAGAGATAAGTTGATCCATAATCCCACAGTTACAACCAACAAATTCATTTTCAGCTTGCTGGCCATTAAGCGCAATATCAGCTTGGCTAATTGGCAGGGTGTAGAGCTCTTTAAAGGTTTGGCCGATAACAACTTCAAGTGCCGCCGATGAACTAAGCCCCGCACCTTGAGGCACATTACCACTGACCGCGATATCTGCACCGTTAAATGAGTAGCCACGTGCGAGTAAAAACTTCACGACACCGCGGATGTAATTGGCCCATAACTTTCCTTCCACGAAGGTGATAGGCTGCGAGATATCGAATTGATCGACTTCATTATCATAATCGACCGCAACGACACGAACGATAGAATCTGCTCGGCGAGAAGCGGCGACCACAGCTTGATAATTAATCGCACAAGGCAAGACAAAGCCATCATTGTAATCAGTATGCTCTCCAATTAAATTCACCCGGCCTGGAGCTTGAATAAAAGAGTGAGGAGCTGAACCAAATCGCTCTAAAAATGAATTCTTTACCGCTTCGACAAGCTGTTTCATGACTCTATTTCCTAAATTATTTCACATTAATTTTATGGTATCTGGCTACGCTTCTTTATAGTGGATATCGCTTACAGCTCTTAGACGCTCAGCGGCTTGTTCTGCGGTTAAATCTCGCTGAGTTTCAGCAAGCATCTCGTACCCAACCATAAACTTACGGACCGTGGCGCTACGAAGTAGCGGCGGATAAAAGAGAGCGTGAAGCTGCCAGTGTTCTGTTGCCTCTCCTTGCGAAAAGTAAGGTGCATAATGCCACCCCATTGAGTAAGGAAAAGAACATTCAAAGAGATTGTCATATCGACTTGTTAACTTTTTCATCGTAACGGCTAAGCTGTATTTTTGCGCTTCGGTAAGTTGTTCCATTCGAGTTACTGCAAATTTCGGTAGAAGCATGGTTTCAAACGGCCAAGCAGCCCAATAGGGAACAACAGCAATCCAATCATCTGTTTCAACGACGGTACGTGCACCATCTGCACTTTCCGCTAACGCATATTCAAGCAGTAAATTTTTCCCATGATTAGAGAAGTAAGTTTTAAGGTTTTCTTCTTTGCGAGCGATCTCATTGGGCAAAAAGCTATTAGCCCAAATTTGGCCATGAGGATGTGGTTGTGAACACCCCATCGTCTCACCTTTATTTTCGAACAATTGAACCCAGAGGTATTTCTCTCTTAATTCTACGAGCTGCTCACACCATGTTTCGATCACTTGATAGATAGAGTCAACCGGCAATTCTGGCAATGTTTTACTGTGATCGGGCGAAAAGCACATAACTCGACTTAAGCCTTGAGCACCTTCACTTCTAAACAATTCATTATCAGACTTAGGAGCATCCGGCGTATTTGGCATCAAAGCACCAAAGTCATTAGAAAACACATACGTTCCCTTATAGTCTGGGTTTTTATCTCCAGAAATTCGGGTATTGGTTGGGCAAAGAAAGCACTCTTTCTCATACGAAGGAAGATAACCAACCGCTGGCTTTTCATCTTGACCACTCCAAGGGCGTTTCGCTCGGTGCGGTGAAACTAAAACCCATTGTCCTGTTAATGGGTTAAACCGACGATGTGGATGTTCAACTGGATCAAATTCGTTCATGCTTTTTCTCTAAACAGCCATTACTAAGTTCAAGGCAGAAAACCTAATAGACATAACGTTCTGCAGGTTTGTCATTGCCAATTAAGATCCATTCTAACAAGGCCTATTTATCACTTTTGTGACCATAGGCCCAAGGTGTAAACGTTTCCACAAATCTCATATAAAAACTGTGAGATACATTTTAGTTACTCAACAAACACGCTTCTTATTTATTCAAAACCGGATCTATCACTTCAATAAATTTCGATCTAAATACCAAAATTTAAACGCAAAAAAGCCCCGATAAATCGAGGCTTTCAATTACGAAAAAGAAATTCTAAATATTATTTAGCTTCTTTACGCTCTTTCGCTTCAGCGATGATAGTTTCAGCAACGTTTGTTGGACATGCTGAGTAGTGTGAGAACTCCATAGAGAACTGACCACGACCAGATGTCATTGTACGTAGTGAACCGATATAACCAAACATTTCTGAAAGAGGTACATCTGCTTTAATACGAACGCCAGTCAAACCAGCTTCTTGGTCTTTAATCATGCCACGACGACGGTTCAAGTCACCGATAACGTCACCAACGTGATCATCAGGAGTGAACACATCAACTTTCATGATAGGTTCAAGCAACTGAGCGCCTGCTTTAGGCATAGATTGACGGAATGCACCTTTCGCTGCGATTTCAAATGCGATTGCAGATGAATCGACTGCGTGGAAAGCACCATCGTACAGTTCAACTTCAACGTCTAACGTTGGGAATCCAGCAAGAACACCTTCTTCCATCATTGAACCAAAGCCTTTTTCAACTGCAGGCCAGAATTCTTTAGGTACGTTACCACCAACAACTGTAGAGGTAAAAGTAAAGCCAGAGTTAGCTTCACCTGGTTTGATACGGTAATCGATCTTACCGAACTGACCAGAACCACCAGACTGTTTCTTGTGCGTGTAGCTATCTTCGATCTCTTTCGTGATAGTTTCACGATAAGCTACTTGAGGTTTACCTACTTCTAGATCAACACCGTAAGTACGCTTCAAGATATCAACTTTAATGTCTAGGTGTAATTCACCCATACCTTTAAGGATGGTTTCACCTGAATCTTCATCAGTTTCAACTTGGAAAGATGGATCTTCAGCAACCATTTTACCGATGGCGATACCCATTTTCTCAGTTGAACCTTTATCTTTAGGCTTAACTGCGATTTCGATTACTGGTGTTGGGAATACCATTGGCTCTAGAGTTACTTGATCTTTAGGATCACATAGAGTGTGACCTGTCTGAACATTTTTCATGCCCACAATCGCAATGATGTCACCCGCTTGCGCGCTAGTAAGTTCTTTACGATCATCAGCTTGCATTTCAACCATACGGCCAACACGCTCAGTTTTACCTGTAAATGAGTTAAGGATGGTGTCACCCTTGTTTAATTTACCAGAGTAAATACGTACGAAAGTTAACGCACCGAAACGGTCATCCATGATTTTGAATGCTAGTGCTTTAAAGGTTTCATCAGCAGATACAATTGCATGCTCGCCAGTCTCTGCACCGGTTTCGTCCATAAGAGGCTGAGGATCAACTTCTGTCGGAGCAGGTAAGTAATCAACAACAGCATCAAGAACTAATTGAATACCTTTGTTTTTAAACGCTGAACCACAGTAAGTTGGGAAGAACGCTAGGTCACGAGTACCTTTACGGATACAACGTTTGATGTCTTCCAGTGAAGGCTCTTCACCTTCCATGTATGCCATCATAAGATCGTCGTCTTGTTCTACTGCCATTTCGATTAGTTCTTCACGATATTGCTCAACATCGTCAACCATATCTGCAGGAACATCTTCAACTGTGTAGTTTTCTGGAAGACCTGTGTCATCCCAAACGTAAGCTTTACGGCTTAATACGTCAACTACACCTACGAAATCATCTTCGATACCGATTGGAAGTGTCATTACCATTGGGTTAGCGCCAAGTACTTTTTTCACTTGCTCTACAACACGGTAGAAGTCTGCACCCATACGGTCTAATTTGTTAACGAAGATAACACGAGCAACTTCAGAGTCATTCGCATAACGCCAGTTAGTTTCAGACTGAGGCTCTACGCCGCCTGAACCACAGAATACACCGATACCGCCATCTAGAACTTTCAGTGAACGATATACTTCAACTGTAAAGTCTACGTGTCCAGGGGTGTCGATTACGTTAAAACGGTGATTATCCCAGAAGCAACTTACCGCAGCAGATTGGATTGTAATACCGCGCTCAGCTTCCTGTTCCATGAAGTCTGTAGTTGATTCGCCATCATGTACTTCACCAGTTTTATGGATCATACCAGTCAGCTTTAGGATACGCTCAGTAGTGGTAGTTTTACCCGCGTCTACGTGCGCGAAAATACCAATGTTTCTGTATTTTGATAAGTCAGTCATTGTCTTACTCTGTTAATAAGGTATAAAGTGCGCGCAGAGTATACCACAATCTTTTCAGACTGGTAGTCCCACGAGCACTTTGGATTAAATTATTTTCACCCGAATCCTATCATGATTCAGGGACACTTTTACATTCTTTTGAGTACGTAATAAGCGTAGCGATCTTTCACCTATTTGTTTACTCTTTCTGCAATTTATAGCTCATCAAATGCACTAATTGCATCCGAAAGCTTCTTCACCGCATGAATTTGCATTCCTTCAATACCACCCTTGGGCATATTGGTTGCGGGAATAATAGCCTTTCTGAAGCCATGCTTAAAGGCTTCATTTAAACGTTCTTGCCCACTTGGGACTGGACGAATCTCTCCAGCCAGTCCGACTTCACCGAAAACCACCACATCTTTTGCCAGAGGTTTTCCTTTAAAACTAGAGAGTAACGCCATTAATAGCGCCAAATCTGCTCCTGTTTCGGTGACTTTCACTCCACCAACGACATTGACAAATACGTCTTGATCAGCCATTTGCAAGCCACCATGTTTATGCAAAACGGCCAATAACATAGAAAGCCTATTTTGTTCTAACCCGACTGCAACACGACGTGGATTCGCAAGTTGGGAGTAATCGACCAACGCTTGGATTTCGACAAGTAGTGGGCGAGTCCCTTCCCAAATGACCATTACAGAACTGCCTGAGGTTTCTTCGTCACCTCGAGTTAAGAATATAGCTGATGGATTTTTTACTTCACGCATCCCCTGCTCTGTCATGGCAAAAACGCCAAGCTCATTCACGGCTCCGAAACGGTTTTTATGACTGCGCATGGTTCTAAAGCGGCTATCAATACTGCCATCCAACAAAACTGAGCAATCAATAATATGTTCGAGCACTTTAGGGCCAGCAAGCGTTCCATCTTTAGTAACATGGCCAACAATAAACACAGCAACATTATTCTGTTTGGCGTATCGAGTTAATGCACTGGCTGACTCTCTTACTTGCGATACCGTACCAGGAGAAGATTGCACATCAGAAACATGCATGACTTGAATCGAGTCAATGACCATAATCTTCGGCTGTTCTTTATCAGCAACAATACAAATATTCTCGACATTGGTTTCAGAGAATATCTTTAACTTATCATTAGGTAAGCCAAGACGAACCGCTCGCATGGCGACTTGCTGCAATGATTCTTCACCGGTGACATATAGTGTCGGCATGTTCTCAGCGAGATAACACATGGTTTGCAAGAGCAATGTCGACTTACCAGCTCCTGGACTACCACCAATTAATATCGCAGCGCCAGGTACAATACCACCACCAAGAACGCGATCAAATTCAGCGAATCCACTGCTAAAACGGGGGACTTCTTGAAGGTCAATATCATCTAAGGTTTGAACTTTATTCTCACCTACCGCGCCTGCATATCCAGAATGCCTATCTTTTAGGCCACCTTTTGGTTGAGCTGCCAGTCTAACTTCTGAAATGGTGTTCCATGCCCCACAAGCACTGCATTGTCCTTGCCAGCGAGGGAAGTCTGCTCCACAATCATTACAGACATACGCGCGTTTTACTTTAGTCGCCATTTCGCCTCTTTTACTCTAATTTGACTCGACAATTTACTAACAAACATACTTTCGAGGCTACTATAATGAATAATAGAAACAAGCCACTAAAGATAATTTTCTCAATGCCGATAGTATATCTAACCGGTACATCTTAACAAAGAACTATGCAATCGACTGAAATTCTATCAATAGCTGAACGATTAATTCCTGTTTACCACTCCGAAGATTTTGAAGGCATACTTGATCAAATGACATCGGGGAAGTCTCCTTCTCTTAAGTTACTGGTAAAAATGGAGCTTAATCGACTCATGACACCATGTAATCGCAACGTTGATTTGCGAGGCCGAGTTGCGGGAGAGTGTCATGAATACCATTTAAATGGAATTACGCATTGGCTCGATGATGTTGCATTTAACGATTACCATCGCAATTATAAAAAATTTGGTTCATATACGGACGGTGTATGGGAGTCTCTCTATAATACCCGTAATAACCTTCGTGTTATGCGTGAGCGAGGAACAGAAGAGCAATACAGTCAAGAAGAAGAAACACTCCCCTTTGAAGTTGAAGCAATTCATCTTGGCTACGACTTAAAACGCAAAGAAAATCGTCTTAAAATTCACTCCCAAGTTGAAATTAAACTCTCAAGAAACCAGAAAATTTACGGTGCTACCTCTGACATATCGCCTTCTGGTGCTCGATTCAAAGTCCCAAGCACCTTTGAATATGGATTAGGCGACATTATTGACGTTGAATTTAGTGAGTTCATTAAAAAGCTTGGTATTTACGGCCATCAAGATCCTGTCTCGTATCGTATTCTAGGTATTGATGATATAGATGAAACTGACTCCGTAAAGTACTTACGCGCAATACAGGTAAACGACTCTTCTTTGGTTACACAAATCATTGATTTATCGTTAAAAAATGAAGCTCAACGCGCACGCCATGACAATCAAGATAAAATCATTCGAGCCCGCACTCGTGCGTTTGAACATATGTTTCTTAAGCATGCGTGCCAACTGCCGGTTTTTTTCAGCAACAACGAGCTCAAGGCTGTATTACTGACAGAAAGCAATCAAGATATTTGGCAATACTGGAAAGACGAAAGAAACCAACAGACCTTAAGTGCCATGTTTAACCAAGAAAGAATGGCGTTACTTGCTAAACCTGGTGTAAAGGGAAGCAGCAATACCATTTATAGTTTTAAACATGAGCATGATACTAAAACGTTATTTTTTTCTATGATGATGCCCGAGGCCTCTCCTGAGATTCGTAAGCTATTTTGGCATTTAGGTGCTAAAAGACCATCGTGGCGCGTATTTAAAGTCTCAATATTTGAACTTTCTGAGAAAGAACGACTAAGCCTTGAAACTGAACAACCTGAGTTGACTGAAGATTTAGCCTCGCTCACTCATTTTGGGTTATTGCAGGAAATTGGTGGGCCATCTACGGCTAATGATTACCAGCTCGTCGATAAACCAAATCTTACCAGCAAAGCTCTCGCACCGTTTCGTCAATCGCGAGCCGTCACTGCGACTCCAATGTCCGTTTACTTTGACGCTCGCCCACAGCGTAAAGAACCTCGCTATACCTTACATTCTCCGATCTCATTTTCATTGGATGACAGAGAAATAAATGGATTATCCGTGGACATTTCAAAACGGGGGTTGTGTTTAAAACTCGATGAGCCAATAAGTTCTAAAATTGGGACGACAGCCCTAATCGATTTTAAAGAATTAAAACTATATAACAAAAAACTCCCACTACATCGAGTGGAATACAAAATAGTCCGCGTTGGATCAAATGGTAAAGAAGTTCAATTAGTTATTTTAGACACACCATGGTCGTTAAAAATAATTAACTTCTTCAATCGCCTCATCGATATTAATTTAGATAAGCTAACGATATGCCAAGAAATGTTACCGAGCGACAAGTTACTTGAAGCTTTACACCATATTTTACTTGCTCGTGTAATGTGCTCTCCACTTTTTGTTGAACGAAAACGAACAAATTTGCAAACGAAGGCTATCGGCGTCAATTACCCGTTAGATTCTTGTATAATGATGTTTGCAAAACTAGGCCGTAACGAACGAATTTCACTTGAACCTATTTTCAAAGGACATACTAGTAGTCTTTTAGCACTTCCGATGAAGCATGTTGATGATGCTCACCCTCAATATAATGAGATTTATATTGCCGTTCGGAAATTTGGTGACCGAGTTCGATCTGTTAATGTCAAATTACATAGCGAGTTTGTTAATGTGCGAGAGCGTATAGCGTTCATTGAAGACTCTAAACTGCTTGGAGATGTTTTTGTTATTAGAATGAGTGGAACCCCTGTTTTCGACCCAATAACATCACTACTCAAGCAGGACTTAGCTGAACTAAGCAATATTAGTAGTTATCATGCAAGAACAATTGAGAAAGAAATGTCTACGATTACAGGGTATGGGGAAATCATCGATATTACCGATGAAGTATTAATACGTTTAGAGCTTGCTCGTTAAAAACTAACATGAAAGCCGGGCAACATTTCTTCCCAGCTTTCATCATGGATCTATCTAAATTAGCTGCGGTCTAACCAAGATAGCTTATTTTGCAATGCCAGACTGGCTGACAAGATACATAGTACTCCACCTAACCCAGCATATTTAACCGCGGTTTGCGCTTGTTGCTGAACTTTTGGTTTTGCATGAAAAGCCACCCCTAGCCCAGCAGCAGACATCATCACTAAGTCATTTGCACCATCACCAACGGCAACAGTATTCGCAATATCCAATTGGTATTCATTTGCTAGCTTAAGTAAAATATCGGCTTTAGTCTGAGCAGAAACAACATCACCCAGCACCTTCCCAGTCAATGTTCCATCAATTATTTCAAGGGTATTTGATTCTGCATGATCTAAACCAAGGGTTTGCTGTAAATGACCGGAAAAGTAGGTAAATCCACCGGAAGCAATCGCCGCTTTCCAGCCTAGTTGCTTTAGTGTTCCAACCAATTCCGGTAAATCTGGCATTAATGGCAAGGTACTACGTACTTCCTCAAGAATAGATTCATCTGCACCAGCCAGCTTTCCAACCCGTTGACGTAAACTTTGTTCAAAGTCCAATTCACCTTGCATTGCTCTTTCAGTAACTTCAGAAACTTCTTCGCCTACACCGGCCAATTTAGCGATCTCATCAATACATTCAATTTGAATCGCCGTTGAATCCATATCCATTAACACAAGCCCTGGCTTGGTCAAATCCGGTAAATCGGCGGTTGAAGCGGCATCTAGCTCTAACGCATCAATAATTTCCAAATGTTGTTCTGTCAGTATCCCTGACATAAGAGCAACTTCATAGTGTCCTACTTTCCATGCAGCAACGATGGTGTTTTCAATACCGGTGTAGAAGTCAATCTGTTCAAATTGATCTTCCATCAAAATATCACCAAATAAAATCCAGCCACCTTCTGTTTTGCCCGTTTTGACAACAAAACGTTCAAGTGAGATTCTCTGTAATAATGTCGTATGTTTTTTAATCGACAGTGTTTTCAATGCGTCCATGTAGATAACCCTTGTTTAATTTATCCAGACGTTACCCTATTGCAATTTACAAACGCAAGTCTCAATATGGACAAAATCTGAAATTCTTTACATTTGGTGCTGTATGGATGGTTCTCTTTTCTCATTTCGCGTAGTAATTCGAGGGATTGCGGTTCTCTTGGTTTCTCTGATCTTTTTCTTTACTGTGCAAAATAGCGTAATGATCACTAAGGGTAACGAGCGAATCCAGACCAATCAATTAGAAACTTTAACCAAACTGCTCATTTCTCAAGCCTCACATAGCGCAAGTGAGCCTCTCGCCAATTTAGATCAGGAACGTTTGTTTACTCTAACCAATCAATTAGCAGAAGATCGCCTTGTCTTTGATGCCACTATTTATGATGTTGAAGGCGTTCCATTAGCCGCAAGTGACTCAGCCCGCTCAGTAAGAGATATATTAGGTATTGATACGCCATTAGAAACGGCAAGAATTGGGAGGCAGCAACTTCTCGATCCTATTTTATTGGATAATCGAGTCATCGGGTTTATTCGAATTACCTTTGAGACAGGTAAAGTGACCGCAATTTCCGACCATCATTACCGTAAAAGTGACCGCTATATGTATTTAATGATTTTGGTCAGTTTTATCAGTGGAATATTGCTTACCGTGCTCATCATCAGCAAATCGAAAAACGACAGTAAACAAGAAAACTTATTTCTAAAACAGTAAAGCAAAATAGCAATGAGATAGTATCTCACTATCTCATTGCCGAATAACGACAGTATCGTTACTCCCAACTATCACCCAAAATAATTGAATCAAGTGCAATTTCAATCATTTCATTAAATGTTGTTTGACGCTCTTGAGAGGTTGTCTGCTCACCACGTTTAATATGGTCAGAAACCGTACAAATCGCCAGTGCTTTTGCTCCATACTCTGCCGCCACACCATAGATGCCAGCTGCTTCCATCTCAACACCAACGATGCCGTACTTATCGAGCACATCAAACATGGATGGATCTGGAGTATAGAAAAGTTCAGCCGAAAATAAATTCCCAACTTTCACATCAATACCACGCTTTTCTGCCGCCATCTCAGCCGCTTTCACCATTTTATAATCAGCAATTGCGGCGAAGTCATGATCTTTAAAGCGCATACGGTTCACTTTAGAATCCGTGCATGCGCCCATTCCAATAACAACATCACGCAATTTAATATCGTCACTGACTGCACCACAACTTCCAACTCGAATCACTTTCTTTACGCCATAGTCTTTGAACAACTCGGTTACGTAAATAGAACATGATGGAATTCCCATACCATGCCCCATGACAGAGACTTTACGACCTTGGTAAGTTCCCGTAAATCCAAGCATACTGCGCACATCGCACACTTGTTTTGCATCTTCAAGAAAAGTCTCGGCGATATATTTAGCACGTAAGGGATCGCCAGGCATTAAAACTACGTCGGCAAAATCGCCCATCTCTGCGTTAATATGTGGAGTAGCCATGATTTATTCCTTTATTAATATCTATGTTAATTTCTATGTTTATTTAATCGTTTCGAATGTAATCGTATATGGTAGGAGCAACAGTTTCTTGCTCTCCAATTGTGATTGCTTGAGTTAATCGTTCTGCTGCTCTGTTCCAAGCCTCTTCACTTTGTGCATGAATCATTGCAATAGGTGTTGCGGTATCGACTTGCTCTCCTAATTGAACGATTTGATCAAACCCAACCGCATAGTCAATATTATCCTCTGCACGTTGGCGACCACCACCAAGTTCAACCACAGCCATACCAATGGCATAAGTGTCCATTCGGTTTATAGCGCCTGCTGATGATGCCATCAGTGGTTTACTAATTGCGGCAGGTTTTAAGTAGCGATCATAATGTTCAACAAAATCCGTTGGACCACCGAGTCTGCCAACCATCAGTGAGAACTTTTCTGCAGCCGCACCACTATCTAATGCTCGCTCAAGCTTAATCATTGCGTCATTTTTTGATGTCGATAGACGCCCCAATTGTAGCATTTCCGCCGCCAGCTCCATCGTAACGCTCTTCAGGCGAGGATTTTGATAGTCACCAGTAAGGAAACGAACGGCTTCACGTACTTCAACGCTATTACCGGCAGAACTGGCTAACACTTGGTTCATATCAGTTAAGATTGCAGAGGTTGCGGTACCAGCGCCATTACCTACTGCAACGATTGATTCCGCTAACTGTTGTGACTTCTCATAGGTTGGCATAAACGCACCTGAGCCAACCTTTACATCCATAACTAAACCATCTAGCCCCGCAGCTAACTTCTTGGACAGTATCGATGCGGTAATTAATGAAATACTCTCAACGGTTGCGGTAATATCTCGTGTCGCGTAAAAGCGCTTGTCTGCGGGAGCTAAATCACCGGTCTGGCCAATAATCGCTACTCCCACCTCATGAGTCACTTTTCGGAACAGGTCATAGCTAGGCATAACTTGATAGCCAGGAATTGCAGAAAACTTATCCAGTGTTCCACCCGTGTGCCCCAGCCCTCTTCCTGAAATCATTGGAACATACCCGCCACATGCGGCAACCAATGGGCCAAGCATCAGTGAAACCACATCACCCACTCCACCGGTCGAATGCTTATCCAAAATAGGGCCATCAAAATCAAATGCTGACCAATCAACCACAGTGCCAGAATCTCTCATCGCACAAGTCAAAGCGACACGTTCATCCATCGTCATATTTTGAAAATATACCGCCATGGCAAACGCAGCAATTTGCCCTTCCGAGACTGAATTATCAGTAATCCCTTGAACAAACTGTGATATTTCAGCTTGGTTTAACACCAAACCATCTCGTTTCTTTCGAATAATCTCTTGAGGTAGCAACATGAACTATCCTTAGTGGTTAATATTTAGAATCTGAAGCCACCACATCTTCCCCTAACGTGATCAGAAGATTATTTAATAGGCTCGATGCACCGAAACGGAAGAAGCGTGAAACAACAAACTCTTTCCCCATCAGCTCTTGTGCCATATCCATATAGATACGCGCATCTTCGGCACTTTTAACACCACCTGCCGCCTTAAAACCAACAGTATGAGTATCGCGATATTCACTGATCACTTCCAACATCATCCGAGCAAATTCGGGCGTTGCGTTTACCGCTACTTTGCCAGTAGAAGTTTTAATAAAGTCCGCGCCAGCTTCAATTGAAATTCGAGACGCTTGCTTCACCAATGTTTCTGTTTTCAACTCGCCGACTTCGATAATGACTTTCAATTGAACATTGTCACCACACGCTTTCTTACATTGGCTCACCAATTCAAAACCAATATCTTTATCTCCCGCAATCAGCGCTCGGTAAGGGAAAACAACATCGACTTCATCTGCACCCGCTTTTACTGCCGCAGTCGTTTCCGCAACAGCAACATCTATGTCTGCGTTTCCGTGAGGAAAGTTGGTGACGGTTGCTATCTTAATATCGACAGAGCCAAGCTCTGCTAGTGCCGCTTTTGCAACTTCAATAAATTGCGGATAAATACAGATTGCGGCTGTAGCACCATAGGGTGTTTTGGCTGACTGACACAATGCAATAACTCTTTCGTCAGTATCATCAGAATTTAAAGTGGTTAAATCCATTAAAGTTAACGCTTGTTGCGCTACCATTTGTAACTTTTCCATCGCTGTTCTCCGAGTGCTGTTTCTCACAACTCAATTTGTACCTATAACAATAGGATTAGAGTAACGACTTTATCTATACAACCCTAGTAAAATAAAAAATGTAATCGTTTGGCATAGAAAAATAATGATTTTTTGATGCTTTTTTGTTCAACTTAAGACCACCATCGCCATCAAAAGCCAGTGCATGTCATCATTACTAATACTCAAAAACGAAAAATGGATACAAGCTAACTTGTATCCATTTGAGTATTAATTTGCTTTGAGAGCTCGCTAAATGACCAAATTAAACTCAGGACTATATTCTACCAATCCGTGAATTCCATCTGATGCATCTTGCGTTAACTCGCAAAATTGAAATGCGCCTTTTGGTACATCCCATGGGCATCGAAGACCGATATTTTCTGCCGCTTGAAAACCAAATTGACTATAAAAATCCCCATCACCCAATACAACACACGCTGGATAACTAAAATCGGTAAGAAATTCCAGCCCTTGAGTGACCAGTTGCTTTCCAATCCCTTGATGTTGATGTTCAGGATCAACGGCAAGTGGCGCTAGGCCCTGCCAATGTGTATCAACCCCCTCTACAGTGACAGGACTAAACATAATGTGGCCAATTAATGCCCCATTATCATCACATGCCACAAGGGCCAGGGTAAGATTTGAATTTTCTCGCAATGCCATGACCAATTTAGCTTCTTGATCTCTGGGAAATGTACGCTTTAATAAGCGGTCGACGGCGAGAATATCAGCAGGTGCTTCAGTTCGAATAAGCATTGGTAACCTCATTATGGGATTGAGGAGATTGTAATCCTTTATGCACAAATTCGGCTAGCTGATTTAACATTATTGTTAAGGTTTTCGGTAAGGCGTCAAGATCAATACTGTCCATAAGGTTTTTCACTTCGAGACCAAGTTCGGTATCTCCTTCAATCGACAAGCGGCGTTGAAAGAAAAGTGTATCAGGATCTTCTTTTCGCCCAGCAATCAACACCAAGTCATTTAGCGTGCCACTAAAGCACACATCAGCTATTTGCTCCTGCTCAGATACTACTAATTGTTCATCATTAAAACCGATATACCAATGTAAATCCAAATCAGTCACTTCAACTCTTAACCATTTGCTATCAAGAAACTCAAAATCCCCATCTTCAAGTGCTTCTTTAAATACCATCCGTAGCGCTTCAAGCATGGTTAACCGATGAACAAATTTTGGTAATAACTGGACTGGAGATTTCAAAAGTGTCGCTGCATTTTTAACGATTCCACTATGTATCTTATTAATCACGCTCTATTATCCATTAGGTTGTTAGCGAATATTTCCTATCATACTGAAAGAGATTACGTTCAAACCTGTCTTTTATCAAAAAATCGATCATACTAAGTAGACGACTTTCTAAAACCTATACTCATCACAAGAGTGATGCTCGCTGATTATTTGATGCTAAGCCATTGAATACTAAATAGTGGGAGATAATAAAGGCGACGCCTTCGGAGCATTGATAGTATCGAATATGGTTAAACAAGATATCAAAGATTGGTTCGCTAAATTCACATCGCATAGTCCTTTTTTCTTTGCGATTCTAGACTCACAGCATAATTATGTTGCGGTCAACCAACGCTATATGGATATTGCTGGCTTAAGTAATGATGCGTTAATTGGAATGAATGACAGTAAAGTGTTAGGTGAAAATATTTACCAACACCTTGCTCCTTATTATGCTCGTGCAATTCGAGGTGAGTTGGTTGAAAGTGAGGTGACAATACCCGATCAAAATATTGAAACGACATTGCACATTTCCGTAGCTCCGTTACTCGTTGGAGAAGGCTCGCCATTAATCACCTTTCAAGCATTTGATACGTCTGAAAAACAAATATTAATAAAATCGCTACAAGAATCGGAAAGCAAGTATGCCACACTAACCCACTCGCTCCACGAAGGTTATCTACTTGTTGAGAACGATATAGTGATCACCGCGAACCCTGCAGCGGGGACAATCCTTGGGTTCAATAACTCGAAAGATTTTCTTGGCGAAAAAATTGATGATCTTTTTGTTGATCCTCAAACTCAAACCGCTTTTAAGGCTCCATTTATTGAGTTGTTATCTGACACTCCTACTGACTGCTTATTAAGCACTACATGTCTAACTGAGCGTGCGGTCAGCCTAGTCGCAAAAAAAACGTTGATATTGGGCTCTGAGGCAACGTTAGTTTTGATTAATGCTCCATTAGAATGTGTATCGGATAACAATCAAATAATTGCGTCTGACCCAATGGTTGATCCACTTACTGCACTTTATAATCGTACTGGGTTTACCAAAAGGTTAGATAAGATAATCAGCAGTGATACCCCGTGTATCTTGCTCTACCTAGATATTGATAATTTTAAAAATATTAACGACTCTTTGGGACATCACATTGGTGATAAAGTTATCTGTGAAGTGGCGAATCGCCTCAAACGGTTAATTCCAAAGTCTGCAATATTGGGGCATCTTGGTGCCGATGAATTTGGCATCATTATACCTTCTCCAGACTCAAAAAATGTCGCAGAGCAACTCTCTGACCGAGTAATCTCCGTAATAAATCAACCTTTTGATTTAAATTACTTTAGTAAGCGACTTTCTTGTTCAATTGGCAGTGTTAACTACCCTGGTGATGGCAATGATGCTCGAATTCTATTGCAAAATGCCGATACTGCAATGTACGAAGCCAAAGCTCGCGGGCGTAATAGACTGATTCATTTTGACGATCAAATGAATAAAGAAGCACGAACTCGCTTATGGCTAGAAATCGAGCTGCAAAAAGCACTACAGCAAAGTGGATTAGAAGTTTGGTATCAGCCTAAAGTTGATGCAAGAGACTTTAGTATCAGCGGTGCTGAAGCTTTAGTTCGATGGAAACACCCTGTTGAAGGCTATATTAGCCCTGCAGCATTTATCCCTGTCGCAGAAAAAGCCGGCCTCATAGAGCACCTAGGTCGAGTTGTAATGCGCGAAGTCTTTACCACGATTAAGCGTTGGAAACGTCAAGGGATCTTGCCTGGACGAGTTGCGATTAACCTATCTCCAGAACAATTTTGTAACGCCAAATTGATTGAATATATGGAGAAGTTGCTAAAAACTACTCAAGTTGATGCGAATTATATCACTTTTGAACTGACCGAAAGTGCTGTTATGAGTAATGGTGAGCATACTTTACAGATGCTTAACTCAATTAAAAAGTTAGGTTTTTCCCTCTCAATCGACGACTTTGGGACTGGCTATTCATCATTAGCGTATCTTGCACGTTTCCCAATTGATGAGCTAAAAATAGACCGCTCATTTATTACCGAGCTTGATGTTCTGCCAAAGCAAGTAACGGTTATTGAAAATATCATCAACTTAGGCCGCTCTTTAGACTTACTTGTCGTTGCAGAAGGTGTCGAAACGAAGCAACAGGCAATGTTGCTATCGAGTATGAAGTGCAACTCTATTCAGGGGTTTCATTTCCACCGACCTCAGCCGAAACATGAGATAGAAGCTCTCTTTGCAAAGAACCGCCGAGCAAAAAAGCAGTGATCGAATATAACCACACATAGATTTACGCAAACCTGCCTTATGTCAAAATCATATATGTATTTTTTCCATAAAATACATATATTTCCTGCATATTGGTACAGACTTTCATGGAACTACTCTGCCCTGCTGGCAACTTGCCAGCTCTTAAAACCGCTATCGATTGTGGGGCCGATGCCGTTTATATCGGCTTCAAAGACGAAACGAATGCACGTCATTTTGCTGGCTTAAACTTTACTGGAAAAAAACTCGATAAAGCCGTTCAATACGTCCATGATCGTGACAAAAAAATTCATGTCGCATTAAATACATTTGCCCACCCTGAACGCTTTAATCGGTGGACTCAAGCCGTTGACAACGCAGCAGACCTTGGTGTCGATGCATTAATTATCGCTGATATAGCACTTTTAGAATACGCGGCAAATCGTTACCCAGATCTTGAACTCCATTTATCGGTACAGGCATCCGCAACGAACAGTGCTGCAATTGAGTTCTATAAACAACAATTTAACGTAAAACGCGTCGTATTACCGAGAGTACTCTCCATTCATCAGGTTAGACAATTGTCTCAATCGATACCACATGGGGTCGATTTGGAGGTTTTTGCCTTTGGTAGCTTGTGCATTATGTCTGAAGGTCGATGCTACCTATCTTCCTATATGACAGGTGAATCTCCGAATACTGTGGGAGCCTGCTCCCCAGCTAAGTACGTCCGCTGGCAAGAAAAGCCAGAAGGCTTAGAGTCGCGCCTCAATGAAATCCTAATCGATAAGTATGCCCAGGGGGAAAATGCGGGGTATCCAACTTTATGTAAAGGGCGTTTTGTTGCTGAATTAGATAATCAAACTAAGCCATATCATGCTCTTGAAGAGCCCACAAGCCTTAATACATTATCGCTGTTACCTGAGCTTTTCGCCGCTAACGTCGCATCGGTAAAAATAGAAGGTCGCCAGCGTAGTCCTGCTTATGTTGAACAAGTGACAAGAACATGGCGCGCTGCAATTGATACCTATATCGCCAACCCACAAACCTACCAGGTGTCTGATACTTGGAATTCAACCTTAGCCAACTTGTCTGAAGGGACGCAAACTACGCTTGGCGCCTATCATCGTCAATGGCAATAAAAGGAAGTTAATTTAATGAAATATGCACTTGGCCCTTTACTCTATTTTTGGTCGAAACAGGATACCGAAGCGTTTTACAACAAAACAAATGAGTCACAAGCTGATATTATTTACCTCGGTGAAACAGTGTGCTCTAAGCGTAGAGAGTTCAAACCTGAAGATTGGCTTAGTACCGCGAGAACTCTTGCTGACAATGGCAAACAAGTTGTGCTATCCACAATGGCTTTACTCGAGTCACGAAGTGAACTCAGTGTGATGAAGCAATATATTGATAACGGTGAGTTTATTATTGAAGCCAATGATATTTCTGCGATACAACTTGCTCAACAGGCAAAGATTCCTTTTGTCGTCGGCCCCGCCGTCAATGTCTACAACGCTCAAACCTTAGCACTATTTTTAAAACAAGGAATGATACGTTGGTGTATGCCGGTAGAGTTATCGCGTGATTGGCTGATCAACACGCTAGCCGGGTGTGATGAACTTGGAATAAAGAACAAGTTCGAAATAGAGCTGTTCAGCCACGGTTACCTGCCTCTGGCTTATTCTGCTCGTTGCTTTACTGCTCGCGCAGAAGATAAACCCAAGGATAAATGTGAAAAATGCTGCATCAATTACCCAACTGGTATTCAAGTGAACAGCCAAGAAGGGCAAGCGGTATTTAATCTAAATGGGATCCAAACTCAGTCTGGATATTGCTACAATTTAATCAATGACCTACCAAGTATGAAAGGGATTGTCGATGTAGTTCGATTAAGTCCTTTGGGGGTCGAAACCTTTAGTCAATTAGATAAATTCAAAGCTAACGAAGCTGGCTTACATCCAGAAAAGCTGAATAACTATGAATGCAATGGATATTGGCATCAGTTAGCGGGACTAGAAATCTGCAACAGCTAGTTCCAAATAGCGACAGTCAAAATCGCAATAGAAATAAAATAGCGATACTGCATCAGGAGTGCAATATCGCTATGTTAAGAAACGTTTTAGCCAACCTCAAACGAAGCAGAATTTTTGAGTCTTATTCTCATTCCACCGGTAATTCGTCAAGCTGCTGCAATTGGAAGTAAATACCTTCTAATTCAAGTGACGCATACCGATGCTCGACATACTCGTATACATTAAATGCCATCGCTAATTTAAATAGAGAAATGGCACTTGCATACTTTCCTAACAATGCATCTCGCTTTCCTAGGTAAAAGTACACCTCGGTTAATCGCTCGGCCAATACTTGATTATCTCGAGTGCCTTCCAATGTTTCATTGAATAAATCAGTCGCTGACAAATTACCCAACATCATGGCGACAATGTTCCATCCCCACTCTTCATCATTTCCATAATTAACGTAAGCTTGATTCAAGTTTTTATGGGCATCAACAGGGTCAGTTTCAAATTCTATCAAGTAGTACCATATAAAGGCGAATGGGTCATCGACCTGGGCATTTTTTAACTTATTGATTTCTTCTAAAGCAATCGTAGGGCGATGACCATAATAAAGGGCGATAGCTTGATTACGCATTGTAAACACATTGTTTTCATCCAGCTCTAAACTTGAACCAAATGCTTCATACGCGGAATCGAAGTCTCCAACCTGAGTAAAATATACGCCAAGCATATTAAACACTTGTGACTGAGCCGGATTGTAACGTAGAGATTGTTCAAAATCGTAACGTGCTAAATTTCTCAGACCAAGAAGATCGTAATTATTACCACGTTCAAAATAGATTTTAGCTCGCAAATCGTCCGAAAGGTCGTCACGCTGGAGTAATTGGCTAAGACGAACAAGCTGTACTTCTTTGTCAACTGGCGCTTGAAGGGGACGTGCCATAGGAGGAAATACCCAAGATGATGATGGTGGTGTTGAGGAACAACCGACTGCAAGCAATACAGTTAAGCTCAGCACAACCGCTTTAATCCAATTCAATTCAAACTCCTACGTAATTCCACTGCATTACAGTTTTTCACTAATCATATTAGTAACTATAGCATCGTTCTATTAAAACTACTGATACAAAAGTATCAATAATTGCGATATTAACATATTGAATATAGGCTACTAATCATAAGAAACCTACATAAAAAAAGGGAGCCAATGGCTCCCTTTAGATACTTTATTGTTGAATCATTTACTCGGCATCAGCTGCTGGCTTTTCAGCACCTTCAGCTGGCTTTTCAACGGCCTCTTTCATGCTAAGACGTACACGACCTTGACGGTCGATTTCAAGTACTTTAACTTGAACTTCTTGACCTTCAGCTAAGTAGTCAGAGACTTTCTCAACACGCTTATCTGCAATTTGAGAAATGTGTACGAGACCATCTTTACCAGGAAGAATTGTCACAAATGCGCCGAAATCAGCAAGACGTGCAACTTTACCCGTGTAGATACGACCAACTTCAACTTCAGCAGTGATCTCTTCGATACGACGAATCGCTTCTTTTGCAGCTGCGCCTTCAGTGGCTGCAATCTTAATGGTGCCATCATCACCGATTTCGATTGTAGTGCCTGTTTCTTCAGTCAAAGAACGAATAACTGCACCGCCTTTACCGATAACATCTTTGATTTTCTCAGAGCTGATCTTCATCGTGTAGATACGAGGAGCGAACTCAGAGATTTCTTCGCGTGAGCTAGAAAGAGCTTCATCCATAACAGAAAGAATGTGCAAGCGAGCACCTTTTGCTTGGTTCAACGCCATTTGCATAATTTCTTTGGTGATACCTTCGATCTTAATGTCCATTTGAAGTGCAGTAACACCGTTAGAGCTACCTGCTACTTTAAAGTCCATGTCACCTAGGTGATCTTCATCGCCAAGAATGTCAGAAAGAACAACGAAGTCATCGCCTTCTTTCACAAGACCCATTGCGATACCCGCAACAGATGCTTTAATTGGAACACCTGCGTCCATAAGTGCTAGAGAAGTACCACAAACCGAAGCCATCGAAGATGAACCGTTTGATTCTGTGATCTCAGAAACAACACGAACGGTGTACGGGAACTCTTCTGGAGTTGGCATTACCGCTGCGATACCACGTTTTGCTAGACGACCATGGCCGATTTCACGACGCTTAGGCGAGCCAACAAATCCAGTTTCACCAACACAGTATGGAGGGAAGTTATAGTGAAGCAAGAAGTGATCTTTACGCTCACCCGTTAACTCATCAATGATTTGCGCATCACGCTGTGTACCAAGTGTTGCGGTAACGATAGCCTGAGTTTCGCCACGAGTGAACAAAGACGAACCGTGAACACGTGGAAGTACGCCTGTACGTACGTCAAGTGCGCGAACCATGTCTTTCTCACGACCATCAATACGTGGAGCACCAGAAATAATGCGACCGCGTACAACTGTTTTTTCCAGTGAGTGGAAGATATCTTTCACTTCAGCAGTATCGATGCTCTCATCTTGAGCGACTAATGTTTCAACAACTTGATCACGAATTACGGCAACTTGGTCGTAACGAGCCATTTTATCTGTAATTTGGTAAGCTTCAACCAAGCCAGTTTCGGCTAGTTCTGCTATTTTTGCTTTTAGCTCAACATTTTCAACTGGTGCAACCCAATCCCAAGATGGCGTTGCAACTTCAGCAGCAAACTCATTGATTGCATTGATTACAGCTTGTTGTTGATCATGGCCGTAAACAACTGCAGCAAGCATTTCTTCTTCCGTTAGGATATCGGCTTCAGATTCAACCATTAATACGGCATTTTGCGTACCAGCGACAACAAGATCCAAGCGAGACTCAGCTAACTCAGTTTGGCTTGGGTTTAGTACTAACTGACCATCAATATGACCAACACGAGCTGCGCCGATTGGGCCATTGAATGGTAGGCCAGAAATGCTCAATGCAGCAGAAGTACCAATCAATGCTGGAATATCAGGTTGAACGTCTGGGTTAACTGCCATAACGGTCGCGATGATTTGAACTTCGTTAGTGAACCCTTCTGGGAACAGTGGACGAACTGGGCGGTCAATCAGGCGAGAAGTTAAGGTTTCGCCTTCTGATGGACGTCCTTCACGCTTGAAGAAACCACCAGGGATTTTACCTGCTGCGTAAGTACGTTCTTGGTAGTTAACCGTTAGCGGGAAGAAATCTTGGCCTTGTACCGCATTTTTCTTACCAACAACTGATACAAAAACAGAAGTATCATCCATTGTAACCATAACACCAGCGGTTGCTTGACGAGCAATCACACCAGTTTCTAACGTTACGGTATGGTTACCGTATTGAAATGTCTTAACGACTGGTTTTTCGAACATTAATATTTCCTTTTCTAGGAGTTCCTAGATATTTATTATCAATACTCCAAACACTACTAATCGCGACTAATAAAAAGAGTCTATTTTAATTAAAACCCTTTTGAGTAGTCGCGACCTGCTGGCCGACTTCGGTGACTGTAATGTTTGAGCCTAATTGTCTTGATTTAAAAACAAATAAAGACGCTGGCTAGTATAAACTACTAACCAGTAAATGTGCCAAGTTTAGGCATTAAAAAAGGGGCATTAAGCCCCTTTTTTATTAAAATCCAGTTCTTAGCGACGTAAGCCAAGACGTTGGATTAGAGTGTGGTAACGATCTAGATCTTTACCTTTAAGGTAATCTAGAAGTTTACGACGGCTTGAAACCATGCGTAAAAGACCACGACGGCTATGGTGATCGCCTTTGTGCTCTTTGAAGTGACCTTGTAGGTGGTTAATAGAAGCTGTAAGTAGTGCTACTTGTACTTCTGGTGAACCAGTGTCGCCTTCGCCACGTGCGTAATCTGCTACGATAGCTGCTTTAGTTTCTGCATTCAGAGACATAATTCTCTCCTGAGAGTTAAAGTTTAAAGTTTGTGTAAGCCAATCTCTGATTCAGCCTACACGAGGAAGCGGGATTATAGGGAATTCCCCTCAATATAGCAACTAGCATATTGAGTATTTAAAGTAATTAAGATCAAGCCTCTTCGTCTCGAAATACAACTAAACGTTTCGGTGCCACTTTGCCATCATTATCAATAATGCCAACACCAATAAACAAACGCTCATCACCGGCGGTAATTCGGACTTGCCCAGATGTAGGTGCTCCAAATACTTGTACTGGTTGACCGTGTAATACATGATCAGCTAGCTCTGGTATCACGTTCACTTCTACGAGGTCTTGAACGGCGGTGTCCATCGACAGTAGTAGTGGATCTAAAAGCTCTTTCGGTGCAATATCTTGCTCTTTTGCTTGCTCAAGCAATTGATTAAGTTGCTCTAAACTCACCATTTGTTCGTAAGGGTAATTGGCAACTTCAGTTCGCCGTAAATCAATCACATGTGCACCGCAACCTAGCATTTCGCCCAAGTCATCAACAATGGTTCTGATATAAGTGCCTTTTGAGCAGTGCACTTCCATTTCGACTTCAACGCCTTCAAAGCGCAGCAAATTGATATCGTATACGGTAATTTTTCGCGGCTCACGAGGAATATCAATCCCTTCACGGGCGTATTCATATAGCGGTCGGCCTTCAAACTTCAATGCTGAAAACATCGAAGGAACCTGATCGGTTTCGCCACGAAAGGTTTCTATCTTTGCTAATAAATCAGTTTGATCGACATTTACGTCACGAGTTTCAACCACTTCACCATCGGAGTCAGATGTATTGGTCCGCTCGCCAAGCTTAGCAATAACACGATATTTCTTATCGGAATCAAGCAAGAACTGTGAAAACTTAGTCGCTTCTCCCAAACAGATTGGAAGCATTCCTGTCGCCAAAGGATCAAGAGCTCCAGTATGCCCTGCTTTTTCTGCAAAGAAGATACGCTTTACTTTTTGTAGAGCATCGTTAGATGAGATTCCCGTAGGCTTGTCGAGTAATAACACACCATCAATAGGTCTTCCCTTACGACGACGAGCCATTATTCTTCTTCTCCACGACCTGCTTCAGCTTTACGCTCATTGTCTTTTGCTACAGTATCAGAGACTAAGTTAGACATGCGCATCCCTTCAACAAGCGTGCTGTCATAGTAAAAGCGAATCTCAGGGGTTAAGCGCAAACGAATTCGTTTACCTAACGTCATCCTAATCGACACTTCATGCTCACGCAATGCCGCTAAAGAGCTTTCTGGTGTTTGCTCTCCAACACATAAAAAGGTAACAAAAACCTTAGCATAAGCGAGATCTCGAGAAACTTCGACATCAGAGATCGTTACCATACCAAGGCGAGAGTCACGAACTTCTCGCTGTATTATCATCGCAATTTCTTTTTGCAGCTGTTGCGATACTCGCTGCGTACGACTAAATTCTTTCGCCATCTTATATTTCTCTCACATAGATAGAAAGAATGGGGGGATGGATAATGTCCAACCCCCCATGGTGTATTCAACAACCGATAGTGATATACCTCATGCTGCTATTAATAGTTAATAGAGCATGAAGTTGCCATCATAGTCGATTAATCAATGGTACGTTTAATTTCAACAATTTCGAATACTTCGATTTGGTCGCCAACGCGAACATCGTTGTAGTTCTTAACGCCAATACCACACTCGTAACCATTTTTAACTTCTTGTACGTCGTCTTTGAAGCGGCGTAGGGATTCTAACTCACCTTCGTAGATAACAACATTCTCGCGCAAAACGCGGATTGGGTTGTTACGTTTGATAAGCCCTTCAGTAACCATACAACCAGCGATTGCGCCAAGTTTAGGTGATTTGAAGACATCACGAACTTCAGCAAGACCAATAATATCTTGTCTAAATTCTGGAGCTAACATACCGCTCATTGCCGACTTAACTTCATCAATCAATTGATAAATGATTGAGTAGTAACGTAAGTCTAGGCTTTCAGCTTCGACGGTACGACGAGCAGATGCATCTGCACGAACGTTAAAGCCAAGTACGATAGCGTTTGATGCTGCTGCTAATGTTGCATCAGTCTCAGTGATACCACCAACACCAGAGCCAACAATATTCACTTTCACTTCATCGGTAGAGAGTTTCACCAATGCATCAGCAATTGCTTCAACCGAACCTTGTACATCCGCTTTCAGAACTACGTTCAACTCAGATACTTCACCAGAATCCATGTTCGAGAACATATTCTCTAATTTCGATTTCTGTTGGCGAGCAAGTTTCACATCACGGATCTTACCTTGACGGTAGTTCGCAACTTCACGAGCTTTACGCTCGTCACGTACGACTGTCGCTTCATCACCGGCTGAAGGAACCCCAGAAAGGCCTAATACTTCAACAGGAATAGATGGACCTGCTTCAAGAATTTCTTTACCAGTTTCATCACGCATAGCACGAACGCGACCGTATTCACGACCACATAATAAGATATCGCCTTTACGCAATGTTCCTGATTGAACAAGAATCGTCGCAACAGGACCACGACCTTTATCAAGACGAGATTCAACCACAACACCAGATGCCATACCATCTGAAATAGCTGTCAATTCAAGAACTTCTGCTTGCAGTAGAATAGATTCTAGAAGACCTTCGATATTTGTTCCTTGTTTAGCAGAGATATGAACAAAGATATTGTCTCCGCCCCACTCTTCAGGAATAACATCATGCTGCGCTAACTCAGTCTTAACGTTGTCTGGGTTTGCATCTTCTTTATCGATTTTGTTTACCGCAACGATAAGAGGCACACCAGCCGCTTTAGAGTGTTGAATCGCTTCAATTGTCTGTGGCATTACGCCATCATCTGCAGCAACAACAAGAACAACGATATCCGTCGCCTGAGCACCACGAGCACGCATTGCTGTAAACGCTGCGTGTCCAGGAGTATCAAGGAAAGTGATCATACCGTTATCAGTTTCTACGTGGTAAGCACCAATATGCTGGGTAATTCCGCCGGCTTCGCCTGATGCAACGTGTGCACGTCGAATATAATCAAGAGTCGATGTTTTACCATGGTCTACGTGACCCATGATAGTAACAACAGGAGCTCGTGGCAGTGCATCTGCAGAATGATCACGATCTTGCATTACTGCTTCTTCAAGTTCGTTCTCTTTACGCAAGATAACTTTATAACCCATCTCTTCACAAACAAGCTGAGCTGTTTCTTGATCGATGACTTGGTTGATCGTAACCATAGCACCCAACGACATCATAGATTTAATAACCTGAGTCGCTTTAACAGCCATTTTCTGAGCTAACTCAGAGACAACGATCGTTTCGCCAATGATAATGTCTGGCTTGGTATGCGTCGCATTTTTATCAAAGCCATGTTGCATTGAAGTCGGTTTAGCTAACTTACCTTTGCGAGCACGGTTGCCTTTACCAGCTTTTCCTGCTTTTCCACGAGGCTTTGTATCGCGCTCTTGGCGTTCAGTCGCTTTACGTTTCGCTGGTTTAGCCACTCGTCGAGGTGCTTCTTCAACGCTATTATCCGCTTCATCTTCAGCTGCACGCGCAGTTGCTGAAGTCGTTAAATGATAATCGGCATCTTGTGATTCCATAGTATCTTTTTTCGCTTCTTCAGCAGACCAACGCTCTTTATTCTTCTCGGCCATTTCACGAGCGAGTTCAATTTGACGTTGGCTTTCTTCTTCAGCTTTGCGCAGTGCTTCTTCTTCTTGACGACGTCTAAGTTCTTCAACTTCTTTACGCGCTGCTTCTTGCTTCAATTTTTCTTCATCACTAATTGCAGGTTGTTTTGCTGCTTTAGCGGCTTCTTTTTTCGCTTTTTCTTCCGCTTCACGTTTCGCTTTTTCTTCTGCTTCACGTTTTGCTTCTTCTGCACGTTTCGCTTCGGCTTCGCGTTTTGCTTGTTCTTCTGCTTCACGTTTCGCTTCAGCTTCACGAGCAGCTAGCTCTTCCGCTTCACGTTGTGCTTCTTCATCTACAGCACTGCGCTTAACATAAGTGCGCTTTTTACGTACTTCTACCTGAACATTCTTACTCTTACCACCACCCGCATTCACACTTAATGTGCTACGAGTTTTGCGTTGTAACGTTAAACGAGTTGGCTCGCCATCTGATGACTTATCACCATGCTCTTTACGTAAATGTGAAAGCAACTGCTGCTTTTCATCATCGGTAACACTATCTGAACTCGTTTTTGTCATGCCTGCATCAGCAAGTTGTTCAATTAAGCGGTCAACCGGAGTACCAATATCTTCACTGAGTGCTTTAACTGTTAGTTGTGTCATGCCGCTTCCTCCCCTGCTGAAAAATTACGCATCGTCGCCGAACCAACAGATATTACGCGCAGCCATAATTAGCTCTCCTGCACGCTCTTCTGTTAATCCATCGATCCCTTCAAGATCGTCGATACCTTGATCAGCTAAATCTTCTAATGTAATTACACCCTTCGCCGCCAGTTGGAATGCAAGATCACGCTCCAACCCTTCAAGAGCTAGCAAATCCGCTGCTGGCTCTACGTCGCCGTAAGACTCTTCTTTTGCTAATGCCATTGTGGTTAGTGCATCTTTCGCACGAGAGCGAAGCTCTTCCACAATATCTTCATCCATACCATCAACTTCAAGTAACTCATTTACTGGAACATAAGCAACTTCTTCAAGTGTCGAGAACCCTTCCTCAACCAAAAGCTCTGCAAAGTCCTGCTCAATATCGAGGTACTTCATAAACTGTTCGATTGATTGAATCGATTCTTGTTGATGTTTATTTTGTAAATCTTCAACTGTCATTACGTTCAATTCCCAACCAGACAGTTGAGAGGCTAAACGAACATTCTGACCATTACGACCGATAGCTTGAGCCAAGTTATCTGCTTCTACTGCAATATCCATTGAGTTTGCATCTTCATCCATAATGATTGAAGCCACATCTGCAGGAGCCATTGCATTGATAACAAATTGTGCTGGGTTATCATCCCAAAGGACGATATCAATACGTTCACCACCAAGTTCACCTGAAACAGCCTGAACTCGAGCACCTCTCATACCGACACATGCACCAACTGGGTCAATTCGGCGATCGTTAGTTTTCACTGCAATTTTTGCACGAGAACCCGGATCACGCGCTGCCGCTTTAAGCTCAATTAGCTCTTCGCCAATTTCTGGCACTTCTACACGAAACAATTCAACTAACATTTCAGGCTTAGAGCGAGTAACGAATAATTGGAAACCTCGAGCATCAGGTTTAACTGCATAAAGCAATCCACGAACACGATCACCTGAACGGAAATTCTCTCGTGGAAGTTGATCTTCACGAAGAATAACAGCTTCAGCGTTGTTACCTAGATCAAGAACGATTGCATCACGATTCACTTTTTTAACAACACCAGTGACCAGTTCACCTTCGTTATCAATAAATTGTTCAACTATTTGGGCACGCTCTGCTTCACGAACTTTTTGTACGATAACTTGCTTCGCAGTTTGAGTGGTGATTCGGTCAAATTTAACTGACTCGATTTCATCTTCGATATAGCCGCCTAATTCAATAGACTCATCATCATAAACTGCCGCTTCATAAGATATTTCCTTGGTTGGGAACTCAACTTCTTCAACCACCAACCAACGACGAAATGTCGTAAACTCACCGGATTTGCGGTCAATTTCTACGCGAACTTCAATTTCGATGTTGTGCTTCTTTTTAGACGAAGTTGCCAAGGCAACTTCAAGCGCTTCAAAAATACGCTCACGAGGGACAGCTTTCTCATTAGAAACCGCCTCGACTACCGCTAAAATCTCTTTACTCATTACTTCTAGCCTCTAAGACTTTAAAATTTAGGGATCAGGTTAGCTTTCGATATATTGCTAAGTACAAATTGCTCTTCTTGCTTATCAACAATAAGAGTAATCGTTTCACCTTCAATAGAATGGATAGTCCCTTTCCATTTACGGCGATTACCTACAGCCATATTTAAAACGATGCTGACCTCATGACCAATAAATTGCTCGTAGTGCTCTACTTTAAAAAGTGGTCTTTCTAATCCCGGTGATGATACTTCAAGGTTATAAACCACCGAAATTGGGTCTTCAACATCAAGTACTGCACCAACTTGGCGACTCACTTCTGCACAATCATCGACATTGATACCATTCTCATGGTCAATATAGATACGCAATGTAGAATGCGCTCCAGCACGAATAAACTCTAACCCAACTAATTCGTAGCCCGATGCAACGACTGCTGATTCTAATAAATCAGTCAGTTGTTTCTCTAAACCAGTCATTAAACCACTCCAGAAACAAAAAAAGGGCTCAGAGCCCATCAACCACTCCATGCAAGCATCTGATTTTTATAGATAAATATCATCACATAAAACATTCAGATAACAAAAAACCCCGATAATCGGGGTTTAAAGATGCTGGACCCTGAAACATTGAATTGATTATAAAAATCACTTCAATTGCAGTGAGGTTTACACTGCAGAAACTTGCTACCAATCAGAATATTAAGATTGGTTGCGGGGGCAGGATTTGAACCTACGACCTTCGGGTTATGAGCCCGACGAGCTACCAAGCTGCTCCACCCCGCGTCCGATTGCGGCTATTATACGCCGTCAATGTTATATTACAAGCTTCTCAAACAATGGTGCCGAGAGAGGGACTCGAACCCTCACACCTAAGGCACTAGCACCTCATGCTAGCGTGTCTACCAATTTCACCATCTCGGCTATATTCGATTTATTCTATAAATTACTCTGGGATATCATCGCCAGTTGGTTCAACTGGGATATCATCCACTGCTTTTACAACATCAGTTTGCTCAGTCGCTACTGGAGCCTCAAGGTCAAGCCATTGAGAATCTGTTTTGTGAGTTGAGAGGTTACCCAACACCAAACAAGCGATTAAAAATACTGTCGCAAAAACTGCGGTCATTCGAGACAAGAAATTGCCTGAGCCACCAGCGCCAAATACTGTATTTGATGCACCAGCTCCGAATGAAGCTCCCATATCTGCGCCTTTACCTTGTTGAATCAGCACTAAGCCGATAATAGCCAACGCTGCCAACAGGTAAATCACAAGTAGAACTGAAAACATGTTTTCCACCTATGTCAAAATTGTTGAGCCAGTGCCGTTATTCTTTCGAAAAAACATAGCTAGCGCGACCCTCATTGAGGGAGGACGCAATACTATCGAAAGCTTACAAAACTGACAAGTGAAGAATTCATTTTTTTTCTGTTTAATGCTTCACATGGTTAAAAAAAGGACAAAGCTCTAACCAATAAGCAAATTAATCAGCATAATCCCGAAAATAAATGCAATTTAATCTAGCAATTGGCTTTGATTGCATCCGCAATGTCATGGGCCGAACGTTGAACTAATTCTGAGTCTTGACCTTCAACCATGACACGCAATAAAGGTTCGGTACCTGATTTTCTAAGTAACACACGTCCGTTACTTCCTAAGTTCTTTTCAACTTTTGCGACGGCTTCAAGAACAGCTTCGGCTTCCAAAGGATTACTATCACCGCTAAATCGTACATTCTCTAATACTTGAGGATAGAGTGTCATGCCTTTTGCTAAGTCGTGAAGTGACATATCGCTATCAATCATAGACGACAACACTTGCAACGCCGCGACGATCGCATCTCCTGTGGTCACTTTATCCAGTAATATCACATGACCTGAATTTTCGGCGCCAATTTTCCAATTTTTTTCTATTAGCTTTTCCATCACGTAGCGGTCGCCCACTGCAGCACGGACAAATGGAATACCGAGTTGTTTCAATCCAACTTCCATTCCTAAGTTGGTCATTAAAGTACCGACAACCCCACCTTTCAATTCACCTTTACGCAGTAAATCCCGTGCAATGATGTATGCAATCTGGTCGCCATCGACTTCATGACCCAGTGCATCAACTAAAATAATACGGTCGCCATCACCATCAAAAGCTAGTCCTATGTCCGCTTTTTCTTCAAGCACTCGCTGTTGCAATAATTTAACATCTGTTGCCCCAACTTTATCATTAATATTGGTGCCATTAGGTTCAACACCAATTGAAATAACTTCAGCACCAAGCTCCTTAAAGACACTTGGAGCAATGTGATAAGTTGCACCATGCGCACAATCGACAACGATTTTTAACTTTTCTAAACCATGATGTGATGGAAACGTACTCTTACAAAATTCAATATAACGTCCTGCTGCATCGGTTAAGCGCGCTGCTTTACCAAGCTCAGAAGACGGAACGCATTCAATATCTTTATCGAGTTCTTTTTCAATGGCTAGTTCAACCTCATCAGGCAATTTGGTCCCTTCCGCAGAAAAGAACTTAATACCATTATCGTAATAAGGGTTGTGCGATGCTGAGATAACAATTCCTGCCTCAGCACGGAATGTTCGTGTTAAATATGCTACCGCAGGTGTCGGCATTGGCCCGGTGAAAATTGCTTTTAACCCAGCAGCTGCAAGTCCAGCTTCTAACGCCGACTCCAACATATAGCCAGATATTCGAGTATCTTTACCGATAATAACTTTCTTAGTGCCTTGTTTAGCAAGTACACGCCCTGCGGCCCAGCCAAGTTTTAATATAAAATCGGGAGTGATCGGAAATTGCCCTACTTTTCCTCGAACACCATCAGTGCCGAAGTAACGTCTTTTCTCAGACATATTGTACCTTTCGTTTTATTGTTTTATCGCTATCGTTGCCTAACGATTATTGTGAATTAACTTCGCAATAGTTAATGCATCTAAGGTTTCTTCAAAATCATGGACTCGAAGAATCTGAGCACCTTTTTCATAAGCGGTTAATGCAACCGTTAAACTGCCAGCTAAGCAATTAGATGGCGACTTATTTAGAGGCTTATATAACATTGATTTACGTGACATTCCAGCCAGTATCGGCAGACCAAAAGCATGTAATTCATTCAGATGCGCGAGTAAATGATAGTTGTGAGATTCTGTTTTACCGAACCCAAACCCAGGATCGATAATAATATTTTCTTTCTTTATACCTGACTCTTCGCAAGCTGCGATTCGTTGCTGTAAAAAAATGCGAACCTCATCCATAACATCGGAATATTCTGGATTGTGTTGCATTGTTCTTGGCTGACCTTTCATATGCATGATACAAACCGGAACTTGAGCTTTTGCGGCGACTTCCAGCGCTCCCGGCTCTTGTAGTGCACGGACATCGTTAATAATGTCAGCTCCAGCCGCAATAGCCTGTTTCATAACTTCCGGTTTACTGGTATCAATCGAAATCCAAACATCATGTTGTTCACGTATCGCTTTGATAACAGGAATAACTCTAGATAACTCTTCGTTTAACTCAACATCAGGAGCTCCCGGTCGTGTAGATTCTCCTCCGATATCAATAATCGATACCCCCGAGGCAATCATACATTCAGCTTGTTTTAAAGCTCGAGTAACAGATGTAAATTGGCCACCATCAGAAAATGAATCAGGTGTCGTATTTAAAATACCCATGACTTGAGGGGATGATAGATCTAGCGTCTTGGTTGATGTGGATATTTGCATTACTTTCCTATCTAAACGTGTTCCATCTCTTTTGCTTTAGCTAATAAAAAGCCCCGAGTAAACTCAGGGCTTCATTATCTCCAAAACTTTATTCTTCGTTTTGGTCTTTTTTCGATTCTTCCTTCGTTTCTTCTGGTTTTTCTTCTTCAGAATTTTCGACAGTTGAATCTACTTTTTTATCTTCTTCAGCTGCATCTCGCTTTTCTTGCGCAGCTTTATCTTGCTCAACCCAACCGGCAGGTTCACGAATCTCTGACTTACGTTCCATCAAATCATCGATTTGACCAGCATCGATTGTTTCATATTTCATTAATGCATCTTTCATTGCATGCATAATATCCATATTTTCTTCAAGTATCTTTTTAGCTCGAAGATAGTTGCGATCGATTAAGGTTCTAATTTCTATATCAATGGCTTTAGCTGTGTCATCAGACATATGCTTAGATTTGCCTGAACTGCGTCCTAGGAAAACTTCACCTTCCTCTTCAGTATATAAAAGCGGTCCTAAAGTTTCAGAGAAACCCCATTTAGTAACCATTTTATTCGCAATATCAGTCGCACGTTCGATATCGTTCGAAGCACCAGTTGAAACTTGATCTGCGCCATAGATTAGCTCTTCAGCCAATCGACCACCATATAAGCTTGAAAGCATCGATTCCAAATGTCGACGAGACATACTTACTCGATCTTGCTCAGGCAGGTACATCGTCACACCAAGTGCACGGCCACGAGGAATTATAGAAACCTTGTAAACTGGGTCATGCTCTGGAACTAAACGCCCAACAATAGCATGGCCTGCTTCATGGTACGCCGTTGATTCTTTGACTTCTTCCGACATAACCATAGATCGACGCTCAGCACCCATCATGATCTTATCTTTTGCTAATTCAAACTCAACCATAGAGACATTACGTTTGTTTCCACGAGCAGCAAATAGTGCGGCTTCATTTACTAAGTTAGCTAAGTCAGCACCAGAGAAACCTGGTGTACCACGAGCAATCAATGAAGGTTCAACGTCACCTGCCAAAGGAACTTTACGCATATGAACTTTAAGAATTTGCTCACGTCCACGAACATCTGGTAGACCAACAACAACTTGTCTATCAAAACGACCGGGGCGAAGTAATGCTGGGTCAAGTACATCAGGACGGTTGGTTGCAGCGATAACAATAACGCCTTCGTTACCTTCAAAACCATCCATTTCAACCAACATCTGGTTTAGTGTTTGCTCACGCTCATCATGACCACCACCAACACCAGCACCACGCTGTCGACCTACTGCATCGATTTCATCGATAAAGATGATACATGGTGATGCTTTCTTGGCTTGTTCAAACATATCACGAACACGCGAAGCACCGACACCAACGAACATTTCAACAAAGTCAGAACCAGAAATTGTGAAAAATGGTACTTTCGCTTCACCAGCAATTGCTTTTGCAAGTAAGGTTTTACCCGTACCAGGAGGACCAACCATTAAAACACCTGTTGGAATTTTACCACCCAGCTTTTGGAAACGACTTGGATCACGTAGGTAATCAACCAACTCTTTCACATCGTCTTTGGCCTCATCACAGCCAGCAACATCAGCAAAAGTAGTTTTGATCTGCTCTTCTGTCATCATTCGAGCTTTGCTCTTACCAAATGACATCGCACCTTTACCACCACCGCCTTGCATTTGGCGCATGAAGAAGATCCAAACACCAACAAGAAGTATCATTGGGAACCACGAAATAAAGATAGTCCCTAATAAGCTTTGCTCTTCTGGTGGAGTGCCTTCTACTTTCACGTTTTGATTGATCAAATCATCAAGCAGTTTTTGGTCATAAACCGGCATATACGTAACGTTACTAGTGGTGCTACCACGACGAGTGAACGTAATTTGACTGTCTTTGAATTGCGCTTCTTGTATTTGCCCTTGCCCAACTTCACTAACAAATGTGGTGTAGTCAACCGATTTCCCTGTTGCATCACCAGGGCCAAAGCTCTGAAATACAGACATTAAAACGACAGCAATAACAAGCCATAAGATTAAATTTTTTGCCATGTCACTCAAGGTGCAAGCCTCTCGATAACTAGTTGTAATTAAAGGTAGGGTACTACAGATTATAACTTGTCGCTATAGTGTTCTCAGTGCCCTATCCCCATAAAATGGTTACCCTTTGTAACCAGTCGCAACAACATAAACTTCTCGTGATCGTGCACGGGAAGAATCTGGTTTGCGAATTTTTACCGCTTTAAACATATTTCGAACTTCTTGTATGTATTGATCAAAGCCTTCGCCTTGAAAAACTTTCACAACAAAACAACCATTTGGACCCAGAACTTGGCGACACATATCAAGTGCCAGTTCAACTAAATACATTGCTCTTGGCTGATCGACTGATAAATTCCCAGCCATATTTGGTGCCATGTCTGACATAACAACATCAACCATATTTGGTCCAATTCTTTCTAAAAGTGCTTCCAGAACCGCATCTTCTCGAAAATCCCCTTGAAGAAAAGCTACGCCGGCTATCGAATCCATAGGTAGGATGTCACAAGCAATAACTTGGCCTTCTCCTCCAACGATATTAGCAGCATATTGAGACCATCCGCCAGGAGCTGCCCCTAAATCGACAACCGTCATTCCTGACTTAAGTAACTTATCTTTATTCTGAATTTCTTCTATCTTGAAAATCGCACGCGAACGATAGCCTTTCTTCTTAGCCTCATTGACATATTTGTCATCGAAGTGTTCTTTTAACCAACGACCAGAACTTGCTGAATGTTTTTGTTTACTCATCGAGGACCTAATTAAAATCATGTCTATTTAAGAAAGTAGACTAGAAAATATAGTCTTCCTGCATAGATGGCGTTAAAATGCGACTTTTCAACCCTAATCAAAAATAAATTGGCCGCACAATGAACCTAAGTACGAAACAAAAGCAGCATCTTAAAGGCCTAGCACACAGCTTAAAACCAGTTGTAATGCTTGGAGCAAACGGGCTTACTGAAGCTGTTCTGGCGGAAATCGATCTCGCGCTCAATCATCATGAGCTAGTAAAAGTAAAAATAGCATCAGAAGATAGAGAAACCAAAGTATTAATTATCGATGCTATTATTCGCGAAACGCGCGCAGAAAAAGTTCAAACTATCGGAAAAACACTCGTGCTTTATCGTCAGTCTGAACAACGTAAGATTGAACTTCCACGTAAATAAATGACATTTATATCATCGTTTACGCAAAAGAGGTCGCTAATCATTAGCGACCTTTTGTCATTTAAAAGTGGCTCAGTTAGCTGATTAAATATAGTCAACTTTGTCAATTTCAAACACTTTCTCACCACTTGGCGTCACGATGGTAACTTCGTCGCCTTCGACCTTACCGATGACTCCTCGAGCGATTGGAGAGCTAACCGATATACGGCTCGCTTTAATATCAGCTTCATCGTCACCAACAATTTGATAACGATTTTCTTCATCGGTATCAACATTGATCAAGGTAACCGTAGTACCGAAAATAACCTTACCGGTATTTTCCATCGTGGTTACATCGATAATTTGAGCAACTGAAAGTTTATATTCGATATCTCGAATTTGAGCTTCGCAAATCCCCTGCTCTTCGCGAGCAGCATGGTATTCGGCATTTTCTTTTAAGTCACCGAGTTCACGAGCTTCAGCAATAGCTTGAGTAATTTTAGGTCTAAGCTTTAGTAATCTATCTAGTTCAACACGCAGTTGTTCAGCACCGCGTAATGTCATTGGAACGTTTTCCATAATATACCTCTATGCCAAAACTGCTTTTGGATCAAACAACTTTGGACAAAACAAAACTACCCAACCGATGGGGTTAGGTAGTTCAATATCAATTTCTTAATTTCAGTGTAAACAAACATGGGCATTAGATCACTTGAAATCAAGAGATGGCTCAGAAAATTTTCGAATTTAAAACAACTTTCACGCTTTTACTCCATGATCACTGGCTAGAATCATGACTGACTCACTTCAGTACATTGATTTCAGATCTGCATTACATGGCAAAACATACCTAAAAACCTAAAATTCCGCCTTCTCGATACGACAAAAATCACCAAGCACTTAATTTTTTAGCATGAGTTAAACTTAATCACGCGCGAACAAATTCAAGGCTGCCATACCGAGTAATAACACCAACACACCATAATTCAACTGCTGCCAATCAAGCCAGTTTATCAGCACCCCTCCACCAATCACTGCGATAATACTGGAAAACGCAATAATCAGCTCAGCAACGCCCTGTCCTTTACCTTTCTCATCTACATCTATTGCCGAAGAATATTGGCCAGTACCAGACATATATAAAAAGTTCCACCCTACTCCAAGTAGGAACAAGCTGACATAAAAGTTCATCAATACCATACCGAAAACGGTAGAAATTGCGCTTAAAGAAAATATAACTAAACCAGCGTAAACTATCGCGTTGGTACCAAAACGATCAATCAATTTACCGGTGAAAAAGGAGGGAAAAAACATACCAATAATATGCCAACCAATCACAGAAACACCCTGATCTGTTGAGTATTCATGAGCGTGCATCGCAAGCGGCGTGACGACCATCATTAGCATCATCACAAACTGTCCGAAAGCCGTATTGATCACTCCGACACGGTAAGTTGAATTGCGTAAAAAGCGACGGGTATTATGCGCAGGCGTGTTGTTATTGATCACAGGGTTACTCAACACACCAAGCAATAAAAAGGCAATCACGGCAAAAATGCCAACAAACAAATACGCGCCAAGGTAAGGTGGCTCACTAAACCATTGATTTGCATAGTTAGCCAATGTTGGGCCTAAAACGGCCGCCAGTAAACTGCCTGACAACACCCACCCCATCACGCTACCTTTTTTAGATTCTGGCGCTTCGTCCATGGCTGCCAAGCGGTAAAAAACCGAAGAAGCCTGATACCCCCCCATCAACAAACTTCCCAAACAAAACAGAGAAAAGCTCTCAATATAAATTGATACTGCACATATAAACGCAGAACAAGCTCCAGAAAATGCTCCCAGTCTCAATCCTAATCGACGTCCACGCTGCTGCATCAGTACAGATAACGCATAAGTACTTATCAATGCCCCCAAGCTTACTAACCCAAATGGCAATGTCGCAAGAGAAGCGTGGGGAGCTAACTTAATACCGATAATAGAAGATAAACTGATACCAATCAGCACCGCGAACCAGTAGCAGCTCTGAGCAACCGCTAGAATAATAATTTTTGGGGGCATAATGCATTCCTATAGTTAGGCGTGAACGTGAAATAATTAAGCGTTGACATGAAAGCGTTTACGATATTCCGAAGGAGATACATTCAGCTCTCGGGCAAATGAACGACGTAGAGTTTCACTATTGTGGTAGCCACAAACACGAGCCACCCTACTAATGGAATAAGTGCTTTCTTCCAGCATTAGCCGAGCTTTGTTCAAGCGAGCGATAGCAATGTAACGTGATGGTGACAGACCTGTTTCTTGGGTAAATTTGCGCGAGAAATTACGCACACTCATCGCCGCAATTTCAGCCAATTGAGAAACTTCCAAGTTAGAATCAAGATGTTGTTCTATCCAATCTTGGACCTTAATTAATATTTCAGTTTTGGCGGGTTTCATACCATCAATACTAGAAAACTGATTTTGTCCACCAGGGCGATGATAAAATGCCACCATCTCGCGGGACGTTTCTAACGCAACACGACGACCGAAATCTTCCTGCACCAAGTTCAATGCAAGGTCAATTCCCGAGGTTACACCTGCAGAGCAATAATACTTATCGTCCTTTGTAAACAAAGCATCCATTTTTAAACGCACTTTGGGGAAGCGCTTAGAAAATACCGGAAAGCGTTCCCAATGTGTTGTAGCTCGACGGTTATCTAGCACTCCACTGGCTGCCAATATAAAAGCACCACTGCACACCGAAGCGACACGTCGAGTCTGATGAATATGTGGAATGAGTGTATCCATAACTTGACTCTGAGAGGCAACCTCCGGAGCTTGGTGTCCTCCTGCGATGACTAAGGTATCTGGTTTTATTGTTGCCATTTCATCAATCAAAGCATCAGCTATAACACGGGTTTGAGTATCAAGCTGAAACTGAACGCCTGTCAGGCTAACGAGGCAAGTTTGATAGCCAACGATATCGCGCTCAGGGTGCATTTTACGCAGAATATAATTGGCACTGGAAAAGACCTGCAATGGCCCGAACACATCGACGGCATTCGCTCCATCATGAGCAATCAATGCAATTTTAATGACTTGGTGTTCTAGCATAAGCACCTTTCAATCGTATTTGATGAACCCAGTATAATCACAAAAACTCTGGCCGATAGGACATAATCACCACTAAACCGGACAAAAACGGTGTTTCTCATTCGATTAAAACTAAACATTATAATTTTTCACTCTGGCTTGATGGCACTCACTTTTTTTAACGTTATACTAGACAAATAATTCTTAAACTAAGATGGTTCTGTGGCTAAGTTTATTCGTTGTTTTTTTTACATTATTCCTTTTCTTGCTCTTTCTCCTATGATGGTTAATTCTGCGCAGCCATCGACTTACAAGAATTTACAGAATATCCAATTGCCCGCTCGCTATACTGCGACAGTATCTCCAGTGGGAAAGCCTAGCTTCCCTACGCAGACATTTGGTTCTGCATCAAATGAACTGTTTCCACCAGCAAGTACATTAAAATTACTAACCGCCACAGCTGCTAAGCTCGTCTTAGGGGACAGTTTTAGTTTCACCACATCATTACTGCGAGCCAATAACGACATCATTATCAAATTTAGTGGCGACCCAACCTTAACGACAAAAGATCTGTCTCAACTGCTCTCTAAATTGACCTTCAGTGGTGTTAAGAGAATTAAAGGTGATATTTGGATTGATAATAGCCAATTTGATGGGTATGAAGCCGCAGTTGGCTGGCCTTGGGATATCTTAGGGGTATGTTATAGTGCGCCATCAAGTGCTGTAACGTTAGACCGAAATTGTGTATACGGCTCAATCTATACAAATGATGATGGTACGACCCGAGTTTATGTCCCTAAAGCCTTTCCTGTTGTCGCCACAACATCAAGTGTTGCTGTATCTCTTGAAGAGCAAAAGAAAAAGCGCTGCTTTCTAGATTTATATTCCACGAGAGAAAACCACTATCACCTCGACGGTTGCCTTGCTTTTCGTAACGACCCTCTCCCTTTAAAATTTGCCGTACGTGCTCCATCTCTTTATGCAAAAGAGCAAGTTGTTTCCATCTTGAAGAGACTAAAAATCAAGCTTGATGGCGACATAAAAATCGGCACACCTACGAGCAAGAAAGAAAAGCAATTACTCGCGATTAAACGTTCTCCAGTACTATCAGATTTGATCACCACAATGCTGCATAGATCGGACAATTTGATAGCCAATAACATCGCTAAAACAATTGGCGCAAAGTTTTACAACCAACCGGGTAGTTTTTCCAATGCGGCTTTAGCCATGAAAGAAGTATTGGGGAAAGAAGGCATTAACTTAGATACGGCTCAAATTTATGATGGGAGTGGGCTTTCACGCAGTAATCGACTCAGTGCCAAACAATTGGTTGACGTCCTCGAATACATCGCTGAAAACGATAGTAAACTTCATCTTGTCGCATCAATGGCAAAAGCGGGAGAAAGCGGCACTCTTCGTAATCGGTCCAGCATGAGAAAGGCACCAGTGAAAGGCGCAATTATCGGCAAAAGTGGATCGCTCTATGGAACGTATAATATGGCTGGATTTGGTTTAGACAAAGCTGGGAAGCCAAGTTCTGCATTCGTCCAATTAGTCACTGATTATTTTCCAGAAACCAAAAAGCAAAAATCGCAGCTCCCTCTATTTGAAAGGGAATTTTATCAATATATTGTGAAAAGCTCTAAATAAAAAGCCAAAGTCGACGACTCTGGCTTTCATTAAAACAGCAATGATATCTATGCAATAGTCACGCGAGCAAACTTACGCTTACCCACTTGAAGTACGTAGGTCCCTGCTTCTGGTACCCATTTAGTATCTTCTACTTTATTACCATCTGCTTTAGCCGCACCTTGGCGAATCATTCGCATCGCATCTGATGTTGAGCCAACTAACCCAGATTCTTTAAGTACATTGCATATCGCAATACCATTGTCGTAACTGAACTCAGGCATCTCATCTGGAATCGCTCCTTTTTGGAAACGATTAATGAACTCTTGCTCAGCAGCATCAGCGTCAGCTTCACTATGAAAACGAGCAATAATTTCTTTTGCTAACAAGATTTTTATATCACGTGGATTCGTTCCAGCTGCTACTTCTGATTTAAACTGCTCAATTTGCGCCAAAGGACGGAATGACAGCAGCTCGTAGTAACTCCACATTAAATCATCAGAAATAGACATAATTTTACCGAACATTTCGGTCGGGACATCAGAGACGCCAATATAGTTATTAGCAGACTTAGACATTTTTTTCTCACCGTCTAATCCCACCAACAATGGCATCATCAAAACAACTTGTGGTTTCTGACCATTTGATTTTTGTAACTCTCGTCCCATCAACAAATTAAACTTCTGATCAGTACCACCAAGCTCAACGTCAGTTTCCATCGCAACCGAGTCATAACCTTGAAGTAACGGGTACATGAATTCATGAATCGCAATTGGCTGCCCACCGGCATAACGCTTTTTGAAATCATCTCGTTCTAACATACGAGCAACCGTTTGGTTTGCTGCAAGACGAATCATTCCTTCAGCACCAAGTTCTGACAGCCACTCGGAGTTAAACTGAATCTTAGTTTTAGCTGGATCCAAAATTTTAAATACTTGCTCTTTATAGCTCTCTGCATTTCGCAGAACATCTTCACGAGTTAACGGAGGACGAGTTGTGTTCTTCCCTGTCGGATCACCGACCATGCCGGTAAAGTCTCCAATCAGAAATGTAACTTCATGACCAAGATCTTGAAAAGTTCGTAATTTATTTAAAATCACAGTATGACCAAGATGAATATCTGGTGCTGTAGGGTCGGCGCCTAACTTAATGCGAAGTGGGCGTCCTTCTTTAAGCTTTGCAATCAACTCTTCTTCTGGAATCAGTTCATCGACACCACGCTTAATCTCAGCTAGCGCTGTTTCAATATTCGCCATTCTTGTTCACTCCCGCAGATTTGGCATAAATTTGATAATGCGACAGTTTACTTGAATAGCACTGCATTTTGAAACCAGTTAGACTATGCTTTCTAAGATTTTATTAATATTGGTAGAATGAAACCGAAATATGCTGTCAATTTTGTCTACACTTCCGTTGCTTCATAGGCTCTTAATTGGTTTTTTTACCACGTTAATTATTATCGCGCTCTTTTTTCTGCCTGATCCTCGCGATCTCGATCCCGATGGGAGTCATTTTGAAACAGGGCGTCATTACCCATTAACAATCAATAGTGAAGCTCTCTCTCCTGGCATATCCATTCCTCCGACAGCGACAATTCGCTGGGAAAGCTATAGCGTAAAATCCGGTGAAAGTGCTTCTATTTTATTCCAAAGAGTGGGCATTTCTTCGAAAGTACTGCATGACTTAACATCCAGCAGCAGTGGAATAAAGAAACAACTATCTAGACTGCAGCCCGGAGATAAATTGCAATTTGGGTTTGACTCTAACAACGCTTTAATTCAACTAAGACGTGTCGTCAGTCCCTACGAAAGCATCGTAATAAGTAAAAATAAAGATGGTGGATATCACTCAAAAATCGATAAAAAAGAGATCCTCTACCAATATAATTACGCGCAATCTGAAATTCGGTCTAATTTCTGGAATGCCGCAAGCAGTGCTGGATTAACGGCCAACCAAATTATGCAACTTGCAGGCATTTTTGGTTGGGATATCGATTTTGCGCTGGATATTCGTAAAGGCGACAGCTTCAAAATACTCTACCAAGAAAAAGTGGTTGAAGGCGAGGTAGTTGAGCGTGGTGATATCATCGCAACAGTCTTTGTAAATCAGGGGACAACCTTCACTGCAATTCTTGATGATAAAACCGGTGATTACTACGATGATAAAGGCAGAGCGATGAAAAAAGCTTTCCTTCGTTCCCCACTCGATTTTCGACGTGTTTCATCGAACTTTAACCCCAAGCGCTTACATCCCGTAACTGGTAAGGTAAAACCTCACCGTGGAACAGATTATGTCGCGCCCGTCGGCACTCCTATTTGGGCTGCGGGTGATGGTGTGGTTCTTAAGTCAGCAAGAAACCAATTTAACGGTAACTATGTGTTTATTAAGCACAGTAATACCTATGTCACCAAATATCTTCATTTAACCCGGCGTTCTGTGAAAACTGGACAGCGTGTGAAGCAAGGTCAAACCATCGGAACGTTAGGAGGCACAGGCAGAGTGACTGGGCCACACCTTCATTATGAATTTTTAGTACACGGCGTACATAAAAACCCAAGAACAGTATCTCTTCCTTTGTCTAAGTCACTCACAGGAAAAAATAAGACTACCTTTTTAGCGAATGCAAAAATACGTTTAGAGAAACTGGAACGTTACGCTAAATTTCTCTACTCAAAATAGAGCGACGAATAAACAAAATTAAAAAGCCCATAATTACGCGAATTATGGGCTTTTTTAATATAAATATGATTAACGGTTATACGCTAAATGATGCTCCACAACCGCACGTTGTGGTCGCATTTGGGTTATCGACAAAGAAACGCGCGCCTTCCAAACCTTCAGTGTAATCAACCTGACCACCCATTAAATATTGGAGACTCATCGGATCAACAACCAAAGTCACACCACTATTTTCAATTGTCATGTCGCCTTCGTTCACTTTCTCATCGAAGGTAAACCCATATTGAAAACCACTACAACCACCACCGGTTATATATACTCGCAACTTAAGATCTGGATTTTCTTCTTCTTGGATTAGCGTCTTTACTCGAATTGCCGCAGCATCAGTAAAAGACAGTGGCACGTTTAACTCACTCACTACGACCTCACTTATATAATATTCTCGCTTCACATCAGCCTAGAATATAGTAATTATTTATAAAGTATTTCCATTATCTAATACCTCAGTGAGACGTTCAAGTATTGTTAGTGATTTCGCCTCAACTCTTTCACCCTCTCTTCAATCAATAAAAAAACATCAACAAATCTGACTAATTGAATGAAAAGGGTTTTCCTGCGCCAATGGTAGAGTACAATGCTCACAAATTGATCCAAATTTAAATTTTAGAGGATACCCCATGACCAAATCATCCGATTTGTATCAAAAAGCTCAAGCCTTCATTCCTGGTGGCGTTAATTCTCCTGTTAGAGCCTTTAATGGCGTTGGCGGATCACCACTTTTCATTGAACGAGCAGATGGTGCGTTTCTTTTCGACGTCGATGGAAAAGCTTATATCGACTATGTCGGTTCATGGGGGCCAATGATTCTGGGTCATAACCATGCGTTAATTAGAGATGCGGTGGTCGATGCTGCTCAGCGTGGGCTAAGTTTTGGTGCTCCAACCGAAACTGAAATTAATATGGCCGAGTTAGTCTCCGAGTTAGTACCATCAATGGAACAATTGAGAATGGTAAGCTCAGGTACAGAGGCGACCATGAGTGCGATTCGTTTAGCTCGTGGTTATACCAACCGAGATAAAATCATTAAATTTGAAGGCTGTTATCACGGCCATGCGGATAGCCTACTGGTTAAAGCTGGTTCTGGCGCATTAACCTTAGGTCAGCCAAGTTCACCAGGTGTTCCTGCTGATTTTGCAAAATATACACTGACAGCACGCTTTAATGATCTCGAATCAGTAAAAGCACTTTTTGCCGCAAACCCCAATGAAATTGCCTGCATTATCGTTGAGCCTGTTGCTGGCAATATGAATTGCATTCCACCCATTCCAGGTTTCCATGAAGGGTTACGTGAAATTTGTGACCAAGAAGGTGCATTACTTATTTTTGATGAAGTAATGACAGGGTTTCGCGTTGCCTTAGGTTGTGCTCAAGCTCATTACAACATTAAACCTGACCTGACGACACTTGGTAAGATAATTGGTGGCGGCATGCCGGTCGGCGCGTTCGGCGGACGTAAAGAAGTTATGCAGCATATTGCGCCTACTGGCCCTGTTTATCAGGCTGGAACATTATCTGGTAACCCGGTAGCCATGGCAGCTGGGTATACTTGCCTCAATGTACTGCGCAATAAAGGAAATGAAGAGCGTATCGCACAAACGACTAAGAGCATTGCTGACGGTTTCAAAATGTTAGCCAACAAACACAATATCCCACTACTTGTTCACCAAGTGGGTGGTATGTTTGGTTTTTTCTTCACCGAACAAACCAGTGTGACTTGTTATGAAGATGTCGCTCTTTGTGATACCGAGCGTTTCAAACGTTTTTTCCACCTAATGCTTGAGCATGGCGTATACCTAGCTCCTTCTGCGTTTGAAGCCAGCTTCACCTCATTAGCACATGGTCCAAAAGAAGTTGAAGCGACTCTAGAAGCAGCCGATCGCAGTTTTTCCATTATTGCAAAAGAGATGAAATAACATTCGATGATAAGCTGGAAGTGGGTTCTAAATATCACTTCCAGTTTACTACCACTAGGATAACCAAAATCCCAATCGCAAGTTTAAACCAAGGTATTTTTTGTTTTCGCTTTTGCTTTGACTGGTCACAGTTTCCACCGCCACAACAAGCCATATTTCACTCCTAATTGAAAAGTGTTGAATTACCCGTCATTATACTCATAATTCCTTAGTGTCATATGGTAACTATTCATGTCAAACCCTATTAAAATAACCTCAAACCACTGGGTTATTCTTACCGCCTTATTAGTTGCTGCTCTCTTTTGTTATTTACTGATTGAACCCTATGTACATATTCTTGTACTCGCCTTCATCATTATGATGTTGATGTATCCGATACATCAGAGAATCGAGAACAAAATACCCACTTACCCAAACCTAGCGTCGCTACTTTCGTGCCTCCTTCTTACCTTTATCATTGTTTTACCATTACTCCTCGTTGCTGGAGCGATCTCTCAACAAGGGGTAAAGTTTTCCCAAAGCGCATACTCCTGGATTGAGCAAGATGGTTTTTCTCATTTAATGGCTCAAGATTGGGTTACCGAAGCCTTTGCGTTTGCCAATAGCTACCTTCCATTTGACGATATAACGCCTGCAACCATTGGGGCAAAAGCAAGTGAATTGATAAGCCAATTCGGAACAAAAATGGTCGGCAGCAGTGCCAAGCTTCTAGGCAATGCCACAGGCTTTTTGGCCAGTTTTCTTCTTATGTTATTTGTGCTCTTTTTTCTATTGAGAGACTACGACAAAATCATATACTCCCTGCGTCACATTCTACCGTTATCACGCAGCCAAGAAGATCGTCTACTCAATGAGATCGAGACAGTATCAAAGTCGGCTGTGTTGGGGTCATTTCTAACGGCTATTGCTCAAGGAGTCGCCGGTGGCATCGGTATGTGGGTTGTTGGCTTCCCTGGATTATTTTGGGGAACGATGATGGGTTTCGCTTCGTTTATCCCTATGGTTGGAACAGCTCTAATTTGGCTTCCTGCGGCATTCTACCTCTTTGCAACTGGTGATACTGGGTGGGCCATTTTCCTTATAATATGGAGTGTCGTCGTTGTAGGCTCAATTGATAATGTTCTCCGCCCACTGCTAATGCAAGGAAGCTCAGGTATGAGCACATTACTGATTTTCTTCTCTTTGCTTGGCGGAATTAACTATTACGGTTTAATGGGGATCATCTACGGACCATTGGTTTTTGCCATTGCATTAGTATTGTTTAATATCTACGAAGAAGAGTTTAAAGACTTCTTAAATCGGCAAGACAATAGCTGATATTTTACGAGCAATGTGCGACAATCCGCGCCAATTTTGAGTCACCTTTATGGATATCATTGTGTTATGTCGAGTTTAACCGCGCCCAGTCAAATTTCTGAACGTCAATTGGCTTACTTTGCTGGAAAGAAGGTACTGGTTGCGGGGGAAGTCGAAGATGATTTTCCTAAAAAGCTAGAAGCTAGTTGCGAAAGCGTCACTGTCTTTACGACACACTATGGCTATTACTCGAACCTAAAAAAATACTCGTCTATCAATTCGATATTTTCTGAAGAACTCGACGTACCTTGTGACGCAGACCTTTTGCTACTCTACTGGCCAAAAGCCAAGCAAGAAGCGCAATACCTATTGGCAATGTTAATGGCGAAATTGGGAGAAGGTACCGAGGTAGTCGTAGTGGGTGAAAATCGCTCTGGTGTGCGTAGCATCGAAAAGATGTTCGCTCCGTATGGCTCAATTAAAAAATACGATTCAGCTCGACGTTGCTCATTTTATTGGGGGCAATGTTCTATCACCCCCCCACCTTTTATTCTTGAAGAGTGGTACAAGAGTTACTCGATTAATGTCGCTGATGAAGATGTCATCGTAAAAACACTTCCCGGTGTTTTTAGTCATGGTGAATTGGATATTGGCAGCCGACTACTGTTAGATACTCTCTCAACACTGTCGGGCAAAGTATTGGATTTTGGCTGTGGTGCGGGAGTGATTGGTGCGGTTATCGCGAAAAAGAACCCAGACATCGAACTGTCGTTATGTGATGTCAGCGCATTAGCTATCGCTTCAACAAAAGCCACGTTAGAAGCCAATCACATCACCGCAAATGCGTTTGCTTCAGATGTGTATTCAAGTGTCGATGAAACATACGACGCCATCGTGAGTAACCCGCCATTTCACTCAGGCCTTGAGACTCATTATGATTCTACGGAAACGTTATTAGCACAGGCTCCAGATTACCTAACTCGAGGTGGTCAACTGATAATAGTTGCTAACAGTTTCCTTCAGTATCCACCTATTATTGAGCGTCATTTTGGTCACTGTAACGTCGATGCAAAAACCAATAAGTTTAAAATTTATTCAGCGCAAAAAGCGTAGCCATATTTTCTCGCAAACAATGCCACGATTTTTAAAGGAATTAGCATGTCTCAAACCAAACAGTTAATTTCCGAACTTAAGCGACAACTCAAGCTTCATGGGAAAAGCTACAAAGATGTTGCTCAGGTACTGGAACTCAGTGAAGCTTCAGTCAAACGTCTACTCACCAGTGGCAACTCTCTCACATTGGATCGGCTTGAAAGTATTTGTACTATGATGAGTATTGAGTTGGATGAACTCTTTACTCACTTCTCTTCCCGTGATACCCGAATATCATCATTAACGATGGAGCAAGAAAAGATGGTGGTGTCCGATCCCGTTTTATTGCTTATCGCAGTATGTACTCACAACGGGTACACATTTGAAGATATTACTTCTCAGTACAAACTACCTGAGCACACTCTTATCCAAAAATTAGCCCTGCTGGATAAAATAAAACTCATTGAGTTACTACCAGGAAATAAAATAAAGCTCATGGTGTCACCCAACTTTAAGTGGTTACCAGGAGGCCCCATTCAAACCTACTTTCAACAATGGGTGAGAGATGAGTTTTTCCGTTCTTTTTTTACTAAAGAAGGAGAAAAACTCAGTATGGCAACTGGATTACTTTCTCTCCACAGCACGCCCCGCTTACACAAGTTGATGGATAAGCTCGTTGCCGAATTTTATGATGCGTGCCGCGATGACAGCACTCTACCAATGGACAAACGGCACGGAACTTCCCTTGTTGTCGCCATCCGGCCTTGGCAATTTAGCCAGTTTGAAGACATTGCTGACAAAGAATAAGTCGTACCCCATATAACTTTAGGTCGCATATATTGCGACCTTTTTTCTATCTCTTTTCTTTCCTTATCAAACGCTGCATCTTGCTTGTGAAGCACAGCAAATGACTTAAGTTTCCAACCGTGGGGACTTAAAGAAAAGGAGATTAGAATGAAAATCTTAAACCGATTTAAACAAAAGATTACCCTCGCACTCGCCGCATTAGTATTGGCTCCATTCGCATCAGCAAGCGGCCTTTTAAAGCCTGTTTCTAGTCAATATCAAGATCTGGAAATTGAACAGCATCATGTTGATGTTGTGATAGAAGATAGTTATGCCACGACCAGTATTGAGCAAGAGTTCTATAACCCTAACGACACTGACCTCGAAGCAATTTACTCATTTCCAGTACCTAAAGGCGCGGTGGTTGGAGAGTTTATGTACTGGATCGATGATAATCCAGTCATCGCGGAAGCCGTGAAAAAAAACCAAGCCCGCAAGATTTATGAAGAGCAAAAATCACAAGGAAGAGCGACGGCGATCACCGAAAAAGATGACTACAAGACATTTGATATTAGTGTATACCCAGTTCGAGCGAAACAGTCGGTGAAAGTGAAACTCGTCTATATTCAAAATGAGCTCATCGATCATGGCATTGGACACTATGTTTATCCGTTAGAAGAAGGAGGCGTCGATGAAGCTCGTGATTCTTTCTGGAGCAGAAATGATGACGTCAAATCTCAATTCTCATTCAATATGCACTTGCGCTCGTCATACCCAGTCGACGGAGTTCGCCTGCCCGCTCATCCTCAAGCCAATGTTACTCAGGTTACATCGCAAGAATGGAAAGCAACCATTGGTAACGTACAACCGGTTAACAGTGAAGCAGCTTTCGATAATGCTGACGAAGAAACTCCTACACTCCAAAGCTCAGCGAATCCTGTCTATACCCTAGATAATGATATCGTTTTTTACTGGCGACAAACTGAAGGGCTCCCAGGCCGATTGGATATGGTGACTTACAGAGATCCTTCAGAATCTTCAAAAGGGACTTTTAAACTGACCTTTACACCAGGTGATGATCTTTCTCCCATTAGCTCACAGCGAGATTGGGTCTTTATTCTAGACAAATCAGGATCAATGAACGCGAAATACGCCACCTTAGTCGAAGGAGTGAAACAAGCAATGGGGCAATTACCGAGCAATGACCGCTTTCGTATCGTTGTCTTCGACCAAGGAGTCACTGAAGTCACATCAGGTTATGAAGCCGTAACACCAAACAATGTACAACAAGCCCTTCTCGCCGTGGAAAATATTGGAACAGGAGGTGGAACGAACTTGTATGCAGGACTCAAAGAAGGTATGTCCAACCTCGATGACGATCGCCCAAGTGGCCTAATATTGGTAACCGATGGTGTAGCCAACGTAGGTGTGACACAAAAAGAAGAGTTTATCGATCTCATGAAGCAATACGATGTCCGCTTATTTACCTTTATTATGGGTAACAGTGCCAATCGTCCATTGCTTGAATCAATGACCAAAGTGTCAAATGGTTTCGCTCAAAGCATCTCTAATTCCGATGATATTATGGGACATTTAATGAGTGCGACAAGTAAGCTAAATCATCAAGCCTATCGCAACGTTAGAATTGATATCGATGGCACAAAAGTGAAAAACTTAACCCCAGAAGAAATCCGTACTCTATATCGTGGCGAGCAATTATCTGTATTTGGCCACTACTTTAAACCAGGCCAGGTAAAAGTAACGTTAAAAGCAGACATAGGAAGTAACACTGAGGAATACACAACGACAATAGCACTACCAGAGCAATCGACTGATAATCCCGAATTGGAACGTTTATGGGCATTCTCTGCGATAAAAGATATGGAAGCCAGCATGAACTATCTAGGCGTTAAGGATGCAGATACCGAGCAAGCTCTTGAAGAATTAGCTCTAGAGTACGGTCTGTTAACCGATTACACCTCGCTACTTGTCGTTGAAGAGGACGTATTCGCCGAAAATGCTATCGACAGAACAAACAAAACACGTGTTGAGAAAGAACAAAAAGCGAGAGAACTAAGAAAAACTCAAGATGCAAAACCAACAAGGGCAGATACACAACAACCCGCGTATCAAACACCAGTCCCTAGTTATAGTGGCGGTGGTTCAAGTGGTGGCAGTACCGGAGGCATAGCCTTAGCAATGTTACTTCTTGTTGCTGTATTTAGAAAAAAACAGATGTCGTAACAAACTTGAAAGTTAGAGTTGAAGCTTCATTTTGAAGCTTCAGCTTTTTTATTGTGCAAACACCAATACACTCTCTGCATCAACTTCAACATTCACAGATTGACCAACGACAAGTGGTAATGATGATGTAGCGACTAACCGTTCACCTTTAACGTCGATAATATAACGACAATGATCGCCTAAAAACTGCAATTCTAGAACATGAATGTGGCTAGTTTGGGTTGGGATTAATTGAATGTGTTGAGGACGAAACAACAGGTGACAGGATTCACCGATGCTCACTTCCTTTTCCGGTACTCCCCCCTTAATCAGCCCCAATCCTGAGTCATACTGATGTTTCGCTACACAAGTCGCTTTTAAGTAACTGCCTCCTCCTAGGAAATCAGCAACAAACCGACTTGAAGGCGAATAGTAAAGCTCAGAAGCACTGCCATATTGCTCAATCACTCCTTGATTCATTACTGCCATTTTGTCGGCAAATGCAAACGCCTCTTCACGCGAATGAGTCACAAAAATAGCGGTAATTCCTTGTTGCTTAAACAACTGCCTAATTTCACTGATTAACTCATGGCGAACTTGAGTGTCGATATTGGAAAATGGCTCATCGAGCAATAAAAGGTCTGGGCTGTACGCCAGAGCTCTCGCAATCGCGACACGCTGTTGCTGCCCGCCAGATAATTGGTGAGGATAACGGTTTTCTAAGCCCTGTAGATGAACTAATTCCAACATTTCAATAACGCGTTCACGCTGCTGTTTCTGACTTAAATTACTCAGACCGAACGCGATGTTTTTTTCCACTGTTAAATGTGGGAACAAGGCATAATCTTGAAAGATCATCCCAATGTTGCGTTGTTCAGGCACTAACCACTGCTCGCCATCATCGATCACTTTATTATTCAGTTTTAGGCAACCATCAGAAAGCGGAATTAAACCCGCAATCGCTTTTAGCAATGTCGTTTTCCCACAACCACTCGCACCAAGAAGACAAATGATTTCTCCTGATTTCACGTCAAATGAAAGTGATTCGAGCACCCGTGTTTTATCGTATTCCACTGTGAGTTCTTCAATGGATAAAGCTATCGACATTAGTGGGAGTTCTCCAATGATCGGTTAATCATAACTAATGGCACCAACCCCACAAGTACCAATAGAATTGCCGGTAAGGCAGCAAGTTCTAATTGTTCGGTAGATGCATAGTTATACACATGAGTGGCAAGTGTTTCAAAATTAAATGGTCGAAGCAACAACGCTGCATTTAACTCTTTCATTGATTCGATAAATACCAGCAATAAAGCCACCAAAATTCCACGACGAACCAATGGAAAATGAATGCGCCGTAGCATGGCGTCAGGCTTGCTTCCCATGGTACGAGCAGCCATATCGAGAGAAGGGGAAATCTTATTCAAACCGCTTTCAATACTACCAATTGCAATCGCACTAAAGCGAACCACCAACGCAAAAATCATCGCAAAAACAGAACCAGAAAAAAGCAATCCGGGGCGCTGCCAATCAAACCATTTCGCAATATCGTTTATCGAATGATCAAGAAATAGAACAGGAACCATAACACCAATCGCCAATACCGTTCCGGGCACTGCATAACCCATTGATGCAAAGCGAAGATATGCGGTATTTAAACGGCTCGACTTCAATCTATGATTAAAATTAATCAGAAGAGCAATTAGTGTCGCTAATATCGCCGCAAATATCGATACATAGAAGCTGTTCCACGCCAATACTCCAAACGACCCACTCCAACTTTGGCTAAAATACACCACACCGTAATACGCAAGCTGCAATATTGGGAGTAAAAACGCCACAACGACAAGAGACCAGCACCAAAGTAATACTCCATAGCGCCGCCATCCCGTTAATTTATACACAAAGTCATCATGGCTAGAAAATTGATTTTGAAATAGTTTAGTTCGCCTTCGGCTATAGCGTTCAAGGCTCAAAAGCAGCAGCACAATCATCAACATCATCGCTGAAATTTTCGCCGCAGCATGAATGTTGGAATAGCCCAGCCAAGTATCATAAATGGCCGTAGTCAGTGTATTAACCGCAAAATAACTCATGGTCCCAAACTCACCAATCGTTTCCATTGCCACTAATGCCACCCCCACAGCTAATGCAGGTCGAACTAGAGGTAATGATACACGATAGAAACTTTGCCAAGGTGAACACTTTAACAACCGAGCCGACTGCAACAGCGACACACTCTGTTCCATAAATGCTGCTCGACACATTAAATAAACGTAGGGGTATAACACTAAGGAAAGAACAATGCTGGCACCGAAAACAGTACGGATATCTGGAAACCAATATTGACCAGGTTGAAGGTCAAACCAAGCTCTGAGCATCGTTTGAATAGGGCCGGCAAAATCGAGCCAATCAGTGTAAATATAACCGATAACATAACCCGGCATCGCTAATGGAAGCACAAGGACCCATTGTAAAACAGCTTTACTCGGGAAGTCACACATGGCAACAAACCATGCAGTGGGAACACCAAGCAATAGAGAAATCACAATGACATTAAATGTGACCACAATGGTATTTGTAATGTACGTAGGCAATACCGTCGACAAGAGATGAGAAAAAAGCTCATTGCTCTCCCCTATCGAGGTATAAAAGATAGAAACAATAGGAAGAATAAGCAGCCCTGCGAACAGAAAGCTGCTTAAATGCCACTTAACAAATGTTTCCTTCATCGAGGCTCGCTATAGATCAAACTTCACCTGATCCAATAACGTTACCGCTGCCGAATGGTGGTCAGCAATTTCATCTAACGGTAGTGTATCCGCAGTAAACTCACCCCATGATGCGACTAATTCTGACGTTGGAACACCAGACTTCACTGGATACTCATAGTTCACTTCAGCGTACATTTTTTGTGCTACATCTCCAGTTAGAAACGTCATTAGTTTCATTGCGTTATCTTGGTTTGGTGAGTATTTCGCCATCGCCATTCCGCTGACATTTACATGTGTCCCGTTCGCTTGTTGTCCCGGAAAGTTGATATAAACAGACTCTGCCCATGATACTTGCTCTGGGTCATTGAGCATTTTACCCATATAATAACTGTTTCCCAAGGAATAATCACATAGCCCTTCTTTAATCGCTTTAACTTGGCCACGATCGTTACCTTGCGGTTTACGAGCTAAATTACCTTTAACACCTTCAAGCCAAGTTAATGTTTCTGCTTCACCGTAGTGAGCGATCATTGAAGCTACAAGGGCCACATTATAAGGGTGTTTACCACTTCGGGTACAAATTTTCCCTTTGAATTCAGGTTTTGCTAAATCCAAGTAGTCAAATGATTCAGGCAGTGCGCCTATTCGTTCACGTGATGAATAAACACTACGAGTACGTTGAGTTAAAGCAAACCATTCATTCTCAACGTCACGAAATTTTTCTGGAATATTAGCATTAATAACATCATTATCAACAGGTTGAACTAATCCTTTTTCTGACAGTTCAAATAGACGGCTAAACTCGGATGTTAAAATCACATCTGCAGGGCTGTATTCACCTTCATTCTTTAGTTTTTCAGCAATCCCTTTGCTCGCAAACATGACATTAACTTTGATGCCAGTTTCAGCTGTAAACTCTTTAAACATAGGCTCTACCAAAAAAGGCTGACGATATGAATAGACGTTAACCTCTTCAGCAGCAAAGCTCAGTGTTGGTAAAGATGCTACAACCAGCGATAGACCTAGAAAACACCTTTTCATATTACGTTCCTTCATACTATATCTCCTTCTATTCGATTTTATTTAGAACTGCTAATGATAATAGTTCTCAATTTCATTCGTTTTGATTATATGGAGGAAGATATAATAAATCCATAGTAAAAACAAAAAACCTGCCTCGAAGGCAGGTTTTAAATATTACATTTTGTAACTAACGAGTTTAATTATCTAACCGATACAAACTCTGGGTAAGCATCAACACCACAATCGTGAATGTCCATACCTTCTTGCTCTTCTTCATCAGTAACACGGATACCCATTGTTGCTTTCAGAATGCTCCAAACTACCAAGCTAGCGATAAATACCCAAGCAAAGATACATACAGCACCTAGAATCTGAGCACCAAATGTTGCATCGCCATTGCTTACTGGAACAACCAATAGACCAAATAGACCACATACACCGTGAACAGAGATAGCACCTACTGGATCATCAATCTTGATTTTATCTAGAGCAATGATGCTGAATACAACAATTACACCAGCAATCGCACCGATAAGAACCGCAAACATTGGTGATGGAGATAGAGGGTCCGCAGTGATAGCAACAAGACCTGCTAACGCACCGTTAAGAACCATAGTTAAATCCGCTTTACCCCAAGTTGTTCTACAAACAAGTAGAGCAGCAATCGCACCAGCCGCAGCCGCAGCATTGGTGTTAAGGAAAATCTGACCTACAGCAGTTGCATTCTCAAAGTCAGAGACCATTAACTGAGAACCACCGTTAAAACCAAACCAACCGAACCATAGGATAAATGTACCCAAAGTAGCTAGAGGCATGTTTGAACCAGGAATTGGGAAGATTTCGCCGTTTTTACCGTATTTTCCTTTACGAGCACCTAGTAGTAAAACACCTGCAAGAGCTGCAGCAGCACCAGCCATGTGAACGATACCAGAACCTGCAAAGTCACTAAAGCCAGCATCTGCAAGGAAGCCACCGCCCCAAGTCCAGTAACCTTCAACTGGGTAAATTACGCCAGTTAAAACAACAGCAAAAATAAGGAAAGCCCACAGCTTCATACGTTCAGCCACAGCACCAGAAACCACTGACATAGCAGTTGCAACGAATACTACTTGGAAGAAGAAGTCAGACTCTAGAGAGTGATCTGCTCCTTCGGCTTGTGAACCAATAAGTCCACCAATTGAAGGTAACCAACCTGCTTCGGCATTGTCGACATACATAATGTTGTAACCAACAATAAGATACATAGTACAAGCAATTGCATATAGTACGAAGTTCTTAGTCAAAATTTCCGTTGTGTTTTTAGAACGAACTAAACCCGCTTCTAACATGGCAAAACCTGCAGCCATCCACATTACCAGTGCGCCGGAAATTAAGAAAAAGAAGGTGTCAAGCGCGTAACGTAACTCTGCTACGGTTACTGAAAGTTCCATAATTTATTCTCCAATCCTTAGAATCTATTTAAAGTGCTTCTTGGTCAGTTTCACCAGTACGTATACGTACTGCGTGACTTAAGTCATATACAAAAATTTTACCATCACCGATTTTTCCGGTATGTGCTGCTTTAATAATTGCTTCAAGAACACGATCAACATTCTCTCCTTGAGTAGCAATCTCAAGTTTAACTTTAGGTAGGAAGTCAACTTGGTATTCTGCTCCGCGATAAAGTTCAGTATGACCTTTTTGACGACCGAAACCTTTTACTTCCGAGACAGTCATCCCTTCGATACCGACATCGGATAGTGCTTCGCGTACATCATCTAATTTAAATGGTTTAATAATTGCGTTAATTAATTTCATGGCATCCTCTTCTACAAACTGTAGTCCGTTTACACAGTTCATAATCCAAGGTACGTGCCAACTTTTTAACTAACTGAATCTATTGAAATAGTTATAAGGAGAGGAGGAGTTTTTGATAACAAAGCACCACAATAGTGCAACAAATTCACAATAATAACGCAAAGAAGATTTAGCTCACCACGATTGTGCAAGTTACTTTAGGAGTTTTGTATAAAGTCATTCCATTGTTTAAACATCAAAGTAAAGTCATCAATACCACAAAGGGCGCTACTTTCACTCGTATAAATCGAAAAGTCAGACTCTAATTCGCTTTCAATACATTGGTTTATAGTATTTTCTTCGATAGTAACTTCATCTTGCAAAATGATCATGCTGATTTCATTTCCAACTAACAAGTGCTCTTTTGTTGGAAAGGTGGATGCTTGTTGTAAAAGTTGATAAACCTGCTCAATCATTGTGCGATCATGACCAATTTCTTCCACTAGCCAGCGGCCAACGATTTGATGTTCAAGGCTAAATTTTGCGTGATACTCATTCAAAAAATTATCTTTTATAAATTCATAATCCATAACAACCGCCTTATATAATGATGAATAATATCGCCACTTGCTCTTTTAACATTAAGAAAAGTCAAACCCCAGTACATAATTCATAATGATAGCGTCTTCTTTGCCATTTGAGGCTGGGTAATAATCTATTCGACGATCGATTTCGTTGAATCCCAATGAATGATATAGCGCTTGAGCAGCATTATTACTCTCCCTCACTTCCAACCAAATACTTTCACCACTTTGCTTTTCTGTATAACTAATTAGAAATGATAAAAGTTGACGCCCTAACCCTTTCTTCTGATATTCGGGTTCAATAGCGACATTGAGCAATGTTACTTCGCCCACAATGTTTTGGGCATAAAAGTAGCCTGCCACCTTTCCTTGATAGAGCAATGTATGATGAATTGCGCACCGACTATTAAGGTCGAAGATCATGCTTTCCTTCCAAGGATGAGTATGTGCTTGTCGCTCTATCTGCCATATATCGGGCAAATGAGCTTCGTTCATGGGAACAATTTTAATCGACATTTTCTAAGACTCTTTATAGGCAACAATTTGATTCCATAATTCTTTCTTCAAACTTGGATTAGCACTTACTTGATCTAATTTGGCTGACGCAAGTGATTTGAGAGAATCCATCAGTTGAACTGGACAATCAATAAACCAAATCCATTCGAGTTGATGCGATCCCAAGCGACATAATTGATGGGGTTGGACTGTCATGACTTCCTTCAACCCAACGCCAAAACTAGCCAATACTTTTTCTAGAAAAATGACTTCATCAGAGGTAAATGGAAGATGGCTAACAAGTAATAACTTAATCGTTGGATCAAGATCATCCCTCTCAATTACCATCCCTTGCATTCGCTCTGGACGACAGAGTTGCCAATGTTCGATCTCCATTTCAGATAGATAAGCTTTTTGTTTCGATTGCATAGCTAGAATTCTTTGCTTAGACAGGCTCAGATAGTAACAAAACCGGAATAACGAGTCATCTTAACCAATACCATTCGAAGTTTTAGCCTTAGGACTGAAGTTTTCACGTAGCATTTCGAATCATTTTTCCTCTTGTTTAAATCAGTTTTCTAATAATATTCACAAGCAATAAATGTGATGAACATCATGTTTATTTAAATTAGCAATGAATATCTCACACTATTTATTGATATCGATCTCATTTATTGAGCATTGTTACTGTGTTTCGATGATATAATTCACAAAACACGAACAAATAGTATTTCGTACTATAAAAAGAAACACGGTTTGCGTGAACCAATCGATTTCTTTTTTTATTGAACACGATAAACTGGTTATTAATGAACCTTGCTTCATGCCAACCGTTGGCAACATGAGCATCACAATAGCGTTATCACAACCATAAGGATTTCACTGTGAAAAATTCCCTAATAAAACTTTCAGCGATCGCGCTAGCGATTTCTTCTTTTAGTGTATTTGCCGAATCAAAACCAGCCGTTGTTTACGATACCGCAGGTAAATTTGATAAGTCGTTTAATGAAGCTGTTTATCAAAATGGCGTAAAAGTCATGCAGGAGAAGGGCCAAAAGGTTTTCGAATTTGAACCACAGAACGAAGCACAACGTGAACAAGGTTTACGTCGTTTGGCGAGTCGTGGTTACTCTCCAATCGTTGCTGTTGGCTTTAATATGGCTTCATCAGTAGAAAAAGTGGCAACCGAATTTCCTGATATTCAATTTACGATTATTGATGCGACCGTAGATAAACCAAACGTGCAATCTATTGTATTTAAAGAGCATGAAGGGTCTTTCCTTGTTGGTGCTCTAGCAGCAAAAGTATCGAAAAGCGGAACTGTAGGTTTTGTTGGCGGCATGGACATTCCACTGATTCGTAAATTTGAGTGTGGCTATCAGCAAGGGGCAAAATATGCCAACTCAGAAATCACTGTTCTTCAAAACATGACAGGTTCAACACCAAGTGCATTTGCTGACCCAGCTAAAGGTTCTGAATTAGCAAAATCACAATTTTCTAAAGGCGCTGACGTAATTTATGCAGCAGCTGGCGGTACTGGACTTGGCGTTTATCAAGCAGCAGCTGATGCTGGTAAATATGCTATTGGTGTTGACTCAAACCAAAACCACATTCAACCTGGCACAATGCTAACGTCGATGGTTAAGCGCGTTGGTGTCGCTGCGGTTGATAGCTGGACTCAAGGACTAGAAGGCACTTGGAAACCAGGTCTACAAGCGCTAGGTTTAGAGCAAAATGCAATTGGTTGGGCTTTAGATGACTATAACAAGCCTTTAGTAAACGAAGAGTTAGTCGGCTATATGGACCAATTAAAAGCAGACATTATCAGCGGAAAAATTAGCGTTCATGACTACATGTCTGACAACACTTGTACCTACTAATTCCTAGTAAGTATTAGCGTGACCAAGAATACCGCTGTCGTTCAACAGCGGTATTCTTCGTATTTTGAACCAGAATTTAAATCGACATTCATGAAAACAAGTGCTTATTAGTTAGGAAATGCCCAACGTGATATCTACCCCAAATTACGCTATTGAGCTTAAAGGCATCAATAAACGCTTTGGCGCAGTGCATGCCAATCGAAATATTGATTTACAAGTCCCCGCAGGCACTATTCACGGTGTCATTGGTGAAAACGGAGCCGGTAAATCGACTTTAATGAGCATTATCTATGGCTTTTATACGCCTGATACTGGTCAGATGAAAGTTAAGAATGCTCAATATCAACCAGCGAATTCTCAAGATGCCATTGCTTCTGGAATTGGTATGGTGCACCAACACTTTATGCTTGTGGACTCTTTTACCGTACTAGAGAACATAATCTTAGGTGCGGAAAGTGGGTGGAAACTCGAAACAAGTATCGAAGCTGCAAGAGCAAAGCTCCAACAGATTAAAGATGACTATGGCTTAGACGTTCCACTCGACTCACTCGTCGGTGATCTGCCTGTTGGACTGCAGCAACGAGTGGAAATACTCAAAGCGCTCTACCGAGATGCAAAAATATTAATTCTTGATGAACCAACCGGTGTATTGACTCCTCAAGAAGCAGATCATCTATTTAATATACTTGATAAACTTCGCAACCAAGGCACGACGGTAATGATCATCACGCATAAATTGCGTGAAGTCTTAGCGATTACCGATAACGTATCAGTGATGCGTCAAGGCGAAATGGTCGCTCATGTCAAAACCAAAGATACCGACCGCGAACAACTCGCAGAATTAATGGTCGGGCGGAAAGTTCGCTTAAAAGTAGATAAAGAAGCGGCAACACCGACTAACACACTGTTGAATGTAGAAAAACTCAGATATGTCGATCCCACTGGCGTTACCCGTGTCAAAGATATCAGCTTTTCTGTTAGAGCCGGAGAGCTCGTCGGTATCGCAGGCGTTTCCGGAAACGGTCAATCTGAGATTCTAGGATTACTCTCAGGAATGCTCAACCCTACCTCTGGCGCCATTGAAATGAATGGCCATACAATTGACGCAGATAACCCAAGCGATCCTCGCCAAGTTCGAGCTATGGGTGTCGGTCATATTCCAGAAGATAGACACAAACAAGGGCTTATTAATAAGTTTGAAGCGAAAGAAGCTTATATTCTCGGTTATCACCATTTAGAGAAATATAATAAAGGCCTCCTTCAGGATAATGCTGCGATTGATCAAATCACGCAACAGAGTATGGATAAATGGGATGTTAGGCCAAACGACATTCACCTTAAGACCGCTAACTTCTCAGGTGGGAACCAACAAAAACTGGTCATTGCACGTGAAATGGAAGAAAGCCCAGATGTACTTCTCGTTGGACAACCCACTCGCGGTGTCGATATTGGTGCGATTGAATACATTCACAAACAAATTATCGCTAGCCGAGATCAAGGCAAAGCGGTATTACTGGTCTCTGTTGAACTGGATGAGATTCTCTCTCTTGCCGATAGAATCATCGTCGTTTTCGATGGTGCTATTGTCGGTGAAGTCGATGCAAGCCAAGCCGACGAAAAAACCCTTGGATTAATGATGGCTAACATTGTTCCCGACCATCTTAAAGCGCAACAAGGAGAGAAATCATGAGCCAAGCTAAAGTACCCGCTTGGGTAACCGTCGCGCTTCTACCTGCAATCAACGTTTTGTTTGCATTTTTAGTTTCAGCTTTACTTTTTATCTACATTGATATCAGCCCTATAGATGCCATAAAAGTCATGTGGACTGGTGCGTTCGGTTACTCCGAAGGCATTGGCTATACACTTTACTATACTACTGGGTTTATCTTTACCGGTTTAGCGGTCGCAGTAGCTTATCATGCAGGTTTGTTTAACATCGGTGTCGAAGGACAAGCCTATATTGGTGGCTTAGGTGTAGGACTGGTGTGCTTAACCTTAGGCGAAGTTGCCCCTTGGTATTTCGTTTTTCCTGTTGCTGTAATTGCGGGTGGTGTTTTTGGTGCAGCTTGGGCATTCATACCTGCTTACCTTCAAGCAAAGCGTGGATCGCATATTGTTATCACTACTATTATGTTTAACTTTATTGCTGCTTCCTTAATGGCTTACCTCTTAGTTGATGTTTTGAAGCCAGAGAGCTCCATGGCTACAGAAAGCCGTGTCTTTGCGGCAAGCAGTTGGCTACCAAAATTGCATGAAGTTTTTGATCTTGTAGGGATTACATTAGCGGCAAGCCCACTCAATCTTAGCTTTATTTTTGCTCTTCTATGTGCATTGTTTATGTGGTTTTTTATCTGGCATACCCGCTGGGGCTATGAAATTCGCTCAATAGGTTCCAATGCCTCTGCGGCTTCATATGCCGGAATTAGTTCTATTAAGATCATCGTACTAACTATGCTCATTTCAGGCATGCTAGCAGGGTTCTTTGGTCTTAATGTTCTTCAAGGTGAAGTGCATCAAATTAAGCTCAACTTTGTTGAAGGGTTTGGTTTTACAGGTATCGCAGTAGCCCTAATGGGACGAAATCACCCTATTGGGGTTATTTTGGCGAGTCTGCTCTTTGGTTTCTTATATCAAGGAGGCGCTGAGCTAAGCTTTGAATATGGTGTCGATAGAAATATCGTCGTTGTATTACAAGGTTTGGTTATTCTATTCTCTGGTGCATTGGAGCAAATGTTTAAACCAACATTAGAGCGCACCTATCTCAAGCTTTTTGCTAAATCACCAATGCAGGGAGAAGCATAATTATGTTCGAGACAATCATATTAATGCTAGATGCAACAATTCGTGTTGCAACCCCGCTTATTTTAGCTTCATTAGCTGGGATGTATAGTGAACGCTCAGGTGTCGTAAATATTGCACTCGAAGGGAAATTACTCGCGGCAGCATTTGCTGGAGCTGCAACCGCTCATGTAACTCAGTCAGCCTGGCTAGGTATGTTTGCTGGTGTTGCAGTATCTGTCCTACTAGCTCTTTTACATGGTTTTGCCTCAATTACCCACAGAGGCGATCAAGTTGTGAGCGGCATGGCAATCAATATTTTAGCCTTTGGTCTGACAATCACGCTTGGACGCTATTGGTTCCATCAAGGCGGGCAAACCCCTGCACTATCTGGTGATGGCCGCTTTGCACCAATCACGCTACCTGGCGCAGATGCACTTGCGGACACACCTATAATTGGTCTGTTATATTCAGAGCTCATTAGTGGTCACTCATTTATCGAATACCTCACGGTGCTCATCGTACCTTTGTCTTGGTACCTACTGTTCAAGACTCGCTTCGGTTTGCGTTTACGTGCTGTGGGTGAATCACCATCTTCAGTTGATACCGCTGGTATTTCCGTTGCTTGGATGCGTTATAAAGCGATGATAATTTGTGGAATACTCGTAGGGCTGGGAGGGGTTTACCTATCCGTAGGGCAAACGGCTCAATTCATTCCAAATATGAGTGCTGGTAAAGGCTATATGGCACTTGCTGCTCTGATTTTTGGTAAGTGGCGTCCATTTACTGCTATGGCGGCTTGTTTGTTATTTGGTTTCTTAGATGCACTCGCTATTCGTCTTCAAGGTGCGACCATTGGAGACTTCCCAATTCCAGTACAAGCGATTGAAGCGATCCCTTATATTCTTACGGTATTCTTGCTTGCAGGCTTTATTGGTAAAGCAACAGCGCCGAAAGCAATTGGTGTGCCTTACACCAAAGAGCGTGAATAATCAGCGTAACGGTCATTCATGAATATATAGCTTAAAATGCAAAGCGGCTCAGTAAATAGACTGAGCCGCTTTTTTGATTTCATTCTCTTTTACTGACTTCCTGAACGTCTTATCAACCTCAACGCCTGAAAACTATTCTTCATAAGTATTTCGGCAAGCTCTACTTCGCACATATCTTTCAAATCCGCTAACTCTCTTAATATTAACGGCAAGCGCTTAGGGTGATTTGCTTCTCCTTGATACCCATTAATTGGCATATCTGGAGCATCGGTTTCAAGCACTAAAGTTTCAATGGGTAACCCTTGTATCGCCGCGCGCGTTTTCTTTGCTCTAGGATAGGTAATTACGCCACCAACACCTATTTTGAAGCCTAGTGCGACCCATTCTTTGGCTTGTTGTAAACTGCCCGAAAACCCATGAATAATCCCACCGTGAAAAAAATTAGAACGCTTTAAGAGACGAATAATATCAGTGTGGCTTTTTCGAGAGTGTAAGATTATGGGTAACTGATATTGAATCGCTAAATCAACTTGTCGTTGAAAGATCTCTAATTGAATCTCTCTATCGATCTCTATGAGCCAATCTAAACCACACTCGCCAATGGCAACACAATGAGGGTCTCGATGCTGTAAAAGCTGCTCCAATTGTTGCCAATCTGCCTCGCTAGGCCTCTGCTCGAGGAAATAGGGATGGAAGCCTAACGAGAAATACAATTGTTCGGGGAATTGATTCACGAGTGAGCCGACAGACTGCCAGTTACTCACTCCTATTGCTGGGATTAAAATAGATTCGACACCAGAGCTTAAACACTGTTGTAGATGATACTCATAATCTTGGTTAAATGGCGTAAAGTCAAAATGGCAATGAGTATCAAATAAAACTAACTTACCTGACATTGTCCGACGAATTATCAGAGTTCTCAGTACGATGCGCAACACAACAACGCTTCTGCTCAGGGGTTAAGCCCATTGAGTGACACCAGGTATCATACTTTTTCAACCAAGCTTTCAATAGTTTTATCATTGTATTTTACTCCCACAAAATGAGGATTATTGCTCCCGACGTTTAAACACTAAATCCGTCGCACTTGATTCAGCTTCAACGAAAAAATACCCAGCACTATCGAATGCTTTCAGTCCTTCTATTGAATCGATCTTATTTTCAATAATGTATCGCGCCATCAATCCACGCGCTTTTTTTGCGTAAAAGCTAATGACCTTAAACTGGCCATTTTTTTCATCTTTGAAAATCGGAGTAACTATAGAACCGGCAACGTTTTTTTTCTTAACCGCTTTGAAATATTCATTTGATGCTAAATTAACAACAATATCATCGCCTTGTTCATTGAGTGCTGAATTTAACTTATCCGTAATAATATCTCCCCAGAATTGGTACAAGTTCGTCCCACGTAAATTGGCGAGCTTTGTTCCCATTTCAAGGCGATAGGGTTGCATTAAATCTCGAGGTCTCAGTATGCCATATAATCCAGAAAGCATTCTGAGGTGTAATTGAGCATAATCTAGCGAATCTTCTGATAAAGTCGCGGCATCTAATCCAGTGTAAACATCGCCTTTGAATGCCAATATCGCTTGTCGGGAATTATCGAGGTTAAACTCTGGGCTCCATTGCTCGAAACGAGCCACATTTAACCCAGCAATTTTATCACTCACTGACATCAATGATGATATATCAGCAGGCGTTAACTTACGGCACTCCTCTATCAATAACTGAGATTCTCCAATAAGCTCAGGTTGAGTATACTCTTGTGTCGTTAAAGGCGATTCATAATCGAGAGTTTTCGCAGGTGAAACCAAAATTAACATGCTGACAATCCTATATTTCTTATACTATCTTTCTAGAATACAAAAAAAGCCGTACCCTGTCTGCACGGCTTTACCAATCAAATCAATAGAATGAATTAATCATCCCTTTTTGTATCCCAAATTCCTTTTTCAAGCTGGGACTTTAGTTCTGGATAATCTCGGATATCAAACCTAGGAACCTTACCGATACTCAACTGCTGATTATAATCTTTAGCCAGTTTAACGACGATTCCTGATAAGAGTAATATCGCGATCAAATTGACAATTGCCATCAAGCCCATTGATACATCGGCCATGGCCCATACTGTGGGTAAAGTAGCTAACGACCCGAACATAACCATAGCCAGAAATACCAAACGAAAGACCAATAAACCTGTTTTACTCTTTTGTTTCAAAAACACCATATTTGTTTCGGCATAAGAATAGTTAGCGATGATCGAAGTAAAGGCAAAAAAGAAAATAGCGCACGCAATATAATCCCCTCCCCAATCCCCCACTTGAGAGTTCAGTGCTCGTTGAGTTAACTCTACTCCCGTAATTTCCCCATGCGGTACATACTCACCAGACATCAGAATAATCGCGACCGTTGCAGTACAAATCACAATGGTATCAATAAACACCCCAAGCATTTGAATATAACCTTGAGATGCAGGATGGTGAGGGTAAGGTGTCGCAGTTGCTGCTGCATTTGGAGCGGAGCCCATACCGGCTTCATTCGAAAATAGACCCCGTTTAATGCCATTGATCAACGATTGAGCTATCATATACCCAAGCCCACCAGCAGCGGCTTCTTGCAGGCCGAAGGCACTTTTAATCACTAAAGCTAAGACATCCGATACTTTGTCTAAATTCGTTATCAATACATAAAATGAGATAATAAGGTACATTAACGCCATAAATGGAACCACAATTTCAGTGGTGCGGGCGATAGAACGAATACCCCCAAATATAACTAGCGCAGAAAGCAACACAATGGACATCCCTACATAAATAGGTTGAAATCCAAAAGCATTATTTAGGGCATTAGTAATTGAGTTTGCTTGTACAGCATTAAAGACCAATCCAAATGCGATCATTAAAAACACAGAGAAAAGCATCCCCATCCAGCGCATGCCTAGCCCTTTTTCCATATAGTAGGCAGGCCCACCTCGATAATTCCCACTCTGATCGCAAGTTTTATACAATTGTGCCAATGTGCTTTCCGCAAAGGACGTCGCCATACCTACCATTGCGGTAACCCACATCCAAAATATAGCACCAGGCCCACCGACCGTAAGTGCTACAGCAACGCCAGCCATATTACCGGTGCCAACTCGGGCAGCTAAACTCATACAGAGCGCTTGAAATGATGTAATCCCTGGTTTATCAGAATATCGACTGTTTTTAAGCACTTGAAACATATGTTTGAAATGACGAAATTGAATAAAGTCGAGACGAAATGTGAAATAGATACCCACTCCAACAAGCAGGTATACTAAAATTGAACCCCATAATAAGTCATTCATTAAATTGACTAAATCTGTCACTTATTAATCCTTTAAAACTCGCCGAATTCTCTGTTGCACTAAACTTTAGCCTACTTATCGATTATCTAGTATTTCCAATGCTCTCATTAAATCGAAAAAATCAGAAAAAATTTCCATTTCACTATGAACTGATATCGTTCAAAATGCACCAATTTGTACCAATTCAGACAAGATAATAACCTTAGTAAATTTACCCGCTAAAGCACTATCAAATAAAATCAATTAGTTATCTACAGAAATCGAAAAAGAATCACGTTGGTATCAATTTTGCTAAATTAAAAATATCCATGGTCAAACGAGAGTTATATTTTTTATTTCTTATGGAGTTTATTCATCAAAACTGGACAAGAAAATACTTTGATATTGTGTAAATAATTTCTAAATATGATAGGTGGTAGACGAACTCATCAAAAACCTGTCATCGAATAGAAATAAATGAGAAACATATCATGGTTAATCTAAGTTGAGATGTGATATTTAGATCTTAAATAATAGCGTTGGTAACGATAATTAGAGAGGCAAATTATGGATGATTCATTGTTTGAAGAAATACTAAGTAAAAATATTACCAAAGCCCGAGGCACTCGCTCAAAACCGACTAAAAGAAAATGGCGCGAAATTGAAGAAATACGAGACAGGCAGCGTCTAAAACAAGAATTAATGGAAATGGATGGTTGTTTGGAATTAGACGATTTCGATTTCTGATCAGAAAAACAAAGGCTCTTTTATAGAGCCTTTGTTTTTTTAACATACAACTACTGCTCTTGGCGTACTCGGTTTGCCAATTGTTTGTATCGTACTGATATCGATTCCCCGAATACCGGGTCATCATCATTATGATCCCATTGAGATTCAACATGAACCCAATCATCATCAGTAAACGTCTCAAGGAGTAATGGAATAATCTCTTTCTCTTCCATATCTAAGTGTGTTTTTTGAGATTTGATAAACTCAGAAAGTTGAGTAATGAGGATATCTTGCGGTACGACTGCATCTTGCAAAACCATCTCGATCAAGTCCAGAAACTCATGCGTTTTCGCAGACAGAGCTTTATGGTCTTCTTCTAGATCGGTTACATCTGCTTGTTTGCCATATTTTTCAACATAGTAATGATAAATAAGATCTTCTTTTGGGTGGTGTACCACCTCAGAGTGGCTAGAAAGATAATCAACAATTTCTTTAACTAGAGAGTAATTAACACTTTCTTCATCTTTAAGAAGCACGAGCTTACGTCTCAAAATCGCTAATAATCGACTCATATAACCATGTTCTCGCCTAATCCTTTCTATTATCATCATGCACCTCCAATGCAAGTTTGAGAAATTATTGTATAAATCTCATACAAGCATTGTTTTGATTCTGATCTTAAAAAAGAGAACTTTGTCGTACAAATGGCTAATTTTGCGAAACCAGTACCATATTAATTAAGCAGCCCAACTGCATTTTTCCGACAACGTTATTGTATTTCTTTAGGTTGCCAGTCAATCGGAGCTAGCCCTAAGGAAGTTAAATATTGATTTGCTTGGGAGAAATGACCACATCCGAGAAAACCTTTATGAGCAGATAGAGGAGAAGGGTGAGGCGCGGTTAATACTTTATGTTTATCACGGTCTATTATCGATCCTTTTCGCTGAGCATGTGCCCCCCACAGTAAAAAGATAACCTCTTCACGTTGGCGGTTAATCACATCAATAACTTGGTCGGTAAAGGTTTCCCAGCCTATTTTGGCGTGAGAATGAGCTTTCCCCTGCTCTACTGTTAAAACGGTATTTAACAGTAATACACCTTGCTCGGCCCAGTTTTGTAAAAAGCCATGATTAGGAGTTTCAAACCCATCGATGTCATTGGTCAGCTCTTTGTATATATTTCTTAGTGATGGAGGTATTTTTACACCGGGTTGAACTGAAAAACATAAGCCGTGTGATTGATTCGGCCCATGATAGGGATCTTGCCCAAGAATAACCACTTTGACATCACGAAGCTCTGTGACTCGAAATGCATTAAAGACATCACTTTCTTCTGGAAAAATAGTTTTTCCAGCGTCACGTTCACTCTGAACAAACGTTATAATTTGTTTGAAATAATCCTTCTCTTCTTCAAGAGAAATCACATCTTGCCAAGTTAGTGGCTTTATCATAGAACACCCAAAATTGTACCATTTGTGACTATTCTACCTAAAAACGACATAACTCAGCAGAAGAAGATCAAAAAGAGATTAATGTGGCTTAGTTGGAGCTGGACGGTAATGGCCAGGCCCCGTCACATGACGATTCGGAGTTGGCAGACGTACAGGCGTTGGGGCTGGGCTAGAAGCAGTGCATAAATTTATCATCGTAGAGTCCTCACAGTTCTTATGGCTACAAAAACCTCTATACGAAAATTATGCCAAGTTTACACTTTTGTGATCTTTTTATGATCCAAGTGAATTGTTTGCAACTTCTCAATTTCATCCGACCAAAGATCTGGGTTAATTGTCTCTAGGATTAAAGGAATATGGTCAAACCTTGGGTCTTTGGCTATGTACTCAAAGGCTTCCCAGCCAATAAAGCCTAGGCCTAGCGAGTGATGACGATCAACACGAGAACCTAGTTCAACCTTTGAGTCATTAATGTGCATCGCTTTGAGGTAGTGCATTCCGACAACTTGATCAAACTCGGCAAATGTAGCATCACATGCAGTAGATGTCCTTAGATCGTAACCTGCGGCAAAGAGGTGGCAAGTATCAAGGCACACTCCGACCCGATCTTTATTGTCAACGAGGCGAATGATTGCCGCTAATTGCTCAAATGTGTACCCCAAGTTGCTACCTTGTCCTGCTGTATTCTCAATCACAGCAATAACATCCGGAACTGCTTTATGAGCTAGGTTGATCGATTCAGCGATCTTCTCAATACACATTTGTTCTGATATTTGATTTAAGTGACTTCCTGGATGGAAATTGAGCAAAGATAAGCCTAACGCTCGACAACGTTCAAATTCATCAACAAATGCAGATCGAGACTTTAACAACTTTTCCTCGTCAGGCGATCCAAGGTTAATCAAATACGAGTCGTGAGGTAAAATATGATCAGGTTGAAAGCCAAGCTGATTGCAATTGCGCTTAAACTCATTAATAGAATTTTCTGTTAGCGCTTTCGCATTCCATTGTCTTTGGTTCTTAGTAAATAGGGCAAATGCATTTGCGCCAATTTCCTTTGCTCTTATTGGTGCATTCTCTACTCCGCCAGCAGCAGAAATATGTGCCCCAATATATTTTGTACTATGACTCCGTAATGTCGCTTTCATTTGATCTCTCGATTCTTTCAAGTTGTTCTATAAGCTATTAATTATTGGTTTAGGTATCACTAATTAACATAAAAATGTAGTTAAATTACTACAAAAACAGCAATAAACTATTTTTTATAGATTAAAATTTTGTAGAGCTTGATGTTTTTACAACATTTAGTTGATTGAAATCAATTAACTGACCGCGAAAAAGATCACTAGTTTGCTGATTTGTTGATTTAAATCAATATTATCTTTGTGGTTATTGGCTATATAATAGGTAACTCAACAAAAAATGAAAATTAACACCATTTCACCCAATATGGGCAAGGAGATAGTAATGATTCAAGGTATCCAAATCACACAAGCCGCTAACGATAATCTAATCAACTCAATCTGGTTACTCGATGGCGAGAAAAATGAAGCTCGCTGTGTTGTTGCTAGCGCTGGCTACGAAGCTGATCAAGTTATCTCAACAACTGAACTTGGCCAATTTGAAAGCCGTGAACTAAACGTTGAAACAGCACCACGTATCGAAGGTGGACAACACCTCAATGTTAACGTATTAAAACGTGAAACTCTTGAAGATGCAGTGGCTAACCCAGAGAAATATCCTCAGCTAACGATTCGTGTTTCTGGTTATGCTGTACGTTTTAACTCTCTAACGACAGAACAACAAAAAGACGTTATCGCACGTACTTTTACTGAATCTCTATAATTCATTCAGTTTACAAAAATTGATAAACGGCGCCTTTGTAGGCGCCGTTTTATTTTTATTAATTTGATCTGGATTATCCAATCAAATAAAAAGAGCATTTGTTTAAATGCTCTTTTCTCGTTACAAGTGAATCAATATCAATTATTGAACACTGCGTAGTATTGCTTTCAATGCATCAAAATCAGGATCAAGATCCTGCGATAACAATTCCATCTCAGCATGTTTCGCAAGTGTCGCTGGTAACGGAATATCGGTCGCCAGAATATCATCGACCACATCTTTAAACTTCGCTGGATGAGCCGTACATAAAAACAGACCGGTTTCGCCTTGTTGAAGTTGCTCACCTAACACTCGATAAGCTATTGCACCATGAGGTTCACATAAGTAGCCAAGCTCATTAAGCTCTTTTACAGAAGCCGCACTTTGTTCATCAGTTACAGAGCCTTTTCCTAAGGTGTCTAGACCCCAACCCTTAATACGACAAAGCTCTTCAATACGTGGCCAGTTGTTTGGTTGACTGACATCCATCGCATTTGATGTTGTTGCGACTGTCGGCTTAGGATCCCATTGACCAGTTTCCAAGTAACGAGGAACGGTATCATTGGCATTCGTTGCTGCAATAAAGCGTTTAATTGGTAAACCAAGTGCTTTCGCTAATAAGCCAGCAGTAAGGTTACCAAAATTGCCGCTTGGTACTGAAATGACTAAGTTTTCACGCTCTTGTTTCGTCATTTGAGATGCCGCTTCAAAGTAGTAACAAATCTGCGCCATCAAGCGGCTGATGTTAATCGAGTTGGCTGAATTTAATCCCACATCTGAACGAAGTTGTTGATCATCAAATGCTTTTTTCACCAATGCCTGACAAGCATCAAAATCACTATTGATTGCCACGGTGTGGATGTTTTTGCCTAATGTGCAAAACAGCTTCTCTTGTAAGGAGCTGATTTTGCCTTTGGGATATAAGATAACAACGTTGATATCTTCCATACCGTAAAATGCATGAGCAACAGCAGCCCCAGTATCACCGGAGGTTGCGGTAAGAATGGTAATTTTGTTGTTACTTTCGGAAACCGCCATTAAAGACTGCGCCATAAATCGGCCACCAAAATCTTTAAATGCTAGCGTTGGACCATGGAATAGCTCTAGAGCGTAAACACCCTCTTTTACCTTATTAATCGGAGCTGGGAATTGAAAAGCGCTTTCAACCAGCTCATTTACTTTTTCAGCCGATAATTCATCACCAATTAGAGCCGAAAGTATCTTGCCACTGCGGCTGACGAAATCTTCTGCAAGTAGTGCATCAATATCATCAAACTTCGGTAGTTCTGATGGGAAAAATAGTCCTTGGTTACGACCTAACCCTTGGCGAACGGCTTGGCCAAAGGAGACTTGTTCATCATTTTCTTTAATATTGTAAAGCTTCATAGCTCACTTCCTGTCAATTTCGAACCTTGTTTATCTAAGCGACAAATATGAACGAACCCATCTTCATTTTGTACGTAGTTCTGTTCTAGCCAGCGTGCAACACGCTGAGCAACATCTTTGTCTTTGCACACACTAAAGAGCGTCGGACCACTCCCTGAAATTCCTGTCGCAAGTGCGCCAGCTGAATCCGCGTATTGACGAGCATTGGCAAATCCGGGCAGAAGTTTCTCACGATATGGCTCCGCGATCACGTCATTGATCATTGTTGCGGCAAGTTGTGGTTGGTTTGAGTGACACGCATGAATAAACCCAGCAAGGTTTCGTCCATGGGCAATCACGTCCTGACGGCGATACTGTGCTGGCAAAATAGAACGAGCTTCGGCAGTTGAAACGTTAATTCCTGGATATGCCATCACCCAATACCATTCATCGAAACAAGGCACTTCTTGGCTGATAATACCCAACTCTTCCAACATTAATTGCAAGCCACCTAAATAGCATGGCGCAACATTATCATAGTGAATACCACCAGAAATTTTCCCTTCCATCTCCCCCATCAATGCGAGTAATTCCATTTCGCTAAGTGGGTTATCATGAAATTGGTTCAAGGCATCTAATGCAGCAACAATTGAACAAGCACTAGAGCCCAATCCGGAGCCTATTGGCATATTCTTTTCAAGCGTCATTTGCAATGGCTTGAGCGTGACATTCTTCTTATCTAACTCACGAGAAAATACAACCCAACAATCGTAAACGATATTCTCTTTTGGATCTTGAGGCAGTTTTTTTACAAAACGGCCAACGAGATTTAGGCTAAATTGCTCGGAGCTCGCCTTAACTTCAACGCGATCTCCCAATAATGTTCCATCTATAGGAGAGACAGCTGCACCCAACACATCAAACCCAACACTAACATTCCCAATCGAAGCTGGAGCGTATACAACAACGCCTTTATCACTAGAACTCATTTTAGACTCCTAATTTCCAGCCTAGAGTACGCATCACATCTGCGAATACACCTGCCGCTGTTACCTCAGTACCAGCACCATATCCACGCAGTACTAATGGAATAGGCTGGTAGTAACGACTATAAAACGCGAGGGCATTTTCACCATCTTTAATTTTGTACATAGGGTCATTTTCATCAACCTGTGCAATCCGCACTCGGCACTTCCCTTCCGATATTTCACCGACATAACGTAATACTTGATTGTTTGCAGCAGCTTGATCGACGAGTTGTTTGAAGTAGTCATCTGCCTGAGGCAAACGAGCGATAAAGTCATCAACCGAGCCAGAAATATCAAAACCTGGTGGCAGTGCAAGGTCAACTTCCACATCATCCAGTTCCAGCTTCATTCCAGCTTCACGTGCAAGGATCAGTAGCTTACGCGCAACATCCATACCCGAAAGGTCATCACGAGGATCAGGTTCAGTAAAGCCTTTTTCTTTCGCAACTAATGTCGCTTCACTTAGGCTTAGCCCTTCATCTAACTTACCGAAGATAAATGAAAGTGAACCAGACAAAATACCATTAAACTTCTCAAGTTCATCACCCGCTGAAATGAGATTTTGTAAGTTTTCGATAACCGGTAAGCCCGCGCCAACGGTTGTTTCATACATCAGCTTACGTCGAGAAGCACGAGCAACTTTACGCAACTGTTGGTAATACTCCATACTTGCAGTATTCGCTTTCTTATTCGGTGTGACGACATGGAAGCCTGCTGCAAGAAAATCAGCGTATTGATTCGCAATATCTTCACTAGAAGTACAATCAACTAATACTGGGTTAATGATATGGTTGCGTTGAACCAGTGCCGCTAAGCTCCCTAAGCTAAATGATTCTGTCGCATCTTTAATACGATCACTCCAGCTATCCAGATCAAGACCTTCAGGGTCCATGAGTAACCCACGGCTATTGGCTAATCCACATACCCGGATCACAATGCCTTTTTCATTTAACTTGGGTTGCTGACGACGAATTTGCTCAACAAGTTCACCACCAACACCACCAACACCGACGACGAAGAGATCAAGGTAATGATTAGAGTTAAAGAGATTTTCATGGCACGCTTTAATTGACTCAGACACTTTATCTTCAGGAATCACCGCAGAAATAGCTCGCTCTGATGAACCTTGAGCAATCGCCACAATATTAATATGAGCTTCAGTTAGTGAAGAGAAGAACTGAGAAGCGATACCTCGTGAGGTTCTCATTCCATCACCGACCAAAGTAACAATAGCGACATTATCGATAAAGTCGACAGGCTCAAGTAAGCCATCTTTAAGCTCTAACTCAAATGAATCACTCAGTGCCTTCGAGGCTTTTAATTTGTCATCGGCTTCTATACAGAAGCTAATTGAGTATTCAGAAGACGACTGAGTAATAAGGACAATAGAAACTCCAGCTGTCGACATCGCTCCAAAAACACGACTCGCCATGCCAACCATGCCTTTCATACCTGGTCCAGAAACGTTCACCATAGTGAGATCGTTTAGAGTCGTAATCCCTTTGATTGGAAGATTATCTTCACCAGTATCTTGACCAATAAGTGTTCCAGCACCTTGAGGATTAAAACTATTTTTGATCAGACATGGAATGTGAAAACGGGCGATAGGAGCAATTGTTTTAGGGTGAAGAACTGACGCTCCGAAATACGACAGTTCCATTGCCTCTTGGTAGCTTAGTGATTTCAGTAAACGAGCATCACGAACCAAACGAGGGTCACAATTATAGACGCCATCGACATCCGTCCAAATCTCACAACAATCAGCTCGTAAACATGCTGCCAATACTGCTGCTGAATAGTCAGAACCATTACGCCCTAAACACACCAACTCACCTTTTTCATTTCCAGCTGTAAAGCCTGGCATGATATGAATATGATTTTTAGGCAGTGGATTTTGTTCGAAGTTAAGCGTTGACGCATCAACATCAACCATAGCCTCAAGGTGATCACCATGAGCCACAAGGTATTTAGTCGGGTCTATCAGGTTAGAATCTAGCCCTTTTGTTGCCAATACCGCTTTCATCAACTGAATTGAAATGCGCTCACCTTTGCTGATGATTCGTGCATTCACGTTATTTGGGCACATTCCAAGCAAACCAATACCATTTACAAACTGACGCAGTTGCTCTAGCGATTGATTCACTTGAGCAAAATAAGCCGTCCCATCAATATCTGATACTTCTTTTTTTATCGACTCAAATAGTGATTCAAACGATTGCTCTAGTTCTGCTAATTGAATATCAGCAGCCCCATTTTTCAACGCAGCTTCAATAATCGCGACCAATTTGTTGGTCGTCTTACCAGGAGCCGAAAGAACGACGGCAACCTCTTCTTGTTTGGCATTATTAGCAACAATCTGGGCTGCTCTCAAAAAACGGTCTGCGTCAGATAATGACGAACCACCGAACTTTAGTACTCGCATTCGTTCCTCCAGTTAAAAATAGTTAAAAAAAAGGCCCGCATCTTGTTGGATGCAGGCCTTTTTTTTGAAGTTCTTCGCTCAGCAGCCTGCCCCAACAGCGATAATGTCTGTCGTAATAATAATGGTTGTCATTACTACTTGGCGGCTAGATAGCATTAAAAACGTCTCTCAAACTTATGAATGCCCTTACGGTAACCTTAGTTACTAACCAAGGTCAATGAAAATAGCCGTTTTAATGTTAATTTGGCAGAAATAGTAGATAAACGGATAAAATAAAGATTGAGTGTAACAATAAGAGTGACATCAATTTGAAATATTCAGTGTAAGTGGTAAGACTCAAGTAATACAGCGGCCTAAAGCCGCTGCATGAGTAAGGTTCTATTTGAACAAGTTTAGAGTGTGCTCTGGTCTACAGATCAATATCCAATTTAGATTCTGCGATTAAAATAGCATTCCAATCAGAGTACAAATAATCTCCAGGTAAAATTTGCTGCTTCGCAATACAAAGTCGCACATTGGCCTGCCCAGAATCATGTCGATGAGTTTTAAATGGGCAAGTCGCCAGTGCTTTTATGCCCAAATACATTTCACTTAGCTGAGCGGCATCTCGAACGGCACCATAAATAACGATGCCTTCCCATTCGTTTTCAATTGCCATTATTGCCATCTGAACGCCAAATAGAGCTTTTTGACAAGATCCGTTTCCATCTACGACAAGAACTTTTCCCTTACCATTTTGGCTTAATACCTCTCGCACTACGGAGGTATCATGATAGCAACGCACCGTCACCACCTCGCCCCAAAAAGTACTTTTTTGACCGAAGTTATGAAGAGGTACATCCAACATCGTTACCTGAGATTCAAACTTATCACAGATATCTGGTGTAATATCTTTCATTATTCCTCCTTGATTTTTATAAAGATTCTAAACTGACACATGGGGAAGATACCTGTTTAGGTGCTCCCCAATTTAATAATGATTGATTTTTGAGTGTGGGTATAACTCCTATTCATCCATCACTATCAAGTAAGCTACAAGTAAATCACTGTCTAAACTATCAATGACTATTGGCTTAATTTCGATCCATTTGAAATTAAAACCACCGCAACGATTGACTGTGATTATAACGATTGCTGTGCCTCTGTGTGCTTCTTCCTCCCCTAAAAAACCGGTGATGGAACAAAGCCGCACATATGTTACTCAGCATAAAGATATTAGCAAAAGACAATAAAAATAAAAAAAGAAACATTAAAAACAAACAGTTAATAAACGGGCACTTAATAAAAAAAGAAAATTAACATTAGTGATATTGGATACTTTACCATCAGTATTTATAATAGTGTTATTTATGATTTTAGTTCTATTGATGTAAATCAACAAAATTAACAGTAATATTCTCCGAGTGTTGTTAGCAAGCTGTTAACAATATAGAATCCACCGCAACACAGGTAATAACATAAGTTGGGTCTTACTCGTGATCTTGACTCATACAAAAATAGTAATAGAAGCTAAAACCCAAGGTATTTAAGGCTTGGCTTACCATCACAAATATATTACGAAAATGTTATTTTTTATCTAGAATTATATATATTTACTACATTTCAATTACAAAGTTTAGGTGCCGCTAATGCAAACTCCGCAGATTCTGATTGTTGAAGATGAGCAAGTAACTCGAAACACGCTAAAAAGCATATTTGAAGCAGAGGGATACAACGTATTCGAGGCTAGCAATGGAGAAGATATGCATAATATATTATCAGATAATTCAATTAATCTGGTCATTATGGATATCAACTTACCAGGTAAAAATGGGCTTCTTCTGGCTAGAGAATTGCGAGAGCAAGCTGATGTTGCGCTAATGTTTTTAACAGGCCGTGACAATGAAGTAGACAAAATTCTCGGATTAGAAATTGGAGCCGATGATTACATTACCAAACCATTCAGTCCTAGAGAGCTGACGATTCGAGCTCGCAACTTACTAGGTCGTGCAATGACCCAAAATACGACTTTCGAAGAGAAACGTACTGTCGAAAGCTACAAATTTAACGGGTGGGAATTGGATATAAATAGCCGTTCTTTAGTTAACCCGGCTGCGGATAGTTATAAACTACCACGCTCAGAGTTTCGTGCTCTACTGCATTTTTGTGAAAACCCAGGCAAGATTCAAACTCGTGCTGACTTATTAAAGAAAATGACCGGGCGTGAATTAAAGCCGCATGATCGAACTGTTGATGTAACCATTCGTCGTATTCGTAAGCATTTCGAATCCGTTGCAGGTACGCCTGAAATCATAGCGACCATTCATGGTGAAGGTTATCGATTTTGTGGTGACTTAGAAGATTAACCACTTTCTAACAAAGTCATGTCAATATAAAAACCCCCTATCTCAGGGGGTTTTTATTTATCCACTCAAATAAACTCTATTCCACTTCTCAACGCATTGAAATCCAGTCCCTCAATAAACGAATGTCATTGTGGTATTCATTTTTAATTTCGTTAACCCAATCATCGATATTTTCCCACCATGCTGGCGCCTCGGGTGATTGAGCCTTTTGAGCAACACGTTGAATTCGAGCTAACCCTATCGAACCAGCTGCTCCTTTAATTTTATGAGCTTCAGAGACAATACCATCTTGATCTTTAGCGATCATATTTGAGTCAAGTATTTTGATGTAATCAGGCATCAACGTTTCAAACATATCGATACTATCAAGAACTGGCTTATTACCGACAATATCGATATAAGAAGTTAACATATCGATATCTAACATTTTTGCCACTTCGCCATCAGATAGACCATTTTTCTCTATTTTGGCAATCAAGTTAGTTTGGGGAGCCTCAATAGAACCAGTCCGAACACAGAGTTTATCGATAACCGATTTGATATCGACAACAGACAGAGGCTTACTAATGGCATCATCTAGCCCTTGACGTAAATATTCATTTTTGTCTTTCAGTAAATTAGCCGTTAATGCAACTAAGGGAGGTAACCCAATCCCATTCGCTTCGTAAGTTTTTCTGTAATAAGCAGCTACATCAAAGCCCGTCATGTCCGGAAGTTGAATATCGAGAAAAACCAAGTCATACATACCTGGAATAAAGAGGTTCTTAGCATCCTCTCCACACATCGCAACTTCAACACTGTGCCCCATACTCTCTAATAAAGACCGGGCAACCGTTACATTTAACTCAATATCTTCTACCATGAAAATGTTCAAGCTTTTACATGAAGAGATAGGCTCTGCCTGAGAAAACGGATGTGGCATCAAAGGAACACTAAATGTGACACTAAAAGTACTGCCAAAACCATCTTCGCTAGAGACGGAAATATCGCCTCCCATCAACTTCATTAGCTGTTTTGAAACTGACAAACCAATACCCGTACCAACCGCATGCAGATTATCTTTGCCACTTTTCACTTGGTAATACATTGCAAAGATTTTCTCGAGTTCTTCCTCTGGAATGCCAATACCACTATCTTCAACATCAATAATTATATGCGCCTGCTCAGCTTCAATATCGGCGCTAACATTCACGACAACCCCACCTTCTTTAGTGAACTTAATCGCGTTGCTAAGAATATTCCAAAGCACCTGACGTAAACGAGTACCATCGACTTGAACGTAAGTAGGAAGATCGCTTAAACGCTCAAGATCAAAACGTAGCCCTTTTTGCTGTGCCATTAACGCAGCAAGACTCTCAAGCTCAGCGACAAATTCTTGAAAATTCAGAGTTTCAGGTAGTAAGTCCAATTTGCGACGATCAAATTTATCAATATCAATGATGTCATTAAATATATTGCCTAAAGTCACAGCACTAACGTGAATAGTTTGCATATATTTACGCTGTTCTTCTGACATGGTTGTATCAAGCAACATACGGCTTAAACCGACAATCCCATTCAGTGGGGTTCGTAATTCATGACTGATTGTCGAAATGAATGTCGTCTTATCTTGGCTCGCTTTTTCAAGGGAATCTTCATGACGCTTGCGTTCGGTAATATCACGCCCAAAACCAACTAAGCCTAAATGACGACCTTCATTGTTGTAAAATGGCACTTTACGTAGTTCGAAATAGTTTTTATGCCCATCAGGGTACTCTAGCCATTGTTCATAAGTGATCGAGCGATTTTGAGTGAATACCAGTTCATCAGTCGCCACAATTTCTTTTGCGATCTCCTTACGATATACATCCCAAGGAGTTAACCCGACTAATTCACTCTCTTTCTTACCGGTTAACTCTTCAAGTGCGAGGTTACACCCTGAAAAGACACCATCGGCATTTCGGTAATAAATTAAATCCGGAGATGCATCAATAAATGAACGCAGCAATGCGGTTTGCTCCGCTAATTCAAGCTGGGTGTTCTCTCGCTGACGGACTTCACTTTCTAAATCCACCATTGCTGCTTTACGAGCATCTTCAGCTTTAATTCTTTCTTCTATCTCCAAATTTAACTTAGCAATGTTCTGTTGGAGTTGTTGATTGAGCTCTTGATCTCTAGAGCGCATATCTTTTAACTTTGAAACCAACTTCGATAGTCGTTGACGAGACTCTTCTAGTTGATCGACGACAACAGAAAGAAAATAGACGGCCCATGGTGTAATGATCAATCCAAAGAAAATCGAACGGATAATCACGACATTATCCACTGACCCATGAAGCGCTAACGTTATACCAACCTGAACAACAACAGCCAAAGCAACGAATGCTAACGCCAATAATAAAGAAAAACGTAAAATGCCCAATTTAACTAAAAGATCGACATAGTATTGAGCAAGGTTCTTCATTGGCTTCATGCCATCACTCCGAATCTAATTGAATGTAGGAAACCAGATATCAAACGTTAAATACTGAATACAGTATAGCTACTGGCGAGTTCAGGTCAGTATAAGACAAAAAAAGTCAGTTATGTCTAATCACGTGTTTCTATTTGTTCGACATCACTATTTTGGGTAGCCAACGATCCTTGTTCCCCATCGAGATTAAGTCGATTCGCAATTTCCATCATTGCTAACCATCGGTTTTCACACCACATAGGAGCAAGTAGGGTTGGCCGACGCGCCGTCGAAACAACTCGATGATAAACAATATCTCTGGGAGTGCGACGAATCATTTCGCTCGCTGTCGTCACATATTGCTCTAAGCTGGGCGCTTCCAACTTTCCAGCTTTCCATGCCTTTGCCATAGTACTTCCTTCTACAATATGAAGACCATGGAGCTTTATTCCATCAGTACCAACCGCAAGCACCTGATCCAAAGTCATTATATTATCCTGATGAGTCTCTCCAGGTAACCCGATAATAAGGTGAGTACACACTTTGATTCCTAATGCGCGCGCTTTCTCTGTCGTCGCTTGATAACAAGCAAAGTCATGACCACGATTAATTTTTTTCAGAGTATGATCATGAGCGGTTTGTAACCCTAACTCTAACCACACTTCATAGCCTTGAGTATGATAATTACTTAAAAGATCCAGTACTGCCGTAGGCACACAATCTGGGCGAGTCCCCACGCACAAACCAACAATATCTTTACCGAGTAGCGCCTCTTGATACATTTTGTCTAACACTTGTACTTCAGCATAAGTGTTCGTGTAAGCTTGAAAGTAGGCTAAATATTTCTTAGCACGCGTTACCTCATTCGCTCTGGCTTCTAATTGGTCTGGAATCGAGTCTTGCTGGGTTGTTTCATCAACGAAAGAAGAGACATTACAAAAAGTACATCCGCCTTTTCCAATCGTCCCATCACGGTTGGGACAACTGAAGCCACCATGTAAACCGAGTTTATGAACTTTTTCACCATAGCGGCGTTTCAGATCTTGCCCTATGGTATTAACCATCTCGTGTAATTGCTTCACTAATTACCTCAAATGCATAAATAGTCACATTGCTTCACGTAGCTGTTTTTCTGCTCAGCAATTTTGAGGCGCTAGTTTAGCTCGCTCACCCATTGTAAAACCTAGCAAACATCAATAAACATACGAAATTAAACGAATTAATTCCCAATGCTGGACAAACGAAAAGCTAGTCAATTTAAACGAACGAAAAAAATGTCAGATAAAAGCGACGTTTTCGTTGGAATTTATAGAAACAAAATTGTAGGATACGTACACTTTGATGCTGTTACAGGTGATTTCTCACCCTATTTCACCAGCACAAAATTCGGTGATATTTATCCCCACCTATATAAAGCTCTATAAAAGAAGCAATAATAACTTAAATATCACTAAGGACTGTTTTTCTCACGCTATTTTTCTGTGAGATACGGAAAGGACTCGAACTAATGACACATCATTAGTTTAGAACCATAACAATGATAAAATCGGTCGCGCTTTCAGGCTAAGGGCTTATTTCCCTTGGCCTAAATGTGCCTCGATTAAACTGGAAGGATGTATCTATGTTAGATAGAGAGCAGAATTCACAAGGACTATATACTCCAGAATTGGAGCATGATGCTTGTGGTATCGGTTTCGTCGCTCATCTGAAGAATCGTAAATCTCATGAGGTCGTCACTCAAGCATTGGAAATGCTAGCGCGCATGGAACACCGTGGCGGTCAAGGTTGTGATCCTTGTAGTGGTGATGGTGCAGGTATTCTTTTACAGAAGCCTCATGAATTTCTTCTTGAAGAAGCGGTAAAACTTAGCATTAAGCTTCCATCATTTGAGAAGTACGGTGTCGGTGTCGTTTTATTCCCGAAAGACGAATATAAGCGCGATCAGTGTCGTGATATTCTAGAACGCAATGCTAAGCGTTTAGAGCTAGAAATTTTAGGCTATCGAGTATTGCCGACCGACAACTCTATGTTAGGTGCCGATCCGCTAAGCACAGAGCCTCAATTTGAGCATGTGTTTATCTCTGGTGGCCCTGGTGTTACGCCAGAAGAGTTAGAACGTAAACTGTACGTATTACGTAACTATACTGTCCGCGTATGTCTAGAAAGTATCTCTAATATTGCCGATGAGTTTTACATTAACTCAATGTCTTACAAAACATTGGTATATAAAGGTCAGTTAACAACTGAGCAGGTGCCTCAATACTTCCTAGATCTTCAGAACCCAACGATGGTTTCTGCATTGGCTCTCGTTCACTCTCGCTTCTCTACCAATACATTCCCAAGATGGCGTTTGGCTCAACCTTTCCGTTATATCGCTCACAATGGTGAAATCAACACTGTTCGCGGTAACTTGAACTGGATGAAAGCACGTGAAGCGATTCTAGAATCAGAATTGTTCACTAAAGCTGAAATCGATATGTTGCTGCCGATTTGTCAAGAAGGCAGTTCAGATTCATCGAACTTCGATATGGCTCTAGAGTTATTGGTTCTTTCTGGGCGTAAATTGCCACATGCTCTTATGATGATGATTCCTGAAGCATGGCAAGAAAATAAAAACATGGATCCAAAACGTCGTGCGTTTTACCAATATCACGCCAACATTATGGAACCGTGGGATGGCCCTGCATCAGTATGTTTTACCGATGGTGTTACAGTAGGGGCAACTCTAGACCGAAACGGTTTACGCCCATCTCGCTATACCGTGACTAAGGACAATTTCCTCGTCATGGCATCAGAAACTGGTGCGGTTGATATCGATCCTGAGAACGTTGAGTATCGTGGTCGTCTCCAACCTGGTCGTATCTTTGTTGCCGATCTTGAAGAAGGTCGAATCATTTCTGATGATGAAGTAAAAGATTCTATCGCAAACTCGCAACCGTATGAGAAATGGGTGAAAGACAACCTACTTCGCATGCGTGAATTACCTGATGCTGACACCGGCCACAGCCAACCAAAACCAGAACGTTTATTGCACCGTCAACAAGCGTTCGGTGTGAGCAGTGAAGAAGTTAATGACATCATTAAAACACTCGCAGCAACTGGTTATGAGCCATTAGGTTCAATGGGGGCAGACTGGCCTCTAGCGGTTTTATCGCATCAGTCTCAACATCTATCTCATTACTTTAAACAGTTATTTGCTCAGGTGACAAACCCGCCTATCGATCCGATTCGTGAGCGTATGGTAATGTCGCTGAAAACCTACATAGGTAAAGAGCAAAACCTGCTTGCAGAATCACCAGCACACTGTCGTAAGGTTGAACTGGACTCTCCGGTTATTTCGAACCAAGAGCTTGAAAAACTTCGAGCTATCGATAACGAGCACCTTCAAGCGAAAACATTGGACATTGTATTCCAAGCCAATGGTGATCAAGGCAAATTGCAACGCGCCTTAAAACGTATTTGCCAATACGCAGAAGATGCAGTGACCGACGGTTACTCTATCATCCTATTAACTGACCGTTCAGCGAACTCTAACCATGCAGCTATTCCAGCGATGCTTGCTGTTGGCGCTGTACACCACCACCTTATTCGTCGTGGTTTACGTGCGAAATGTGGCATTGTTGTAGAGACTGGTGATGCTCGTGAAACGCACCACTTCGCAACACTCATTGGTTACGGTGCAAATGCAGTTAACCCATATATCGTTACTGAAACGATTGTTGATCTTCAACGTCGCAAGAAGCTCGATGCTGATACCCCTCTTAATGACTTATTCGATAACTATCGTAAAGGCGTCAATATGGGTCTGTTGAAAATATTCTCGAAAATGGGTATTTCAACATTGCAGTCATACCATGGCGCTCAGATTTTTGAAGCACTTGGAATCAGCAAATCCGTAGTAGATAAATATTTCACCGGTACTGTTTCGCGTATTCAAGGTCTAACTCTAGACGACATTGCGACGGAAGTCTTAGTCCGTCACCGTGTTGGTTACCCACTACGTGAAATCCCACTTAAAACGCTCGATGTCGGTGGTGTATATCAATGGAAACAACGTGGTGAACAGCACTTATTCAACCCTGAAACCATTAGCTTGCTGCAACAGTCGACGCGCAACAAAGACTTTGCTCAATTTAAGAAGTACACAAGTGCAGTGGATACTCAAGGTGATAAAGCCGTTACATTACGTAGCCAATTGGACTTTATTAAGAATCCAGCAGGATCAATTCCGTTGGAAGATGTTGAGCCAGTAGAAAACATCCTTAAACGTTTTGCGACTGGTGCAATGTCATTTGGTTCGATTTCTCACGAAGCTCACTCTACGCTTGCAGTGGCAATGAACCGCATTGGCGCGAAGTCAAACTCTGGTGAAGGTGGTGAAGACCCTATTCGTTTCTCTCCAAAAGAGAATGGCGATTCAGAACGTTCTGCTATCAAGCAAGTTGCATCTGGACGATTTGGTGTAACGTCATACTATCTAACGAACTCTGATGAAATTCAGATTAAGATGGCTCAGGGCGCGAAACCTGGTGAAGGTGGTCAACTTCCTGGTGATAAAGTCGACGACTGGATTGGCGCGACGCGTCACTCAACCCCAGGGGTCGGACTTATTTCTCCACCACCACACCACGATATCTATTCTATCGAAGATTTAGCTCAGCTAATCTACGATTTGAAAAACGCTAACCGTGTTGGCCGAGTAAACGTCAAACTCGTTTCCGAAGCAGGCGTCGGTACTATCGCCTCTGGTGTGGCAAAAGCCAAAGCGGATGTTGTCCTGATTGCGGGTTACGACGGAGGAACAGGTGCATCACCGATGTCATCGATTCGTCATACCGGCCTTCCTTGGGAATTAGGTCTAGCAGAAACGCACCAGACACTCCTGAAAAATGGTCTGCGTAACCGTATCGTTGTCCAAGCCGATGGCCAAATGAAAACACCTCGTGATATCGCGATTGCGACGTTACTTGGTGCAGAAGAATGGGGTGTTGCAACAGCAGCTCTTGTAGTTGAAGGCTGTATCATGATGCGTAAATGTCATCAGAATACCTGTCCTGTGGGTATTGCAACTCAGAACAAGACTTTACGTGAGCGTTTTGATGGTCGTGTTGAAGATGTTGTGACCTTCTTTAATTATATGGCTGAAGGCCTACGTGAAATCATGGCTGAACTTGGTTTCCGCAGTGTTGATGAAATGGTTGGTCAAGCACATAAACTGAAAGTGCGCGATAACATCAATCACTGGAAATACCGTAACCTTGATCTTTCACCTGTTCTATACATCGAGCAAGCTCGTGCAGAAGACGGCGTGTACTGTCAGACAAATCAAAATCATGGTCTTGATGATATTCTCGACCGTAAGTTGATTGAACTTGCGACTCCAGCACTAGAGCGTGGTGAAGCGGTAAATGGTGAATTCCCTATCATCAATACCGACCGTAGTACGGGTACCATGCTGTCGAATGAAATATCGAAAGTATACAAAGACCAAGGACTACCACAGCCTCTAAATGTGAAATTCAATGGCTCTGCAGGGCAATCATTCGGAGCGTTCTTAGCGAAAGGCGTGAAGTTTGAAGTCGAAGGTGATGCCAACGATTATTGGGGTAAAGGGTTATCCGGTGGTACGATCGTTCTTTATCCTGACGCGAAATCCTCTTTAGTGGCTGAAGACAACATTGTTGTTGGTAATGTCTGTTTCTACGGTGCAACCTCTGGTGAATCCTACATCCGTGGTAAAGCTGGCGAACGTTTCTGTGTTCGAAATTCAGGTGCCAAAGTAGTAGTTGAAGGTGTCGGTGATCACGGTTGTGAATATATGACAGGTGGTATTGCGGTCATCCTTGGTTCAACTGGTCGTAACTTTGCCGCAGGTATGAGTGGTGGTATTGCTTACGTTTGGGATAAAGCTGGTGACTTCAACACCAAACTCAACCCTGAATTGGTCGACCTTGACGCGCTTGAGCAAGAAGACAAAGATCTCCTTAAAGAGATGTTAACTAAGCACGTTGAATTCACAGGAAGTGAAGTTGCACAATCATTCCTTACTAGCTTTGAAGACAACCTCAAGTCGATGGTAAAAGTTATGCCACGTGACTATAAACGTGTCCTTCTTCAACGTAAGGCAGAAGCAGCACAGCAACAACAAACGGAGGCAGTATAATGGGTAAGCCTACTGGATTTTTAGAACACGGCCGTGAACTACCAAGTAAAGTAGAACCTTCGGTACGTATTCAAGACAATAAAGAATTCGTCCTCAACAAAGAGTTTGGTAAAAAAATAAATACCCAAGCTTCTCGTTGCATGGATTGTGGTGTGCCGTTTTGTCACAACGGCTGTCCAATTGGTAACATCATTCCAGAATTCAATGACGCGGTTTATCGCGACAGTTGGGAAGAAGCTTGGGACATTCTGAGCTCGACCAATAACTTCCCTGAATTTACAGGTCGAGTGTGTCCTGCACCATGTGAAACTGCTTGTGTTCTTGGTATCAACCAAGATCCAATCACTATCTGTAACATTGAGAAAACCATCGTTGAGACTGCTTACCGTGAAGGTTATGCACAACCGAAAACGCCACGTAGCCGTACTGGAAAAACCATTGCTATCATTGGTTCTGGTCCTGCTGGTTTATCTGCTGCAGAGCAGTTAAACAGTGCTGGTCATACCGTAACTGTGTATGAGCGTGATGAAAAAGTCGGTGGCCTACTCCGTTTTGGTATTCCTGACTTTAAACTGGGAATGGATGTCATTGATCGTAAAATCAATTTGATGACAGAGGCAGGTATTAAGTTTGTTGTTAACGCTCATATCGGTGTCGACATAAATGCTCAGCAATTACGTCAAGAATACGATGTTGTATTGCTGACTGGCGGATCTACAGTTCCTCGCGATCTACCAATCCCGGGACGTGAACTCAATGGCGTTTATTTTGCGATGCAATTTTTAGGTCAAAACAATCGCCGTGCTAATAATATGGACTTAAAGACCGAAGAAATTTATGCAGAAGGTAAGCACGTCGTCGTCATCGGTGGAGGTGATACCGGCTCTGACTGTGTGGGAACCTCCAACCGTCATGGTGCAGCAAGTATCACTCAAGTTGAGATCATGCCAGTACCACCGGAAAAGCGTACTGCGAATATGCCTTGGCCTCAGTATCCAATGATTATGCGTACTTCTACTTCTCATGAAGAAGGGTGTGAGCGTCACTGGAACATTCTTACCAAAGAATTTATCAGCGACGACAATGGCAATGTTAAAGGCCTTCGTATCGCCGATATCGAATGGGAAGAAGCTGAACCAGGTGTTCGCCCTAACTTCTGTGAAATCCAAAATACGGAACGTGTTATCCCTTGTGACATGGCGTTCTTGGCTATGGGTTTCTTACACCCAGAGCCACATGGGACTCTTGCTCAACTTGACATCAAACTCGATGACCGAGGCAATGTTGCAACCAAAGATTTCCAGACCAACCAAGCGGGTGTTTTTGCCGCAGGTGACATGAGAACAGGCCAATCTTTAGTCGTACGTTGTATTAACGAAGGTCGAGAATGTGCTCGTGCTGTCGATGAATACCTAATGGGTAATACTAACTTAGAAGCGAAAGCAGATTCGTTAATGTTATCTAACTAAATGTCGACTCTGCTTGATAACTTATTAAGCGAACATTAATAGCATCACCTAAAGGTCAGTCGCTCGCGACTGACCTTTTATTTTTCCGTCTGACGGATGCTCCTAACTATAAATCCTCTATCATTTTTCCTACGACTCCGCTCAGCATAAAATATTTGAGTAACACTCTCGTTAACAAATCAATAACTTATGCAACAAGTCAGCATGATTCTCTTGACGTTTTGTCACTTTAGCTCTAGCTTAGGTGGTCATGATAAGACAAGCAACTCGCATTTATACGCTCAATAAGTGCATATAAACTCAATAATAGCGAGAAATAAGAATAGTTAGTCACTTACTGTGTTATAACAGATTAGCAAAAGGAGAATTGCAATGGGGCTGTGTCATCCAAGTTTCGAACGAGACAACTGTGGGTTTGGTTTGATAGCACATATCAAAGGAAAACCAAGCCACAAACTAGTCCGAACGGCTATTTCAGGATTAGATAGAATGACGCACCGTGGCGGAATCGCTGCGGATGGGAAAACCGGTGATGGTTGTGGCTTACTGCTACAAAAACCAGACAGCTATTTTCGCATTATTGCCGAAGAAAACAGTTGGACACTGGGTAATCAGTATGCGGTTGGCATGGTGTTTTTGAGTCAAGATCCTATAAAAGCTCAAACTGCCCGTGACATCATCAACCAAGAACTAAAACAAGAGACACTAACCGTTTGTGGTTGGCGTCCTGTTCCAACCAATGACAATGTTCTCGGTCCCATTGCGCATGAGTCGCTACCAGACATTCAACAAGTTTTTATTACCGCTCCTGCAGGTTGGAGAGATCGAGATATTGAACGCCGCCTTTATGTTGCTAGAAGACGAATAGAAAAGCGTATCACCGACGACTCTGATTTCTATATATGCTCCCTATCCACTCAGGTCATTGTTTATAAAGGACTCTGCTTACCTGCGGACTTACCACGTTTTTACCTTGATCTCGCCGATCTGCGTATGGAGTCGTCGATCTGTTTGTTCCACCAACGCTTCTCAACCAATACTCAACCCCGCTGGCCTTTAGCGCAACCATTTCGCTATTTAGCCCACAATGGTGAAATCAATACCATTGAAGGAAACCGAGAATGGGCACGAGCTCGTGGCTATAAATTTGCGTCTCCTCTGATTCCAGACTTGCAAACCGCAGCACCGTTCGTGAATGAAATAGGCTCCGATTCTTCGAGCTTGGATAACATGCTCGATCTCTTTCTGGCCGGTGGTATGGACTTATTTAGAGCAATGAGAATGTTGGTTCCACCTGCATGGCAAAATCACCCAGATATGGATCCTGAACTTCGCGCGTTTTACGACTTTAACTCAAAACATATGGAACCATGGGATGGTCCAGCAGGAATCGTGTTATCTGATGGTCGTTATGCCGCCTGTAACCTCGATCGAAATGGCTTACGCCCTGCGCGCTATGTGATTACAAAAGACAATCTGATTACCATCGCCTCCGAAGTTGGAATTTGGAACTACGCTCCCGATGAAATCGCAACAAAAGGTCGTGTCGGCCCTGGTGAGTTATTTGTCATTGATACCAAACTAGGTAAAATTTGGCAATCCGGTGAAATTGATAATGAACTCAAATCACGTCACCCATATCAAGAGTGGATGACGAATAACGTTCATCAATTAACGCCTTTTGCCCAGTTGGACGATACGCTCATCGGACAAACAAACCTTTCGGTGGAAGAGCTAAAAGTCTATCAAAAGCAATTTGCTATGAGCAACGAAGAGATAGATCAAGTATTGCGAGTTCTTGGCGACATGGGACAAGAAGCAGTCGGTTCAATGGGCGATGACACACCAATGGCGGTATTGTCTTCGAAAGAGCGCTTAATCACCGATTACTTCCGCCAGAAATTTGCTCAAGTAACGAACCCACCGATTGATCCGTTACGCGAAAAACACGTCATGTCTTTGGCCACGAGCATTGGCCAAGAGATGAATGTCTTTAATGAAACCGATGGCCATGCTCATCGAGTTACATTTGATTCACCTGTATTAATGTACTCCGATATGCGCCAGTTGTTGCGCCTCGATAACGAACATTACCAAAATACCATTCTCGATATTAATTTTGATCCCAATGAAAAAGATTTAAAACAAGCGATCTTAGATATTTGTGACCAAGCTGAACAGGTCGTTCGAGAAGGGACCGTGCTACTCGTTTTATCTGATCGAGATATAACCAAGGACAAGCTCCCGATTCCTGCCGCTATGTTAGTGGGCGCTGTTCATTCTCGCTTAGTGAATACTCAACTACGTTGTGACGCTAATATCGTGGTTGAAACCGCAACCGCACGCGATCCTCATCAATTTGCGGTACTTATCGGATTTGGCGCTACCGCTGTCTACCCGTATTTAGCGTATGAAGTACTTGGAAAAATGGTCGCTGACGGTTTAATCGAAAAAAGCTATCGCGATGTGATGCAAAACTACCAATACGGCATCAACAAAGGACTGTTTAAAATCATGTCCAAGATGGGCATTTCAACTGTCGCTTCCTACCGATGCTCACGCCTGTTTGAAGCGATAGGTTTGAGTCAAGATCTAGTCGATCTCTGCTTTAGTGGTGTGACAACTCGAATAGAAGGCGCCACATTCTCTGATTTCCAACAAGATATGAGTAACTTATCGCGTAAAGCATGGGCAACTCGAAAACTGATTGAACATGGCGGGTTACTCAAATATGTCCATGGTGGTGAGTATCACGTCTACAACCCAGATGTGGTCAGTACTTTGCAAAAGGCCGTACAAACTGGCGAACCGACTGACTACACTACTTATGCGGCTCAAGTAAACCAGCGACCAGTTTCAATGCTGAGAGATCTATTTAGCCTGAGTTCAAATACCTCGCCAATTCCATTGGAGCAAGTCGAAGCATCTAAAGCACTCTTCAGACGCTTTGATTCAGCGGCTATGTCGATCGGTGCACTAAGCCCAGAAGCACACCAAGCTCTTGCAACGGCGATGAACCGTATTGGCGGTTACTCTAACTCTGGAGAAGGTGGAGAAGACCCAGCTCGATTTGGTACTGAGCGTAACTCTCGAATTAAGCAAGTTGCCTCTGGTCGATTTGGCGTCACACCACACTACTTAATAAATGCTGATGTATTGCAGATTAAGGTCGCTCAAGGTGCAAAACCTGGCGAAGGTGGACAGCTACCAGGCCATAAAGTCACAGCAGAAATAGCCAAACTTCGTCACTCAGTACAAGGTGTCACGCTCATATCACCGCCACCACACCATGATATTTATTCGATAGAAGACCTCTCTCAGCTGATCTTCGATCTTAAGCAAGTAAACCCAAATGCATTAATATCGGTCAAATTAGTGTCTGAGCCGGGAGTTGGAACCATTGCAACCGGCGTGGCTAAAGCGTACGCAGATTTAATCACGATATCCGGTTACGACGGAGGCACCGCTGCGAGCCCACTAACATCGGTGAAATACGCGGGGTGTCCTTGGGAACTTGGTTTAGCAGAAACACAACAAGCCTTAGTTGCCAATGGATTACGCCACAAAATACGTCTTCAAGTTGATGGCGGCTTAAAAACTGGCCTCGACGTCGTAAAAGGCGCGATATTAGGCGCTGAAAGCTTTGGTTTCGGTACCGGACCAATGGTCGCAATGGGGTGTAAGTTCCTTAGGATTTGCCACCTCAATAACTGCGCAACCGGCGTGGCCACTCAAGATGAAACCTTGCGCAAAGAGTACTTTAAGGGTCTACCAGATATGGTAATTAACTACTTTACTGGTATTGCTGAAGAAGTACGTGGTTATCTGGCTCAGCTTGGCGTCGAGAAACTGACTGACCTTATCGGCCGAACTGATTTACTCGAAGTGCTAGAAGGCAATACAGCCAAACAACGTAAGTTAGACCTTTCTGCTATCTTGGAGAAACCGGTCTCGAAACATCATTTACCGATGTTTTGCACCGAGCCAAATATCCCGTTTGATAAAGGGTTGCTCAATCAAAAAATCGTCGAAGATGCCACTCAAGCGATTGACGCTCAGCACACTGCCGATTTCTATTACAACATCATCAATACCGATCGTTCGGTCGGCGCACGGATATCGGGTGAAGTGGCTAAACGTTATGGGAATGCAGGGGTTGCTTCATCACCAATTAAGCTCCATTTTGAAGGTACTGCCGGACAATCTTTCGGAGTTTGGAATGCCGGGGGTATCGAACTCTATCTGACTGGTGATGCAAACGACTATGTTGGTAAAGGCATGGCTGGGGGGAAAATTGTTATCCACCCTCATCAAGGAACGGCATTTAAGTGTAACGACGCCACGATTATGGGTAACACCTGTTTATACGGCGCAACTGGCGGAAAACTGTTTGCCGCTGGGACTGCCGGCGAACGTTTTGGTGTTCGAAACTCTGGCACCATAGCCGTAATCGAAGGCGCTGGTGATAATGCATGTGAATACATGACAGGCGGAATTGTCGCAATTCTTGGCGCAACTGGCGTAAACTTCGGTGCAGGTATGACCGGAGGGTTTGCTTATGTACTCGATCAAAATGGTGATTTTGCTGGACGAGTCAACAATGAATCTGTCGAAGCACTCTCATTAGAAGATCTCTATATTCATCAAGAGCACTTACGTGGCTTGATCGCAGAGCATTTGGAAGAAACACAATCTGAATACGCTGAAATGATTTTAGCAAATTTCGATGATTGGATTCCCAAGTTCTACCTAATCAAACCTCAAGCCGCAGAATTAAGCACACTACTTGGCCACCAAAGCCGCAGTGCTGCTGAACTTCGCGTCCAAGCTCAATAAATAGAAGGAGTTTTTTGATGAGCCAGAATGTATACCAATTTATTGATGTGAGTCGCGTGGATCCGGCTAAAAAACCGCTAACGATTCGAAAAATTGAATTTGTTGAAATTTACGAGCCCTTTACTAAACAACAGGCATCTGCACAGGCCGATCGATGTTTAGATTGCGGTAACCCTTATTGTGAATGGAAATGTCCAGTTCATAACTATATTCCTCAGTGGTTGAAACTGGCCAATGAGGGACGAATTATTGAAGCAGCAGAGCTTTCTCATCAAACCAACAGCCTGCCTGAGGTCTGTGGCCGAGTCTGTCCGCAAGATCGCTTGTGTGAAGGCTCTTGTACCCTAAATGATGATTTTGGAGCTGTCACCATCGGGAATGTTGAAAAGTACATTACCGATAAAGCATTTAAGATGGGCTGGAAACCCGATATGTCTCATGTGACTTTCACTGATAAGAAAGTCGCAATTATTGGAGCTGGCCCAGCAGGACTCGCGGCAGCAGATGTCTTAGTTCGCAATGGCGTTCGTCCTGTGGTCTATGATCGTTACCCTGAGATCGGTGGACTGCTTACATTTGGGATACCATCATTTAAACTGGAAAAAGACGTGATGACCAACCGCCGTCGCATATTCGAAGAAATGGGCGTAGAGTTCAAGTTAGGTATAGAAGTCGGTAAAGATATCGAACTTCAAGCCTTGATTGACTCTTATGATGCCGTTTTCTTAGGCGTTGGCACGTACAAAAATATGCGTGCAGGTTTGGAAAATGAAGACGCATCTGGGGTATATGATGCGTTGCCATTCTTGGTTTCAAACACCTATCGAGTCATGGATCTTGATACTCAAGAACCTTTTATTGATATGGCAGATAAAAAAGTGGTTGTGCTTGGTGGTGGTGATACGGCAATGGACTGCGTCCGTACATCAATACGTCAAGGTGCATCGAACGTTATTTGTGCTTATCGCCGTGATGAAGCGAACATGCCGGGTTCTCGCCGTGAAGTGAAAAATGCAAAAGAAGAAGGCGTGAATTTTATGTTTAACCTTCAACCTTTAGGCATTGAAGTTGATGCTCACAACAAGGTCGTTGGCGTTAAAGTTGTCAAAACAGCGTTAGGTGAACCAGATGAAGCTGGTCGTCGTCGTCCTGAGCCAGTAAAAGGTAGCGAACATATTCTTGAAGCCGATGCGGTTATTATGGCATTTGGTTTTCAACCTCACGCGATGCCCTGGCTTGAGCCTTTTGGTGTGAAATGTGACCAATGGGGACGTATCTCTGCTCCGCTCACTCAAGAGTTCCCATTTCAAACGAGCAATGAAAAAATCTTTGCTGGAGGTGACGCAGTAAGAGGATCCGATCTTGTTGTCACTGCTATCGATGAAGGACGAAAAGCCGCGGATGGTATCTTAGATTACCTCCAAATCTAACCATAAAATTAGCCTTGGGTGCCTAGTACCCAAGGCTAAATAATATTCAATTTATCAACAAGTAACCGCCCTTTAGGCTTTATATCCACTCTAATTGACCCAATCTCCTTTCTCAAAATTCAAAATAGCGCCGAGAGTAGTCCACTAACAAATTTCCGTGCTAAACTTCCTCTAACAATACGCTCAAATTAAACACAAAGAGAACATTATGAAGATCGGTATTATCGGCGCAATGGAAAAAGAAGTCGCAATTCTAAAGTCAGCCATGGAGAACCTTTCGGAAACAACGAAAGCAGGTGCAAACTACTTTTCCGGTCAAATAGATGGTGTTGATGTTGTACTACTGCAATCTGGAATTGGAAAGGTTTCTGCGGCGCTTGGTACTACGCTATTGATTGATAACTACCAACCTGATGTCATTATTAATACGGGTTCCGCCGGTGGATTTGCATCGTCTCTTACTATGGGAGATGTTGTCATTTCATCTGAAGTTCGTCATCACGATGCTGATGTGACCGCATTTGGCTATGAGATTGGACAAATGGCCGGACAGCCAGCCGCTTTTATGGCAGACGAAAAACTCATAAGCGTAGCTGAGCAGGCTGTTAAGCAGACAGAAGACCGTCACGCAGTTAAAGGACTAATTTGCACCGGAGATGTCTTTGTTTGTACGCCCGATAAACAAGCTTTTATTCGCCAAAACTTCCCGAATGCGATAGCCGTTGAAATGGAAGCCTCCGCCATCGCTCAGACTTGTCATCAATTTAACGTTCCATTTGTTGTTGTTCGCGCTATCTCGGATGTCGCTGACAAAGAATCCCCGATGTCATTCGATGAATTTTTACCCCTCGCCGCTCAAAGCTCGTCAGAGATGGTGCTAAAAATGATTTCGCTATTAAAATAATCAATCTATCACGAGGGATAAATGAGCGAACAACTGATCGACATCCTTACCACGTTTAGTCCACTAATTGTTATGTGGGCGGCGGTGCTTGCGAATCTAGCTCTCCCTATCCCTTATGCTGCTCACCCTGCAAGGGTATGGTATCAATTTGCCCAGTTGCTCGCTTCTAAAGTTAATTTGCACCGTAGTTATCAACAAGATTTGATCTCTGGGACCCTGGCTTGTGGGCTAATGCTCTTTCCTGCGTTTGTCTTACTTTTAGCAATAAAGACCCTTGCTTGGGAGCCCCACTACTTTGAATTTGCATTGCTATTATTAGCTCTAGACTGGCGTCATCAACTTCATCTCGCTAACAAAATAGGTCAGTTTCTTAGCCAAGAAGATAAAGACAATGCTCGATTAGAGTTATCCCCTTTACTGAACCGTCAAGTAACAACACTTTCAATTGTTGGGTTAGGAAAAGCGACCTGTGAAACATTGCTTTCGGGTCATAGTCGACAAGTGATTAGCGTACTATTTTGGTTTGGAGTAAGTGGTGGAATCGGTGCATTCACTTACCGCCTTGCGTGTGAACTACATCGTGCTTGGTCACCTTCTAGAACGGAGTTTCGCCCCTTTGGTTTAGCATCTGCTCGCTTGGTCTTGGTGCTAGAATGGCTACCTTTGCGCTTATTTTTAGTATTGACTCTTCTAGGTAAGAACAGTAAAACGATACTGCAACAAGCTAAAACTCAAACGCTAGGTTGGCCTTCTCCTAATCAAGGGTGGCTACTCGCTATTGTTGGTCACAAATTGCAACTAGCAATGGGCGGGCCCGCAATTTACCAAAATAAAAAAATGGTTCGAGCCAAACTAGGCGGACGAATTGCCCCATCAGCAATTCATATTTCACAGGTAATGAAACTGCTTAATCAAAGAACACTTTATTGGTTGGCAATACAAAGTATCATTATAGCTCTCATCTGTTTGGTACCTCATGCATAAACTCATCTTTATTTTAACTCTATTTGCAACTCAAACAGCCGTTGCTAACCAATATCAACGTATTATTACCCTTGCCCCTCATGCTACCGAGTTAGCATTTTCTGCGGGATTAGGGGATAAAATTATAGCGGTAAGCGCGCACAGTGATTACCCAGAAGAGGCACATAATCTAGAAAAAGTCGCCAGTTATCAAGGTATCAAGTTAGAGCGTATTCTTGCTCTCAATCCCGACCTCGTTATCTCATGGCCCGCAGGCAACCCAATGAGAGAACTCGAAAAGCTCGAAAAGCTAGGGGTGGAAGTCTATAAATCTCAAGTAACCACCATCGACTCCATCGCCGATAGTATCGATAAACTCAGTCAATACGCTGATGATCCATCGATTGGTCAACGCAATGCTCAAAAGTTTCGCGATCAACTGCTGTTACTTAAACAAGAGTATCAACACAAACCGAACGTAAATTACTTTTATCAATTGAGTGAAAAGCCGATCATTACGGTGGCGCAAGATAACTGGCCCAGCGAAGTATTTCGTTTTTGTGGCGGTGTTAATATTTTCGAAACAAGCTCTGCTCCCTACCCTCAAGTTGGTATCGAACAAGTGGTACTAGGAAAACCAGACGCCATTTTTACCTCTCGTCATGCAATGGAAAATGGGGACATGTGGTTTGATTGGAGCACAATACCCGCTGTTAAAAACCAACATATCTGGATGCTCAATGCGGATTGGATTAACCGTCCAACGCCACGAACGTTAAACGCCATTACTCAGGTGTGTGAGTACTTAGACGTAGTACGTGAAAGCCACTAACACTTAGCATAACTTTTTTGTACAATGCGGCCTCGTTATTATTTCCCTTTAGGCTTCTAAAGAAGCGGAATCACCATGCTACTTTATATAATCGATTTATTTGGAACGGCTATATTTGCCATCTCAGGTGTTCTCCTTGCCGGCCGATTGCGTATGGACCCTTTCGGTGTCATCGTTCTAGCGAGTGTTACGGCGGTTGGTGGTGGGACCATACGTGATATTGCCTTAGGTGCAACTCCCGTATTCTGGATCACGGATACTAGCTATCTTTGGGTCATCATTACAACTTGCATACTTACAATGTTTTTTGTCCGTCGGCCTAAGCGTTTGCCATGGTGGATCCTACCAGTGTGTGATGCAATAGGGCTTTCAGTATTCGTTGGTCTTGGGGTAGAAAAAGCACTTACCTATCAAGATTCATATATGGTTGCGGTCGTCATGGGCGTAATCACAGGCTGTGGTGGTGGTATTATTCGAGACATACTTGCACGAGAAGTACCTATGGTTCTCAGAAGTGAAGTATACGCGACCGCATGTATTGTTGGCGGAGTATTCCACACCACGGCATTGGCGCTAGACTTTCATCAGCATGTCGCTATTTTAGCAGGGCTCATTTCAACGTTGGTAATTCGCTTGTGTGCCATTCGCTGGCATTTATCCTTACCTAACTTCAATTTCAATCACTAACTTTACTTTCATACCGTTATCGCTCGAGTCGAGCTCTGGTCACCAACAATAACTCAATAATAAAAAAGCCCGCTACGAATAGCGGGCTCAATATTTTTTATACCGTCTAACTTACTGAAAAAAAACTCTTACGCTTCGTTTTCCAGTACTTTAGCATGCATTTCTTGAACAGATACAACCGATGCTTTTGGATCAGAGGTATGAGCCATACAAGTAGCAAATGCGGCATTTAATGTCGTGGTGTAATTGACTTTTTGAGCCAATGCGCCACGGCGCAGTACTTTAGAGTCCTCAATCGCTTGACGACCAGAAGCGGTATTAATGATGTAGGTGTATTCTTTGTTCTTAATGCGATCCAAAATATGAGGACGGCCTTCATGAACTTTGTTCACCAAGCGAGGATTAATTCCCGCTTCACCAAGTACCACTGCAGTGCCGTGAGTTGCATCAAGTTGATAACCCAGTTCAACAAGTTGCTTCGCTAAATCAGCAACACGATGGCGATCGCCTTCACGTACTGAAATTAACGCACGGCCACCTTCTGGATAGACACTTCCACAACCAAGCTCAGCTTTAGAGAAGGCCTCAGCAAACGTAGTACCTACGCCCATAACTTCACCTGTCGAACGCATTTCTGGCCCCAATAATGGGTCAACGCCAGGGAATTTATTAAATGGAAGAACCACTTCTTTTACAGAGAAGTACGGTGGAATAATTTCCTTCGTAAAGCCTTGCTCTGCTAATGATTGGCCAGCCATTACTCGAGCGGCAATCTTCGCCAAAGGTGCTCCAGTTGCTTTAGATACAAATGGGACAGTACGAGCTGCACGTGGGTTAACTTCGATAAGATAAACTTCGTTATCTTTAACCGCAAATTGGGTATTCATCAAGCCACGAACGCCAAGTTCAAATGCGAGTTTCTCAACTTGTTGACGCATCTCATCTTGCATTTCTTTACTTAATGTATGTGGTGGCAGTGAACATGCTGAGTCACCAGAGTGAACCCCTGCTTGCTCGATATGCTCCATAATACCGCCAATCACAACACGCTCACCATCGCAGATAGCATCAATATCGACTTCAACGGCATCGTCCAAGAAACGGTCAAGAAGCACTGGAGATTCATTAGATACGCTTACTGCTTCATTGAAGTAGCGACGTAAATCTTGCTCGTCATAAACGATTTCCATTGCACGGCCACCTAACACATACGATGGACGAACAACTAATGGGAAGCCAATTTCTTTCGACTTCTCAATTGCCTGCTCCATGGCTGTAACCGTAGCATTTTCTGGCTGTTTCAACTCTAAGCGCTCAACAGCACTTTGGAAACGTTCACGGTCTTCTGCTCGGTCGATAGCATCAGGACTAGTACCAATGATTGGAACACCTGCAGCTTCAAGCGCACGTGCCAATTTCAATGGTGTTTGACCACCATATTGAACGATAACACCCGTTGGCTTTTCAACTCGAGCAATCGCCAATACGTCTTCTAACGTTACTGGTTCAAAGTACAAACGATCGGAAGTATCGTAATCTGTTGAAACTGTCTCAGGGTTACAGTTAACCATGATAGTTTCATAACCATCTTCACGTAGAGCAAGTGAAGCATGTACACAGCAGTAATCGAACTCAATACCTTGACCGATGCGGTTAGGACCACCACCAAGTACCATGATTTTCTTTTTATCTGACGGCTGTGATTCACACTCTTCATCATATGATGAATACATGTAAGCAGTGTCCGAAGAGAATTCTGCAGCACACGTATCCACACGCTTAAATACAGGGTGAATATCAAATTGATCGCGAATTCGACGAATTTCAGATTCAGCTACACCAAGTAACTTGGACAATCGAGCATCCGCAAAACCTTTGCGCTTAATTTTACGCAATACATCCGCAGTGAGACCTGCAAAACCACCGGCTTTTATTTCTTGTTCAATCTTAATAATGTCTTCGATCTGAACCAAGAACCAACGATCTATTTCAGTAAGCTGGAAGATATCATCAACACTCATGCCAGCACGGAATGCGTCACCAACGTACCAAATACGTTCTGCACCCGCTTCTTTAAGCTCTTTACGAATACGAGAAATTGCATCGTCGTCATTTAAGTCGACCATTTCATCGAAACCAGTCGCTCCTACTTCAAGACCACGTAGTGCTTTATGCAGTGACTCTTGTTGGTTACGACCAATAGCCATAACCTCACCAACAGACTTCATTTGCGTCGTCAAACGGTCGTTAGCACCTGCAAATTTTTCAAAGTTAAAGCGAGGAATCTTAGTGACAACATAGTCAATCGTTGGCTCGAATGATGCAGGTGTTGCTCCACCGGTAATATCATTCATCAATTCATCAAGGGTGAAACCAACCGCTAATTTTGCAGCCACTTTTGCAATTGGGAATCCAGTTGCTTTTGATGCCAATGCTGAAGAACGAGAGACACGAGGGTTCATCTCAATGATAACCAAACGACCATCAGCAGGGTTAACACCAAACTGTACGTTTGAACCACCCGTTTCAACACCGATTTCACGTAGAACAGCCAATGACGCATTACGCATCACTTGATATTCTTTATCCGTTAACGTTTGAGCTGGAGCAACGGTAATTGAATCACCAGTGTGAATGCCCATAGGATCAAAGTTTTCGATTGAACATACGATGATACAGTTGTCGTTCTTATCACGAACCACTTCCATCTCATATTCTTTCCAACCGATTAACGACTCATCGATTAAAAGTTCATTGGTTGGAGAAAGCTCTAAACCACCAGAACAGATTGTTTCGAATTCTTCACGGTTATAAGCAATACCGCCACCTGATCCACCCATGGTGAATGAAGGACGAATGATACATGGGAAGCCTACTTTCTCGAGCACAGCATAGGCTTCATCCATGGTTTTAGCAGTATCAGCACGTGGACACTCTAAACCAATAGACTTCATTGCCTTATCAAAGCGAGAGCGGTCTTCTGCCTTATCAATTGCATCAGCAGTAGCACCGATCATTTCAACGCCAAACTCTTCAAGCACACCGCGGCTATCAAGCTCAAGAGCACAGTTCAATGCCGTTTGGCCACCCATTGTCGGGAGTACTGCATCTGGGCGTTCTTTTTCAATGATTCGACGAACCACTTCCCATTGAATAGGTTCAATATAAGTTGCATCCGCCATTTCTGGATCAGTCATGATGGTTGCTGGATTCGAGTTAACGAGAATAACTCGATAACCTTCTTCACGAAGTGCTTTACAAGCTTGCGCACCTGAATAGTCAAACTCACAAGCCTGACCGATAACAATAGGACCAGCACCTAGGATTAGGATGCTTTTTATGTCAGTACGTTTTGGCATTATCTACTACTCCGATTAAGCGCTATGTTGCTTGATAAGTTCAATAAAGTGATCAAATAACGGTGCCGCATCGTGCGGTCCAGGACTTGCTTCAGGGTGGCCTTGGAAACTAAATGCTGGTTTGTCCGTACGATGAATACCTTGTAGTGAACCATCGAATAGGGATTTATGCGTTGCTCTCAAGTTTGAAGGTAAAGTTGCTTCATCAGCTGCGAATCCATGGTTTTGAGAAGTAATCATCACAACGTCTCTATCCAAGTCTTTAACTGGGTGGTTAGCACCATGATGGCCAAATTTCATTTTAATGGTGTTTGCACCAGACGCTAGAGCAAGGATTTGATGACCTAAACAAATACCAAACAACGGTAACCCTTTGTCTAAGAATACCTTAGTTGCTTCAATAGCATAGGTACAAGGTTCTGGATCACCAGGGCCATTAGATAAGAAGACACCATCAGGGTTTAAGGCTAATACTTCTTCTGCTGGTGTCTGTGCTGGCACAACAGTCAGGCGACATCCACGATCAACCAACATACGTAAGATGTTGCGTTTTGCGCCAAAGTCATACGCGACAACGTGGAACGGCAACTCTTTATCTTCTGCTGGCTGAGGTAATCCACCAGTTAACGTCCATGAACCTTGTTTCCAGTCATAAGCTTCTTTAGTTGTCACGACTTTCGCAAGATCCATTCCTTTTAAACCAGGAAACTCTTTCGATTTTGCCAATGCGAGCGCTTCATCCAGGTTATCTCCAGCCATTACACAGCCGTTTTGGGAGCCTTTTTCTCTTAAGATACGAGTAAGCTTACGCGTATCAATATCGGCGATTCCGACAATATTTCTCGCTTCTAAATACTCGGACAAGCTCTGTTCACTGCGAAAGTTTGACGCAATAAGAGGCAAATCACGAATGACAAGACCTTGAGCATGAATAGCAGAGGACTCTTCATCTTCGCTATTAGTCCCAGTATTACCAATGTGGGGATACGTTAATGTAACGATCTGTTGTGAATAGGAAGGATCAGTGAGGATTTCTTGATACCCGGTCATTGAGGTATTAAAAACAACTTCCCCGACGGATGTTCCATCGGCTCCGATGGACGTTCCGTGGAAAACCGTCCCATCTTCTAGGACTAACAGTGCTGACTTACTCAAGACAACCTCCAGAATAAAAATGCATAAATATGAGATTAAACTGCAAATTTGCCTTCCTTTAGGCTATAAAACTGAGTAAATAGCTATTTCGGACAAATTGGATGCATTCTAAAGATTGCTGTGATTTGTGTCAACGTTTAGAGGAGAGTTAAATTGCACTTTTGGCGCATTAACTAAGGAAAGGGTTTATAACATATATAATTGATATGAATACTCATCAATTTCTAAGTAATAAGACTAAATTTGAATATTTATCCGAGTGATCACTCTTAAATTAAGTTTTTAAAAAAAAATCACTCAAGCAAACGATACATAGATAGAGTTTATAGCTGGTTTTACTTACTTCGTAATAAAAACAACACCAAAGCAACATAAACAAAACTAAATAATGAAAAAACAGCAATATTGACCGAAAAATAAATGAAAAAAAAGAGAACTAAAACTAATGCGCCAAGAGGGCTTGGCGCAATCAATAGAGCTTACAGGCGATCTAAATCTAATACTTCACTCATAGTATAGAAGCCAGCAGATTTACTGTTTAACCAAACCGCTGCTTTTATTGCACCATTGGCAAATGTCATACGATCAGTTGCTTTGTGGGTTATTTCAACCCGCTCGCCAATATCAGCAAACATTGCAGTGTGTTCACCTATAATGTCACCTGCTCGAATGGTTGCAAAACCAATTTCTTCTCGGCTGCGTTCACCGGTGATACCTTCTCGAGCTGTCACGGCAACATCGCTCAATTTATTTCCCATGGCATCAGCAATTGCTTCTCCCATACCAAGCGCAGTCCCTGATGGCGCATCTACTTTATGACGATGATGAGCTTCAACGATTTCAATATCACAGTAATCACCCATTACTTTGGCGGCTTTTTCTAATAACTTAAACACAAGGTTAACCCCAACACTATAATTGGGGGCCATTACAATTGAGATCTCTTTAGCGGCTTCATCAATCTGATTTTTTTCAGCTTCAGTAAAACCAGTCGTGCCAATCACTAACTTTTTATTGTGTTTTTTACACAGCTCGATATTTGCTAAAGTATTTTGTGGCGCGGTAAAATCGACAATAACATCGAAGTTATTTATCACCGATTCCAAATCATCGACAACGGCAACATCAAAACGACCTTCACCACATAATTCACCAGCATCAACGCCAATTAACGAAGACTCTGAGCGTTCTGAACCAGCCCCCACTGTCGCGTCTTTATTGTGGTGAGTCGCTTTTACAAGATTACGTCCCATGCGGCCCGCTGCACCCGCAATTGCAATTCTTACCATTAATTCATTCTCCGTTGTTGTTTTGTTCGCATCTGTAGGCGATATCATTTTTTGCGTTACAATAAACTACCAATAAAGCCTATCATTGGCTAGCTCAAACTTAGACTGAAAACTGATTGATAACTTGTTCGACAATCGGTCGGTTTGCTTCTGGAAATTCAAAATCGGCTAAAGTGCTAACGCTGACCCATTGACCCTGTTGCCCTTCTCTTCCATAGGGCTCATTGACGAACTCAGTTACACAAATAAAGTCAAAGTGCAGTGACTTATCTGGATAGTCATAATCGAATTGATGGAACAAATGTTGCTGAGTAACCTCAATTCCAATCTCTTCATTCAATTCACGAACGATCGCTTGTTCAACCGACTCATTAACTTCAACCTTGCCACCGGGAAATTCCCAAAATCCACCTTTATGAACGTGGTCTGGGCGCTTCGTAATAAATATCTGGCTCTTATCTGGATTAAGTATAATCGCTGCAACAATATGAACTCTTTTCATTTCAATACCATTTTCGCATATTAAGTAAAGTAGGACTGTAAGAGTGTACTGCCCATAAAAAACCGCCTCTATAATAGAAGCGGTTTGAGTAATTAGACAGTACTGATTTAAGAAATTTTACCGTGGCATTGCTTATATTTCTTGCCACTTCCACATGGGCATGGATCGTTTCGTCCAACTTTTTTCACTTCATTCACCACTGTTTTAGGCGAAACAGGAGCTTCACTATCATCAAGTATATTTTCACTTGCTGCATGATTAGTTTGAGCCATACGTGCTGCCGCCTCTGCTTGGGCACGACGCTGCTCTTCCATGCGGTCTACTTCTTCAGGTTTTTGAACCTGCACTTTCGACAAAATTGAAATAACATCAAACTTTAATGTTTCAAGCAATTCTTCAAACAGTTCAAATGACTCTCGCTTATACTCCTGCTTAGGGTTTTTCTGAGCATAACCGCGTAGATGAATCCCTTGACGAAGGTGATCCATTGCCGCCAAGTGCTCCTTCCATAACGTATCAAGCGTTTGCAGCATGACCGACTTTTCAAAGTTACGAATAACTTGTGCTCCGACGATATCTTCTTTTTCTTGATAAACCGTTACTGCACTTTCAATAATGCGTTCACGCAACACTTCTTCATAAAGATTGTCATCATCATCTAACCAAGTTTGAATTGGCAACTCAAGATTAAAGTCATTCTTTAGTCGTTCTTCTAGACCTGTAATATCCCACATGTCTTCTAGAGATTGTGGTGGAATAAATTCATCGATGATCGAGTTGTACACATCCAAGCGATTTAGCTTGAGCATGTCCATAATATCATCAGCTTCCATCAATTCATCACGAAGCTCATAAACCACTTTACGCTGATCATTCGCAACATCATCATACTCAAGAAGTTGCTTACGAATATCGAAGTTTCTTCCTTCTACTTTACGTTGCGCTTTTTCGATTGAGCGCGAAAGCATCTTACTTTCAATCGCCTCACCTTCATCCATACCACTCTGAATCAAGTTCGCCATGCGATCAGATGTAAAGATTCGCAACAACGAGTCTTCCATAGAAAGGTAAAAGCGAGATGAACCAGCATCACCCTGACGACCAGAACGACCACGAAGCTGGTTATCAATACGACGAGACTCATGACGTTCTGTACCAATAATATGTAAACCACCAGAGGCGAGTACTTGATCATGAACTTGTTGCCAATCAGCTTTAATTTTTGCTATCTGATCATCTGTTGGGTTATTCAACTCAGCAACTTTCATTTGCCAATTGCCGCCCAACATTATATCGGTACCACGTCCTGCCATGTTAGTTGCAATCGTGACCGCGCCAGGAGTACCAGCACTAGCAACAATTTCAGCCTCTTTTTCATGGAACTTAGCATTCAATACGTTGTGTTTGACTTTCGCTTTTTTCAAAGCATCCGATAGGAGTTCAGATTTCTCAATCGATACCGTACCAACAAGTATTGGTTGACCATTTTCAACACGTTCACGAATATCGTTAATAATCGCCGCGAACTTCTCTGGCTCAGTACGGTATACCATATCAGGCATATCATCACGGACCATTGGTTTATTCGTCGGAATAACAACCGTATCCAAACCATAAATTGATTGAAATTCAAACGCTTCAGTATCGGCTGTACCTGTCATACCAGACAGTTTATTGTATAGACGGAAATAATTCTGGAAGGTTATCGAAGCTAGAGTTTGGTTCTCATTTTGAATTTTCACTCCTTCTTTTGCTTCTACCGCTTGGTGCAAACCATCAGACCAGCGACGACCTTGCATCGTACGTCCGGTGTGCTCATCAACGATAACAACCTCACCTTGCTCTGATACGATGTAATCGACATTTCGCTCAAAAAGCACATGAGCACGAAGAGCATTATTCACATGATGAAGCAAACTAATATTCGCAGGTGAATAAAGGGTATCACCTTCAGTCATTAACTTATTTGTCACCAACAGTTCTTCAACGAACTCTTGGCCTGTTTCCGTTAAATATACTTGCTTAGCTTTCTCATCTAACGTGTAGTGCCCCGTACCTCGATACTCTTCTGAATCCTCTTCATCTTGTAATTCTAGACTTGGAATCAACACATTAATCTTGGTATAGAGTTCAGAGCTATCTTCAGCTGGACCTGAAATGATCAAAGGAGTTCTGGCTTCATCAATTAAGATAGAATCAACTTCATCCACAATCGCGAAGAAACGGTCATGTTGAAAACGGTCTTCTTTACGTAACGCCATATTATCGCGTAAATAATCGAAGCCAAATTCATTGTTAGTACCATAAAGAATATCGGATTGGTATGCCGCTTGTTTTTCTTGTGGTGGAATATTTGGAATATTCACCCCCACAGTCATGCCTAAGAATTCAAACAGAGGGCGGTTCGTCTCCGCATCACGTTTAGCAAGGTAATCGTTGACAGTAACAACGTGCACACCTTTGCCAGGCAAAGCATTTAAATATGCTACGAGAGTTGCGGTAAGAGTTTTACCTTCACCTGTTCGCATTTCTGCAATTTTACCTGAATTCAAAACCATGCCGCCAATAAGCTGGACATCGAAATGACGCATGCCAAATACACGCTTAGATGCTTCGCGTACAGTAGCAAACGCTTCTGGTAATAATTTATCGAGATCTTCACCTTGTTCTAAACGCTGACGAAACTCTACAGTTTTCGCTTTTAATTCTTCATCTGAGAGCGCTTCAAAACTTGGTTCAAAACTATTTATTTGCTTAACAATTTTTTTAAGGTTGCGCAGTGTTCTATCATTGCGGCTACCTATAACTTTGGTCAGTAGCTTAGTTATCATTTACTTGGAATCTCTCTCTTTGTGATCATGGATGATCAATACTTCGCCTTTCACTATGTCGAACTTTCAACTAAGTGTACTGAACGTATTCAACTGAGGTTTAATATTGTGGCGCAACTTGTTAATTTCAAGTTCAAACCTAAAGATTACTATAGTTTAAAGAATTTTGGCCCTATTGCTCAATCATCAATAACCGAATGTTTGATTTATTTGGGGTTTAATCATGATTTATCACACAATTAGTCGAGATAGGCACTAGCGTAATCAGATAATAATGAAAACAGAATAGAAAAGAAAAGTATAATGACCCAAAATCGCTAGGCGACTTTAGTTTCGAGGAACACTCAAACACACATAAAAAAAGCGCCAAGTCATAAAACTTGGCGCTTTTTAAAAAATCGTTACTAGCTAAGTTTCACTTAAGCTAAGACATGATTTGGATCAGCGAAGGCCACTGGAGAAGTTTGCTCTTCTTCAAATGTTACCCATTCCCACGCTTCTTGATTTGCCAAAAGTGCTCGAAGTAGTTGGTTATTTAGCCCATGGCCTGATTTAAATGCTCTAAGCTCACCAATAATTGGATGGCCACACATATATAAATCACCAATGGCATCCAATACTTTATGCGTAACAAATTCGTTAGCAAATCGAAGACCATCTTCATTTAAAATTCGATATTCATCTAAAACAATGGCGCAATCAAAACTGCCACCAAGACAAAGGTTTTGTGATTGAAGATACTCAATATCACGCATAAAACCAAATGTTCTCGCTCGAGAAATTTCTTTAACAAAGCTTTGAGAAGAAAAATCAAATTTTAGGTGTTGCTGATCAACATCAATTGCAGGATGGTTAAATTCGATAGCGAAGTCCATACGAAAACCATCGTAAGGAACAAGTTCAGCCCACTTATCACCATCTTCAAAACGTACAGGTTTTTTAACTCGAATAAATCGCTTAGGACGATTTTGAGTCTCAATACCAGCTTGTTGAAGCAAAAATACGAATGGACTAGCACTGCCATCCATAATCGGAATTTCTGGTGCATCAACTTCTACAATAATGTTATCAACACCCATCCCGGCAAGAGCTGCGTTTAAATGCTCTACCGTTGAAATTCGAATACCATCTTCATTGACTAAAGCGGTACAAAGCACAGTATCACGAACAGCATCGGGTTGTGCTGGAAAATCAACAGGTGGATTAAGATCGGTGCGACGATAAACAATACCAGTATTAACCGCGGCTGGACGTAGAGTGAGCGTGACCTTACGACCGGAGTGTAATCCTACTCCAGTTGTTTTGATTATTTCTTTAAGTGTTCGTTGTCTGATCATCTGCTTACCTCAATATTGATACCACACATCACGGTTGATATAGCTATCAACCGTAAATGTTAGCATAGTTTTGAACAGTGTCAAATTATGCTAGTGGATTGATTAGTCAGCCTGACGACGTAAAAACGCTGGTATATCCAAGTAACCCTGCTCTTTTTCTTTCGGTGCAGCTTGTGCTGAACCAGAAGATGAGCCTGCCGTTGGCTGTTGTTTTACTTCAACATTATCATGCAAGTTAGAGGCCACTTTTTCTTCTGGTTTAGTTGCCGCCTGAGCAGGTTGGTGTAAATGAGGTTGTGGTGCTGACATGGTTGGCGCTTTGCCACCAGAAACCAATGTAATATCAGGACGTCTTTCAGTACCAATACCCGTTGCCACAACTGTAACTCGAATTTCATCAGCCATATCAGGGTCTAATGACGTTCCGATTACTACTGTTGCATTATCTGATGCAAAAGCCTTAACCGTGTTACCTACTGTTTCAAACTCATCTAAACGCATGTCTAACCCCGCAGTGATGTTCACTAACACACCACGAGCGCCGGCAAGATCGATATCTTCAAGCAATGGACTAGAAATTGCCATTTCAGCTGCTTCTTCAGCTCGATCATCACCACAGGCAATACCACTACCCATCATCGCATGACCCATTTCCGACATCACAGTTCTTACATCGGCGAAATCGACGTTAATCATACCAGGGCGTGTAATCAGCTCTGCGATACCTTGTACAGCATTGCGTAATACATCGTTTGCGCTGCCAAATGCTTCAAGTAAGGTAATTCCACGACCGAGAACTTTTAACAGTTTCTCATTTGGAATGGTAATCAAAGAATCGACATATTTAGACAACTCTTCAATACCTTGTTCAGCGAAAGCCAAACGTTTTTTACCTTCAAAGCTAAATGGTTTTGTCACTACCGCAACAGTCAAGATACCAAGTTCTTTAGCGACTTCTGCAATCACAGGAGCAGCTCCAGTACCAGTACCCCCCCCCATTCCTGCTGCGATAAACACCATATCGGCACCAGCTAAAGATTCTTTAATTTTTTCTCTATCTTCAAGAGCCGCTTCTCGACCTACTTGAGGGTTCGCACCCGCACCTAAGCCTTTGGTAATATCACTACCAATCTGAATCACAGTATTGACGCTTGTTTTACGAAGTGCCTGAGCATCAGTGTTAACACTAATAAACTCCACACCTTCGATGGATTCACGCACCATGTGTTCAACAGCGTTACCACCGCCACCACCAACTCCAACGACCTTAATTACTGCTTCGTCAGACATTTCCATCATTGGTTCAAACATGTGTTATCTCCGTTTTTCCTGCAACTCAGGTTAAAACTCTTTTTGTATCCAATTACGTAAACGACCAAAAAATGTCGACATAGGCTGGCGTTTCGGCTCAGTATATTCTATTTCGTCATTTATTTGACTATCTTTTGCGTAATGAAGTAGACCAACTGCCGTAGAATGATACGGCTCCTTTACATAATCTGTAAGCCCGCTCACCTCTAAAGGCTTGCCAACTCGTACTTGATTGCGAAAAACACGCTCTGCACACTCAACTAACCCTTCGATCTGTGCAGCACCGCCAGTTAATACAACACCAGCGGCTAAATGATGTTTAATGCCTTCAGCTTTTAGCTTTTCTTGCACTGAGTCTATTGACTGATTAACCAACCCCATTAACTCAGTGTATCGAGGTTCAATTACCTCAGATAAGGTTTGCCTTTGTAGGCTTCGAGAAGGACGACCACCAACACTTGGAACATTTACAGTATCATCTTTACTCACGAGTTCGCTTAAAGCGCACCCATATTTAACTTTAATTTCTTCCGCATCACTGACTGGCGTACCAAAAGCAAAAGCAATATCACTCGTAACTGCATTTCCGGCATAATTAAAGACTTCGGTATGGCGTAACGCTCCACCTGTCCAAATAGCCACATCAATAGTACCAGCACCGATATCAACAACACAAACGCCTAGTTCACGTTCGTCTTCTGTAATAACAGCATTACCTGCAGCTAATCCAGAATACACGAGATGGTCAACTTTTAAACCACAACGTTCAACTGCCTTTATTATATTTCTCGCCATATCATTGTGACAGGAAATTAAATGGACACTCACTTCCATTCTCACACCTGATAAACCAAGGGGGTTTTTTATGCCTTCTTGGTAATCAATCGTAAATTCTTGCGGTATTACATGAAGAATTCGTAACTCTTCACCTATTTTTATAGACTTCGCCGTGTGAATGGCACGATCCATATCCTCTTGAGTGACTTCTTCTTCAGAGATGGTCCCCATCCCTTTTTCAATTCGACTCGCAATATGACGGCCAGAAATAGAAAGAAACACATTACTAATTTCACATTCGGCCATCAATTCTGCTTGATCAACAGCTCGCTGTACCGACTTTACAACGGATTCTAGGTCGTTGACACCACCTTTATCCATGCCTCTTGAAGGGCTGGTCCCGGCTCCGATAATATTAATTTGGCCATCAGGGAGTAACTCCCCAACCAAAGCCGATACCGTCGCTGTTCCTACATCGAGACCAACAATAATGTTGTCATCGGTCATTCTAGTCATTTATATTCTCTTGTTCTTCCTCTTGTACTGGAAACCACCCGATTGCCGCACCAGTATCATATCGGAGGTCGATATAACTTATTTGTTCTACTTTTTGTCCAATATCTCGATATAAGGCAACAAATCGATTAATTCGTTCATCGAGAGACTCTTTACCTAGTTCGAGTCGAATACCATTATCAAGTATAAATTGCCATGCTCGGCGTTCGTTCAATACTAGAGAAGAAACCTGTAACCCCAACTGTTGAAGTATGGGTGTATATTTCTTCCAAGTTTCGATTAATGCAAGTCCCGTTCCATCTGGACCATATAACTTGACATAGTCCTCTTCCAACAAACCAAGATCGCCTTCAAAAACTACGCCATGCTCATCCAGTAATTCATTACCATTCCAGATAGCTTCAACATTATGTTCTGTAAGAAAAATCTTTATGGTGTCAGGCCATTGCTTATGAATTGAAGCATGCTCCACCCATGGCAACTGCTCTACGGTATTTTGCAGCTCCAGTACGTCTTGCGACATAAAGGTGCCAATATGTGATAATTGACCTAGTGCATGTTGTACATCACCGGACTTAACGTATTGTAAGTCCCCTTGAATAATCACTTTCGATAATGGTAAACGCTGCTCATCCCACATCCAACTGATTGTCGAATAGAACAGAGTGACTAACAATATGATGACACTCACAAAAAATATCGCGCCAAAAAGATGACGCTTTATCATTTTAGAGTCTGATAATTGAGGAGATTTATCTATAACCGATTGTGTCAAAATCCAACATCCTAAGGTTCGTAAATAAATGACCTATCAAACACCGATACCATCCCAATGGCTATAACTCATTAATTATACTGAGACTAAACAAAGTATCAATTCCAATATCTAATAATTACAACGTCTATGCAAACATAATAATCAAAGGTGAGAACTAAACTTTATGCATATCGGAAATATTGAGTTTTAATGTCTCTAATTGTCGCGCTACTTTACCGACATCTCCAGCGCCTTGCGTCAGAATTAAGTCTCCATCTTGCAATACGTTAGCGAGAACCGAAGGTAATCCTTGAGTTTCTGAAACAAAGATTGGATCTATTTTTCCACGACTGCGAATAGTACGACACAATGATCGACCATCCGCGCCAGCGATAGGCTTTTCACCCGCGGTATAGACATCGAGCATAATGAGGACATCAACATGCTCAAGCACGTTTGCAAAGTCATCATACAGGTCACGTGTTCGGCTATAGCGGTGCGGTTGGAATATCATCACCAAGCGACGCTCCGGCCACCCATTGCGAGCAGCATTAATCGTAACCTGGACTTCAGTAGGATGATGACCATAATCATCCACCAACATAGCCTTACCATTCCCAGTTTCAAATTCACCTAAATGCTCAAAACGACGCCCAGTACCTTGGGTATTTGCCATTGCTTTTAAAATAGCTTCATCGCCGATATCATCTTCTGTTGCAACCGCGATTGCAGCGGCTGCATTAAGGGCATTATGTCGACCAGGAATATTAAGCGTAATCGTTAGATCCGCTTTATTATGCCGAACAACAGTGAATATCCCTTGCTGCCCATTTTGCTGGTAATTTTCAATACGTACATCGGCGTCTTCAGAAAAACCGTATGTAACAGCTTGACGACTCACTTTAGGAATCAGTTCACGAATAACGGGATCATCGATACATAAAATGGCTTGCCCGTAAAATGGCAAGTTATGAAGAAAATCAATAAAAGTTTGTTTCAGCGTTTCAAAGTTACCACCATAAGTATCCATATGGTCAGCTTCAATGTTCGTTACAATACTCACCATCGGCTGCAAGTAGAGGAAAGAAGCATCGCTTTCATCGGCTTCGGCAATTAGAATTCGACTAGAACCCAAGCGCGCATTTGTCCCGGCACTTTTGACTAAGCCGCCATTTACAAACGTAGGATCGAGACCAGCTTCAGAGTAGATTTGAGTAACCAAAGCCGTTGTCGTTGTTTTACCGTGAGTACCAGCGACCGCAATGCCATGACGAAAACGCATTAATTCAGCCAACATTTCAGCTCGACGAACGACCGTTATTCGCTTCTCCTTTGCAGCAACCAACTCAGGGTTATCTTGTGCAATAGCGGTTGAAACCACAACGACACTCGCCAATTCAACATTACTACTTCGGTGTCCGATAAATATGGTGGCACCTTTTTCTTCTAAGCTATCCGTTACGGCATTTCGAGCAATATCAGAGCCTGAGATTTGATAACCTTCATTTAGCAGCACTTCAGCTATACCACTCATACCCGCTCCACCAATACCCACAAAGTGAATGCATTTTACGCGACGCATTTCAGGTACCATTGCTCGAATTTGAGCTAAATCTTGGGTGTGCTTAATGATCATAAAATTCTCGTTAGTCTGTTAATGAAGCAATTGCTTTGGCGACAACCATATCAGCATCTGACATCGCCGCCTTTCTAGCCTGAACGGCCATATTAGTTAAAATATCTCTGTCTAATGACTGAATCAGCGTAACCAGTTTCTCAACGGTCAAATCTGGCTGTTCGATCATTTTAGCGCCGCCACACGCCACAAGGTGGTCAGCGTTTAGTGCCTGCTGCCTATCTTTATGCATAAATGGAATAAAAATCGCCCCTAATCCTGCAGAAGAAACTTCTGACACTGTTAATGCGCCAGAGCGACAAACGATTAAATCGGCCCAATCGTAGGCTTGAGCAACATTATCGATAAATTCATCAACTTTGTAATTCAAGATTTGATGGTTTTGATACAAACCTTCCACTTCTGCAACATTGTTTTTGCCCACTTGGTGATGAATCTCATACTCTTCACTAAGTTCAGCCATTACGTCTGGTAATGTACGATTAAGAATTTGAGCACCTTGACTCCCACCCATGACTAAAATACGAATTGGACCTTGCCTGTTTTCCATCCGTTGCTTTGGTTCAGGAAGTGAAACAACATCTTCTCGTACCGGGTTACCCACCACATCTGCAGTAGGAAAGGCACCTGGAAAAGCCTGGAAAACACGTGTTGCTATCCGAGCAAGCCATTGATTGGTTAATCCAGCAACCGCATTTTGTTCATGCAGCACGACTGGGATTCCCAATGTCCATGCAGCAATTCCTCCTGGACCACTGACATAACCACCCATGCCTAATACAACATCAGGTTTGAATCGTTTAAAATGGGCACGAGCTTGACGAATTGCATTAATGACTTGAAATGGCGCTTTGAGTAAACGCCCGACACCAAGACCTCGAATACCTTTAACTTTAATAAAGTCTATTTCGATACCATGTTTGGGGACTAACTCAGCTTCCATACGATCCGCAGTTCCTAACCAACGAATATCCCAACCTTGCTGTTGCAATTGCTTCGCGACAGCCAACCCAGGAAAAACATGTCCTCCTGTGCCACCCGCCATCACCGTTAACCGTTTGTTTTTTTTCATCTGTTTTCTTTTAATTCTATTTTAGCCTGAAGCCGACGTTCGAAATCAATTCGAAGTAAAATGGATACGGCAACCGACATTATGATTAAACTGGAGCCACCATAACTGATAAGAGGTAAGGTTAAACCTTTTGTCGGAACCATACCTGCTGCTGCTCCAACGTTAACTAGAGTCTGGAATGCAAACCAGATTCCAATACCAAAAGCAAGATATCCACCAAAAAAGTGACCTTCATTAAAGGCTTTATTTCCAATAAAGATGGCTTTCAGTACTAAAGCCATCAGTAATAGCAAAACAATCAGCACGCCAACGAACCCAAGCTCTTCTCCCAATACCGCAAACACAAAGTCGGTGTGAGCTTCTGGTAAATATTCAAGCTTTTGAACAGAGTTTCCCAGCCCTTGACCGAACCAGTTACCACGACCAAATGCCATTAGAGATTGAGTCAACTGATAACCGCTACCAAAAGGGTCTTCCCAAGGATCTAGAAATGACGTAACCCGCGCCATTCGATAAGGCTCCGCCACAATCAAACCGATCACACAAAAAATACCCGCAACCATTAATGCGATAAATTGGGATAATTTAGCACCAGCAATAAATAACATGCCAAATAGCGTGACTAACATAACAACGACCGTACCGAGATCTGGCTGCGCCAACAACAGCACTGCAAGAAGCGCAAACACCATAATCGGCTTTAAGAAACCATCAAAAAACTTTTCTTTAACCGCATCTTGTTTGCGAACTAAATACCCGGACATAAAAATGAATAAGGAGAGTTTGGCTACTTCAGCTGGCTGAACATTAAATGGCCCAAGAGAAATCCACCGAGCCGCCCCATTTACCGATTTACCAATAGCCAAAACGATGACAAGAAGCACAACGGATAGAATCAGTAATGAAGTACTCGATTTCAGCCACTTTTCGGTAGGTACTTGAAGGACGACTGAGGAAACCAAAATCGCCATCAATAAAAAAACACCATGACGAGACATAAAATGAAAAGGATGATCGGTAAGTCGGTAACTAACAGGAAATGACGCGGATGTAACCATCACCAAACCAACCAACATAAGAGACAAAGAGAGCCATACCAATTGGCGATCATATAGAGCATCTGGACTTGGCGTTGTACACCAATACTGTAATTTTTGTGTCACTCTCGATATTGCAGTCACTGTCATTCCCAAAAACTAAGCGTATTGAGCAGCGAGCCGAGAAAAATAATCACCCCGATGCATAAAGTTATTAAATTGGTCGAAACTGGCACAAGCCGGTGAAAGCATGACAATATCTCCAGCGACAAGTTGCGGTGTGATACTCACAATCGCTTCATCCATTGATGGAAAGTAAACCGATTGAGAATGAAGAGACATAAACTGCTCGCCATCACGACCGAAACAACACAGCTTTACCTTAAGTGCCGCAAGAGCAGGGGCAAGTGGTGAAAAATCTGCTCCTTTACCCACACCACCAACCAATAAATACAGTGTTCCTGTACAATCAAGTCCAGAGAGAGCGGCTAGCGTTGATGCTACATTAGTAGCTTTAGAATCATTGACCCACTTAACACCCTGATTATCGACAACAACTTGGCAACGATGTGTCAAACCGGTGTAAGACATCAAAGCCGTGCGGCAACGTTCTAACGAAATATTGACTCTTGAGAGTAGCGCTAATGCGGTAAGTGCGTTGGCTAAATTATGTCGACCAACTAACTTAAGCTCATTCGTCGCGATAAGTGGCTCACCACTCTTCGCTAAATATTCACACTCGTTAGACGTAACAAGTGAAAAATCGGCCTTCGATTCAAGAACAGAAAAGCGGATAACGTCGTTTGAAAAAGTATCAGGAAACGTTGCGGAGTCATCTTGATTCACAACAGCGCATTGGGCATCTTCAAAAATCCGTAACTTTGCTTGGCGATAATCGAGCATACCTTCATAACGATCCATATGATCCTCTGAAAGGTTAAGAAAAGCCGCAGCCGTAAGTACTAGAGAAGAAGTGGTTTCTAATTGAAAACTGGATAATTCTAGAATGTAAAGATCACGTCGGTCATCAATTAAATCAAGGGCAGGAACACCGATATTCCCACCGACACCAACGTTAAAGCCAGCAGCACGAGCAAGGACACCACATAAGTCAGTTACGGTACTTTTTCCATTTGATCCTGTAATCGCTATAACCGGCTTTTCTACATGCCATGCAAACAACTCAATATCACCCACAACTAAGATAGAGTGATCAATAGCCATTTGAATTTCTGGTGTTGCAAGAGCAATTCCAGGATTAACCACCACCAGATCGGCATTTAGCAACCATTCAATTTGCCAACTTCCACTATGTAACTCAATACCTGGTGGTAAATCATCTTGTCCAGGTGGAGTGTCACGAGTGTCAATAACACGAATGGCAGTACCTGGTTGATATCGATGTAGATAGTTAACAACTGATAGACCTGTTACTCCCAAGCCAACCACTACAACGTTTTTTATGCTCTGCCAACGATCCATGACTCTTCCACGACATTGATGATAAATTAGCGCACTTTAAGTGTCGCTAATCCGATTAAAACCAGTACGATAGAAATGATCCAGAAGCGCACAATCACTCTTGGCTCCGGCCATCCTTTTAGTTCATAGTGATGGTGGATAGGTGCCATGCGGAAAATACGCTGCCCACGCAGTTTATAAGACCCCACCTGAAGAATTACCGACACTGTTTCCATAACGAAAACACCGCCCATAATAACGAGAATAAACTCTTGCCTTACTAACACCGCAATCGTTCCTAATGCCCCACCAAGCGCTAAAGAGCCAACATCACCCATAAAAACTTGAGCAGGGTAAGTGTTAAACCAAAGGAAACCAAGACCGGCGCCGACAATCGCAGTACAAACAACCACAAGTTCTGAAGCGTAAGGAATATAAGGAATGTGTAAGTAAGCCGCAAAATTCACATTACCAGTCGCCCAAGCAATGACAGAAAACCCTGCAGACACTAAAACCGTAGGCATAATTGCCAAGCCATCAAGACCATCGGTCAAGTTGACGGCGTTACTTGTCCCAACAATAACGAAATACGTTAACACTACATACAATAAACCCAGCTGCGGCATAACATCCTTGAAAAAAGGAACAACCAATTGAGTTGCAGGTGTATCGGCACCGTGAGCATACATTGCAAACGCAACAACCAGAGCGATCAACGACTGCCAAAAGTACTTCCAACGAGCGATCAAACCATCGGTATTTTTGCGCACGACTTTTCTATAATCATCAACAAAACCAACAATACCATATCCAATCAATACACTAAGTACCGCCCAAACATAAGGGTTGGTCAGATCGGTCCATAAAAATACAGTAATAATAATCGCACTTAGAATCATCACTCCCCCCATAGTCGGGGTTCCTCGTTTAGAGAAATGTGATTCAGGACCATCGTTTCGTACAACTTGTCCAATTTGTAGCATTTGTAAACGTCTGATTAATACAGGACCAACCCACAAAGAAAAACCTAATGCGGTAAGAATACTGACAATCGCTCTAAACGATAGATATTCAAAAAGACGAAAAAAAGAAAAATATGGCTGTAGTAATTCTGCAAGCCAAATCATCATAAGAACTTCTCCTTCAAAACAGCGGCGATTTTACTCATACCTGCGCTGTTTGCTCCCTTAACAAGTAAGACTTGAGCGTGTGTTGTATTTTGTTCGAGCTGCTGCTCAACATAATTCATCATATCTTGGTGGGTAACAAAATGTCTGCCATGACAAACGTCACTAATGACTTTTGCATCATCCCCATAGGTCAAAATATGCTTAAACTTAAACGGTGCAGCATGTTCACCGACTTGTCGATGAAGTGCAAGAGATTCGTTACCCAACTCTGCCATATTGCCAAGAATCAACCACTTGTCTCCTTGAAAAGTAGACAATAGATCCACAGCGGCCAACATTGCGGGCACACTCGCATTATAACTATCATCGATTAATTTTATACGATTATTTAGTTCGGTAATTTCCACACGACCTTTAACAAACGATAAACTGTGCAGACCTTGAGCAATCTCTGACAAAGATGCGCCAAATTCATAACTAATAGCGGCCGCAGAAATCGCATTGGAAACGTTATGCACACCAACAACGGCCAACGTAACGTCAACTCTCCCTGATGGAGTGACCAACGTAAATTCAGCCATAGAATCTTGATTCAGGGCGATTGCTTCTGCGTAAAAATCCGCTCGACTGTTGTGGGTAGAAAGTGTCATCACTCGTTTGTGATTTAGAACACCATCCCACCATTGTTCACTACAGCTATCGAGATTGACTAACGCAAGCCCATTAGAGCTCAATCCAGAATAGATTTCTCCTTTCGCTTGTTTTACACCATCAAGCGAGCCAAACCCTTCAATATGAGCACTAGCAACATTATTAACCAGTGCAATATTTGGCTGAACCAACTTTGTGGTATAGGCAATTTCACCGATATGATTCGCGCCAAGCTCAACCACAGCATAATCATGCTGGGGTTCTGAGCGAAGCAATGTTAGTGGTACGCCGATATCGTTGTTAAAGTTGCCTTGGGTGAACATCACTTCCCCTTTCAACGCTAAAATCGATGCAACCATCTCTTTCACCGTTGTTTTGCCGCAACTGCCAGTAATGGCGACTGTTGGTATTTCGCATTGCTGATGAACCCAAGCACCGATCAAGCCTAAAGCCACTTTAGTATCAGACACAATAAGCTGAGGAACTGAGCTTTCAACTTGCTTCGAAACAAGAACAGCAGATGCTCCCGACTGAATGGCATTATTTATAAATTGGTGAGCATCAAATCGTTCACCAATCAATGCAATAAATAAGCAATCATTATCGATAGTTCGAGTGTCAGTAGAAATAGCGTTAATTTTTCTATCATCGCCGATAAGCCGAGCATCCAGTATCGAAGCTAACTGACTCAGTGAAGTCACAACCATTATTCTATTCCTAAAAGTGTTTGAGCAGATTCACGATCAGAGAAATGTACTGTCTCCGAGGCAAATACTTGATAATCTTCGTGGCCTTTACCCGCAAGAAGAATGATATCATTGGGGTTGCTCTGAGATAATGCAAATTCAAGCGCGGTATAACGATGATGATGAACATGTATATTTTTAGGTGTATGAGTTCCCGCCAACATATCTGCAATAATGTCGCTTGGTTCCTCATTTCGAGGATTATCATCGGTTAAAATAACATTATCAGCTAACTGCTCGCCAATCGATGCCATCATTGGACGCTTTCCTTTATCACGAGCGCCACCACAACCGAAAATCGCCCATAGTTTACCGTCACAATGAACACGTAACGCTAATAACGCTTTTTCTAGTGCATCAGGTGTATGGGCATAATCCACGACAACTTTGGCTTTATTGTCCGCTTGGAAGAGTTCCATTCGACCAATCACTGGAGTAAGTTTATGACTCACTTGTAACAATTTGGATTTTTCGATTCCCAAACTGAGTAACGTCGCAAATGCAACGAGAAGATTATTGGCATTAAATTCACCAATCAAGCCAGCGCTTAACTGACCTACCCCCCATTTTCCCGAGAATGCTATTTCAATCCCTTGCTCGCTATAACGAACGCCTTTAGCCCACACAGCCTCGAAAGAGTCAGGCTGCTCCATAATTGAAACAGAAATCGCATTTGGTAGCTCATCGACCCAGTGCTTAGCGACGGGGTCATCAACATTAATAATCGCATGTTTAACGTTATGTTGAGTGAATAAGCTTTTCTTCGCTAATGCATACGCTTCCATGGTGCCATGATAATCAAGATGGTCTCGGCTAAGGTTTGTAAAAACTGCAGCTTCGAAATTCAAGTCAGAGACACGCCCTTGAACAAGACCATGAGACGACACTTCTAACGCTGTATATTCAGCGCCTTGAGAAGATAATTCTGAAAGCGTTCGTTGAATATCAATCGCACTTCCGGTGGTGTTTTTTGCTTCCACTAATTGTTCTAGAAAACCATTTCCAGTCGTTCCCATAACCGCAGAGCGTTTACCAATTAATTCAAGCCATTGTGCAATTAGCTGAGAAATCGTTGTTTTACCGTTAGTTCCAGTGATACCAATTAGTTTGTTTGTCGAATGACGATAAAGACGTCCTGCCAACGGAGACAAGATTTGGTTGAGTCGCTCAATATAAACGATTTCAACACCGGAATTATTTTCAATTAAACCATGAGGTAACCCTTCATCGGCTTGTGCAATAACGAGATTGGCTCCCTGTTTTATTGCATTTTCAATATAGTGTCGCCCGTCAACTTCATGCCCAACAACAGCAACAAAAGTGTCACCAGGTTTAATATTTCGGCTATCGAGTTCCAATCGAAAAATCGCCAATGCCGCATATGATTGTGGAAGCGAATTAAGCCAAGGAGCCAGAAGGTCAGAAGCAGAAACTGAATTGTTCATTAAAACACCTAGAGAATTAATTGCTTGTATCAAGTGCGTCTGGGGCAATATTAAGAATTTGCAACGCACTTTTCATAATATCGGCAAAGACTGGACCGGCGACAACCCCACCATAGTATGCATCACCTTTTGGCTCATTCACCATAACCACCAATGACAAACGCGGATCAGTAACTGGAGCAATGCCAGCAGTATAAGCAAAGTATTCATCACTGTACCCGCCCGCGATTGCTTTCCGTGATGTCCCTGTTTTTGCTGCGACACGGTATCCAGGAATGGCTGCCAGCGTTGCTGTACCGCCTTTTTGAGTCACTGTTTCCATAAAACCGATGACTTTACGAACATTTTCAGCATCGGCAACCCGATGACCCGCATCTTGAGCATTGCTATCAATCAGGTGTATCGGCTGATATAGACCTAGGTTACCCAAGGTTGCATACGCATGAGCCAGTTGGATTGGAGTAATCGACAACCCATAACCAAAAGCAAGTGTTGCGAGTTCAAATTTAGACCAGCGGCTTCGGCTTGGGAATATACCTGATGTTTCCCCGACCAAATTCAGTCCTGAAACTTCACCAAGACCGACAGAATTGTACATACCTAAAAGAGCTTGCACTGGCATTTGTAGCGCCAGTTTAGTTACACCGATATTGCTCGATTTCTGCAGTATTTTTTGTAGGCTAGCTTTACCTAAAGGAGAAGAGTCACGTACTCGGCTGCCCCCTATTTGTAGTAAACCATTCCCGGTATCAATTAATGAATGTTCATTTGCGATACCATTTTCCATCGCAGCTAATACTACGAATGGTTTAACTGTCGAGCCAGGTTCAAATGCATCGGTGATAACACGATTGCGCATTTTGAACGTCTGCCAATCTGAACGATTATTGGGGTTGTATGAAGGGGCATTGACCATGGCAAGCACTTCGCCTGTTTTTACGTCAAGCATAACGGCAGACGCTGATGTCGCTCGATAATCGGCAACAGCCTGTTTTACAGCTTTATACGCAATGGCCTGAAGACGCTGATCAATGGTAAGTTGTAACGGTTTTCCTTCTTCTCGTTCTTCTAAGGAGATATTTTCAACAACACGACCAAAACGGTCCTTACGAATAACTTGCTTTCCAGATTCTCCAGTAAGCCACTTGTCGTAACTACGTTCAACCCCTTCAAGTCCTCGGTCATCGATACCAGTAACACCAATTAAATGCGCACTAACTTCCCCTGCTGGATAATAGCGCCGAGATTCATCTTTAAGACCCACGCCTTTAATTTTTAATTCGTGAATATATTTCGACATCGCACTACTAACTTGACGTTTTAAGTAAATAAAACGACGAGATTTATTGGCTTTGATTTTTTCAATTAGCTCTTGTCGATCGAGCCGAAGCACATCAGCAAGCGCATACCAACGTGAGAGGTTTTCAAGTTGATTTTCTTTAAAAATAGTAACAGGGTCGGCCCAAACGGCTTCAACAGGAACGCTAACTGCTAGAGCTTCACCATTTCGATCAGAAATAATACCGCGAGCAGAATTAAGCGTTTTCGCTCGAACAGAACGCAAATCGCCCTGATGAATCAAGTTATCGGGTTCAATGACCTGAATATAAGCTGCACGCCCAATCAAAAATGAAAAAGCAACAAACACGAAAACGAGGACGACATAAAAACGCCAATGAATAATAGCGGGTGTGCCTTGATCCTTATCTTGAATCTCTTTCTTACTTGGCTTTACTTTAGTCATTGTCGGTCAATAATCACTTCTTTATCGGGCTCAGGACGCTTCATTTCTAATTCTTTTTCAGCCAACACTTCGACACGACTATGTTCCGATAATGCTGTTTCCTCGAGCAATAAGTTTCTCCATTCGTTATCTAAATTTTCACGTTTAACCATTTCTTGCTCTTTAGCTGAAATCACCCCTCGAGTTTGGTGAGTAACAAATACAACCGACATTGCGCTAATAAAAATGACGACGGTTAATAACAGAGGAATGCGTCCAACCGTCAGCAGATCGTGAGCGATTATTTTAGCCAAATTATACTTGGCACGAGGGAGTCGAAACCACATTAGCGCTTTTCCGCAATTCTTAATACTGAGCTGCGTGAGCGCGGATTAAGTTCAACTTCGTTTGCACTCGGTTTAATCGCTTTGCTCATAGTTTTTAAATCAGCCTCTCCCAGAGCCCGAATCTGAGCTTCCGTCATAGGAATACCATGGGGAACTTGAGGTCCTTGACTCTCTTTTCGGATAAAGCGTTTCACCATTCTATCTTCCAAAGAATGAAAGCTAATCACCGAGAGACGCCCCTGCGGAGCCAAAATGGATGCAGCTCCTTTCAGTGCTTTATCAATTTCTTCTAACTCACTATTAATGTAAATACGTAGCGCTTGAAATGAGCGAGTTGCCGGGTGTTTTTTCTCTTTAAAGTTTTTCGGTGCAGCGTCAGAAATTAATGCCGCTAATTGACCAGTACGAGTTAATGGTTCGTTTTCTTCGTTCTCACGATAAGCCACAATCGCTTTTGCAATACGCCGAGCATGTTTATCTTCACCAAACTCTCGAATAACCCAAGTGATATCATCAAGCTCTGCGGTACTCAACCATTCAGAGATCGGTATACCACTCGTTGGATCCATTCGCATATCTAGTGGGCCATCCTTCATAAAACTGAATCCACGTTCTGCGTCATCAAGTTGTGGTGAAGAAACCCCTAGATCAAATAAAACACCGTCTACTTTTCCAACTAAGCCTTGCTCTTCAGCATAGTCAGCAATTCCAGAGAATGCTCCATGAATAATGGTGAAACGTGGATCGTCAATTTTATTCGCTTCTTCAATAGCTTGAGGATCGCGATCGATGCTATATAAGCGTCCATGCTCTCCTAACTTGCTTAGAATTGTTCTACTGTGTCCACCACGGCCAAAAGTACCATCAATATAAACACCATCAGGTTTGATCGCCAAACCCTCAATAGATTCATTCAGTAACACTGAAACATGTTGAAATGTTGGATTCATAACGCTCTCATTACGGTTTAAACCTATTTTCTGGCGGATAATGTTAGAGGAATGATACAAAGTACGCTAGTAAATTACACGTCCCAAGCTCATTAATGACGTAAGTTTTGCCATTATGTCTCATCTAGAGGCAACTCAAAGCAAAAAACCCATCATAAGATAACTTATGATGGGTCTGTAATAGGTGGAGTTAACCTATAAGCCGGGTTTTGTTCCGTTATAAATAACGGTAGTAGCCATTCCTCTAGGCTAGCAATCGCTCACTAGCTCAAGCAACCTACCCGCTCCCTAATACGAGCCGCATTGTGTGGAAGCCTATTTGGTCTTGCTCCGGGTGGAGTTTACCCTGCTACGCACTGTTGCCAGACGCACGGTGTGCTCTTACCACACCCTTTCACCCTTACCTGTACATCACTTCCGAAAAAGTGGCCATCGGCGGTCTTCTCTCTGCTGCACTTGTCGTAGGCTTGCGCCTCCCAGGCGTTACCTGGCACCCTGCTCTACGGAGCCCGGACTTTCCTCCCCCTTATCAGTCTCCCAAACCCGTAAGTGAAGGACATCAATAAGGCAGCGACTACCCAGTCAACTCCAGGCGCGGATTGTATAGACAAAGCGATTCTCTGTCTAGGCAATATCACACAACCCATTAATCAAGATTCTCTAATCCCCATTTATAAAGCGCATTCTTTTTCAACGAATATATTTCAGCAACTGCTGACGCGGCTTTTTTCAAAGGTAAGTCGGCGACTAAAATGGTCAAAGCACGAATTGCTTCTGGTGGAATGGCATCAGTCACATCCTGGCGATAACCATGAATCAAAATCACCATCTCACCTTTTCGACGGTTTTCATCTTCTGCGATCCACGGAATCAGCTCTCCTAAAGGCAAACTATGAATTGTTTCAAATGTTTTGGTTAGCTCCCTCGCGAGCACAACTTGTCGGTCGGCGCCTAAAACTTCAAGCATGTCATTTAATGCATTCGTTATCCGATGTGGTGACTCATAAAAGATACAAGTTCGCTTGTCGGTCGCAATTTCGTGAATCTTATCTTTCCTTGCTTTGGTCTTTGGTGGTAAAAAGCCTTCAAAGCAAAAACGATCGGAAGGTAATCCGGAAGCACTTAATGCAGTCGTGACGGCACAAGCTCCTGGCAACGGGACAACCTTAACGCCAGCTTGACGACATTGATTGACAAGATGGTATCCTGGATCGCTAATAAGCGGTGTACCCGCATCCGAGACCAAGGCAATAGATTGTCCCGCGAGTAACCGCTCAACTAAACGCTGAGCTTTATCTTGCTCATTATGATCATGCAGTGGGAAAGTCTTGGTTAATATATTAAAATGCGCCAGCAGTCGGCCAGTATGGCGAGTGTCTTCCGCAGCGATTAAGTCGACACTAGAGAGAACCTCTACAGCTCTTTGCGTTATATCCCCCAAATTTCCGATAGGGGTTGGCACAATGAAGAGAGTTGGGTAATCTGATGTTGAATTTATTTTTTGTGTCATTTGTTTACCATTACGTGAAAGACTATTATTGAACCCATATTTGACTGGAATATTGAACAAGCTCATGGCTAAAACTAACCATTTGAAACGCAGTGTACCACGCCTTTTAACTCCAATTGCACTAGCAATTGTATTATCAGCATGCTCATCAGTATCACTAGAGAATACAATGTCTGGAGTGGATATTACTCAAGAACCCACTCTTTCTTCTGATGATTACATGTTAAAAGCCGAGACTAGCTTTGGGCAAAATCAAAGTAACTGGCTAATCATGGCACTAAAGGCGACCATCGATGAACAGCAAATTGGTAAAGCCAATCTACTTTTCTTTAAGTTAACAAACGAAGAACTCAATGACAGTCAACTGGCCGAGTGGCAGTTAGCTAGAGCTCGCCTCCTGATTGATCGTCAACAAAGTCTTGCGGCCCTCAAGCAACTTACTTTCGAATCAACGTGGGAGATTGACAGTTCCCAGTGGTTAAGATACTACGAAATTCGTTCAGAAATACTGATTGAGCTGGAACGTTGGACCGAAGCAACTCGTTCATTAATTCATGTATACCACCTGAGTGAAGAGCCTAAACGAGCAAAGCTTTCCGAACTTATTTGGGAAACAATTGGTCACTCTAATCAATCAGAGCTAGAGCAACTCGACATCTCTCCGGCGGAACTACAATTAAATGGCTGGGTCGAGCTAGCGACGTACGTTAAAGCGAATAATGCCAATATTTCACACTTAAAAGAGCTTATCGAACAGTGGCTAATCGATAACCCTCATCATGCGGCAACACTCTACACTCCAGAGTCAATCGCATCGCTACTATCAATGCAATTTATAGTACCGAAAAACCCAGCACTATTACTGCCTCTCTCAGGTAAGTTTGCTAAGCAAGCAGAAATTATCCGAGAAGGGTTTATGTTTGCTCAAGCCAATGACGACAGCCCGAGTAAAATTACTGAATTAAAAATAATTGACACTCAAGAGCAAGATTTGTACTCCATTACAGACGACCTTGTTGCTAGCGAAATAGATTTCATTGTTGGTCCTCTTGTTAAAGACAATATTGTACAGTTAAAGCAAATAATGGCTCTACAATCAAAAGAAATACCCATGCTCGCTTTGAATATTCCAGCAGAAGTCGACCCAACAATGGGCACTTGTTACTTTGGGCTATCACCGCAACAAGAAGCGGATCAAACAGCAAAATATTTCGCAGCTCAAGAATATCAATTCCCAATGGTACTCGCTCCAGAAGGAAGCTATGGCCAACGTGTGGTTGAAGCATTCCAAAAAGAGTGGGCGAACCATAGTGAACACCCAGTTGCTGTAGGTTTTATCGAGTCTACAAACAAAATGCAGATTAATATTAATACTGCGATGGGATTACAAACAAGTCGCCAAAACATTGCCAAAATCCAGTCAATTTTGGGGCGTTCACTTGAGGGACAACCACGAAATCGTCGAGATATCGATGCTATTTATATTGCTGCTGATAACCGTCAGCTAACCTTGATTAAGCCCTTTATAGAGGTTGCAGTTAACCCAGAAGCACCACAACCTAAACTTTATGCCGGTTCTCGAAGTCATACTGCTGACAAACAATATGAAGATTTAAGTGGTGTTATATATAGCGACATTCCACTGTTAATTTCTCCTCAAGAAGAGATTAAAGCTCAGATGGATATTAATTGGCCAAATGCATCAAATGCAGAGACTCGTTTGCGCGCAATGGGAATGGATGCCTATGCCCTTCTCAATGAACTCCCACAAATGAAAACGGTAAGTGGCTACGAAATATCAGGCCAAACAGGGTTACTTACCATTGATGAACAATGCGTAATCCACCGCAATATTAGCTGGGCGGAGCATGGCGCAGGCTAACCAACGAAAAATTGGTGAACTCTACGAGCAAACCGCAGCTGATTTTTTAATTAGCCGCGGGGTCTCGTTAATTGAGAAGAACTTCACTTGCCGTAGTGGAGAGCTCGATTTAATTATGCAAGACCAGCAAACGATTATCTTCGTTGAAGTAAAATATCGGCATGATCATAAATATGGCCATGCAGCTGAAATGGTTACTCCTAGTAAAATGAAGAAGTTGATCAAAGCAGCACAACACTGGATGATGATGCAAGGTTACTCACCTTACAGCACAGACTTTCGTTTTGATGTCATTGCGATTCATAACCATGGCGCAGACATCAATTGGTATAAAAATGCGATAACTCAGGATTAAGAGATGCTCGAGAGCATTAAAGAAAGTTTTACCGAAAGTATTCAAATACAAATTGCCGCGGCAGAAGCACTCCCTGACGCGATTACTCATGCAGCCCAAGCAATGGTCAGTACCTTACTTAATGGCAACAAGATTTTATGCTGTGGTAATGGTGGTTCTTCTGCTAACGCACAGCAGTTTTCTTCCTGTTTGCTCAATCGCTTTGAAACCGAGCGGCCAAGCTTACCTGCGCTTGCTTTAACTGCAGATAATATTACTATGACAGCAGTCGCAAACGACTATCACTATCATGATATATTTTCAAAGCAGGTTCGTGCCTTTGGGCAATCTGGCGATATCCTCTTGGCAATATCAACAAGTGGAAACAGCCATAATATAATTAAAGCAATGGAAGCGGCAGTTACCCGCGATATGACTATCATTGCCTTAACAGGTAAAGATGGTGGGGAAATGGCTGGCCTTCTTGGAGAGGATGACGTTGAAATTCGCATTCCTTCCCAGCGCACCGCTCGCATTCATGAAGTTCACATGGTGACACTTCATTGTCTTTGCGATTTAATTGATCAAGTATTATTTCCAGCCCACGAAGAATGAAAATGAAAAATTTAACACTGTTAGTTACTCTATCTTTAGTTGTTATGCTGTCTGGATGTGTCGGTTTATTTGTAGCAGGCGCAGCAACGACCGTTAACATCGCCACAGACCCAAGAACGAGCCAAGAAATCTGGGATGATAATTATATCGAAGCAGAAGTGACTGGCTTAATCAAAAAACCACCATATCGAGGAAAGTCTCGTATTCTTTCTAGCTCGTTCCGTGGAACCGTTGTTTTAATGGGACAAATTGTTGATTCTTCGATGTTAGTAGCCTTAGAGGAAAACATTAAAAAGATCAAAGGCGTCGAAAAAGTCCACGATCAAATAAGAATTAAAACACCGTTAACAACACAAGAAATCGCCAACGACACGTGGATTACAACAAAGATAAAATCAGAAGTGTTGACTCACAAAGATCTAAACGGAGTCAAAATTAAGGTTATAACAGAAGACAAAGAAGTCTTTTTGTTTGGTTATGTATCTCGAGAGCATGCAAATATTGCAAGTGAAGTCGCGCGAAATATCGAAGGTGTAAAACAAGTTATCCTTGCTTTTCAATATGCCGACTAACGAAACTATTAAATTACTTTAGTCCATATAAATCACCCAATAAAAAACAGCGAATTATCGCTGTTTTTTTTGTTTATGATTCCCGATGCTTTACTTAATCACTCGCAAACTCGGTTTACCTTTCGTTCTTGGTGGCTCATCACCGCCTTCTTCATCTTCTGAGGGCGCTTCAGCGACCGACAAACTAGGTTCTTGAGTTTGTTCAGGTATGCTCTCTTCAACGGAGTCAGTCAAATAGGCATCTTCAGGTTCAAACATTGTACCTGCACCATTCTCTCGAGCATATATCGCTTGTACAGCATATATCGGTACTAGTACCGCATGTGGAGTACCACTAAAGCGAGCATTAAAACTCACTGAATCAATGCCTATATCTAGATTACCAACTGCTCGTGGTGCCACATTGAGAATAACTTGACCATCTTGAACAAATTCAAGTGGTACTCGCACTCCCTTCAATGTTGCATCCACAACGAGATGAGGTGTGAGATCATTCTCAACTAACCAATCATAAAACGCCCGTAACATGTAAGGGCGTCGAGGCGTCATATTTTCAATATCCATAGCCACTGAATCCTATATTAGCGAGCTAAACGCATCTCACGCTCAGATTCAGTCAATGATGCAAGGAATGAATCACGTTCAAATACACGGTTCATATAAACTTTTAGTTCTTTAGAACCAGCACCAACCAGATCGATACCCAATACAGGTAAGCGCCATAATAATGGTGCAAGATAACAATCAACTAAACTAAACTCTTCGCTCATGAAATATTCATATTCAGCAAAAATTGGAGCAAGTGTCAGCAGATCATTACGCAGTTTGTTACGTGCAGACTCAGCCTCTTCTGCATTACCTGAAGTAATCGTGTTCGCTAGGCTATACCAATTTCTTTCGATACGGTAAACCATAAGACGACTTTTACCACGGGCAACAGGGTAAACTGGCATTAATGGAGGGTGAGGAAAACGCTCATCTAAGTACTCCATGATAATTTTGGAGTCATATAAAGCAAGCTCACGGTCAACCAAAGTTGGCACCGACTTATATGGATTTAGCTCTATGAGTTCAGCAGGAAGATTAGAGTCATCAACAAGTTCAACCTCTACACTTACACCTTTCTCAGCTAGAACGATACGTACCTGATGACTGTATAAATCAGAGGCACTAGAAAAAAGAGTCATCACAGAACGTTTATTGGCAGCTACAGCCATTAGAGCCCTCCAGCATACTTACAAATGTAAACAATGGAGGCAAGCCTCCATTGTCAGATTTAATATTCACAAAAAATAACACGGAATATTAGCACATTTAGTGCACATCACGCCAATACTCTTTCTTGAGCAACACAACAACGATAGTGAAAATGAAGATAAAGCCCATAGCCCACCATCCCATTGATTGTCGTTCAAGTTTCATAGGCTCGGCGGAATACTCTAGGAAATTAACAAGGTCTCTAACCGCTATATCATATTCTGAAGCAGTAAGTTCCCCTGAACCATCCGATTCGATACCGACAATGTGCTGTACATCCTCTCCATCAACCTGAGTTGTTTCATATACAGGATAAGGAATCCCTTGCAAGCCCTCTAATACATGAGGCATACCTACACTAGGGAATACCGTATTATTGACACCAAATGGACGGCTAGGATCTACATAGAAAGAGCGTAGATAGGTATACACCCAATCAGTACCTCGAACACGAGCAACCAAAGTGAGATCAGGTGGCGCAGAACCAAACCATTTACTCGCATCTTCATCAGGAATCGCATTTTCCATTAATTGACCAATTTTAGCCGTTGGTTCAAATACTAGATTTTCCAACATGAGATCTTTTGGAATTCCTAAATCATTCGCAACACGTTCATAACGCTGGTACTGAGTTGAGTGACAACCGAAGCAGTAATTCATAAACAGTTTTGCGCCGTTTTGTAACGATGCTTTATCTGTTAAATCATTTTCTGCCGCATCCAAATGTACGCCAGAGCCTGCCGCAAAAACCATAGAAGGTAAAAGACCAAATAAAATTACAATCCATTTCTTCATTTGAAGTTAACCCTCTCTGGCAGTGGCTTGGTGGCTTCATTCTTACTGTAGAAGAACAGCAGCACAAAGAACATAAAATAACCTAAGCTAAAGATCTGAGCCATCAGTGTATAAACTGTCGTAGCAGGCAAAGTTCCCAATACACCTAACACTATAAAGCTGATTGTGAACTGTATGATATTAAACAAATGGAACTTGCTGCGGTAACGATATGAACGAACCTTACAACGGTCTAACCATGGTAATAGGAACAGCATGACAATAGATGCACCCATTGCAATCACTCCGAGCAACTTATCGGGGACAGCACGGAGAATGGCGTAGAATGGCGTAAAGTACCAAACGGGCGCGATATGTTCAGGTGTTTTCAATGGGTTAGCAGCCTCAAAGTTTGGCGGCTCAAGGAAGTATCCCCCCATCTCTGGATTGAAAAATAACACATAACAAAAGAAGAAGAAGAACCCGGCGATACCAACCATATCCTTCACTGTTCCATAAGGGTGGAACGGAATAGAGTCGATAATGTCGTATTTCCCACTATATTGCTCATGGAATTTAAACTGGGTTTTGTAATCTTCACCCATGGTGCCTTTCTTCAGTTTTGTTTCGATACCATCAGGGTTATTCGAACCAACTTCATGTAACGCTAAAATATGCAGTACTACTAAAAGGAGTAACACTATCGGTAATGCTATTACATGTAATGCGAAGAAACGGTTTAAAGTCGCGCCTGAAATAACATAGTCACCACGAATCCACAAAGTCAAATCATCACCAATGTATGGAATAGCTCCAAACAAGGAAATAATAACCTGTGCTCCCCAATAAGACATTTGTCCCCAAGGAAGTAGATACCCCATGAAGGCTTCAGCCATAAGAACCAAGAAGATCAGCATCCCAAATAACCACAATAACTCACGAGGCTTTTGGTAAGAACCATAGATCAATCCACGGTACATATGGAGGTAAACGACAACGAAAAATGCCGATGCACCAGTTGAATGCATGTAGCGCAGCAACCAACCGTAATCGACATCTCGCATAATATATTCGACAGAAGCAAATGCACCATCCCCTGATGGGACATAATTCATTGTTAACCAAATACCAGTAAGAATTTGATTAACCAAAACCAACATTGCTAGAGAGCCAAATAGATACCAAAAGTTAAAGTTCTTTGGCATCGGATATTCAGATAAATGCTTTTTATACGCATTCATCGCTGGTAGGCGTTTTTCAACCCAATCTAATAGGACTTGCATTATGCCTCCCCATCTTCATCGATACCAATGACTATACGGGCATCACTTAAGAACATATATTTCGGAACAACCAAATTAAGCGGTGCTGGAACACCAGCGAAAACACGGCCGGCCATATCAAATTTTGAGCCATGACACGGACAAAAGAAGCCCGATGGCACACCTTCGACCTGCTCATTAAAAGAGCTCGGCAAATAAGTCGGAGAACACCCTAAGTGAGTACAAATCCCTACCGCAACAAAATATTCAGGTTTAATCGAGCGGTACTCATTTTGAGCGTATTCAGGCTGCTGCTCTTGTTCAGAGCTAGGATCCCTTAATTGAGAATCATGTGTCGCCAATCCATCTAAAATCGACTTAGGACGTCGAACGATCCAAACAGGCTTACCACGCCACTCCACGCGTAATAACTGCCCTTCTTCTACTTTACTTATATCCACTTCTACCGGAGCACCAGCAGCTTTCGCTTTGGCACTTGGGTTCCATGATTTTATAAAGGGTACAGCGACTGCTACTGCGCCTAAGCCACCAACGACAGCTGTCGATGCAGTTAGAAAACGCCTACGCCCCTTATTAATTGGTGCATTGCTCATCCAAAAACTCTCCCATCGGCTCTCTCTTCAAAAGTATAGACACTCTAAAAGTCGAACTCGGCTAACTAAACTGGAATTCGTTATATTTATTTTGTTGACGAGGATAAATAAAACCCTACTTTTTGACAAGGTAAAGCTACTTTTCTGTAACATTTATGCAGGAAATGTCACGTTCATAGCATTATAGAAATTTTGAGCAAAAAATAATTGAAAAATATGACGAATTATAAATACAAAAAAGCTCGACCAAGGTCGAGCTTTTGTAGCACATAGTAAGCAGTAATCTGCCCGATAATCTTGAAATAAGATTAACGTTTAGAGAACTGTGGACGACGACGTGCTTTACGTAAACCAACTTTCTTACGCTCAACTTTACGAGCATCACGAGTTACATAACCCGCAGAACGTAGAGTAGGACGTAGAGATTCGTCATATTCCATTAGAGCGCGTGTGATACCGTGACGGATCGCACCAGCTTGACCAGAAATACCACCACCTTTAACAGTGATGTATAGGTCTAGCTTTTCAACCATTTCAACTAGCTCTAGAGGCTGTTTAACAACCATACGAGAAGTTGGACGACCAAAATACTCATCAAGAGTACGCTTATTGATTACGATGTTGCCGCTGCCTGGTTTGATAAAAACACGCGCAGCTGAGCTTTTGCGACGGCCAGTGCCGTAGTATTGATTCTCTGCCATTTTCGAAATCCCCAATTAGATGTCTAGTACTGTTGGTTGTTGAGCAACATGGTTGTGCTCAGCACCAGCGTAAACTTTAAGCTTACGGTACATAGCACGGCCTAGAGGACCACGTGGTAGCATACCTTTAACCGCTAGCTCGATTACCATTTCAGGTTTGTAGTCAATTAACTTATTGAAAGAAGTTGACTTTAAACCACCAGGGAATTCAGTGTGACGGTAGTAAATCTTACCTTCACCTTTATTACCTGTAACAGTAATTTTCTCTGCGTTTACAACGATGATGTAATCACCAGTATCAACGTGAGGAGTATATTCAGCTTTATGTTTGCCACGTAGGCGAGATGCAATTTCACTTGCGAGACGGCCTAGAGTTTTTCCCTCTGCGTCTACAACATACCAGTCGCGTTTAACGGTTTCTGGTTTAGCAACGAAAGTTTTCATGCTAATAATAACCCATATAATTAAATTTACACTTAAGGAGCTAATGCTCCCACTGTCTAAGAGCCCGTACATCACCCCTTCGAGTGGTTGGCACTCTCGGCTATATTTCCAAAGAAATTAGCCTGCAGTAACGGTGGGTCGCAGGATTATAGAGAAGAGCGCAGAAAAAATCATCTTTTTTTTTGACTTAAAGAAGCAAAAGAATAAAAAAACATCTCTCTTCCTTTTTATTATGTCAAATGAGCCTCTGACAAGTAATCTCTACTCTGCATTTCGGTCAACCTTGAGCAGCAACGCTTAAATTCAAACTCAAGTTGTCCAGAGGTATAAAGAGACTCTAGTTCAACTTCTGCTGAAATAATCAGTTTCACTTTACGCTCATAAAACTCATCAACCAATGCGATAAATCGGCGTGCAGCATCATCAAGACTTCTATCCATCTGCTTCACATCACTAAGTAAAACCGTATGGTAGACTTTTGACAGCTCAATGTAATCGTTTTGGCTTCTGGCTGTCTGACAAAGCTGTTCAAAATTAGCAAAAAGAACGCCATTAGATGCATTAATCACATCAACTTGACGATGATTAACATCAATAGATACTGATTGTTCTTTTGCCCAGGGGTGACCAACAAGTTGAGCAAAATACTCCTGCAAATGCTCCATTGCTAGGTCATCATTTGGCGAGTGATAAATGTCAGCGTTTTCTAGAGTTCGTAGTCGATAATCGACACCACTATCGACATTGATTATTTGGCAGTTTTGTTCGATCAGTTTGATTGCTGGCATAAAGCGAGCTCGTTGTAATCCATTGCGGTATAATTCACTTGGAGGAATATTCGACGTCGCGACCAATATAACACCACGAGCAAATAGTGCTTCAAACAAAGTTCCAAGGATCATGGCATCGGTAATATCGGAGACATAGAATTCATCAAAACAGATAATATCAGCTTCAGCTTTAAGACGATCTGCCACTATCAATAATGGATCAGACGTGTCGTCTAATTGAGCAAGTTCCTCATGAACACGATACATAAAGCGATGAAAGTGAATACGCATATTTTTTGAAGGCGTTAACGTATCAAAAAATGCATCCATCAGATACGTCTTGCCACGTCCAACACCTCCCCACATATAAAGACCTTTAGGCGGTGTTTTACTCTCTGCTTTTTTCCCAGTAATCCGCTCCAAAAACGTTGGTTTCTTTTGAGGCTCCTGTTCTAAAAATAAAGCATACTCTTGATACAAATGCTCGAGCGCATCGACAGCCATTGCTTGCGCACTGTCAGGTTTTATCGTATTTTTTTCAATATCATGAAGGTAACGTTGCTTTGGAGTCATAAAAATCATATAGAATGTGGTTGTGGTAAGAGTTAATTTTCAAATACCGAGTTTCACTTTATCGGTCTATGAACTCATAGTACCATGTCCAAACTGCATGTGTAACCAAGTGGTAAAACATATGTTAAATAACAACAGGAAGGAGAATTTATGCCTTGGATGTATGCCATTGTCGGGCTATTAGTTGGCTGTGTTGTCGGAGCGATCGTTTCCCGCATTACTGCTCCACAATACAAAAATCAGAAGTCGATACAAAAAGAACTCGATGCTTCAAAATTTGCTCTTGAACAACAACGCCAAGAACTAATGGATCATTTTTCTCAAACTGCAGGTATGTTAGATACCATTGGTAAAGACTATACAAAACTTTACCAACACCTCGCAAAAAGCTCTTCGGAACTGATTCCCAATATCCCTGAACAAGATAATCCATTTATCAAAACTATTGAGAAAAAGAATAAAGTAACGACAGAAACAGAGGTAAACGACAGCACGTCAACGGAAACTCAACCTAAAGACTATGCTAAAGGTTCTTCAGGATTATTAAAACCAGAGGATAAACCTTCTGTCACCGAAAAAGATTCGTAGAAAAAGAAATAACTAAATTATTTTCGTGAACTTTGTAAAGATTTTTGAGTCCTAAACTCCACAAACTATTGAGAGTTTATAATTACCCAGATAGTTGATACTAATCTGGGTTCTATTTTCATAGGAGTCATAGCATGAAAAAATCTTTACTCGCATTAACTACACTTTCTCTTTGTATTAGTTCTTTCGTCGCACCTCCAGCATCCGCAGTACTTCCTGTGACAGTCGATGGTCAACAACTTCCTAGCTTATCCCCAATGCTTCAGCAAGTCATGCCTGCTGTCGTGAGTATTGCAGTAGAAGGGACTCAAACAGCCCAGCGACAGGTCCCTGAACAATTTAGGTTTTTCTTTGGTCCTAACTTTCCAACCGAACAGTTACAACAACGTCCGTTTCATGCATTAGGCTCTGGTGTGATCATCGATGCGGAAAAAGGGTATGTTGTGACTAACTTTCATGTCATTAACAAAGCCGATAAAATCACCGTACAACTGCATGATGGGAAAGAATACCAAGCAGAGCTAGTTGGCGCAGATAAAATGTCTGATATCGCTTTGGTTAAGTTAGACAATGCAAAAAACCTCACCCAAGTATCAATAGCCGATTCAGATAAGCTGAATGTAGGTGATTTCACAGTCGCGATTGGTAACCCATTCGGTCTTGGACAAACCGTAACTTCAGGGATTGTTTCAGCATTGGGACGCAGTGGACTTAATATAGAGAATTTCGAGAACTTTATTCAGACTGATGCCGCAATTAATAGTGGTAACTCTGGCGGTGCATTAGTTAACTTAAATGGTGAATTGATTGGTATTAACACTGCAATTTTAGGTCCCAGTGGTGGTAACGTTGGGATTGGCTTTGCAATTCCATCAAATATGATGAAAAACCTCACTGACCAAATTTTAGAATTTGGTGAAGTTAAACGAGGAATGCTTGGGGTTCAAGGAGGAGAAATTACTTCTGAACTTGCGGAAGCGATGGGGTATGAGTCCAATAAAGGCGCTTTCGTTAGTCAAGTAGTACCTGATAGCGCAGCCGATGAAGCAGGGCTGGAAGCCGGAGATATTATCGTTTCTATCAACGATAAATCAATAAATACATTTGGCGAACTTCGAGCGAAAGTTGCGACACTCGGAGCAGGAAAAGAGGTGTCTCTAGGCGTACTGCGAGATGGCGAATCATTGAGTTTCGATATCACTCTTGGTGAACAAACTGATGTAAAAACGGAAGCCAAATCTCTTCATGAAGGGCTAACAGGTGCGGAACTCTCCAATACGAATTCGAATGACACAATACAAGGTGTCAAAGTCACTTCTGTTGCGAAAGGATCCTCAGCCGAAAGTTATCAATTAAAAGAAGGAGATATTATCGTTGGCGTCAATCGACATCGAGTCTCCAACATTGCACAACTTCGGTCTATTCTTGATCAAAATCCGTCTATTTTGGCACTGAATATTCAACGTGGCGAGCAGAGTATTTACCTTGTCGTTCGCTAAATAATTGATATTTATTAAACCTTACCGAGAAATGAGCTTATCTGTACGATAAGCTCATTTTCTATTTTGGTATCTAGTGCTAATCTAGCACTTAATTAATTATGTTAAGATAATCATTCGCTTCAATTGAGGATATCACTTTGAATTACTTACTTCGGTCTCTAGGGTTAGGGCTTATCGCAGCGCTTGTAGTTGTGATTAGCGTGCCAAGCCTGCGAAGCCAAGTTACGATTCCTCAGTTAACTAACCAACCCAAAGACATTGCTTCGCTGCAACTATCGTTTAATCAAGCAGTAAGTAAAGCCGCTCCTGCCGTAGTCAATATTTACAGTCGAAAATATACTGAAAGTGATCGAACAAAGCTTTCAACTCAGGGCCTAGGCTCTGGGGTTATTGTCAGTGAAAAAGGCTATATTGTGACTAACTACCATGTAGTAGCACAGGCTGATCAAATTATTGTCGCGCTGCAAGATGGTCGTATCGCCGCCGCTCAGGTTGTTGGGCAAGATCGTCGCACCGATATTGCCATTCTTCATATCGAAGGGAGTAATCTTCCTGTTATTCCCTTAAACCCACAATATTCTCCTCAAGTTGGTGATGTCGTGTTAGCAATAGGCAACCCTTATAATTTAGGGCAGACAACCACTTTTGGAATAATATCTGCAACAGGACGATCTTCAATTAGTGCTGATGGGCGTCAAGCTTTTATTCAAACTGATGCTGCGATTAACGAAGGTAATTCTGGCGGAGCATTAGTCAATACTCAAGGTGAACTCGTTGGTATCAATACTGCTTCCTTTCAACAAGCGACTGATTTAGAAACCTACGGTATTTCTTTTGCTATCCCTTATCTTCTCGCCAACAAGATCATGGAAAAAATCATCGCTGATGGTCGTGTTATTCGAGGCTATATTGGTATCGATGGGCAAGATATCAGTTCTCTAACATCTCGATTGCTAGGTGGAAAATATAATGGCGGGATTGTAGTATTGGGAATGGATCCCAATGGGCCAGCGTTTAAAGCTGGATTTAAAGTTCAGGACATTATTATTAAAATTGATGGACATGACATTATAGGACGTCAAAGTGTTATGGATTTAGTGACGGATCTTAGGCCGGGAATCACGGTTAACGTTATCGCACTCAGAGATGGACAAGAGATTACAATTCCAGTCACAATAGCCGAAGATACTCGAATTTAATGATAGCAACCGCGATATCATATAAAAGCAGATATAAAAAAACGGAGCCAATTGGCTCCGTTTTTACTTTGAGAACGCTTGTGAAAGCATTATTTTCTAGTAAGTTTCTCTTTAATACGAGCAGACTTACCTGAACGTTCACGTAGGTAGTACAACTTGGCACGACGTACTGCACCACGACGTTTAACTTCGATGCTATTCACTATTGGAGAGTGAGTTTGGAACGTACGCTCAACACCTTCACCATTCGAAATCTTACGTACGGTGAAAGCAGAGTGAAGACCACGGTTACGAATAGCGATTACAACACCTTCAAATGCCTGTAGACGCTCACGCTCACCTTCTTTTACCTTAACTTGAACAACCACAGTGTCACCTGGTGCAAATTTTGGTAGGTCTTGCTTCATTTGCTCTTCTTCAAGAGCCTTGATGATATTACTCATTTTTTAAATTCCTAGAATAAACTGATACTAAATAAAATTGGTTACTTCACTTTGAGTTCTTTTATAAACTCAGCAAGTAACGCTTCCTGTTCGTCAGTCAGAGCTAGGTTTTCCAGGAGTTCTGGTCTTCTTAGCCAGGTCCGGCCTAACGATTTCTTTAACCGCCATTGACGAATGTCCTGATGATTTCCGGATTTGAGTACCGCAGGCACTTCATTTCCATACAAATTTTCAGGGCGTGTATAATGCGGACAATCAAGTAACCCATTCGCAAAAGAGTCTTCTTCTGCTGATGCGTAATCTCCCAACACCCCCGGAATAAACCGAACGGCTGAATCGACCAACGTCATCGCGGGTAACTCTCCACCTGTCATTACGAAATCACCAATCGACCATTCTTCGTCAACATGCGATTCGATTACACGCTCATCTATCCCTTCATAACGACCACAAATTAAAATCATATTTTCATTTGTCGCCAGCTCTTCAACACCTTGTTGATCAAGTTTTCGACCTTGAGGTGAAAGATAAATGACTTTCGTTTTTCCCGGTGCGGCCTCTTTTGCTGCTTGAATCGCATCCGTTAACGGTTGCACCATCATCAACATTCCCGGTCCACCACCGTAAGGCTTATCATCGACTGTTCGATGTTTATCGTGAGTGAAATCCCTAGGGTTCCAAACATTTATCGATAAAAGGCCTCGTTTTACCGCTTGACCTGTTACCCCAAAATCAGTAACAGAACGAAACATTTCCGGAAATAGGCTAATTACGCCAACCCACATATGTTATTACGCTCCGTTTGGGGAAACTAAAATCCAGGATCCCAGTCAACTTCGATCCGTTGAGCTTTGCGATCAATCGATATGATCACTTGCTCTTCAAGAAACGGGATTAATCGTTCCTTTTGACCGAAAGCATCTTTAAGATTTGCTTTCACTACAAGAACATCATTTGAGCCAGTTTCCAAAAGATCAGTGACCGTTCCTAGATCGTAACCTTTTGTTGTAAAAACTTGCATACCAAACAATTCACGCCAGTAGAACTCATCTTCTGACAATTCTGGTAGTGATACTGGGTTAATGGAGATCTCTAAGTTGGTATAGAGGCTGGTATTCTCTCGAACATCTAAACCCACTAATTTAGCCACCAAACCTTGGTTATGGCGCTTCCAACTCTCAACCTTACATTCGACCCACTCACCCTTTTGGTTAATAAACCAAGGGCTATAATCAAAAATACTTTCTTGATTGTCTGTGTAAGAGATAATTTTAAGCCAGCCACGTATGCCGTAAGAAGCTCCGAACTTCCCAACAACAATTTTTTCGCTCTGCTCACTCATTACTTATTCACCCTACTTAGACATTCGCAAATTTTAATTGCTAAATTAAGCCGCTTTTTGAGCGTCTTTAACTAGCTTAGCTACGCGATCAGATAGAGATGCGCCTTCACCAACCCAATGGTTAACGCGATCTAGATCTAAACGTAGACCTTCTTCTTGGCCAGTTGCTGTTGGGTTAAAGAAACCAACATTTTCAATGAAACGGCCAGTTGCAGCATTGCGGCTATCCGCAACTACAATTTGATAAAATGGACGCTTTTTAGCGCCGTGACGTGCCAAACGAATGGTTACCATATCGTCCTCTTTTGCTTTCTCAATAATAAAATTAACCCCAATAACTAATCAAAAAATCAGCTTGGGGTCTCGTGCCAAAATAAAGCCCCGGAATTTTACTCTTATTCCGAGGCAATGCAAGGGTTTTAACTATTTCAATAATAATGAATGGTTAGAAAGGGATTATCGACCGAATGGGTTGAACCCACCACCGCCTCCCATCATCCCTTGCATGTTACGCATCATTCCTTTCATGCCACCTTTTTGCATTTTCTTCATCATTTTTTGCATCTGGGTAAATTGCTTAATCAGGCGATTGACATCCTGTACTTGAGTACCAGAACCTGCGGCAATCCGCTTTTTGCGCGAACCTTTAATAACATCAGGACGTTGGCGTTCATGCATCGTCATAGAGGAAATAATGGCCTCCATCTGCTTAAACATTTTATCGTCTACTTTGTCTTTCATATTAGCGGGTAGATTTGACATTCCTGGAAGCTTATCCATCATGCCCATCATGCCGCCCATATTCTGCATTTGACCTAACTGCTCACGAAAATCTTCTAGGTCAAAGCCTTTTTTCTGTTTAAATTTCTTCGCCAGTTTCTCTGCTTTATCGTGATCAACATTACGCTGTAAATCTTCGATCAGAGAAAGTACATCGCCCATTCCCAAAATTCGAGATGCGACGCGATCCGGATGGAAAGGTTCCAATGCATCGGTTTTTTCACCAACACCTAAGAATTTAATCGGCTTACCAGTAACATGACGCACAGATAATGCCGCACCACCACGAGCATCACCATCCACTTTGGTTAAGATAACCCCTGTTAACGGAAGTGTATCGCCGAACGCTTTTGCTGTATTCGCAGCATCTTGACCTGTCATTGCATCAACGACAAATAGTGTTTCTACGGGAGTGATAGCTGCGTGGAGTTCTTTTATCTCCGCCATCATCTCTTCATCAATCGCTAACCGACCTGCCGTATCGACAATCAATACGTCATAGAACTTCTTCTTCGCATGGTCAACGGCGGCATTAGCAATATCGATTGGCTTTTGATCTGCAGAGGACTCGAAGAAGTCGACGCTAACATCTGCTGCCAGCATTTGAAGCTGTTTAATCGCTGCCGGGCGATAAACATCGGCAGACACAACCAGAACTTTCTTCTTATCACGCTCTGTTAGCAACTTAGCGAGTTTACCAACACTTGTGGTTTTACCCGCACCTTGTAAACCAGCCATCAAAACAACGGCTGGTGGTTGAGCCGCTAGATCGAGCGCTTCATTGGACTCCCCCATAACAGCTTCAAGTTCTGTTTGAACTAGCTTTATGAATTCTTGCCCAGGAGTTAAAGACTTAGAAACTTCAACGCCAACCGCACCGGCTTTCACGCGCTGAATAAAATCACGAACCACTGGCAGCGCAACATCGGCCTCGAGCAGAGCCATGCGTACTTCGCGCAGTGTTTCTTTTATATTATCTTCGGTTAAACGACCTTTACCGCTAATATTTTTTAGCGTACCGGATAGTCGATCCGTTAAATTCTCAAACATACTTCTCTCTTCGCTATGAGGCGATCACTCGTTTAATTATACCTTAGCCTTATATAGATATATACCCGAACCACTCCATGTTGCCAACCTTTCAACTTATGAAGTGACATTTCACGTTCATAACACAGCGATCAAACTATAAATCTCTTTGAATGATGATAGCTCTCGATAAGTTACCGATGTATAATGTCCTTTCTAATTCACCTATCAAAGAGAGATATGGACAAAGTCATTGCAATAGTAGCAGCGTTATTTTACAGCTTAGCTATTGCTACCATCATTCCAGGGCTAGTACACCAGACTGGAATTAAGGTAAAAGCCGTTTTCTTGAGCGCCATACTTGCGCTTATTTTTCATGGCTGGATTTTAGGCGACCTGATTTTCAACCATGGTGGCCAAAACCTAAGTATTCTTAATGTCGCCTCCTTGATCAGTTTCATTGTTTCTCTCGTGATGAGCTTGTCTATGGTAAAAGCTCGTCTTTGGTTTATGTTACCGGTTGTCTACAGTTTCTCCGCTATCAATATCGCTGCCGCCGCTTACCTGCCAGGAAGTTTTGTTACCCATTTAGAACATGACCCTTGGCTCTTATTTCATATTTCAATCGCACTATTTTCCTATTCAACTCTGACAATTGGTGCGCTTTATGCCTTGCAGTTAGCGTGGCTGGATTACAAACTTAAACAGAAAAAATCGTTGGCTATTAATCCTAACCTCCCACCTCTTCTTCTTGTGGAGCGCCAACTATTCCGAATTATCTTAATTGGATACCTACTACTAACGGGAACTCTCGTCACTGGCTTTCTTTATCTCGAAGAGATGTTTGGTAGTGGTAATGCTCATAAAGGCGTACTTTCTTTTGTAGCATGGGTGGTGTATTCAGTGTTGTTATGGGGACATTACCATAAAGGATGGCGCGGTCGCACCGTCACTTGGTATGCCCTTGCAGGTGCTTGTATATTAACGCTTGCTTACTTTGGCAGTCGCTTTGTTAGAGAAATAATTCTCAGCTAAGCGTAGAGGTCTAAGTAAAGACTTGCAGGTTAACCATTGACAGCAACCCCAACTTAGGCGATAAATTAATCAAATAGTGTAAAGGAATTTATAAATTTGGACGACATATCAACGGGTATATTATTTGCGACGCTCGCATGTCTTATAGTTATATCCGGATATTTTTCAGGTTCTGAAACTGGAATGATGGCGTTAAATCGCTATCGCCTTAAACATCTCGCCAATCAAGGTCATCGAGGTGCGAAGAGAGTAGAAAAATTACTCAGCCGCCCCGATAAACTTATCGGCTTGATCCTCATCGGAAACAACCTCGTTAATATTTTGGCATCGGCCATTGCAACCATCTTAGGTATGCGCCTATTTGGTAACGCTGGGGTAGCCATAGCAACAGGAGGCTTAACTCTTGTTATCTTAGTTTTTGCCGAAGTCACTCCAAAAACACTCGCAGCTCTCTATCCAGAACGAGTTTCATTTGCAAGTAGTATTTTGCTTAGTATTTTAATGAAATTCATGGCGCCTTTAGTCTGGTTTGTAAACCTCATAACTAATGGCTTCATTCGTATTTTAGGTTTATCAAGCAAGCATGATGGCGCTGACCGTCTGAACTCTGATGAGCTAAGGACCGTGGTAAACGAAGCGGGTGGGTTGATACCAAAACGCCACCAAGATATGTTGCTCTCTATTTTGGATCTCGAACACGTTACCGTAAACGACATTATGGTTCCTCGAAACGAACTCACAGGAATCAACATAAATGATGACTGGAAATCGATCGTACGCCAATTGACTCGTTCACCACATGGCAGAGTTGTGTTATATCGAGATAGCATCGATGAAGTTGTTGGAATATTGAAACTGCGTGATGCATTTCGATTTATGCTTGAAAAGAATGAGTTCAACAAAGAGGTTTTACTTCGGGCTGCGGATGAAGTGTACTTTATCCCCGAATCTACCCCATTGAACGTTCAATTACTTAAGTTTCAACGCAATAAAGAACGAATTGGCTTAATTGTCGATGAATATGGCGATATCGATGGCTTGATTACCCTCGAAGATATTCTTGAAGAAATTGTGGGGGAATTTACCACTTCGATGTCTCCAAGTTCATCAGATGAAATCATCCCTCAGGCAGATGGCAGCTTTATGATTGAGGGCAGTACCAATGTCCGAGATATCAATAAATACTTACGCTGGCAGATGCCAACCGACGGCCCAAGAACGTTAAATGGTTTGATACTAGAACATCTAGAAGATATTCCTCAAACGCGTTTAAGTGTGTGCGTTGCTGATCACGAAATGGAAATCATTGATATTGAAGAGAACCGAATTAAATTGGTCAAAGTTTACCCCAACAAAAGCTAAATTTTAGCCTAATCCAATATCAAAAACTTCTATTATCTAACTAAAAAAGCTTGGCACATCGCCAAGCTTTTTTTATTACCACCATGCCTGATGATATTGATTAGTTTACTTTTAGTTCACTAATCAATGCATCTGGTAGTGCCAAATCATCGTTCTTATTAACCGAAATGCCCGCATCTATCACTGCAGTTGCAATTTCTTTCGCTTCCTCTAAAGAGTGCATTTCAGCGGTTCCACATTGGTACTGATTTAGCTCAGGAATTTTATCTTGGCTTTCTACTTCCAATACGTCTTTCATTGCTGAAAGCCAAGCTTGCCCAACTTCGCTCTCACCTGGTGTGCCAATTAAACTCATGTAAAACCCGGTTCGACATCCCATTGGTGAAATATCAATAATTTCGACATCGGAACTATTGAGGTGATCACGCATAAAGCCAGCATATAGGTGCTCAAGTGTATGAATACCTCTCTCCGATAACAAGCTTACATTCGGAAGTGTAAAGCGCAGGTCAAATACCGTAATAGTATCGCCTTTCGGTGTTTGCATTTTTTTCGCAACACGTACGGCAGGGGCGGTCATTCGTGTATGATCGACGGTAAAACTATCAAGTAAAGGCATTTATTTTTCTCCAAATACAATTCAGTTGCATTGAAACTGAATCAAAAAATTATATACATTATGTATGCTAAACCGTATTTCTGCTATTAAATCGATTCAGTACTTCACTTTAAATCAGAAAAGTAGTTCTCCAAAAAAGTATCAAAGTCGATCTCTTCGGCATTATCCGCCTCTGCTTGTTTTGCAAGAGAGAGTTCGACTTCTTTTTGCATTTCCTCGCCAGAATACTGTGAATATTGATGTTCTTGGTTTTGTTGAGCGTATTCATTACCTAACTTAGAGCCAAGAGAAATCATACATCCTTCTTGCTTTAACTGAGTCAAAAATTGAGCTGACAATGTCAACTCTGGATCATCAATCCAAGAGGTCAATCGTTGACAAACTTGACTGTATTCGTTGCCGCCATTTGCCTTATCGAATAACTCTGCAATGGAGAGTAATTCATCCATAACACGATGAGCCCAGGTGTTAAGAGTAAGAACTTCACCATGACAACCAATTTTAAGCTCTAATCCTGGCTTACGACCTTCAATGACCACTTTATTCCAATTACTACGCCAGCACTCCAGCTCACAGTTAGTCATCTCATCCGATTCGCTCATTACAGCCCAAGTTAAGAATAAATCGAGAAAACGAATTTGATCTTTGTTAACCCCAATAGGACTAAATGGGTTTACGTCTAAAGAACGAATCTCAATATATTCGACACCACCGCGCTGCAAAGCTTCAGAAGGTTTTTCACTAGCACTTGCAACACGCTTAGGACGAATAGGAGCATAAAGTTCATTTTCGATTTGCAACACATTGCTGTTGAGTTGACGATACTCTCCATCGACTTTCACACCAATATCTGCAAACTCAGAAGAAGGGGTTCGAATCGCACTGTGTACTCCTTCTAAATATTGTTCAAGACTATTAAAACCAATTTTCAGACCACTTTGAGCACTGTTAGTGTAGCCCAAGTCACTTAACCGCAGCGAGGTTGCGTATGGCAAATACAATGTTTTGCCAACATTTTCAAAAGGTAACTTTGAGTCTCGTCCCTTTAAAAAAGATGGGCAAATAGCTGGAGAAGCACCGAAGAAATAAGGAATTAACCAGCCGAAGCGATAGTAGTTTCGGATCAAACCAAAATAGGAATCGGATTTCGTTTTTTCTCTCGCTTCCTGAGTTTGATCACCATAGAGCTGATCCCAAAGAGCTTCAGGAAAAGAGAAATTAAAGTGAACACCTGAAATAATCTGCATCAGACTTCCGTAACGGTGCTTAAGCCCTTCACGATACAAAGTCTTCATTCGCCCATTGTTAGATGTACCATATTGAGCTAACTGAATAGCGTCTTCATTGGGAACATAACAAGGCATCGACATCGGCCACAATTTTTCGTCGCCACTCAAATGGCTCTGACTAAAATGATGCACATCGGATAATTGGTCAACAATGGTATCAACATTTTGACTTACGGGAGTAATAAACTCGAGCAAGGATTCAGCAAAGTCTGTTGTAATCCACTGATTAAAAGTAGCCGAACCGAGCGCACTTGGGTGAGGTGTTGTCGCAATACTACCATCAGTGTTATATCGCAGTGTTTCACGTTCAATACCACGATTAAATTGCTTAAATATATCGGGGTTTTGAGCTGCTAGGCTAAGTCGTTCAGTTAATTTATTCAAAACAGGTTCACTTATATTTATTGTCATAATACGTGAGCTAATCACAGTCACCTCAATAAACAGCTCTGAGCGCCTAAATCAAGTGGCTAGATAGCTCAGAAGTGTTTACGACATGGGGTATCTCTTTTAAGTTGGTACTTTAACGAATGATTTCAAGTTTAACCATCGGTAAGTTTAATTTTTCAAGTTGTGGTTCAACGACGTTAGCATCGCCAACGACAATAATTTGGTAATCATTCGGATTAAACCATTTTTTAGCACTTTCATTCAATGTTGCTTTTTTCACTGTTGCTACAATCTCATTACGCTGCTGTAAATAATCGTAATGCAGACTATAAGTTAATATCCCGCTAATTAGGTCAGCTTTTTGATCTTGCGTTTCATACATTAATGCATCTTGCTGCCCCACAGCAAGCCGCATGAAAGCCAACTCATCGTCATCTAATCCATTTTGTACGTAATGATTCATTTCATTACGCATTTCAATAATGCTTAAACCCGTTGCTTCAGCCTTAACCGGAGCCTCAAAGACCGCTATACCAATTTCCCGATTACTCGCTAAATAACCATCCATACCATAGGTATACCCTTTATCTTCACGCAAATTTTGATTCATTCGGCTATTAAAATTGCCTGCCAAATTAAAGTTTGCCAATTGAGCTAAATATAACTCTCCAGTTGCATCAAAAGGTTTCGTGGTGCGAACAAAACGGACGATACTTTGAGTCGCTCCTGGATGATCAAGTACATAAATTTTCTGCTCTGACTGTTGAGGCAATATTTGAGGCGCAAGTAGCGGAGGATATTCCCCTTGCCACTGTCCTAAGAAATCAAGGCTACTAATCGCTTCACCTTCATTAACATCACCGACAATCACGATCTGAGCGCCTTGCGGAGTATAATGCTGCTGATAAAATGCGAGCACATCCTCTAATGTCAATGAATCGATACTCTGCTCTGTACCATCACTAATACGAGAGAATAACGAATCTCCAAATAGTACCTGACGGGTGGCTTGTGAAGCTTGCCAAGTCAACTTTTGCTGTTGGTATACAACGCCTTCTTTCATCTTTTGTTTCAACCGCTCTAAGTCTTTAGGGTCAAAACGCGGATGAAATAGCAATTCATCAACAATAGCTAACGTTTGATCAAAGTTCTTAACCAAAGTTGAGACTGTCACTGTTGTTGTGTAGTGACCTGCACTGATTGATACAGATGAACCAAGCCTATCTAACTGCGCTTGAATTTGCTCCTGTGTTCGACTCTGACTTCCTTCTCCAATTAGACTTGCAGTCAGTTCTGCTAGTCCTTCTTTCCCCTCATCAACATAGCGTTCACCAGCAGGAAGTTTTAACTTAAATAGTACAGAAGGTGACTCTAGACTTTCTGTACCCATCAAGGTGATCCCATTGCTGAAGTGATGTTTATATAACTCAGGTACTTTTATCGATAGTGCACCTCCAACAACTGGAACTTCGCTTCGGTCAAAGTCATCATCAACATTTCGAAATTCTAGCTGATTTAATGCAATGGTTTTATGTGGCTGAATAACCCGCTCTTCTAGGGTGAAGTTAACAGCTTGTACTGCTATATCTCTTTTTCCTTTGGGGACAACACTTAAAACTGCATGTGATTTATCGACTAAAAATTGAGACAAAACGGAATCTATGTCCGACATCGATACATTTTCTAATAATGAAAGATTGGCTTGAAGTCGATCTGGCTGATCAAAAAACACATCGTTATAAGCAAGTTGAGAGACTTTCCCTTTTACACTTTCTAAGGCAAAAATTGCATCAGCTTGCGCTATCCCTTTTATTTCTTCAAATCGTTCTTCATTCACACCTTGAGATTTTACTTCCTGAATAATATCTAATAATTGTTGGTAAAGTGTATGCAATGCATCAGGTGCCGTTGATGAAGACATAGCGTAGAGATAAAAAGTACAAGCTAGTTCTCCACAGTCTTGAAATGCTCCTGCATTAATGGCTTCATTGGTTTTTACTAACTTTTGATAAAGTAGACTGTTTGCCCCACTTCCCAACACTTGAGATAAAACATCAAGTGGAACTTGATTTTCAGCTCCTAAGTATTCCGTTGGCCACCCAACCACAACCATAGGTTGCTGAATTCGGTCTTCAATCGTAACAAAACGCGTTTCATTTATGACCGCTGGTGCCTTTGGCATATCATCGACTTCAGGCCCTTTAGGAATAGATCCAAAATATTTGTTCACCCAATTTAACGTCTGATCAATTTGAATATCTCCCCCAATGACTAACGTCGCATTGTTTGGGCCATACCAACGTAAAAAGAAAGATTTAAGGTCATTCACATCAACTCGGTCTAAATCTTCAACATAGCCAATAGTTTGCCAAGAATAAGGATGAGATCTTGGGTACAACGTTTCACCCATTTTTTCCCAAATCAGTCCATAAGGACGATTATCATAATTTTGTGCACGTTCGTTCTTAACGGTATCCCTTTGTATCTCGAATTTACGTTGAGAAACGGCATCCAATAAGAAGCCCATCCGGTCAGATTCTAACCATAGGACTTTTTCAAGTTGGTTTGCTGGGACTGTTTCAAAGTAATGTGTTTTATCACGGTTGGTGGTGCCATTAAGCTCACCACCCGCTTCAGTAATGTATTTAAAATGCTGCTGATCACCGACATGCTTTGATCCTTGAAACATCATGTGTTCAAAAAAATGCGCGAAACCTGTGTTGCCTTGGACCTCACGTGCGGAGCCCACATGATAGGTAACGTCAACATGAACTAATGGGTCCGAATCATCTGGAGACAAAATAACGGTCATACCATTATCTAAGCGGTATTTCTTATAAGGAATCATCGCTTTCCCTGGTACAGCCTCAACTTGTTCAACTAATGAGATACCATCGGGAAGTGACGAGAAAAATGAATAATCTTTGCTAGATGAAGTACATCCAACCAATACGAAGAGTGACAAGGCAACTAGCCAAAGCTTTGTCATTTTAACTCCTTAAAATAAACCTAAATACAACACTATGAGAATAGCGTATCGAATTGCTTTACCAATGAGAATACAAAGGAACGAAGGGAGTGCTTTCATCCTCATCCATCCTGCGGTCAAGCACAATGCATCGCCGATAATAGGTAGCCAACTGAGCAATAAAACCCAATAAGCATGTTTTTGTAACCATGCTATAGAGGTTCGACTTCTCAAAGTAGAATCAGTTCTGTTTGGTAACCATAAACCCAACAAATAATTAGTGAATCCACCGAGCGTATTACCTAGTGTGGCAACTATAAACAAATAAACGTAAGAATGAGAAGAATATGAAAGAGCGGCTAATAGCGTAGCTTCTGAACTTCCTGGCAACAGTGTCGCACTTAAAAAACTGGAGAGAAATAATGTAAATGGCGCTGATTGCTCCCAAGATAAACCAAGAGTACCAAACAGCGCCTCTAATGTTTCGTTCATTGCATACTAAGTAATAATTTTCCGCGAGTATGCCCACTTTCAATTTCAGTGTGGGCTACTTTAACATCATCTAAAGAATAAATTTTTTGGATCTCGGTCTTAAGCAATCCGACACTAACCATATAAAGCATCGTATCGAGCTGCTCAGGATTTGGTTCAACAAGCATACCTGTCGCTTGAAATCCTAATAAAGTTGCCTTTTCACAAATCAATTCAGCAGTGAGTGTTGGTACAGTCACCACTCGAGCATTATCTTTTAAGCACTTTAATGCATCCAGCGCAACATCTCCGCCAACCAAATCAATCAGTACATCGACACCATCGAGTCGTTGTGAAACAGGCGCAAAGTTATAATTGATGGCGTGAGCGCCTAGTGTCGCGAGGTAATCGAGGTTTTTTTCACTACACGTTGTATAAACTTCGGCTTTTGCAGCAATAGCCATTTGAATAGCTAAATGACCAACACCACCCGCTCCAGCCAAGATCAGTACGCAGTCCCCTTCTGTGACCTCACCACGGTTCAGAGCTTGAGCAGCCGTTTGTCCAGCTAAAGGCAATGCCGCGGCGGCTTCCAGAGTTATCGAGCTCGGAACTAAGCTAAGAGCAGCTTCAGGAATGGAGATATATTGACTGTACCCTCCACCTTGCAATGGAAAACCAATAAACCCTGCGACACTATCATTAATAGCAAAACGCGTGCACCCGTCACCTAGTTTTATAATTTTACCTGACACATCATAACCTGGCACCCAAGGTAACTTGTCTTTATTTTGCTGTGCAGCCCACCCAAGGCCTGCTCTTGTTTTAGCATCGATTGGATTAATACCAGAGAATGCTACTTCAACAAGAACTTCACCCTTAGCGGGCTCAGGAACAGAGGTAGTTTGAATCACCAAAGTATCAACATCACCAAACTGAGATATCGCAATTTGTTTATTTTCCATTTCTAGAATCCTTTCACTCAATCACGGCCAATAAAAAAGGGATGCATGTAAGCATCCCTTTGAATATATATCATTTATTGGCAATCGGTAAACTATGAAAGCCAATTTCACACTAAGTTGTTAACCAGCCAACGCTAATAGAATACCAGCAGCAACAGCTGAACCTAATACCCCAGCGACGTTTGGCCCCATTGCATGCATCAATAGGAAGTTTTGTGGGTTTGCCTCTAACCCAACTTTGTTAACCACTCGAGCCGCCATCGGAACCGCTGATACACCTGCCGCACCAATCAATGGGTTAATATCCTCTTTCGAAAGCTTATTCAGTAACTTGGCCATCAGCAAACCTCCAGCAGTACCGATACTAAAAGCAACGGCACCAAGAGCTAAAATACCTAACGTTTCAAAATTTAAGAATTGATCTGCTTGTAGTTTAGAACCTACGCCCAACCCTAAAAAGATCGTAACGATATTAATCAACTCGTTTTGCGCAGTCTTCGATAAGCGATCAACAACACCAACCTCACTCATAAAGTTACCGAAACAAAACATTCCCACCAGTGGAGTCGCGGATGGTAAGAAGAGAATCGTCATCAAAAGTACAGCTAGAGGAAAGACCATTTTCTCTACTTTACTAACATGACGGAGCTGAGCCATTTTGATTACACGCTCTTCAGGAGTAGTCAGCGCTCTCATAATCGGAGGTTGAATAATAGGAACTAACGCCATATAACTATAAGCCGCTACCGCTATCGCGCCTAATAAATCAGGAGATAGCCTACTCGCTAAGAAAATAGCAGTAGGACCATCCGCGCCACCGATAATCGATATTGATGCCGCATCAGCCATGCTAAATTCCATACCTGGAATAACGTTCAGTAAAATAGCGCCAAACAATGTGGCAAAGATACCTAACTGAGCGGCCGCGCCTAACCATAACGTTTTAGGGTTTGCTATCAGCGCACCAAAATCCGTCATCGCTCCCACGCCCATAAAGATCAGAAGCGGGAAAATGCCCGTTTCAATTCCGGCGTGATAAATATAGTAAAGCAGGCCGCCTTCATCAGTAAACCCAGCATTAGGAATGTTTGCTAAAATAGCACCAAAGCCAATAGGCAAAAGCAATAATGGTTCGAAGCCTTTAGCAACCGCTAGAAACAAAAGCCCACAGCCCACTAAAATCATAATAATTTGAGTAAACTCAAAGTTGGCTAAACCCGTTTCACTCCAAAGTGTAATTAATCCGTCCATGGTTATCCCTTATGCCAAACCAACAAGAGGAGCACCAACAGCAACAGCATCTCCTTCCTTGACATAAACACTATCGATAACCCCTGCACGTGCAGCCCGAACTTCCGTTTCCATCTTCATTGCTTCTAGAATGAAAATAACATCCCCTTCGGCTACTTGATCGCCAGCTGATACATTCACTTTGAAAATGGTGCCCGCTAATGGAGCAGAAATAACTTCTGCATCAGCAGCTGGTGCCGCTGGAGCAGCCGCCTGAACTGGAGCTGCATTTGCCACCGGTGTTACCGACTCTAATGCACCTGAAGGGCCAACTTCAACTTGATACACCTGACCATCAACTTTCACACTGTAAGCTTCAATACCACCTTGTGCAGTAGCTGCAACAGGAGCGGCAACTACAGGAGCCGAATCTTCTAATGTCGGAGCGGGTTCAAACGCACTTGGGTTATGACGATTCTTAAGAAACTTAAGACCAACCTGAGGGAACAAAGCGTAGGTCAAGACATCATCCACGGTATCTTCCGCAAGTGAAATTCCCTCTGCTTTTGACTTCTCAAACAATTCTTTAGTTAAACTGTCCATCTCTGCACTTAAAAGATCAGCAGGACGACAAGTAATAGGTTCTGCACCTTCCAATACTTTTGCTTGAAGATCTGCATTTAGCTCTGCTGGCGCACAACCATATTCGCCTTTCAAAATACCAGCCGTTTCTTTAGTAATCGACTTATAACGCTCGCCAGTTAAAACATTGATAACAGCTTGAGTACCAACAATTTGCGATGTTGGTGTAACTAGAGGAATATACCCTAAGTCTTTACGTACTTTAGGTATCTCTTGTAATACTTCGTCTAATCGGTCCGCTGCACCCTGCTCTTTTAGCTGACCTTCCATGTTCGTCAACATACCACCAGGGACTTGGGCAATCAGGATACGAGAATCAACCCCTTTCATTGCCCCTTCCCATTTCGCGTACTTCTTGCGGACCTCACGGAAATAAGCCGCAATAGGAGCGATTTCAGTTAAAGAAAGACCTGTGTCTCGCTCTGTACCTTCTAACATCGCTACGACGGTTTCAGTTGGTGTATGACCATACGTCTGGCTCATCGATGAAATAGCGGTGTCTAAGATATCAACCCCCGCTTCTACCGCTTTTACCGCAGTCGCCGTAGATAGCCCTGTAGTGGCATGACAATGTAAAGCAAGTGGTACATCACACGACGCTTTAATACGGGTAATCAGCTCTTCGGCTTCGTAAGGCTTAAGTAGACCTGACATATCTTTAATACACAAAGAGTGACAACCTAAGTCTTCTAGACGTTTAGCTAAATCAACCCATGTGTCAGCAGTATGAACAGGACTGGTCGTGTAAGAAAGTGTACCTTGAGCATGAGCGCCAACATCAATAGTTGATTTCACTGCTTTCTCAAAATTACGAACATCATTCATCGCATCAAAAATACGAAAAACATCCATACCATTTTTATGCGCACGTTCAACAAACTTTTCAACCACATCGTCGGCGTAATGACGGTAACCCAGGAGGTTTTGTCCGCGTAACAACATTTGCATTGGCGTGTTTGGCATTGCTTTTTTAAGCTCACGCAAACGTTCCCACGGATCTTCACCTAAGAAACGAATACAAGAGTCAAATGTAGCGCCTCCCCATGTTTCTAGCGACCAATATCCAACTTTATCTAATTCTGCGGCAATCGGTAGCATATCTTCGATACGCATACGTGTAGCAAAAAGTGATTGGTGTGCGTCACGAAGGACGACATCTGTAATAGCGAGTGGTTTAGACATGCAATTAAACTCCTTTTAAATCCCTTTTACTATTTCTTCGCTGATGACGAGCGATACTGTTTGACCGCGGCCGAAATAGCAGCGACTACGTGTGGGTTATTCCCCGTAGTGCTCGATTGATTATTCTGAACTCTTTTTGATGGTACCACGGGAGCAGCAGGCTGTTCCTGTGGAATAATTTTTGCCATTAACGTAACGAGATAGACAAGAATGGTCAAAAATAGAAATACGAATGTCATACCTGTGCCCATTAGGACAGCTGCATCGCCAAGCAGGCTACCAATATTATCCATTTTGCTTCCTTTCAAATTTATAAATTGGAGAACTATGTCTTCCTTAATAATGCCAATTTAATTAAAGGCTCGTAATAAAGAATTATCTCGATTGCTCTAGTGTTGTCAAACGTACATTTCTCACGCTTAGAGATAAACCATAAGATACTTAATCCAGAGTTAATAGCAGTGATATATGCCATATTCAGACCAGTATACAAAATATCCAATAACATCTTTCCGTTGTTATAAAGTAATTCCGCCTAAAAAGATGTGTTCTAGGTAAAAAAAGTGCAATTACCAAGTAAACATTTAGGAATTTACAACAAAAGTTCAATATTAAAGACACAAAAAAACCCCGCTAAAAAGCGAGGTTTTAGTGTATGGCGCGTCCTGGAGGATTCGAACCTCCGACCGCCTGGTTCGTAGCCAGGTACTCTATCCAGCTGAGCTAAGGACGCAAATAATATAATGGAAGTGGCGCGCTCGGAAGGATTCGAACCTTCGACCGCCTGGTTCGTAGCCAGGTACTCTATCCAGCTGAGCTACGAGCGCGCAATAATCCAAGTTGTAAGTGGCGCGTCCTGGAGGATTCGAACCTCCGACCGCCTGGTTCGTAGCCAGGTACTCTATCCAGCTGAGCTAAGGACGCGTCGAGTTAATTCAATGATCTATATTCAAAATAATGGCGCGCTCGGAAGGATTCGAACCTTCGACCGCCTGGTTCGTAGCCAGGTACTCTATCCAGCTGAGCTACGAGCGCGCAATGTGGTATAACCCACGCTTTAGTCTGCTAAAAACTAAAAATGCCCTAATGGACATAAGAAATGGCGGTGAGGGAGGGATTCGAACCCTCGATGCGGCTACAAACCACATACTCCCTTAGCAGGGGAGCGCCT
>NZ_JBSQDJ010000028.1:0-2169 GCF_053850235.1 Vibrio phycocola | reverse complement strand
TGCCCGTGCGACCTGAAGTCGTATGAAGCGTTGTTCACCGCTTTATGAGTGAACCATCTGTATCACCAGATGAATCTACGAGCCTGAATAAAGCAGCGGCTCGGACAATGTAACGAAACTTGGCTGTTTGGGCTGAGTGGGAAAAGAATCGTGAGAGGACGTTCCTCCTGAAAACCACAATTCGGGTAAGTGCTAGGTAGTCAGTATGATGAACGTATGTGAATCCATTCAAGGTGCGTCATATGATGAAACAGCGGAAGTGGTTAATGCGCTGTGGCCAAAAGGCAATGAGAGATGGAAAGGGATTGGGCAGTGCCCTTTCGTGATCGTTATGCTCTCCGCACTAGAGTGGGCATCTAACCTGACATTTTACGTAACATACGGAACAGGGTAAGCCTGTATCACTCCCTCTGGGAAAGCCTATGTGGCCGATAGTAATGCAGGTAAAGGAGGTCGGAAAAAGCGAAAGCTGCATTGTAATGATGCAGATACAGACTTATGTCTGATCACGAAGGTGAGCCCACTTCCGACTGGTCTCCCATTGCGAGAGAATTTGAAGAACTTTATTCAAGGAGAAAAGCAAATGATGATCTCGAAAGAGATTAGTGCATCTTCTGACGGTGCTCAATGGCAGTCTATTGACTGGAAATCTGTTGAAGCACGCGTATTGAAGCTTCAAATGCGTATCGCAAAAGCAACGAGAGAAAAGAAGCACGGTAAGGTGAAATCCTTACAGTGGCTCTTGACTCATTCTCGCTCAGCCAAGCTACTTGCGGTTAAGCGAGTCTCTCAGAATAAAGGCAGTAAAACGCCTGGAATAGACGGTGTCATCTGGAACACAGATACACGCCGTATGAAAGCAGTCAATCAACTCAGCCGCAAGGCGTACACAGCAAAACCACTCAAACGAATCTACATTCCCAAAAAGAACGGTAAGCTCAGGCCACTAGGCATTCCCTGCATGATTGATAGAGCGCAACAAGCGCTCCACCTTCTCGCATTAGTGCCAGTGTCTGAATCGCTTGCCGACCTCAATAGCTATGGATTTAGGCCAAATCGCAGCACGGCTGACGCGGTCAGTCAGTGCTTCAAATGTTTGGCTCTAAAACAATCAGCGAAATGGGTTCTTGAGGGTGATATTAAGGCTTGCTTCGACAAAATCGGGCATCAATGGCTGATGGACAATATCACGGTAGATAAACGTATGTTAGAGCAATGGCTGAAATCTGGCTATGTGGATAAAAGGCTGTTCTATGATACGGATGAGGGTACACCTCAAGGTGGAATAATTTCTCCAACCTTGATGCTAATGACTCTCGCGGGAATAGAGCAGCAAATTAAATCTACAGCTCTGAGTAAGGGTGCTAGAGCCAACTTTATCGGTTATGCAGACGATTTCGTGGTCACCTGCTCTTCAAAGGAAGTGCTAGTGAACGATATCAAACCGTTGATTGCTGACTTTCTGGCTGAAAGAGGGTTAACCCTCTCCGAAGAGAAAACGAAGATCACTCATATTGACGACGGCTTTGACTTTCTGGGCTTCAACCATAGGAAGCACAAAGGGAAATTGCTCATCAAACCGAGCAAATCCAACACGCTGTTATTCTTGAGAAACCTACGTGAACTCATTAAAAAGCACGCAACCATCCCTGTTAACGATCTTATCAAGTTGATAAACCCGAAACTCAGAGGGTGGGCGAACTACTATCGCCACTGTGTTGCTAAACAAGTATTCGGGTATGTCGGCCACAAACTATTCCAAGCGTTATGGCACTGGGCAGTTAGGCGGCATCCAACCAAGTCGAAAGACTGGGTTGTTCATAAGTACTTTCTCAATCGTAAAGGCCAATGGCAATTTCACGGTTGGCAGAAAATCATGAACATGGACTGTCACTTCAATCTGTTCCAAATAGCGAAAGTGCCTATCGAGCGACATGTGAAAATCAGGAATGCAGCAACCCCTTTTGACCCTCAATACCAAGACTACTTGGCAAAGAGAAAATCAAAAAGGCTAGTCCGTAACTCTTGGAAAGAGCCTGTCCCGACTGCTTTATAAGTTGCTGGGTATCATTTGATGCCTTAGTGGAGGCTTGAGCCGTATGCAGTGAAAGTTGCACGTACGGTTCTTAGAGGGGCGGCACTTGGTAACAAGTGTCGTCTACTCGACCA
>NZ_JBSQDJ010000027.1:0-2950 GCF_053850235.1 Vibrio phycocola | reverse complement strand
CAAAAACCCCTTGGGTGTTGTATGGTTAAGCCTCACGGGCAATTAGTACAGGTTAGCTCAATGCCTCACAGCACTTACACACCCTGCCTATCAACGTTCTAGTCTCGAACAACCCTTTAGGACACGTAAAGTGCCAGGGAAGACTCATCTCAGGGCTCGCTTCGCGCTTAGATGCTTTCAGCGCTTATCGATTCCGAACTTAGCTACCGGGCAATGCCATTGGCATGACAACCCGAACACCAGAGGTTCGTCCACTCCGGTCCTCTCGTACTAGGAGCAGCCCCCTTCAATCTTCCAACGCCCACGGCAGATAGGGACCGAACTGTCTCACGACGTTCTAAACCCAGCTCGCGTACCACTTTAAATGGCGAACAGCCATACCCTTGGGACCGACTTCAGCCCCAGGATGTGATGAGCCGACATCGAGGTGCCAAACACCGCCGTCGATATGAACTCTTGGGCGGTATCAGCCTGTTATCCCCGGAGTACCTTTTATCCGTTGAGCGATGGCCCTTCCATTCAGAACCACCGGATCACTATGACCTGCTTTCGCACCTGCTCGAATTGTCATTCTCGCAGTCAAGCGGGCTTATGCCATTGCACTAACCTCACGATGTCCAACCGTGATTAGCCCACCTTCGTGCTCCTCCGTTACTCTTTGGGAGGAGACCGCCCCAGTCAAACTACCCACCAGGCACTGTCCTTGTCCCGGATAACGGGACTAAGTTAGAACATCAACACTACAAGGGTGGTATTTCAAGGTTGACTCCACTCCATCTAGCGACGAAGTTTCAAAGTCTCCCACCTATCCTACACATGTAGGGTCAATGTTCAGTGCCAAGCTGTAGTAAAGGTTCACGGGGTCTTTCCGTCTAGCCGCGGGTACACTGCATCTTCACAGCGATTTCAATTTCACTGAGTCTCGGGTGGAGACAGCGTGGCCATCATTACGCCATTCGTGCAGGTCGGAACTTACCCGACAAGGAATTTCGCTACCTTAGGACCGTTATAGTTACGGCCGCCGTTTACCGGGGCTTCGATCAAGAGCTTCGTCCGAAGACTAACCCCATCAATTAACCTTCCGGCACCGGGCAGGCGTCACACCGTATACGTCATCTTACGATTTTGCACAGTGCTGTGTTTTTAATAAACAGTTGCAGCCACCTGGTATCTGCGACTCCCAATAGCTCCATCCGCAAGGGACTTCACCGTCAAGAGCGTACCTTCTCCCGAAGTTACGGTACCATTTTGCCTAGTTCCTTCACCCGAGTTCTCTCAAGCGCCTTGGTATTCTCTACCCGACCACCTGTGTCGGTTTGGGGTACGATTCCTTATAATCTGAAGCTTAGAGGCTTTTCCTGGAAGCATGGCATCAATGACTTCATCACCTTAGTGACTCGACATCGTGTCTCGGCCTTAAGAGGAACCGGATTTACCTAATTCCTCAGCCTACGCACTTGAACCTGGACAACCATCGCCAGGCCCACCTAGCCTTCTCCGTCCCCCCATCGCAATTATAAGAAGTACGGGAATATTAACCCGTTTCCCATCGACTACGCTTTTCAGCCTCGCCTTAGGGGTCGACTTACCCTGCCCCGATTAACGTTGGACAGGAACCCTTGGTCTTCCGGCGTGGAGGTTTTTCACCCCCATTATCGTTACTTATGTCAGCATTCGCACTTCTGATACCTCCAGCAAACCTTACAGTTCACCTTCAACGGCTTACAGAACGCTCCCCTACCCAATGCCCTAAGGCATTGCCGCAGCTTCGGTTTACAACTTAGCCCCGTTACATCTTCCGCGCAGGCCGACTCGACTAGTGAGCTATTACGCTTTCTTTAAATGATGGCTGCTTCTAAGCCAACATCCTAGCTGTCTAAGCCTTCCCACATCGTTTCCCACTTAGTTGTAATTTGGGACCTTAGCTGGCGGTCTGGGTTGTTTCCCTCTTCACAACGGACGTTAGCACCCGCTGTGTGTCTCCCGGATAGTACTTACTGGTATTCGGAGTTTGCAAAGGGTTGGTAAGTCGGGATGACCCCCTAGCCTTAACAGTGCTCTACCCCCAGTAGTATTCGTCCGAGGCTCTACCTAAATAGATTTCGGGGAGAACCAGCTATCTCCGAGTTTGATTGGCCTTTCACCCCTAGCCACAAGTCATCCGCTAATTTTTCAACATTAGTCGGTTCGGTCCTCCAGTTGATGTTACTCAACCTTCAACCTGCCCATGGCTAGATCACTCGGTTTCGGGTCTAATCCTAGCAACTAAGCGCCCAGTTAAGACTCGGTTTCCCTACGGCTCCCCTATACGGTTAACCTTGCTACTAAAATTAAGTCGCTGACCCATTATACAAAAGGTACGCAGTCACACCACGAAGGTGCTCCTACTGCTTGTACGTGTACGGTTTCAGGTTCTATTTCACTCCCCTCACAGGGGTTCTTTTCGCCTTTCCCTCACGGTACTGGTTCACTATCGGTCAGTCAGGAGTATTTAGCCTTGGAGGATGGTCCCCCCATGTTCAGACAGGATATCACGTGTCCCGCCTTACTCGATTTCACTCAAACTGCATCGTCGACTACGGGGCTATCACCCGGTATCGCGTCACTTTCCAGAGACTTCGTCTAATGCAATAAAAGCTTAAGGGCTAATCCAATTTCGCTCGCCGCTACTTTCGGAATCTCAATTGATTTCTCTTCCTCGGGGTACTTAGATGTTTCAGTTCTCCCGGTTCGCCTCATTAACCTATGTATTCAGTTAATGATAACTGCTTATGCAGCTGGGTTTTCCCATTCGGAAATCGTAGACTCATGCGGTTTTTACTACCTCATCTACGCTTATCGCAAGTTAATACGTCCTTCATCGCCTCTGACTGCCAAGGCATCCACCGTACACGCTTAGTCACTTAACCATACAACCCCAAGGGGTCTGCATGGCAACTAACCAAGGTTT
>NZ_JBSQDJ010000026.1:0-2970 GCF_053850235.1 Vibrio phycocola | reverse complement strand
GTGATTACGTTTTGTATTACGCTGTAATCAGAAGATTTAGAGTTAAAGCCTAATAGGCTTAAAAGCTTATCAGTTCTGGTACCACCGCTTTGTTGGTCTATTAGATCGACTACGTTTTTAGGTAGTCTAAAAGTGCATTGTACCTTTTCCATTCTTTTCCTGATTACGTTTTGTATTACAGTTGATTACGTGGTGACTTATTTCGTACACACGAAATTCTAATAGTAACTTATTTCGTTCATACGAAAAGTTGTTTCCTAGAGAAGGTTTTGTTTTTGATAAGTGCTACTTAGCTTTAAAAAGATTACACAATGTATCCATAAAGTGTACGTAAAATGTACATAAATCATCGTAAGTGACTGATATTTATGTTTATAAAACTAATAAGTGTACATAAAGTTTACATAAATTATACATAAGTATCGTATTGCATTTAGGAACGCGATTTTTTATAGGCACGTTGTCGAAAGTATACTTTCGAGTGCTTAGGGGCTTCCCCCCTAAAACCCCGATTCCCACACCAGGCAAAAATTAAAAAGACTATTTTCGCCTAGTGTCGGGATTAATTTTTCGATCTCACTATTCATAAACTGAACGTAAAAAACAGGGCTTAACGGTTGAGATTTATCTGAAATGGAAAACCGCAAATACCCCCCTACAAAAGCCCCTCAAAGCGTTGCAAACTTTCAATGTTATTTTGCGGTACTTCCGCTTGGTAAAGGTGTGAAAAGTTGCTTCTGGAGCTTCTGAGAGCGTTAGATGGGGTTTTTTAGACCATTCAAGGGCTATTTAACGTAATGGTGATAGTGCGTATATAAAAATAATGGATTTTATCGTTATTTTGCTTATGGATGTGCAGTACATCATTATTATTTACGGATTTAATAGAAAACAAAAATGTGATCTGTATCACACTTTTGCTTTCATCTACGGTACTTTTAGGGTTCTAAGAGTAATATAAGAGTGTACCAAGCATAAGTTGCACCTCTTAATTGAGGGCCGGTATGTCGCTGTGAGAATCAGTTCCAGACGGGGTGAAAACCTGACGGTCGTTAGGAATAAAGTGGAAACACTGAAGAAGCGCAACTGTTGATTTTTATGGATCGCCTCAGCTTTGCTGGGGCGTTTTCATTTCTGCTCTATTAGTTCTGGCCATTCTTCTTTTATTAGCCGACCAAGAATAATACTGTAGGTTTCTTCTTTGTCTGAGAGATCTAGTTTTGGTGGTTCGTTTGTTCTATTGTGAGCTGTCTCAACAAACATTATTAATTTGCCATTATCTTTTTTTAGTTTGATGATTACGTACATTCCGTAATTTGCTCTTTGCCTATTCTTTTGTTTAAAAAACAAAACCTTACTTTTTTGTCTTCTGCTTTCTTTACAGGACTTGTTACTTAGATGTTGAATAGCTTGAATTAAATATTGGCTATTGTTGTAACGTTCTATATCAAAGACTCGATCTAAGGTTGAACCATCATTGAACGTATCAAAAGATAAAGCTGGAGTTGTTTCACCTTCTCTTCGGCTTCTAGTGAAGCAATGAGGATCGTATCTTACTTCAATATCGATGCTTCCGGAATTTCTATTGCCGTCATCATCTCTATATTTGTATTTATAATTATGAGTTTTATTATCTAGATGTTTTAGGCAATAAATGTTCCCATCTGGAGATATGTATTCTCGATTTATATAGACATCGTTGTTCCATATGTAGCCAGTTCTTTGTTGACGATTTGCGTTCACTAATTGCCTTTTTATAAACATGAAGTTGCATTACTTTACCATGCTTAATAATGATGAGAATAAAAAATGATAATAGGGATGTCGTTATTGCGATCTTTTCTTTTTGGACGTAACCTTATGTCCAGATGTGAAAAAACCCGTCTTGGAGGACGGGTTTTTTCGGAAATACTTACAAGCTTGCCGGCTTTGATAAGTCCTTTCATGATAGACATTTCACGAATCGACTTCAAGTATTCCCTGCACTCTGTTTGGATCAAGATGTTTTGGACAGAGCGACGCGCATCAGCCACCGACCAAGGGAAGTCCGATAGGTGGCAGGTAAAGACACTAATCAAAACTTGCGAATGCACGATAAACCCGCCCTGTTGTAGCTGCTAGATAGGGGGAAGCGGAAAAGGAATAATTGATTAGTGTTGTGTGACTCGGATGGGGGGCGAAAGCCTTTACACACAGCGCAGGGCAGTCCGGAAGGTAAGAGAAAAAACTCAACGGAAAGCGACCAAAATTATGCTTAATTTCACTTGAAATTGGGTAGGGGTCGGCGCAGCCGGAAGGTTGGTTCTTTGGCTCGTTTTTTGGGGGGAAACGTCTTTTTATTTTCACCCAAAAATGAGTAAACAAAGCGTAGCGCGTTAGTTGTTTTTCTATTTTAAATATTGGTTTATACACTCCAAAATAAACTTATTTAGGGTGTTTTTATGTAGTGCAGGATTCGCTATGTGCTGGTATTTGGTACTAAATGTATAGTCACTTTGGCGTTAACTCTATGAATGCGTTTAAAGGTACTCGCAAGATAGGTATCTACTTTGCTTAACGTAAGGTCTTGTCTTTTAGTCTTCGAGTAATTGCTCCTACAGCATTACGAGTCCACTCTTTATCGCGTTGAGTTAGCCAACCTAATTCATTTAATTGAACAGTTATTTCTTGAAGACTGTGCCCATTCACGACCATTTTCATGACAAAGCTATCCATCTCACTTTTGTAAACTTTGTGGCTGATCACTCCATTGACTGGTTTAAGTTCTGGAGCTTGTATTTGTACATTACTTTTTGGTGAGGGCTTTGGCTTTTCTTTTCGATTATTTGGTCTGGGATTTTCTACGGCTAAAAGGCGAGTTTCAATGGCTGATAGACGTTGTTCTAACTCATTGGTGATTACGTTTTGTATTACGCTGTAATCAGAAGATTTAGAGTTAAAGCCTAATAGGCTTAAAAGCTTATCAGTTCT
>NZ_JBSQDJ010000025.1:0-32033 GCF_053850235.1 Vibrio phycocola | reverse complement strand
AAGGTCTACGTTTCGCGATTCGTGAAGGTGGCCGTACAGTAGGTGCTGGTGTTGTAGCTAAAGTTATTGCTTAATAACTTATCTACACATTAGAAAAAGAGGAGCTTATGGCTCCTCTTTTTTATTGTCTAAAGTAAATGAAATGTGAATGGCGATAAGGGTTTTCTTATTATTTGTGTTAGGTGAGGATCTATTCTCCTCTGCAGCGCTTTTTCATCATCTTTCTACTTGCTTATTATGTCGGCATTCTATATTATTCGTCGTCCTTAATTCTCGGTTCTATTTTTTTCGTTCCTTGCTTCCTCTGGATAACCGAGCCTATTGTGGAAGCTGAATAATCCGTAAGGAGCAATAAATGCGTCATTACGAAATCGTATTCATGGTGCACCCTGATCAAAGCGAGCAAGTTGCTGGCATGATCGAGCGTTACACTGGTTCTATCACTGAAGCTGGCGGTGCTGTACACCGTTTAGAAGACTGGGGTCGTCGTCAATTGGCTTACCCAATCAACAAACTTCACAAAGCTCACTATGTTCTTATGAACGTAGAATCTGAGCAGGCTGTGATTGATGAGCTTGAAACTGCTTTCCGTTACAACGATGCAGTTCTACGTAACATGATCATGCGTACTAAAGCTGCCATCACTGAACCTTCTATCGTGCTTAAAGCTAAAGATGAGCGTCCTAAGCGTGAAGAAGTGAGAACTGATGGAGACTCTGAGTAATTTAAGACCAATTCAGTAGAGAATCAGTAGTCATACTAACCCTCTATTGTGATTAGTAGTGTAATAAGAATGGAATCAAATTTGATGTTCAATTTTATTTGCACGCATTGGTCATTATTAAATTCTCATTATTTAGTATAGAGCAGCGGTATAGAGGCTTTATAGTGTTTGTACCTGATGCTACTAACATCACTCAAATTTAAGATCAGGAGATAGCCCATGGCTCGTTTCTTCCGTCGTCGTAAATTCTGTCGTTTTACTGCAGAAGGCGTACAAGAGATTGACTACAAAGATGTAGCAACTCTAAAAAACTATATCACTGAAGCTGGTAAAATCGTACCTAGCCGTATCACTGGTACAAGTGCTAAATATCAGCGTCAGCTAGCTCGTGCAATCAAGCGTTCACGCTACCTAGCTCTATTGCCTTACACTGACAAACATCAGTAATCGGCACCGTTATTAAGAAAGGAGATTAATCAATGCAAGTTATTCTACTTGATAAAATCGGTAACCTAGGTGGTCTTGGCGATACAGTAGCTGTTAAATCTGGTTATGCACGTAACTTCCTTATCCCACAAGGTAAGGCTGTTATGGCAACTAAAGCTAACATCGAAGTATTTGAAGGCCGTCGTGCTGAACTTGAAGCAAACGTTGCTAAGCAACTTGCTGAAGCTCAAGTACGTGCTGACCAAGTTGAAGCATTAGAAGCAGTTGTTATTGCATCTAAAGCTGGCGAAGAAGGTAAACTATTCGGTTCTATCGGTACTCGCGATATCGCTGAAGCGATTTCAGCAGCTGGTGTTGCTGTTGTTAAAAGCGAAGTTCGTCTTCCAGAAGGCGCACTACGTAATGTTGGCGAATTTGACATCAGTGTTCAACTACACTCAGATGTATTTGCTACTGCTAAGGTTCAAATTGTTGCTGAGTAATTCAGTAATAAAATGATATAGGACACCAGCTTAGGCTGGTGTTTTTTTTGCTTAAAATTCCTCTTCAATTACGAATATCGCTCGTTTCTAATTTTTTATATGCGGTTATAATGGCTCTCATCATATTTTAGTTGAGTTAAGTAATGGCCCAAGTAAACCCAGAATTCTCCAATCATAAACGCGATGCTCAAGTCGAAGCGATTAAAAGCCCGCCACATTCACTTGAAGCTGAGCAGTCGGTTCTTGGCGGCTTGTTATTGGATAATGAACGCTGGGATACTGTGGCCGAGCGAGTGATCAGTAATGACTTTTACAGTCGTCCTCATCGGTTAATCTTTGATGGTATTAAAACCATTTTAGAATCAAATAATCCACTCGACTTAATTACCTTATCGGAACACTTAGAAGTACGCGAACAGCTAGAAGATGTTGGCGGTTTTGCCTATTTAGCCGATTTAGCCAAAAATACGCCGAGTGCCGCAAATATCAATGCGTATGCCGAAATAGTGGCAGAGCGTGCACTGGTGAGAAACCTTATTGGGGTGGCAAATGAAATTGCCGACGCGGGTTATGATCCTCAAGGTCGTAATTCTGAAGAGTTATTGGATTTAGCCGAAAGTAAAGTCTTCGCGATTGCTGAAGCAAGAACCAATGAGAACGAAGGCCCACAAACCGTTGATTCTATTTTAGAGAAAACCTTAGAGCGAATTGAGACGTTATATAAATCGCCTCAAAATGGTGTAACTGGTGTCGATACTGGCTTTACCGATCTCAATAAGAAAACTGCAGGCTTGCAAGGATCAGATCTGATCATTGTTGCTGCTCGTCCATCGATGGGTAAAACAACCTTTGCGATGAACTTATGTGAAAATGCGGCAATGGAGCAAGAAAAGCCGGTATTGATTTTCTCTCTAGAAATGCCAGCGGAACAGTTGATGATGCGTACACTTGCATCACTATCCCGAGTTGACCAAACCCGAATTCGTACTGGGCAACTTGATGATGAGGATTGGGCTCGAATTTCAGCGTCTATGGGGCGACTCATGGAGAAGAAGAACATGTATATTGATGACAGTTCTGGTTTAACACCAACGGAATTGCGATCCAGAGCTCGCCGTGTCGCGCGAGAGCACGGTGGCTTATCAATGATCATGATCGATTACCTTCAGTTGATGCGCGTGCCATCACTCACCGAAAATCGAACATTAGAAATTGCCGAAATCTCTCGTTCATTAAAAGCCTTGGCGAAAGAATTGAATGTTCCTGTTGTTGCACTTTCTCAGTTAAACCGTTCGTTGGAGCAGCGAGCCGATAAGCGCCCTGTAAACTCAGATCTACGTGAATCAGGTTCGATCGAGCAGGATGCGGATTTGATTATGTTTATCTATCGTGATGAGGTTTATCACCCTGATAGTTCGATGAAGGGCACCGCAGAAATTATTTTGGGTAAGCAGCGTAATGGTCCGATTGGTTCTGTACGTCTAACCTTCCAAGGCCAACATTCTCGTTTTGATAATTATGCTGGCCCAGCGTTTGATGACGATGAATAACACTCGCATAAGGTAGCTATGGGAGGAGAATCATTAGCCTCCTATTATTCACCTTGAATGGTCACGACGAGCCGACGGTTACCACCATGATCTCGATGCTCACCTAAGTAAATACCCTGCCATGTACCTAATGCCAATTTTCCGTTGCTGATTGGTATTGAAAGATTGTTTCCTAACAATGAAGACTTTATATGGGCTGGCATATCATCATCGCCTTCATAGGTATGTTGATAGTAAGGAGCTCGCTCGGGAACATAGTTATTGAAGTGGCGTTCCATGTCATGACGTACGGTCTCATCGGCATTTTCATTGATCGTCAGACTCGCTGAGGTATGTTGGATAAAAAGGTGTAATATTCCAATATTAATCTGCGTTAATTCGGGTAATTGGCGCTGAACTTCATCACTGATGAGGTGAAAACCTCGGTGACGTGCTTTGAGAGTTATAATTTTTTGTTTCCACATCTTCAGCTCAACCTTAATCTGTGGTGTATAGTGAATGTTCTACTACACTAGCATTTAGATTTTTAGATAGGAAATTGTTTTCTATTTGAACTTAAACGTAAATTCGCTTCGAAAATTAAGTATACTATAACGCAGTAATTTTGGTGTAATTTGAAGATAGCTTCTAGATATATTGGTTGCTAGAGTGAATGCTTTGGCACAGTGTTAAAAATAATATTAGATCGGGATAGACGATATGACCATGTTGAAGAATATTAATCCAACTGAAACTCAAGCTTGGAAAGCGTTAACACAGCACTTTGAATCTGTTAAAGATACTGATTTGAAATCACTCTTTAATCAAGATGCCCAACGTTTCGACAAATTTTCTACGCGCTTTGGCGATGATATCTTAGTTGATTATTCAAAGAACTTTATCAATGAAGAAACGATGTCTTTGTTATTCAAACTGGCTGAAGAGACCGAAGTATCGAGTGCAATTAAAGCCATGTTTAGTGGCGAGAAGATCAATATAACAGAGAGTCGTTCGGTTCTGCACGTTGCACTACGTAATCGTAGTAATACACCGATTTTGGTTGACGGCAAAGATGTCATGCCCGATGTGAATGCGGTACTGGATAAGATGAAGGTTTTCTCTGAGCGAGTTATTTCTGGCGAGTGGAAAGGGTATACCGGTGAAGCGATCACCGATATTGTGAACATTGGTATTGGTGGGTCAGATCTTGGCCCATTCATGGTAACTGAAGCGCTTAAGCCTTATAAAACTCGATTGAATCTGCATTTTGTCTCCAATGTTGACGGTACTCATATTGCGGAAGTATTGAAGAAAGTAAATCCGGCAACAACGATGTTCCTTGTTGCATCGAAAACGTTCACGACTCAAGAAACCATGACCAATGCACATACTGCGCGTACTTGGTTCTTAAATGAAGCTAAAGATGAGTCACAAGTTGCAAAACACTTTGTTGCTCTATCAACAAATGCTCAAGCTGTTTCCGAGTTTGGTATTGATACAGACAATATGTTTGAATTTTGGGATTGGGTCGGAGGTCGATACTCATTATGGTCGGCAATTGGTCTTTCAATTATTTTAGGTGTTGGTTTTGATAATTTCGTAGAACTATTAACCGGTGCTCATGAGGTAGATAACCATTTTTCTACCACGCCATTTGAAAAAAATATTCCTGTGATTCTTGCGTTGATCGGAATTTGGTACAACAACTTCTATGGCGCAGAGTCGGAAGCAATTCTTCCTTACGATCAATATATGCATCGTTTTGCGGCTTATTTCCAGCAAGGTAATATGGAATCGAATGGTAAGTTTGTTGATCGCGATGGCAGTGCGGTGGATTATCAAACAGGCCCTATTATTTGGGGTGAACCTGGAACAAATGGTCAGCATGCATTCTATCAATTGATTCACCAGGGTACTAAGTTGATCCCTTGTGACTTTATTGCTCCAGCGATAACGCATAACCCAACCGGTGATCACCATGAGAAGCTAATGTCGAACTTCTTTGCTCAAACTGGCGCATTGGCGTTTGGTAAAACTAAAGAGCAGGTTGAAGCTGAGTTTGTTGCCGCTGGAAAAACGAAAGAAGAAGTGGCGTCTTTAGTTCCATTCAAAGTGTTTGAAGGAAACCGTCCAACCAACTCTATTCTCGTCAAACAGATCACACCGCGAACTCTCGGTAATTTGCTTGCAACTTATGAGCACAAAATCTTTACTCAAGGTGTTATTTGGAACATCTTTACATTTGATCAGTGGGGTGTTGAGCTTGGTAAGCAATTGGCGAATCAAATCTTACCAGAGCTTGGGGATGACAAAGCGATTGATTCTCACGATAGCTCGACCAATGGGTTGATTAACGCATTTAAAGCGCTACGCTAGCGTATCCGTTGTGTACGGCTTAATTGTTGAGCCGTACACATTAAGAAAATAAAAAAGGTTGATGGTAACCATACCATCAACCTTTTTTGATCATGTAACTTAAGCTACTGCCTATTCGAAACAAATCTCGATAAAGGCATTACCCCATTCTGAATTAAAAGGCATGATAATAATCGAGCCTTTACATTTATGGCGAATCGTATGACCTTTCCCTGAAACAACAACAGGAGTCGCCATATCAAAATCAAACCCACTTTCTGCGAGAATACGTTTTGCACCCCCTGCGACCATGTTGGTGATTTCACCTACCATGTCAGTGATTTCTTCGTTGAGGCCATTTGGGCGTTCGCCCAACATGTTTTGCATTATTTCAAGTGCGAGGTTTTCATCGAAAGTGATCGACATTGAGCCGCGACTTTTATCGCCGATCATACCAATTAAGCCTGATATATCGCCACGAGCGATCTCATCTTTTTTTACTCTAGGTTTCTCAGGCTTTAAGTCTAAAGAAGCCATTGTTTTAAGTACGTTTAGCAATGATGCTAGAAATGGGTTTACAAATTCTGCGCGCATATAATCGATCTACTAGTTAAGCTCTTGATTAGAGGAACATGACTGACAGATACCATGGGATTCAATAACATGGTTTGTAACCTGAAAAGCATGCGTCTCTGCGTTCTGTTCCAACAAAGCAACCAATGATTTATCTTGAAGTTCAATAACATCATTACATTTGTCACATATTAAAAGGTGAAAAAAGTGTTTATGAGCATTACATGAACAACAGGAAATAAAACTATTTGTTGATTCCACTCTATGAATAAAGCCTTGATCCATCAAAAAATCAAGTGCTCGGTAAACCGTTGGTGGTTTAGCTTGTGGTTCACTTGTTTTTAACGCTTCTAGTAACTCATAAGCACTTGAAGCTTTTCTATTTGAACAAATTATTTCAAATACTCGTCTGCGTTGTGAAGTGAGTCTAACCCCTCTCTCAACACAAATCCCCTCAATTTTTTCAATTAAATTTTGGTCCAAAATTCATCACCATAACCATTGGACGTACTTATTAATATACTACTTTTTACACATTTTCGTTTAATTTTTCACGAGTTTCTACATTTTATGAGGGCTACAAATGATTTATTACTAATATTATAGACCGAAATTGAAAAATGACATGGTAGGTGCTTTAGGAGATATTGGTTTTTAGGGTAAGAAGCCACTACAATTTGTTGATATAAAACGTTAACTTGAGCGAATTGAACCTTCAATACCATATCAAGTTACCTTGTAGGAGTTGTGATAATGGAACACCAGGATACAAATACCGCGATTGAATTGGTTAAAACATTGGTGGCTGAGTTAGAGGAATATTTTAATATTACTTTTACAGATGTGAGCGAAGAGGATTCTATTAATTATCTTCGTTTTGTCTTTTATTATTCTCCTGGTGAATGTTTAGAAATCAGTGCTCCTATCGGTGGTGAGCCTTGTATTGTTCATAATCAAGATAAAAATAATCGAGTGCCTATTGGGCGTGAAGAGGAATTCTACCAAGGGTTTCGTGAACGATTATTCCAGTTCTTAATTCGGGCTAAGAAGCTTCATCAATTTTAATATTATGAACTTTTTACGACTGAAATGTTTATAAGAGGGAATTTCTGGTTATAGCTGAAAAAGTGTTACACCACAGGGCTGCTAGGATCCTTTTAGCAATCCCTTGTGATATCTAAAAATTGTGACAAATATTGCTTAGCCGAGTGTAAAGACGACTGACAGGACAATAAAAGCACCAAGGCTGATTCTTTCTAGAAGACCAAATACAGGTTGTTCTGCGCTATTAAAAAATATTTTTTGTAATTTCATGTGCGGTTTCCTTATTGTTTTTAGTGTATATACATTGTACATCTATTTGATAGACTTTTTCAAGTTTACTTTGATCTAACTTTCACATGATATTTTTTCAATTTCATCTGCTTGATGTGATTTTTATATTTTACATATCAATATGTTAGTTATTTTTCTTTTCGGTATGAAATAATATCTCACCATCCTCGCCACATCGGTTGATGACTAATTAAATTGTAGTTAACAAATTCACCTATCTCCATTTTATATCGCGATGAAATGTTTTATTAAAAAAACTGTCATTGTTCTGAAACATTTCCCTGATGAAATCAACCTCGTTCAAGGATGAACCCAAACCAAATATTCTTGATACACCATTGGGTGTGATGACTAAATAAAACAATCGACTTGGAGGTTGATGTGAAAGTTAAAGCGTTAATTGCTGCAACAACTATGGCTGTAACTATGGCTACTTCTGGTGTTGCTAATGCTGCATCTCGCGATTACATAAGTATTGTAGGTTCTTCAACAGTATTTCCATTTGCGACTGTTGTAGCTGAGCGATTTGGCCGCACTACATCATTTTCAGTGCCAAAAATTGAATCAACGGGTTCTGGTGGTGGTCTGAAATTATTCTGTTCAGGTATTGGTGAAAATACACCAGATATCACAAATGCATCGCGTAAGATCAAATCTTCAGAAGTTGATCTTTGTGCGAGCAATGGTGTAAACAATATCGTAGAGATCAAGATCGGCTATGACGGTATCGTTCTTGCGAACTCGAAAGACGCAACTCAGTTTGAGCTTTCGTTACGTGATGTCTACCTTGGTATCGCAAAAATGGTTCCAGATGCAGATGGCAATCTAATCGAAAACCCATACAAAACTTGGAATGAAGTTAATGCTTCACTCCCTGCAACAAAAATCGAAGTTCTAGGTCCACCGCCAACATCGGGTACTCGTGATGCATTTGCAGAACTTGCATTAGAAGGTGGTTGTAAGACTTTCGATTCAATCAAAGCGCTTAAAAAGACAGACAAGAACAAGTACAAAGCAGTATGTCACTCTGTTCGTGAAGATGGCGCATACATCGAAGCGGGTGAGAACGATAACTTAATCGTTCAGAAACTGGCGGCGAACCCTAAAGCTCTAGGTGTATTTGGTTACTCTTTCCTTGAAGAGAATGCGGATAAAGTTCAAGCATCAATCATAAATAACGTTGAACCAACGTTTGAAGCGATTGGTTCTGGTGACTACCCAGTATCACGTTCACTGTTCTTCTATGTTAAAGAGGCACACAAAGATACGATTCCTGGTCTTAAAGAGTACGTAGATGCGTTTACTTCTGAGCAAGCGATTGGTGAAGAAGGGTATCTTGCAGACCGTGGTTTGATTCCACTGCCTGAATCAGATTGGAAAGCAGTACGTGCTGCTGGTTCTAACCTGACACCAAACCTTTAAGAATCATTATTTCTACTAACAAAACGGGGTGGCTATCAAAAGATAGCTGCCTCGTAATAAGTTCAGAGGCTCTATGAATTCGTTGCTTTTGGTCTTGTTGCTAGGTATCTCGACCCTTGCTTATATCATGGCGAAAACTCGCTCAAGAAAGCTGGCACAAGCCAATGGTGGTCTAAGATATCTTCACTCCCGACCTTCTTACTATGGTTCGCTTGCGGCTGTGTTATCTGCCGTACCAGCGCTTATTATTTTTGTTCTGTGGAGCATGTTCTCACCAAGCATTGTTGAATCAATGGTCATGGCAGAACTACCCGCAGATATTTTGGCTAGTGGGACCGATCACTCTCTCTTGTTTAGTCAGATTTTGCATGTTGTGAATGGGATAAAATCAACAGACCATAACTGGCTAACCGAAGCGGCAAGTCACTATACCCGCCTAAATGAGCTTGGCTCGAACATCCGCTTTGCATCGTTAATCGCACTATCTGCGGCAGGGCTTGCTCTTGGTTGGAAATTGGTTCGCCCAAAGGTACGTGCTCGCGTTTATGTTGAATCGATTATGCAGACATTTCTGCTTATCTGTTCAATCATCGCCATTCTTACCACGGTAGGCATTGTTTTATCGGTGTTGTTTGAAGCGGTTCGTTTCTTCCAAATTATTCCAGTTACTGACTTTTTATTTGGGCTTGAATGGTCACCTCAAGTAGCGATACGTGCCGATCAGCAAGGAGCAAGTGGGGCATTCGGGTTTATCCCATTGTTTACTGGTACCTTGATGATTTCATTCATCGCAATGGCTATCGCCGCGCCGATCGGTTTGATGAGTGCTATCTACCTAGCGGAATACGCTACGCCAAGAGTTCGTTCAATTGTTAAGCCTATTTTGGAAGTACTCGCGGGTATTCCAACAGTGGTATACGGTTTTTTCGCCGCGTTAGTTGTTGCTCCGATGATTCGCGACTTCGCCCAATCCATCGGTATTGAATCGGCGTCATCTGAGAGTGCATTAGCCGCAGGTTTGATTATGGGAATTATGATTATCCCATTTGTTTCCTCTTTATCTGATGATGTGATTACCGCCGTTCCGCGTACATTAAAAGATGGCTCGCTCGCGTTGGGTGCAACCGAGTCGGAAACAGTCAAAAAAGTAATATTACCAGCCGCGCTTCCAGGTATCGTTGGTGGTCTATTGCTTGCGGTTTCTCGTGCAATTGGAGAAACCATGATAGTGGTGATGGCGGCAGGAATGTCGGCAAATCTAACGGCGAATCCATTTGATTCTGTTACGACCATCACGGTACAAATCGTAACGTTACTGGTTGGAGACCAAGAGTTTGATAGCCCGAAAACACTGGCCGCATTTGCGCTGGGTCTATCACTCTTTGTCGTTACATTAGCGCTTAACTTTGTTGCATTGCGCATTGTGAAGAAATATCGAGAGCAATATGACTGATATATTAGTAGAAATGTCAAAGACTAAGAAAGCGAAAGTAAAAGCGAGCTTAGCGAAACGTAAGTCTAAGGAGAAGCGCTTCCGCTCCTTTGGTGTAGCGTCTATTTCATTTGCGATCCTGTTCTTAGTGATCTTGCTTGGCTCTATTATCTCTCAGGGCTATACCGCATTTTACACCACAGAGATTCGCTTAGAGGTTACTCTAGACAAAGAAACCTTAGGTCTTTCGAGCGAAGAACCATCGAAAGGTGAGTTATTTAGTGCCAATTATATGAAGGTATTACGTGACGCTCTCAGAGAGGAAATAGAGGTTTCAAGTCGTAAAGATCGTAAGGCACTTTATGCGTTCATCTCCAATGGGGCTGAATACGATTTGCGTGATTTGGTGGTAGAAGATCCATCTTTGATAGGGAAGGAGTTCACCTACTGGGCGTTAGCGGGGGATTTATTTAACCAATACAACAAAGGCAACTTCTCTAAAGACGTACCAGAAGATTCGCGTAAGTTTAAAGACAAGCACATCGGCTGGTATGAGCAACTTGAAGAAGATGGCAATGTACGCACGGTGTTAAATAAGAACTTCTTTACTAACGGTGATAGCCGAGACGCTGAACTGGCCGGTATTTGGGGAGCAACTGTTGGTTCGTTTTACACCTTATTGGTCTGTTTTTGTATCAGTTTCCCGATTGGGGTAGCAGCGGCAACCTACCTTGAGGAGTTTGCACCGAAGAATAAGTGGACTGACTTAATTGAAATTAACATCAATAACTTGGCTGCGGTTCCTTCGATTGTATTTGGTCTTTTAGGTCTCGCGATCTTTTTGAACATGGCGGACTTACCGCGTTCCGCTCCGCTTGTGGGTGGTCTGGTGCTTTCACTCATGACCTTACCGACGATTATTATTTCGAGTCGTGCTGCGATTCGAGCGGTTCCTCCTTCGATTAAGGATGCGGCACTCGGTGTTGGCGCGTCAAAAGTGCAGTCAGTCACTCATCATGTTTTGCCATTGGCAATGCCAGGTATGCTTACTGGCACGATCATCGGTATGGCACAAGCGTTGGGTGAAACCGCACCATTAATTATGATTGGTATGGTTGCATTTATTGTCGATGTCCCTCAGGGACCTTTCGATGCATCAACATCTTTACCAGTACAAATATACTTATGGGCAGAAAACCCGGAGAAAGGCTTTGCCGAAAATACTTCCGGTGCAATTATGGTATTGCTCGCTTTCCTTGCCTTTATGAACTCATGCGCAATTATGCTGCGTAAACGTCTAGAACGTCGTTGGTAGGAGTTTTTTGAAAATGACACAAGTAATGCAGAATATGAACGTTGAAAACGTAACTGAAGTAAAAAAGACTGGCTCTGTTCACCATCGTGAAGATGAATCACGCGCGACGGTCGGCGTTAAGTTTATTGATAACCCACGCATGTGTGCGCGCGATGTTGATGTTTTTTACGATCACGGCGAAAAACAAGCGATCAAGAAAGTAAGCCTCGATATTGGTGAGCGTGAAGTACTCTCAATGATTGGGCCTTCAGGTTGCGGTAAATCAACATTCCTACGTTGTCTAAACCGAATGAATGATACCGTCGATGGCTGTGTTATCAATGGTTCCATCACCCTTGATGGTAGCGATATCTATAGCCCAGAGCAGGAAATTGTTGAGTTGCGCTCTCAAGTTGGGATGGTGTTCCAGCGTCCAAATCCATTTCCTAAGTCGATCTACGAGAACATCGTATACGGGCCTCTTTTACATGGTCTTATCGAACGTAAGGCTGATATGGATCTGGTTGTGGAAGAGTCATTAACCAAAGCAGGTTTGTGGAATGAAGTGAAAGATCGCCTCGATCATCCAGCAACAGGGTTATCGGGTGGTCAGCAGCAGCGTCTTTGTATTGCCCGAACTATTGCAATCAGCCCTGAAGTGATTCTAATGGATGAACCGTGTTCAGCGCTCGACCCAATTGCTACTGAAGTCATTGAAGAGTTGATTCATGACCTTAAGAAGAACTACAGCATTGTCATCGTAACTCACTCAATGCAGCAGGCACTTCGCGTTTCCGATCGCACGGCGTATTTCCACCTAGGTGATTTGATTGAGGTTAACTCGACCAAAGAAGTCTTCCATAATCCGCAACACCGTTTGACTCGCGATTACATCAGCGGTCGTTTCGGTTAACCTTCTACATCTAAGCAGGCTTAGCTTCCACGTTAGCCTGCTTACTCCTTTCTAAAATCTCTCTCTATCTTCTTGTGTCTCTTACTTCTTATCTCGAACGCTAGGTGAATATCTGTCTCCAATTTTAGCTTTGGGGTTACCATGATCTAAAAGCATACTATGATCTAAAAGCTATCGGTCTACTATGATCCCAAAGCTAAAAGAGCTACTCATTGGCTCGAATTAGGATATTTTAGGAACGCTTTCTTTTTATATGTCTTCAATTCTCAGTGTATAATCCGCAGATTCTTTTTTAATGATTCCCGTGTTAATGGTATTTACATCGGCTCGGTAATTTTTTGATGTATTAAACCTGAGGTTTTTCAATGCCTACGCTTGATTCCACAAGTGCTTTCGACTCAAATCGCTTCTCTGTTGCCCCGATGCTCGATTGGACGGATCGTCATTGCCGTTACTTTCACCGCTTATTGTCATCTCAAACTCTGCTGTATACCGAGATGATTACCACAGGTGCGATTATTCATGGCAAAGGAGACTTTCTTAAATACAGTGAGGAAGAGCACCCAGTATCGTTGCAATTGGGGGGATCGAACCCTAAAGACTTGGCGCATTGTGCAAAGTTGGCTGAAGAGCGCGGTTATGACGAGATAAACCTCAATGTCGGCTGCCCATCGGATCGAGTACAGAATGGACGCTTTGGTGCTTGCCTAATGGGAGAAGCGGAGCTGGTGGCGGAATGTATTGCGGCAATGAAAGCAGAAGTTTCGATTCCCGTCACGGTGAAAACCCGCATTGGCATCGATGACCAAGACAGTTATGAGTTTCTGACTAACTTTATTCAGGTTGTCTCTGAAAAAGGAGGCTGTGAGCAGTTCACCATTCATGCCCGTAAAGCGTGGTTAAATGGTCTGAGCCCAAAAGAGAACCGAGAAATTCCTCCACTCGATTACCCAAGAGCTTACCAAATTAAGCAAGACTTCCCACACTTGTCGATTGCAGTGAACGGTGGGGTTAAAACCTTGGAGCAAGCCAAAGAACACTTGAAACATTTGGATGGCGTGATGGTCGGGCGCGAAGCCTATCAAAACCCTTATTTATTGGCGACGGTCGATCAGGAAATCTTTGGCTTAGATACTCCGGTTAAAAAGCGCAGCCAAGTTGTGCATGAGATGTTGCCGTATATTGAATTTCAGTTGGCTAATGGTGCAAATCTGGGCCACATCTCTCGTCATATGATTGGTTTATTCCAAAGCATGGCAGGCGCGAGACAATGGCGTCGATATATCAGTGAGAACGCGCATAAAGCAGGAGCGGGGGTTGAAGTGATCGAAGCAGCACTAGCGAAAATTCCAACCGAACTCGATGTATAACATAACCAATATTTGGCGAATTTAACCAGAGGCTTTGTGGGTTAGAATATCTCAACACATAAAACTCAATAAATTCAGTGGGTTATATTTGTATAATAGTGGCCTCTATCTTGCAATCTTTCTCTTGCATATAGTTTATGAATGAAAAGGTTTGCGAATAAAAACGTTTGCAAATAAAAAGTCTACGCCGATGGAGGCCCTAATATGTTCGAGTTTCTATTTTTGATTTTCTTTATTGTCACGTTTGCGATCTTTGGTATTTCGTTTCTTTCCGTCACCGTTGCGGTGATAGTTGGCATTGCCTTTATGTTCATCATGGGCATGTTGGGGTTGATTGTGAAAATGCTGCCGTGGTTAATCGTTATCGGCTTAATTATCTTATTAGTACGTCATAAGCGCGTGCGTTAGTTCTCATTTCTGATTGAATTATTCTTCAATATGGTGAAAGTGGGTTACGTCTAATTAATTGATTAATATACGTAACTGACTGTTTTCTATCTCCCTATTCATTCTGTGTATAACGTCTTTCGTTATTTCGATTGGTAATTTTAAGTCCCTTCGATACCCTCCAATGAGTGATTTTACAATTGTCATGACGACATTGAGTTTCACAAAGGTGCTCATGGATGAGTAAATGGTGTTTCAACTTTTGTTTACACCATCTTCAGATACTTTTTAATCGCATTAAAGTATCAGTGCTAATCGACGACCACCTGCCTCACATTTTCATGATTACACCAGCTTCAATTTCAATAAATGGAGAATTAGAATGAAACATAGGCTGTTAGCATTACCTCTAGCTATCATGGCGGCGACCACATTTGCTGCATCGGCACAAGCAGCAACCACGTTTGTTTACTGTTCAGAAGGGAGCCCAGAAGGATTTAACGCAGCGTTTTATACCTCTGGTACCACTTTTGACGCATCATCAAAAACCATGTTCAACCGTCTGCTTGAGTTTGATGTCGGCACAACGACCGCGAAACCAGCATTAGCAGAAAGCTATGAAGTGACGGATGATGGGTTGGAATATACCTTCCATTTACGTAAAGGCGTTAAGTTCCATTCAAGCAAAGAATTTACTCCAACTCGTGACTTCAATGCGGATGATGTTGTCTTTACATTTGCACGTCAGTGGGACAAAGAGCACCCATATCACACGGTTTCTGGTGGTTCATATGAGTACTTTACCGGTATGGGTATGGATGCACTCATCAAAGACATCGTAAAGGTTGATGATTACACGGTTAAGTTTGTTCTAAATAACCCTGAAGCACCATTCCTTGCTAACTTAGCCATGGATTTTGCTTCTATCTTTTCTGCAGAACAAGCTGACGTCTTAATGGAAAAAGGCACTCCCGAGCAGATCGATATTAATCCTGCTGGTACCGGTCCTTTCCAAAAAGTTCAATATCAAAAAGATTCACTTATTCGCTATACCGCGTTTGAAGATTACTGGAAAGGCAAAGCAGAGATTGACCGTCTTGTATTCTCAATCACGCCTGATGCATCAGTACGTTATGCGAAAATGAAAGCGGGTGAATGTCATTCTATGCCATATCCAAACCCAGCGGATATCGAGCAAATGCAGAAAGATGAAGATATCACTGTAATGTCTCAAGAAGGTTTAAACGTCGGCTATTTAGCGTTTAATACCCAGAAGAAGCCATTCGATGATGTTCGTGTTCGTCAGGCATTGAGCCTAGCAACGAACAAGCAAGCGATCATCGACTCGGTATTCCAAGGCGCAGGTAAAATTGCGAAAAACCCTCTTCCGCCAACAATTTGGTCGTACAACGATGCAGTGGTTGATTACAACTATGATCCAGTGCGTGCTAAGCAGCTGTTAAAAGAAGCGGGTTACGAGAATGGTTTTGATACCAACATTTGGGCAATGCCAGTTCAACGTCCATACAATCCGAATGCTCGCCGTATGGCAGAAGTTATGCAGGAAGATTGGAAACAAGTCGGTGTTAATGCGGAAATCGTTTCTTACGAATGGGGTGAATACCTAAACCGCTCTAAGAAAGGTGAGCACGATACTGTTCTGCTTGGCTGGACCGGTGATAATGGTGACCCAGATAACTTCCTTTATGTCCTACTAAGCTGTGATGCGGTTGGCGGTTCAAACCGTGCACAATGGTGTAACGAGTCGTTCGATAAACTCCTAATCGATGCGAAACAAACATCGGATATCGAAAAGCGTACCGGGCTATATGAAGAAGCTCAGGTTTTATTCAAAGAGCAAGCTCCTTGGATTACCGTCGCGCACTCAGTGGTTTACGAACCAATTCGTAAAGAAGTGAAAGGCTACAAAATTGACCCACTTGGCGGTCACTACTTCTACGGCGTTAGCTTAGAGAAGTAATTCAATACTAAGTGATAAACGGCACTCTGGCTGGTTGGATGCAGTCTGAGTGCCGTAATTATGAGGTCGTTTAGCATTTAGAAACTGAATGATCAGAATCATCACTTTTCGCAACAGAGAGCTTATCTTTATATGTTTCAGTTTATTTTTCGTCGACTAGGGTTGGTTATTCCGACCTTTCTAGGCATTACATTATTGACGTTTACGCTCATCCATATGATTCCCGGTGACCCAATAGAGGTGATGGCCGGAGAGCGAGGAGTATCGGCAGAGCGTCATGCCGAGCTTAGTGCTCAGCTTGGTTTTGACCAACCATTGTACATCCAATATTTCCGCTATGTCGGCGGTGTGTTACAAGGCGATTTTGGCAATTCATTAGTAACCAAAGAGCCTGTTTTGCAAGAGTTTTTAACGTTATTTCCAGCCACGATTGAGCTCGCAGCTTGTGCCGCTATTTTTGCGGTTTTAATTGGCTTACCCGCCGGTATTATAGCGGCGGTGAAACGTGGAACCATTTTTGATCACTCAGTGATGACGTTTTCATTAACTGGGTATTCGATGCCTATATTCTGGTGGGCGCTGTTATTAATGCTCGTTTTCTCTGTCAACTTAGGTTGGACGCCGGTCTCGGGACGCATCGATGTGGTGTATTGGATTGATGACGTCACCGGATTTATGTTGGTGGATGCGTTGTTATCGGGAGAAGAAGGGGCATTTTCTTCGGCAGTATCACATCTTATTTTGCCTAGCATTGTTTTAGGCACCATTCCAATGGCGGTGATTGCGCGAATGACGCGCTCTTCGATGCTCGAAGTGTTGAGTGAAGATTACATTCGTACTGCTCGCTCAAAAGGGATTGCACCTTGGCGTGTCATAGTCATTCATGCTCTGCGTAATGCGCTTATTCCAGTGATTACTGTGATTGGGTTGCAAGTCGGTATCTTGTTGTCCGGCGCGATTTTGACCGAAACGGTTTTTGCTTGGCCAGGGATCGGGAAATGGTTGATTGAATCGATTGGTCGACGCGATTATCCCGTCGTTCAAGGTGGCATTTTGATTGTTGCAACCATCATTATCGTGGTGAACCTGTTGGTGGATATCACCTACGGTATTGTTAATCCACGTATTCGACATAGCCGATAAGGAGGCGCAATGACAACTGAAACTATTAAAGCGCCACAGCCTAGAACGCCATTACAAGAGTTTTGGTTCTATTTTAGTGGCAACACGGGTGCCGTTATTGGCCTCGGGTTTATTATCTTAATTTGTTTAATGGCCATTTTTGCCAATGTAGTAGCGCCACATTCGCCTTCTGATCAAGTTCGGGACGCACTGCTGCTGCCTCCTGCTTGGTTGGATGGTGGAAATTGGTCTTATATTTTAGGCACCGATGATGTTGGTCGCGATATTCTTTCTCGTCTTATTTACGGGGCGCGTTTGTCACTCTCGGTCGGTATGGTCGCGGTAACGGCTTCGTTATTTTTTGGAATTTTAATGGGGCTGATTGCTGGGTACTACAAAGGCATGATCGATACCATCATTATGCGGATCGTCGATATCATGTTGGCGATGCCTAGTTTGCTATTAGCCATCGCGATTGTTGCTGTATTAGGACCAAGTATCGTCAATGCCGCATTAGCAATTTCGGTGGTCTCTTTACCACACTATGTTCGTTTAACACGAGCAGCGACAATGGCAGAAATGTCACGCGATTATGTGACTTCTTCTCGAGTTTTGGGCGCAAGTTCGTTCCGTTTAATGTTTGTCTGTATCTTGCCAAATTGTCTTGCACCTTTGATCGTACAAGCAACGTTAGGGTTCTCTTCTGCCATTTTGGATATGGCTGCACTTGGCTTTCTCGGGTTAGGTGCTCAACCACCGACACCAGAGTGGGGCAGTATGTTGGCAGACGCATTGCAATTTGTTCAGCGCGCTTGGTGGGTTGTTACGTTCCCAGGTTTGATGATTTTGTTGACGGTTTTGGCGTTTAACTTAATGGGCGATGGATTGCGCGATGCGCTTGATCCGAAGTTGAAGCAGTAAGAGGTCGATATGGCATTGTTAAAATTAGAAAATCTATCTGTGACGTTTGCTCAATTTAAAGCCGTCGACAACATTAGTTATCAAGTAGAGGAAGGCGAAGTTCTTGGGATTGTCGGAGAGTCAGGATCGGGGAAAAGTGTTAGCTCCCTTTCCATAATGGGGTTGATCGATTATCCCGGAGAAGTCAGTGCGAACCAGTTAAGTTTTAATGGTGAAGATTTACTGTCGATGTCGGAGGCAAAGCGACGCCAGCTAACAGGCTCTGATATCGCAATGATTTTCCAAGATCCTATGACCAGCTTAAACCCATGCTTTACCGTGGGCTACCAAATTATCGAAGCGTTAAAAACTCACCAAGGTGGCAGTAAAAAAGAGTTAAAAGCACGCGCGATTGAGCTATTGAATCAAGTGGGTATTCCGGCACCTGAATCTCGCTTAAAAAACTATCCGCATCAATTGTCTGGTGGAATGAGCCAGCGTGTAATGATTGCCATGGCGATTGCATGTAACCCTCGTTTATTGATTGCCGATGAACCGACAACTGCACTCGATGTGACCATTCAAGCTCAGATTATTGATTTACTGATAGAGTTACAGCGCAAAGAGAAAATGGGACTGGTTTTAATTACTCATGATCTTGCTTTGGTTGCAGAAGTGGCACATCGTGTGATTGTGATGTACGCCGGGCAAGTGGTTGAATCGGGGCCTGCAAGTGAAGTGTTTGCGACCCCGAAACATCCATATACTCAGGCTTTGCTTGCATCTTTGCCTGAATCTTCAGCGGGAAAAGCGCGCTTGGAAGCATTGCCGGGTGTCGTACCGGGATTATTCGATAGGCCAAAAGGGTGTCTGTTGAGTCCACGTTGTCGTTACGCAACGGAACGGTGTCATACCGAAGCTCCAAGCAATCAAGGGCCAATTGAGCGCCAAGTAAAATGTCATACTCCATTGAACAGTGAAGGGAGAGCGACGGCATGAGTCAACAACCATTAATTTTAAAAGCCGCTAACCTTAAACAGCACTATCAAGTCAAACAGGGGATGTTTAAACCGGACGCGGTTGTGAAAGCGGTAGACGGCATTAGCTTTGAGCTTGAAAAGGGCAAAACTCTCGCCGTGGTGGGAGAGTCGGGGTGTGGAAAGTCAACGTTGGGACGAATGCTAACGATGATCGAAACACCCACCTCAGGTCGTTTAAATTTTCATGACGATGATTTACTTGCGCTTTCCAGTGAAAAACAGAAATTGCTTCGTCAAAAGATTCAGATTATCTTTCAAAACCCATATGGGTCGCTTAATCCGCGTAAGAAGATAGGCGCGATTTTGGAAGAGCCTCTCGTGATTAACAGTGCAATGAGTAAAGCGGAACGCAAAGCTAAAGCGACGGAAATGATGGAAAAGGTTGGTTTAAAACCAGAGCACTACGATCGTTACCCACATATGTTTTCTGGTGGTCAACGCCAGCGAATTGCCATCGCACGTGGTCTAATGCTTGATCCGGAAATCATTGTGGCAGATGAGCCAGTGTCCGCTTTGGATGTGTCAGTCCAAGCTCAAGTATTGAATTTAATGATGGATCTTCAACAAGAGTTTGGGTTGAGTTACGTGTTTATCTCTCATGATCTTTCCGTTGTTGAGCATATCGCCGATGATGTGATGGTGATGTATTTGGGAAAAGTTGTTGAGCAAGGGCCGAGTGAACAGATTTTTGCCTCTCCTAAGCATCCTTATACACAGGCGCTTCTGTCGAGTACGCCACAGCTCTCTCCAGAAAAACGGCGCGTACGCATAAAACTGCAAGGAGAATTGCCATCACCTTTAAATCCGCCAAGTGGTTGTGCATTTCATGGACGTTGCCAATTTGCGAATAATCGTTGTCGTAATGAAACCCCTTCATTAACAATGGAGCAAAGTGGTCATCTGGTTGCTTGTCATGCCGTGGTGGAAGAGCGTTTGTCAGAACAGGTTACTGATGTTGCCTAATAGCCTGAAGTGAGAGCGAGAAAGGGTTTTTCGATTCAGTTCAACCAAATTAATGCGATTTAGAGGATCAGTCGTAGTATGCTTTGAAACGACAGTAATGATCACCGAATGGTTTACATGCAGTAAGCCAATATAGATACAGTTTCAAGGATGGAACGATGCTACGGCATAAATTAATATTTATTGGATTAATCTGGCTCACAACCCTAAGTTCGTGGAGTCAAGCGACGACCATTAAAGTCGCGCTAGACTCCGAACCTGTGTCTCTTGATCCTCATGAGCAACTTTCTGAAGGCGCATTACTCTATTCGCATACCGTATTCGATTCTTTAGTGCGTTGGCAACAAGATGGTACTTTTGAACCTCGGTTGGCCACGTCTTGGCAGGTGCTTAGTGACACTTCTTTGCAATTATCGTTGCGGAAAAATGTTGTTTTTCATTCAGGAAATACCTTCACGGCAAATGATGTCGCCTATACTCTTGAGCGATTAAAACGTTCAACTGACTTTAAAGCGTTATTCAATGTGATTAGTCATAGTGAGGTGGTGGATGATCACACCATCATTATTCACACTCGCTACCCATTTCCTTTGTTACTAAATATCTTGGCTTATGTTTTTGCCATTGATTCTGACTATTACGATGGTCGAGATTCTATTGTTAAATTTGGTCACTCTTTTGCATCAAACAATGAATCGGGCACAGGACCTTTCGTCGTTATGGAGAGAGTGCCCGGTGAAAAGATTGTTTTTCAGCGAAACCCAAATTATTGGGATACGGAAACGAAGGGCAATGTCGATACCCTTGAGTTACTTCCGATTCGTTCAGATTCAACCCGTTTGGCGGCGTTGCTCACTGGAGATGTCGATATTATTTCACCAATCGCGTCGATTGATATCCCTAGAGTGAACGAGTTACGTGATGTTCAGTTGGTCAATTTACCGGGCACTCGAATTATTATGTTGCAGCTTAACCAAGAGCGCCGCCCTGAGTTGAGCGATCTCCGTGTTCGGCGCGCAATGAGTTTGGCGATCAATCAGGCTTTAATCGTTAATAAGGTTCTCAGAGGGTATGGAAAAGAAGCCGGACAGCTTAGTGCGTCGTTTTTTCTAGGGCATATTCCGAATCTTGAGCCTAAATATGATATTGAGCAGGCTAAGCAATTGATGAAGGAAGCGGGATACTCAGAAGGATTCAATTTGAGTATGATGGCGCCAAACAATCGTTACATGAGTGACGAGCAGATTGCTCAAGCAGTCGTTGCGATGTTGGAGAAAATTAACATTCGTGTTGATTTTAAAACCATGCCCAAGGCTCAGTATTTCCAACTATACGATCAGCGAGCCGCGGATGTAATGATGTTAGGTTGGCAATCGGATACTCAAGATTCCAATAATATTTTTGAGTTTACAGTTGCTTGTCGCAATATTGGTTCCGGGTTGGGGGTTTATAATGCGAGTGGCTACTGTAACCCAGTGGTTGATCAGTTGATTACACAAGCAAACCAGACGATGAACCTAGAAAAACGCCAAGCTGTGATGCAAGCGATCGAGGAGCAAGTCATGAATGATGTCGCCATCATCCCATTGCATTGGCAGAATCGAATTTGGGCAAGTAAGAAAGAGCTAAATTTGCCGGATGTTTTGAATATTCAAAATAACCCTTATTTTGGTGATCTAGTGGTACAGGAACCGTAAATGATGATACGAGCAAACGCGGGTGTGACGTACTAATGCTTTCGTTTATTCTGCGCCGATTGCTACAAGCAAGTTTGGTACTCCTTGCCATTACCTTGGTGGGGTTTGTTATTCAAACGTATTTGGGCGACCCTGTACAACAGATGGTTGGACAAAGCGTGTCACTGCTCGAAAGAGAGCAAATTCGAGAAGAGCTCGGCCTCAACCAACCATTATTGGTGCAATATGGTCAATTCTTGCTAAGGGCGGTTCAAGGCGATCTGGGGACTTCGTATTACTACAAACAACCGACTCTTGAGGTGATTTTTAGCAAGCTACCCGCGACATTAGAATTAACCTTATGCGGCCTAATTTTGGTTGCTCTTATTTCCATTCCATTTGGGGTGATTGCTGCAATTCACCCTCGCCATATTGTGGCACGTGTGACTCTATTTGTGAGTACTCTTGGCCTTTCGGTTCCAGTTTTTATTTTCGGTATTTTCTTGGTGTACTTTTTTGCGATCGAGTGGCGCCTATTGCCGAGTTTCGGTCGAGGAGAAACTACGCTCATTTTCGGTTTTTGGAGAACGGGACTTCTCACTCAAGATGGGCTGTTGCATCTGATTATGCCCAGTGCTTCATTAGCGTTTGTGTTAACGCCTATTTTCGTACGTTTGATTCGCGCCGAAATGTTAGAAGTTCTTCAAAGTGATTACATTCGGTTTGCCTGGTCTAAAGGGATATCTTCTTCTCGAATTTACTTTATTCATGCCCTTAAAAATACCATGTTACCCGTCATTACTGTGGGTGGTATTCAGGTGGGAACCGTGGTCGCTTATACGCTTCTTACGGAAACGATTTTTCAATGGCCGGGTCTAGGACGTTTATTTATGGAGGCGGTTACCCGAGTCGATACGCCTTTGCTTTCGGCTTATTTAATTATGGTTGGTTGTGGTTTTGTGTTGATCAATACGTTGGTGGATTTAATTTATATCATGGTGAATCCGCGAGTTAGAATTTCAGGGTATGGCATATGACTGGCCGCTATGCTCCTCACATTGAACCGAATCGTTTACGTCACATGTGGTACGCACTTCGCGGCGACAAGCTGGCATTATTCGCCTCAGGGATTTTTTTCTTCTACTGTTTAGTGGCACTTCTTGCGCCATTGCTCTCGCCTTACAATGTACATTCAAATCAATTTATGGATTTGATGAATGCCGAGATCGCCCCATATTGGCTAAGTGGCGATGCGCGTTTCTTACTCGGAACAGATACGCAAGGGCGCGACCTTCTTACGGTTATTCTTCATGGCACTCGACTGTCACTCACCATAGGTATCTGTGCCGTGGCAATCCAATTAATACTCGGTATCTGTATTGGCTTGTTGTCGGGTTATATTGGGGGGCGCTTAGACACCTTTCTAATGCGCTGTGCCGATATTCAACTCTCTTTTTCAACAATGATGGTGGCGATTGTTGTTTTGGCACTGTTTCAAGCGATGTTTGGGAGTGTCGCTTACCAGCAATTAGCCATGTTAATGTTAATTGTGGTGATTGGCATTGCAGAGTGGCCTATTTTTGCACGAACAATTCGAGCCTGTGTGCTTGCAGAAAAAGAGAAAGAGTATGTCGATGCTGCTCGAATTCTTGGGGTCAGTAATACGCGTATTATGTTTCGCCATATTATGCCCAATGCAATTTCATCATTGTTCGATTTAGTGACGATCCAAATAGCAAATGCCATTGTGGCGGAAGCGGCTCTTTCTTTTCTTGGATTAGGAATGCCACCGTCTCAGCCGTCGCTTGGTGCTTTGATTTCTTCTGGTTTTGCTTATTTGTTTTCCGGCGCATGGTGGATATGTGCGTTTCCAAGCGTAACGTTAATTGTGCTGATTTTTGTTATGAACTTGCTTGGTGATTGGTTCCGTGACCACCTTAATCCACAAAAAGGGGAGTTGAGTTAATATGGCACTGCTTTCTGTGGACAACCTTAATGTGAAATTTCGTCACCGTGGTGGCGATTTACACGCATTACACGATATCTCTTTTTCTATTTCAGCCGGTGAAAAAGTGGCGATTGTCGGCGAATCCGGTGCAGGGAAATCACTCCTTGGGTATTCAATTGTGAACCTTCTGACCAAACCCGGATACATTTCTTCGGGTTCAATTCGGTTTGATCGTCGCGAACTGACTGGATTATCGATTAAGGAGTGGCAGAAAATTCGCGGACATCGTATCGCTATGATATTTCAAGACATGATGATGACATTGAATCCCGTTCTTACCATTGGTATGCAAATGGTCGAAGCGATCCGCTCTCATCAGAAAATGTCTCGTCACGAAGCGCAGAAGTTGGCTATTCAAGGTTTAGAAAAAGTACGTATTTCTTCACCAGAGCAACGGTTTCATCAGTATCCTCATCAGCTTTCTGGTGGTATGCGCCAACGCGTTATTATCGCTATTGTCTTGTTGTTGAAGCCAGAGTTAATTATTGCCGATGAACCGACAACAGCGCTGGATGTAACGATTCAGGCAGAAATCCTCAAGTTACTCAAAGAGATCTGCGATAGCGAGCAAGTCGCGTTGATTATTGTCAGCCATGATTTTGGAGTGGTCTCTCGAATCAGTGATCGTACCTTGGTGATGTATGCTGGAAAAATTGTCGAACAAGGGCCAACCCTCGAGATTATCAATGATCCTCAACACCCTTATACTCAAGGTTTATTGAACGCTCTGCCTCAGATGGCGTCGCCCGGTCAGAGGCTCAATCAAATTGAGGGAAACATGCCCTCATTGAGAGATCGCCCAAGTGGTTGTGCATTTCACCCTCGTTGTCGATACGCCGAGCCTCGTTGTAGTTATTCTCAGCCGTCATTTATTTATACGGGTGTTTCAAGTTGTGCCTGCTTTTTAGTGGAAGACATGATTGACGCAAATGACACTAAGGAGAATGACATTGACTAAAGAGTTGATTCGTTTTCTGAATGTCGAAAAGTCATTTGTGACCAGTACGAGTTGGTCAAATGCGTTGAGTGCGAAACGTGTAGGCTTTCGCCATAAAGAGCAGATTCACGCACTAAATGGCGTTGATCTGACGGTCTATAAAGGTGAGTGTCTTTGTGTGGTCGGAGAGACTGGATGTGGCAAGTCGACGTTAGCCCGAGTATTGATGGGACTTGACTCTCCGACGTCAGGTGAAGTGCTCTATCGAGGAGAGCGCATCGATACGTTATCTGACAAGCAACGTATGGGTTATCGCAAAAAAATGCAGATGGTATTTCAAAGCCCACATGCGTCGTTAAACCCTAGAATGACGGTTTATCAGATGCTAAAAGAGTCGGTGACATTACATCACCCTAGCTTTGGCTTACAGGAAACCGACGAGTTCATTGCAGGGTTATTGGCCTCAGTGGGTTTAGATCGCGATGCCGAGGATAAATACCCTCATCAATTTTCTGGCGGGCAGCGTCAGCGTATTTCATTGGCTCGAGCCTTGTCTGTCGAACCCGAGTTTATCGTTGCCGATGAGCCACTGGCTGCACTGGATGTGTCGGTTCAAGCTCAAGTCCTTAATTTGATGATGGATAAAAAATATCATCTCGGCCTGACATACCTTTTTATTACTCATGATTTGGCGGTGGTGGAGCACTTTGCCACGCGTGTTGCAGTGATGTATTTAGGCGTTATTTGCGAAGTCGCTCCAAGAGAGGTGCTGTTTCGTTCGCCCAAGCATCCTTACACCAAGGCGCTTCTGGCCTCAACGCCTCGATTGGATAATCTTTCACTTAATCCGATTGAATTAAAAGGAGAAGTGCCCACTCCGACAGAAAAACAGAAAGGTTGTGCATTTGCAGGTCGTTGCCCGTATGCGAATCAACGCTGTTATGATCAGATACCTCAAAGCCAAGTTTCCAGCGATGGCAGCCATGTTGCTTGCCATGCAGTCGAAGAAGGAAGGCTGTTATGGAAATAAGATGGTTAGAAGATTTTATCGCGTTAGCTCGTACTCGACATTTTTCGCGGGCAGCGGATGAGCAGAATGTTACTCAGCCAACATTTAGCCGCCGAATCAAATTGCTTGAAGAAGAAATGAAAGTCACTTTGGTTGATCGAAACTCACTACCGCTATCTTTGACACCAGCAGGAGAGCTATTTTTACAAAGTGCAGAATCGATCACGCGTGAACTCCGAGAGACAAAAGCTCGCTGTTTAGAAATTAAAGATCATAACCAGTCACAATTGCGACTTATTGCAACTCAAGAGCTGTTTTTAAATTTTTATCCACACTCCTTTTTACCGTCATGCCATCGAATTGGTGTCGATATTGACGTCAATATGAAATCGAGTACGTGGGAACAGAGCGATTTTATTAATTCGATGATGCGTCAGGAGAGCGATCTATTGCTCTGTTTTTGGCATCCGGGAATGAGCTCTTTGGAACAATTGCCCACCGAAGAGTTTGATCATTTGGTACTGGCACAAGAAACGCTCCTTCCTTGTTGCTTACCATCTGAAAATGGCGAAGCGCTCTATCAACTTCCTGGCGTGAAAAAAAGCCCGCAGCCATATATTAGCTATGAACAGGGTTCATTTTTGGCCGATGCCGTGACATACCATCTCCAACGTCAGCACGACATTGCTCAACTTGAAGTAGTGACCTCCGACTTTAACGCTGTCGGCATTGCGGCTTTGGTTAAACAAGGGTTTGGGCTCGGTTGGTTACCAGAAACAATGGTGAGTAATGCTCTGGAGCAATCTCGTTTGATTGTTGCAGGTGAACACCAATGGGCTATCTCGATGCAAATTCGGTTATATAAGGCAAAAAGTAATCAAAATCCGCTTTTACAAACACTTTGGAGTAACGCTGTTAAGCTAATTACCTAACTTGTTTGTGTAGTAATAACGTTATCGAATAAACAATCTATTAACATCTGCGTTAATTTTAACCATAATGGCTTTGTGGTTGGTAAATGGAATTATCGCTGGAGGTAAATGATGACGTTAGAAGAATTACGCACGATGTATCGCGCCAATCTGCTAGTCGAAGCAATTGCAGAACCTTTAGAAGAGCAAGGTGATTGGCTTATAGAATTTCGCCATATTCAAGGAGGTTTTGTTGTTCTGACTCACTCTAATGGTGAAACTTGCCATTATTCTGATCTACATTATGCGTCGCAAAGCGCGCGCGAAGTCGGCTTTAAGCAAGTCAGAGTTGAATCAATATGCCATTAATATAATGGTCTTTAATATCCTTACTTCCAAAAAGTTATAAAACATACTCATCTATTCTTTCTTGTTATTAGAGATAATGGTTAACCTATAGTCACGCAATGAATAGGAATGTCGTGACTATGTCTTCAGCAAATAATAATCCAAACGAGCTAGCAGCACTTTCTAGCCCAGTAAATGACAGTCAGCTAAATCAGCTGCAGCAAACCGTTTCTCAACTTTCTCCTCAGCAACTGGCTTGGGTCAGTGGCTATTTTTGGGGCTTAAGTCAATCTCAATCGGGTGTGGCACAAGCACCTGCAGTATCCGCTCAACCAGCAGGTAAGCTAACCATTGTCTACGCGTCTCAAACTGGGAACGCAAAAGGGGTTGCCGAAGCTTTAGAGCAAGATGCTGCCGCGCTCGATATCCCTGTGCAGTTATTTGATGCAAGCGATTATAAAGGTAAAGACCTTGCCAAAGAGACTCATGTAGTCATCGTTGCTTCTACGAATGGTGAAGGTGAGGCTCCTGATAACGCGATTGCTTTGCATGAGTTTTTACAATCTAAGAAAGCACCTAAATTGGACTCTCTCAAATATGCCGTTATTGGTTTAGGTGACTCTAGTTATGAGTTCTTCTGCCAAACTGGTAAAGATTTTGATGCGTTTTTGTCTAAGCAAGGTGCAACTGCGTTATTAGATCGTGTCGACTGTGACGTTGATTACGAAGAGACTGCTGCCGAATGGCGTAAACAGTCTCTTGAATTAATCAAAGAGTCATTAGGATCAGCACAAGCTGTTGCTGTGTCATCATCTGCACCAGTGGCATCGGGTCATTCTCAATATACGAAGCAAAACCCGTATAGCGCGGCGTTGTTAGCAAGCCAAAAAATCACAGGTCGCGATTCCGACAAAGATGTACGTCATATCGAAATTGATTTAGATGGTTCAGGGTTGACTTACCAAGCTGGTGATGCGCTTGGCGTTTGGTATGAAAACAGTTCTGATTTAGCCAATGAAATCTTAGCGAAAGTAGGTCTGTCTGGTGTTGAAAGCGTGGATGTAGATGGTGAAAGTTTATCGATTCACAGCGCACTAGTGACTAAGTTTGAGATCACAGCGTCAAATCCGCAGTTTGTCACTAAGTATGCAGAATTGTCTGGTAGCAAAAAGCTGCAAAAGTTGGTGGATGATAAAGATAAGCTTCGCAGCTACGCAGGTGAGACTCAAGTTGTCGATGTACTAGCTGAGAAGAAAACCAAGCTATCGGCTGACGAGTTGGTTGGCCTGTTGCGTCGCTTAACACCACGCTTGTATTCAATTGCTTCAAGTCAAAGTGAAGTCGATGAGGAAGTTCACTTAACGGTCGGTCTAGTTGAATATAAACAAGGTGATCAATCTCGTCTCGGTGGTGCGTCAAGCTTCCTAGCTCAACGCTTAGAAGAAGGCGGCGAAGTGAAGGTGTTTATTGAAAATAATAATAACTTCAAGCTACCACAAGATGATAATGCCCCAGTGATCATGATTGGTCCAGGTACTGGTATTGCACCGTTCCGTAGCTTCATTCAAGAACGTGATAATCGAGATGCAGAAGGGAAAAACTGGCTGTTCTTTGGTGACCGTACTTTCACTCAAGACTTCTTGTATCAAGTTGAATGGCAAAAATACTTGAAATCGGGCTTATTGACTCAACTCGATGTCGCCTTTAGTCGTGACCAGCATGAGAAAGTCTATGTTCAGCACCGAATTTTAGAAAATGCAGAGCAAGTGTGGCAATGGCTACAAGACGGCGCTTATGTCTATGTGTGTGGTGATGCGACCCGCATGGCAAAAGATGTTCATGACGCGTTGATTTCTGTTGCTGAACAGCAAGGTCAATTGAGTCGTGAAAAAGCAGAAGAATTTATTAATGAATTACGTAAAGCGAAACGTTATCAAAGGGATGTCTACTAATGAGCACAAAAATTGAAAACAACGTCCAAGAAGTATTAGGCGAAGTGCTAGGCCCCCTAGCTGATAATGAGCGTTTAAAACGTGAAAGTAATTTCCTTCGCGGGACGATCGAACAAGATCTACAAGACCGTATTACTGGTGGCTTTACGGCGGATAACTTCCAGTTAATTCGTTTCCACGGTATGTACCAGCAAGATGATCGCGATATTCGTAATGAACGTGCGAAGCAAAAGCTGGAGCCGCTGCATAATGTTATGTTACGTGCGCGTATGCCAGGCGGTATTATCAAACCAGAGCAATGGTTAGCGATCGATAAATTTGCAACTGATAACACGATGTATGGAAGTATCCGTCTTACCACGCGTCAAACATTTCAGTTTCACGGTGTTTTAAAGCCGAATATCAAACTGATGCATCAGACATTGAATAGCATCGGTATTGATTCAATTGCAACGGCGGGTGATGTAAACCGTAACGTACTTTGTACGACGAACCCTGTTGAATCTGAGCTTCATCAGGAAGCGTATGAGTGGGCGAAAAAAATCAGTGAACATCTATTACCGAAGACTCGCGCCTATGCTGAAATCTGGCTCGATGGTGAGAAAGTAGAAGGCACAGACGAAGAGCCAATTTTAGGCAGTAACTATTTACCACGTAAATTTAAAACCACTGTTGTTATCCCACCACACAATGATGTGGATGTTCATGCCAATGACTTGAACTTTATTGCGATAGCTGAAAAAGGGAAGTTGATCGGATTCAATGTTCTTGTTGGTGGTGGCTTAGCCATGACTCATGGTGATACTTCAACGTACCCTCGCCGCGCAGATGATCTTGGTTTTGTTGCTCTAGAGAAGACGTTGGATGTTGCAGCCGCTGTTGTTACTACACAACGTGATTGGGGTAACCGCTCGAATCGTAAAAACGCCAAAACTAAGTACACATTAGATCGTGTTGGAACGGATGTATTTAAAGCTGAAGTTGAAGCACGAGCGGGTATTACTTTTGAAGCCAGCCGTCCTTATGAATTTACGTCTCGTGGTGATCGTATCGGTTGGGTTGAAGGTATTGATGGGCAATTCCATTTAGCGCTCTTTATCGAAAATGGCCGCTTATTAGATTACCCAGACAGACCATTAAAAACGGGTGTTGCTGAAATTGCTAAAATTCACAAAGGTGATTTCCGAATGACGGCAAACCAAAACTTAATTGTTGCGGGCGTTCCGGCAGATCAAAAAGACGTGATAGAAGCAATTGCACGTAAGCACGGTTTGATGGATGACAGTGTTAGTGAGCAGCGTAAAAACTCTATGGCATGTGTAGCTTTTCCTACATGTCCACTAGCAATGGCTGAAGCAGAACGTATGCTTCCAAACTTTGTGACTGATGTAGAAGGCATTCTGGCGAAAAACGGTTTGGCTGTAGATGACAATATCATTCTGCGTATTACTGGGTGTCCAAATGGTTGTGGACGAGCAATGTTGGCAGAAATCGGCTTAGTAGGTAAAGCACCTGGCCGTTATAACCTCCACCTTGGCGGTAACAGAGCCGGTACTCGTGTTCCAAAAATGTATAAAGAGAATATCACTGAGAAACAGATTCTTGAAGAAATCGATCAGCTAGCAGGCCGTTGGGCTAAAGAGCGTGAGAGTGGAGAGTGTTTCGGTGACTTTGTTATTCGTGTTGGAATTATCGAAGAAGTAATCATATCGAAGAGAGATTTCCATGGCTGAAAGCGTGTTGTATAAGCTGCAGCTTTCCGAGTTACTTCTAATGACTAAGGTGGAGCAATCGCTTCACTTAGCCGAATTGAATGGTTACTTAGAAAGTTTATCTGCTCAAGAGCGAGTAAGATGGGGGCTTGAAAACCTGGAAGGAACTCATGCAGTATCCTCTAGCTTTGGAATTCAAGCTGCGTTGATGGTTCATTTGGTATCGAGAGCAAAGAAAGATGTACCTGTTGTCTTAACCGATACTGGATATCTGTTCCCTGAAACCTACCAGTTTATTGATGAGTTAACTGAAAAGTTGAATTTAAATCTGAAAGTATACCGTTCAGACTATTCACCAGCTTGGCAAGAAGCTCGTTATGGAAAGTTATGGGAACAAGGTGCCGAAGGTCTCGATAAGTACAATCGAATTAATAAAGTGGTACCGATGAAAAAGGCATTGGAAGAGCTTGGTGTAAAAACTTGGTTTTCTGGGCTGCGTCGGGAACAGGCACAATCGAGAGCAAATCTTCCGATTCTTGCGATTCAAAATGGTGTGTTTAAGTTTCTTCCAGTTATCGATTGGACAAACGAAGACGTTGAGAACTATTTAGCAGAACATAACCTGCCATATCATCCATTACGGGATCAAGGCTACTTATCTGTTGGTGATACACATACAACGAGTAAGTGGGAAGAAGGAATGAAAGAAGAAGAAACTCGCTTCTTTGGTTTGAAACGAGAATGTGGCCTTCATGAAGATGATCATGAGACAGATGGCTCTGGTATCTAATTCAAATCTACAATATTAAATATGAAAGCTGCTTCGGCAGCTTTTTTGTTGTCTGTAAAAGAATAACTCTGTGGATAAGTTGTAGTTTAGCTCTTAGTAAAGTGGGATAAATAAGGCTTTGTTGTGTATTTCGCCAAACGAGTTATTTTTTTATAATTTTGATGAAAAAACACTTGCTAACGTGAAGCGGATCTCTATAATGCGCTCTCGTTGACACGGCAGCCCGCCAAGGCGGTGAAGCAAGTATCAACAAGGCTCGAAAGCAAAAAAAGAAAATTCTAAAAAGTGTTTGACACTAAGAATTATCTCGCTAGAATAGCCGTCCACTTCTCGCACGAGAAGTTGCTCTTTAACAATTTAGACCTATCAATCTGTGTGGGCACTCGTTGATGATAATCAATTTTACTTCTTAGAAGTAACT
>NZ_JBSQDJ010000024.1:0-26903 GCF_053850235.1 Vibrio phycocola | reverse complement strand
AAGGTCTACGTTTCGCGATTCGTGAAGGTGGCCGTACAGTAGGTGCTGGTGTTGTAGCTAAAGTTATTGCTTAATAATTTGACTATGCACTAGAAAAAGGGGCATCATTTGATGCCCTTTTTCTGCATTGCATCTTTTTTTTGCTCAGAAATAGGGCAGAATAAGATAAAAGTACGTAAGTACTCTTATTTTAGATGTTAGTCTTTAGACTAATATCGGTTGGTTTAGCCCTGCAACAGCGGGGTCATTGTCGTTTTATAGTAAGACTTGTTACAGGTTGGTTTATGAAAGCAAATCATGCTGAAACTCCTGCTAGCTCAAGTGCAGCAGACAAATTTAAGTGGCTAATCGCTATTGCATTGTTAGTTGTCGCTGTTGTGGGTAACTCCCTTTATGGTGAGACAGTTTCTGTGGTTATCCGTACCGCAAGCGTTATTGTTCTGATTGCATTAGCATTAGGCCTAGCAGCAACCACGATTAAAGGTAAAGCTGCGATCGTTTTTGCCCGAGAAGCTCGTATTGAAATCCGCAAAGTTGTTTGGCCTACTCGCCAAGAAACAATGCAAACGACACTGATAGTGTTAGCGGTGAGTGTCGTAATGGCATTAGCATTATGGGGTATCGACGGCATAATGGTTCGTCTTGTTGAGTTTGCAACTGGAGTATAGAGGGTCCAATACATGAGTGAAGCTCCAAAAAAACGCTGGTACGTTGTTCAAGCCTTTTCTGGCTTTGAAGGTCGCGTATCACAGTCGTTACGTGAACACATCAAAATCCATGCAATGGAAGACTATTTTGGTGAAGTACTTGTTCCTACGGAAGAAGTCATCGAAATGCGAGCGGGTCAGCGTCGTAAGAGTGAACGTAAGTTCTTTCCGGGATATGTACTAGTACAAATGGTGATGAATGATGAATCATGGCACCTAGTACGTAGTATTCCTCGTGTTATGGGGTTCATTGGTGGTACATCAGACCGTCCTGCACCAATTACTGATAAAGAAGCCGATGCAATTCTGAATCGTCTTGAGCAAGCGAACGAAGCCCCTCGTCCTAAGACGATGTTTGAAGCTGGTGAGTTAGTTCGAGTTAACGATGGCCCATTTGCTGACTTTAACGGTACAGTTGAAGAAGTTGATTACGATAAAAGTCGTATTAAGGTGTCAGTATCGATCTTTGGTCGAGCAACACCAGTTGAACTAGAGTTTGGTCAAGTCGAAAAAGCTGACTAAATAATAGTCAATTAAAAACTTGTCAAAGGCGTGAAATCTGATTATAATTTCGCGCCTTTTTATAGGTGTTTATTCACATCGGGGAGCTGATTAGACCATCAGCGCTATTACCCAAACATTAGGAAATATCATGGCTAAGAAAGTTGAAGCTTATATCAAGTTGCAAGTTGCAGCTGGTATGGCAAACCCAAGTCCACCGGTTGGTCCTGCTCTAGGTCAACGTGGTGTTAATATCATGGAATTCTGTAAAGCATTTAATGCAAAAACAGAATCTGTAGAGAAAGGTCTTCCAATTCCAGTGGTTATCACTGTATATAACGACCGTTCTTTCACGTTTGTTACTAAGACTCCACCAGCATCAGTTCTTCTTAAGAAAGCTGCGGGTATCAAGTCTGGCTCTTCACGTCCAAACACTGAAAAAGTGGGTACAATCACTGACGCTCAAGTCCAAGAAATCGCAGAAACTAAAGCTGCGGATATGACTGGTGCTGATATCGAAGCAACAAAACGTTCTATTGCGGGTACTGCTCGTTCAATGGGCCTAGTGGTTGAGGGTTAAGAAAATGGCAAAATTAACTAAGCGTATGCGTACGATCCGCGAGAAAGTTGACGTCACTAAAGAATACGAAATCAACGAAGCAGTTGCTCTTCTTAAAGAACTTGCAACTGCAAAATTCGCAGAATCTGTTGATGTAGCGGTAAATCTAGGTATCGATGCACGTAAATCTGACCAAAACGTACGTGGAGCAACTGTTCTACCTCACGGTACTGGTCGTGAAGTTCGTGTTGCTGTATTTACTCAAGGTGCAAACGCTGAAGCTGCGAAAGAAGCTGGCGCTGACCTAGTAGGTATGGAAGACCTTGCTGATCTTGTTAAGAAAGGCGAAATGAACTTTGACGTTGTTGTTGCTTCTCCTGATGCAATGCGCGTTGTTGGTCAATTGGGTACAATCTTAGGTCCTCGTGGTCTAATGCCAAACCCTAAAGTTGGTACTGTAACTCCTAATGTTGCTGAAGCAGTAAAAAATGCTAAAGCTGGTCAGGTTCGTTACCGTAACGACAAAAATGGTATTATCCACACTACCATTGGTAAAGCGACGTTTGAACCAAGTCAAATTCAAGAGAACCTTGAAGCTTTACTTGTTGCATTGAAAAAAGCAAAACCATCAAGTGCAAAAGGTGTTTTCATTAAGAAAGTAAGCATCTCTACCACTATGGGTGCTGGTGTTGCACTAGATCAAGCGACACTAAATACGCAAGCGCAACAATAAATAGCATTTGCTAGAGCGTGAAATTAATGTATAATTTCGCGCTCAAAATATTTGTGGTTGGGGCTGATAGTTGCTTAAATTTTAAGCAAAATACAGTCTCCGTCCAAGACCGTAGGTGTTATTTAGTAATAAATAACTTAATCAAGCCTACGTAGATGGTGCCCGAACTGACAGAAAGATTTATTTTAATAGAACTTTCTTCTGGGAATGCACCTTAAAGCGCTCACTGTTATCGATGATAGTGAGTGGTGTAACGACAACCAGGAGTAAATCCAAAATGGCTTTAAACCTTCAAGGCAAACAAGCAATTGTTGCAGAAGTCAACGAAGCGGCCAGTGGTGCACTTTCTGCAGTTGTTGCCGACTCTCGTGGTGTTGAAGTGTCTGATATGACAACTCTACGTAAACAAGCGCGTGAAGCGGGTGTTTACCTTAAAGTTGTACGTAACACACTAGCACGTCGCGCAGTAGAAGGCACAGCTTACGAATGTCTAAAAGACGTATTCGTAGGTCCTACTTTGATCGGTTTCTCTAATGAGCACCCAGGTGCTGCAGCGCGTATCTTTAAAGATTTCGCGAAAGAGAACAAGAAATTCGAGATCAAAGCAGCTGCATTTGAAGGCGCAGTTACTGACGTTGAAGTACTAGCGACACTACCAACTTACGACGAAGCAATTGCACGCTTGATGATGTGCATGAAAGAAGCTTCTGCAGGCAAATTGGTACGTACTATCGCTGCTGTCCGTGATCAGAAAGAAGAAGCAGCGGCATAAGCCGAACTTTTTACTGATTACTTATTAAACTTATTGTTGACTTAAAAGAGAATTGTTATGTCTATTACTAACGAGCAAATCCTAGACGCAGTTGCAGAAATGTCTGTAATGCAAGTTGTTGAACTAATCACTGCAATGGAAGAAAAATTCGGTGTTTCTGCTGCTGCTGCAGTTGTAGCTGGCGGCGCTGCTGCTGGTGGCGATGCTGCTGCTGAGCAAACTGAATTTGACGTAATCCTAACAGCTGCTGGCGGTAACAAAGTATCTGTTATCAAAGCAGTACGTGGTGCTACTGGCCTAGGTCTTAAAGAAGCTAAAGGTCTTGTTGATGGCGCTCCAGCTGCGATCAAAGAAGGCATTGAAAAAGCAGAAGCAGAAGCTCTTAAAGCTACTCTTGAAGAAGCTGGTGCATCTGTTGAGCTTAAGTAATTATTGCTTAAAAGCTTAGCCGAAAGGCTAATGGCTGGTGGTTAATTAACCACCAGCCTTTTTGCGCTGTAGGGTGTTGACGATTTTTCCGCTGTTCTTTGTCAATCATCTTTGCAAAAATACTTCGTCGTAAGACGTAGTACTACTACGAAACAGCTAGTTAGTCTCTGTCCAATGCCTTTGTTATGATAAAGGTGGGCAGTTTGGGTCACTTATCAGCGAGCTGAGGAACCCCATGGTTTACTCTTATACCGAGAAAAAGCGCATCCGTAAGGACTTTGGTACTCGTCCACAAGTATTGGACATTCCATACCTGCTATCGATCCAACTCGATTCATTCGAGAAATTCATCGAGCAGGACCCTGAAGGACAATATGGTCTAGAAGCCGCTTTTCGTTCTGTATTTCCAATACAGAGCTATAACGGCAACTCTGAGCTGCAATACGTTAGCTACCGTCTTGGTGAGCCAGTCTTTGATGTTAAAGAATGTCAAATTCGTGGCGTTACATTCTCCAAACCACTACGCGTTAAGCTACGCCTGGTTATCTATGATAGAGATGCACCAGCAGGTACTGTAAAAGATATTAAAGAACAAGAAGTCTACATGGGTGAAATCCCATTGATGACTGATAATGGTACCTTCGTGATCAATGGTACCGAGAGGGTTATCGTATCCCAGTTGCATAGAAGCCCTGGTGTGTTTTTCGATAGCGATAAGGGTAAAACTCACTCTTCAGGTAAAGTTTTATACAACGCTCGAATCATACCTTACCGTGGTTCTTGGTTGGACTTCGAATTCGATCCTAAGGACAATTTGTTTGTTCGTATCGACCGTCGTCGTAAACTACCTGCTTCGATCATTCTTCGTGCACTTGGAAAGTCGACGCAAGAGATTTTGGATCTCTTCTTCGAAAAAGTGAACTTCGAAATTAAAGAAAAAACGTTAATGATGGCATTAGTGCCTGAGCGTCTACGTGGTGAAACAGCTAGCTTTAATATTGAAGCTAACGGTACAACGTATGTCGAACAGGGACGTCGTGTTACTGCACGCCACATTCGTAAACTTGAGAAAGATGGCATTGAATTCATCGAAGTACCTGTTGAGTACATCGTTGGTAAAATATCTGCTCAAGATTACATTAACGAAGCAACTGGCGAAGTTATTGTCGGTGCAAACCAAGAGTTTACTCTTGAAGCCCTTGCGAATATTTCTCAAGCGGGTATCAAAGAACTTGAGTGTTTATACACTAACGATTTAGATCATGGCTCTTTCATGTCTGATACGTTACGTGTCGATAGCACGACAGATCGTATTTCTGCATTAGTCGAAATTTATCGAATGATGCGCCCTGGTGAGCCACCAACAAAAGAAGCGGCTGAATCGTTATTCGAAAGCTTATTCTTCAATCCAGATCGTTATGATTTATCAACGGTTGGACGAATGAAGTTTAACAGTTCGATTTCACGTCCAGATGCTGGCGAGCAAGGTACTCTCGATGAAGTTGATATCATCGCGGTAATGAGCAAGCTAATCGGAATTCGTAATGGTATCGGAGAGGTTGATGATATCGACCACTTGGGTAACCGTCGTATCCGTAGTGTTGGCGAAATGGCTGAGAACCAATTCCGTGTTGGTTTAGTTCGTGTCGAGCGTGCAGTAAAAGAACGTTTGAGCCTTGGTGACCTTGATGCAATCATGCCTCAAGACCTGATCAATGCTAAGCCTATTTCTGCAGCGGTAAAAGAGTTCTTTGGCTCTTCTCAACTGTCTCAGTTTATGGACCAAAACAACCCGTTATCAGAAGTGACGCACAAGCGTCGTATTTCTGCATTGGGTCCAGGTGGTTTGACTCGTGAGCGTGCTGGCTTTGAAGTCCGTGACGTACACGTAACTCACTATGGTCGTTTATGTCCTATTGAAACACCTGAAGGTCCAAACATCGGATTGATCAACTCATTATCAGCGTTTGCACGTTGTAATGAATATGGTTTCCTTGAAACACCTTATCGTCGTGTTATCGATGGTGTGGTTACCGATGATGTAGACTACTTATCAGCTATTGAAGAAGGTCAGTTTGTTATCGCTCAGGCGAACGCATATTTGACTGATGATGGTAAGTTTGGCGATGAGCTGGTTACGGCCCGTCAAAAAGGTGAATCTGGTTTACACCCACGTGAAGAAGTTAACTACATGGACGTTGCGACGAACCAAGTAGTTTCAATTGCGGCATCGTTGATTCCATTCCTTGAACACGATGATGCGAACCGAGCTTTGATGGGTGCAAACATGCAACGTCAGGCGGTTCCAACTTTGCGTGCAGATAAGCCGCTTGTTGGTACTGGTATCGAACGTAATGTTGCGGTTGATTCAGGTGTTACAGCAGTTGCTAAACGTGGCGGTTCTGTTCAATCAGTGGATGCATCACGCATCGTAGTTAAAGTTAATGAAGAAGAGTTGGTACCAGGCGAAGCCGGTATCGATATCTATAACTTGACTAAATACACCCGTTCGAACCAAAACACGTGTATTAACCAACGTCCATGTGTCATGCCTGGTGAACCTGTTGCTCGTGGTGATGTTCTTGCTGATGGTCCTTCAACTGATCTTGGTGAACTTGCACTTGGGCAAAACATGCGTATCGCATTTATGCCTTGGAATGGTTATAACTTCGAAGACTCGATTTTAGTATCTGAGCGCGTAGTTCAGGAAGACCGTTTCACGACAATCCACATTCAAGAGTTATCTTGTGTGGCTCGTGATACCAAGTTAGGTTCAGAAGAAATTACAGCTGATATTCCAAACGTAGGTGAATCTGCACTCTCTAAACTCGATGAGTCAGGTATCGTTTATATTGGTGCTGAAGTTAAAGGCGGTGACATCTTAGTGGGTAAAGTTACTCCTAAAGGTGAAACTCAATTAACTCCAGAAGAAAAACTATTGCGTGCAATCTTCGGCGAAAAAGCATCTGACGTAAAAGACACGTCATTACGCGTACCTAACTCAGTGAGTGGTACGGTAATTGATGTTCAAGTCTTTACTCGTGATGGCGTCGAAAAAGATAAGCGTGCATTAGAAATCGAACAGATGCAGCTTAAAGAAGCGAAAAAAGACCTTACAGAAGAGTTCCAAATTCTTGAAGGTGGTTTACTAGCTCGTGTTCGTAGCGTACTTATCGCCGGTGGTTTCTCTGAAGCGAAACTGGATGGTATTGAACGTAAGAGATGGCTAGAGCAATCTGTTGAAGATGAAGAGCTTCAAAACCAGCTTGAGCAACTTGCTGAGCAATGGGATGAGCTTAAATCCGATTTCGATAAGAAATTTGAAACCAAGCGTCGCAAAATCACTCAAGGTGATGACTTAGCGCCGGGCGTACTGAAGATCGTTAAAGTTTACCTTGCGGTTAAACGTCGTATTCAGCCTGGTGATAAGATGGCGGGTCGTCACGGTAACAAAGGTGTTATCTCTAAGATTAACCCAGTGGAAGACATGCCATACGATGAGAAAGGTAATCCTGTCGACATCGTGCTTAACCCACTAGGTGTACCATCGCGTATGAACATCGGTCAGATCCTAGAAGTTCACTTAGGTGCAGCGGCTAAAGGTATCGGCGATAAAGTCAACCAGATGGTGAAAGAACAGCAAGAGCTTGCGAAGCTTCGCGAATTCTTGCAAGAGGTATACAGCCTTGGTGACGATAATCGCCAGGTAGTCGATATTGCTGAGCTTAGTGATGATGCAGTACGCACATTAGCTGAAAACTTACGTGGTGGTTTACCGGTAGCGACTCCTGTCTTTGATGGGGCAGCCGAATCAGAAATCAAACGTCTATTGAAACTAGCGGATTTACCTGAATCAGGTCAGTTAACGTTATTTGATGGCCGTACTGGTGATTCGTTTGAGCGTCCAGTTACAGTAGGGTACATGTACATGCTGAAACTGAACCACCTTGTTGACGATAAGATGCACGCTCGTTCAACGGGTTCATATAGCTTAGTAACTCAGCAACCACTTGGTGGTAAAGCTCAGTTCGGTGGTCAGCGTTTCGGTGAGATGGAAGTATGGGCACTAGAAGCATACGGTGCTGCTTACACTCTACAAGAAATGCTTACTGTTAAGTCTGATGACGTTAACGGTCGTACGAAGATGTATAAGAACATCGTCGACGGTAACCACAGCATGGATCCTGGTATGCCTGAATCATTCAACGTATTGTTGAAAGAGATTCGCTCACTAGGTATCAATATCGAGCTAGAAGACGAAGAGTAATCCTTTTTCTATTGTGAATAGAAACTGGGTTATCTGGTAGAAAAGGTGCCAGCCATATACTGGTTGGCCCTTTTTAACTCCTTACAGGAGCTGATTGTGAAAGACTTATTAAACTTTCTAAAAGCACAGCATAAGACCGAAGAATTTAATGCTATTAAAATCGGTCTATCTTCACCTGATATGATCCGTTCATGGTCATTCGGTGAAGTGAAAAAACCTGAAACAATCAACTATCGTACGTTCAAACCTGAACGTGATGGTCTGTTTTGTGCGCGTATTTTTGGACCAGTTAAAGATTATGAATGTCTTTGTGGTAAATATAAGCGTCTAAAACACCGCGGTGTGATTTGTGAAAAATGTGGTGTTGAAGTTACTCAAACTAAAGTTCGTCGTGACCGTATGGGACACATTGAACTAGCGTCACCTGTTGCCCACATCTGGTTCCTAAAATCGCTACCATCTCGCATCGGCCTATTAATGGATATGCCGCTACGTGATATCGAGCGAGTACTATACTTCGAAATGTACGTGGTAACTGAACCTGGTATGACTGATCTCGAGAAAGCTCAGCTTCTTACTGAAGAAGAGTACTTAGATCGTCTCGAAGAGTGGGGTGATGAATTTGTAGCTAAGATGGGTGCGGAAGCGATTAAAGATTTGCTGACCACCATGGATCTGAACGCAGAAATCGAAATGATGCGTGAAGAGCTACAAACAACAAATTCTGAAACCAAGCGTAAGAAAGTAACTAAACGTCTTAAATTAATTGAAGCGTTTGTGTTGTCGGGCAATAAGCCTGAGTGGATGATTTTAACTGTACTTCCAGTTCTTCCACCTGACCTTCGTCCTCTAGTACCACTAGATGGTGGTCGTTTTGCGACATCAGATCTAAACGATTTATACCGTCGTGTTATTAACCGTAATAACCGTTTGAAGCGTCTTTTAGAGCTTGCGGCTCCGGACATCATCGTGCGTAACGAAAAGCGTATGTTGCAAGAGTCTGTTGATGCGCTTCTTGATAATGGTCGTCGCGGCCGTGCGATTACGGGTTCTAACAAGCGTCCACTTAAATCGCTTGCGGATATGATCAAAGGTAAACAAGGTCGTTTCCGTCAGAACTTACTTGGTAAACGTGTTGATTACTCTGGTCGTTCTGTAATCACTGTTGGTCCAACACTACGTTTGCATCAATGTGGTCTTCCTAAGAAGATGGCATTGGAACTGTTTAAACCATTTATCTATAGCAAGCTTGAAACTCGTGGCATGGCAACGACAATCAAAGCAGCGAAGAAAATGGTAGAGCGCGAAGAAGCGGTTGTTTGGGATATCCTAGACGAAGTTATTCGTGAACACCCAGTATTACTTAACCGTGCACCAACATTGCACCGTCTTGGTATTCAAGCATTTGAACCAGTACTAATCGAAGGTAAAGCGATTCAGCTTCACCCACTCGTGTGTGCGGCATATAACGCTGACTTCGATGGTGACCAAATGGCGGTACACGTGCCTCTTACTTTAGAAGCACAACTTGAAGCTCGTACTTTGATGATGTCGACAAACAACATTTTGTCACCAGCATCAGGTGATCCAATCATCGTTCCTTCACAGGACGTTGTATTGGGCCTTTATTATATGACTCGTGAAAAAGTAAATGGTAAAGGTGAAGGAATGTATCTTTCTGGCCCAGCAGAGGCAGAAAAAGCATACCGCACTAAAATGGTAGAGCTTCATTCTCGCGTTAAAGTTCGTATTACCGAAACTGTTCGTGATGAAGATGGCAACGAAACCACTGACACTCGTTTGATCGATACTACAATCGGCCGAGCAATGTTGTGGCAAATTGTTCCAAGTGGTCTTCCTTACAGCATCGTTAACCAAAAATTAGGTAAGAAACAGATCTCTAACCTACTTAACGAGGCATATCGTAAGCTTGGTCTAAAAGATACGGTTATCTTTGCTGACCAAATCATGTATACCGGTTTTGCTTATGCAGCACTGTCAGGTGTTTCTGTTGGTATCGACGATATGGTTGTACCAGACGCGAAATACACTGAGATTGCAGAAGCAGAAGAAGAAGTTCGCGAAATCCAAGAACAGTTCCAATCTGGTCTTGTAACGGCGGGTGAACGCTATAACAAAGTTATCGATATTTGGGCTTCAACCAATGATCGCGTAGCAAAAGCGATGATGGCAAATCTATCTTCTGAAAGCGTCATTAACCGTGACGGTGAAGAAGAAGAGCAAGAGTCATTTAACAGCATCTATATGATGGCTGACTCGGGCGCTCGTGGTTCTGCTGCTCAGATTCGTCAGTTAGCGGGTATGCGTGGTTTGATGGCTCGTCCAGATGGTTCAATCATCGAAACGCCAATCACAGCGAACTTTAAAGAAGGTCTAAACGTACTTCAGTACTTTATCTCAACGCACGGTGCCCGTAAGGGTCTTGCGGATACAGCACTGAAAACAGCAAACTCGGGTTATTTGACTCGTCGTCTAGTAGACGTTGCTCAAGACGTTGTAGTAACTGAACACGATTGTGGTACTCAAGAAGGTGTCGATATGATGCCTCATATCGAAGGTGGTGACGTTAAAGTTCCACTTACTGAGTTAGCGCTTGGTCGTGTTATTGCTGAAGATGTATTGAAGCCGGGTACTGACGATATTCTTATTCCACGTAACACATTGATTGACGAGAAATGGTGTCAGATCATTGATGAAAACTCAGTGGATAAGATGCGTGTTCGTTCAGTTGTAACGTGTGAATCTGACTTCGGTTGTTGTTCTCTATGTTATGGCCGTGACCTAGCACGTGGCCACTTGGTTAACCAAGGTGAATCAGTCGGTGTTATTGCAGCACAGTCTATCGGTGAACCAGGTACACAGCTAACGATGCGTACGTTCCACATCGGTGGTGCGGCATCAACAGCTGCTGCGGAAAACAGCATTCAAGCGAAAAACAAAGGTTCGATTAAGATCCATAACGCCAAGTTTGTTACTAACAAAGACGGCAAGATTGTAATTACTTCTCGTGCATCTGAAATGACCATCGTTGATGAGTTCGGTCGTACGAAAGAGAAACACAAGCTTCCTTATGGTTCGATCCTAAGTAAAGGTGATGGCGCGTCAGTTGAAAACGGTGAAACTGTTGCAAACTGGGAAGCGCACACTATGCCAATCATCACTGAAGTGGCTGGTCGAATCCAGTTCGTTGATATGATTGATGGTGTTACTGTTTCTCGTCAAACAGATGATCTTACTGGTCTATCTTCAAGTGAAGTGACAGAGCCTGCTGCTCGTCCTGCTGCTGGTAAAGACATTCGCCCTGCTATTAAGCTTGTTGATAGCAATGGTAAAGATGTGATGATTCCTGGTACTGATATGCCGGCTTCATACTTCTTACCAGGTAAAGCGATTGTTAATATCGAAGATGGAAAAGAAGTAGGAGTGGGTGATACGCTTGCTCGTATTCCTCAGAAATCTGGTGGTAACCGAGATATCACGGGTGGTCTACCTCGCGTAGCCGACTTGTTTGAAGCTCGTAAGCCAAAAGAGCCTGCTATTCTTGCTGAGTACACTGGTACAGTATCATTCGGTAAAGAAACGAAAGGTAAACGTCGTTTATGCATCACTCGTGAAGGCAATGATGTTTACGAAGAGATGATTCCTAAGCATCGTCAGCTTAACGTGTTTGAAGGCGAGAAGATCGAACGTGGTGATGTTATCGCCGACGGTCCTGAGTCTCCACATGACATCCTACGTTTACGTGGTATTCATGCTGTGACTGAGTACATTGCTAACGAAGTACAAGAAGTTTACCGTTTACAAGGTGTTAAGATTAACGATAAGCACATCGAAACTATCGTTCGTCAGATGCTACGTAAATGTACAATTACCTTCGCCGGTGACTCTGACTTCTTAGCGGGTGAACAGCTTGAATACGCTCAAGTTAAGATCGCCAACCGTCAACTTGAAGCTGAAGGCAAAGAGCCAGCACGCTTTGAGCGCGAGTTGTTAGGTATCACTAAAGCATCGCTAGCGACTGAATCCTTCATTTCAGCAGCATCGTTCCAAGAAACGACGCGCGTATTGACGGAAGCAGCGGTATCGGGCAAACGTGATGAACTTCGTGGTCTTAAAGAGAACGTAATCGTTGGACGCTTAATCCCTGCGGGTACTGGTTTTGCTTATCACCAAGATCGCCAAGCTAAGCGCGCTGAAATACAAGAAGGTCCGTCAGCTGAACAAGCGACAGACAATCTTGCAGCATTGCTTAATGCAGGTTTCTCTTCTGAAGAGTAAAGATTGCTACTAATAGAAAAGGCGCCGAAAGGCGCCTTTTTTGTATCTGAGATTGTTATGACCAGAATATTATAAGAGGATAGTACTCAAACTACCTGTATGAGTTACGCTCCTGGTGGAATCGATAAGCTATCTAAAATGAGCTGAATTAATTGGTCTTCAACTTCAAAACGTATTTCGATCAGTTCACCAATCAAAGACATATCTTCATCAAATCCTTCAATGCTCTCTTCTGCATCCATGTCGATATATTTTTCAGAAAAGTTGAGCAGTGGAGTGGTTGTTTGAACGATATTTGCGTAGGTTTGGTCAATTTCTTCCGTTGTTTTGAATCCAGTTGCTCGCCACTTTTCCATGACCATATCGTAGATTTTAAAATGCCCTTCTGAGATATAATCAATTAGTTGGCGACAGAAACTGTCCATTTCACTACTGGTCGGCAGCTTAGTCAATGTCTGTGCATTAGGTTGTAAAGATAACAACTTACAGTATTCGACGATTAAGGATTGGCGTTGTGATAACCAATGATCAATAACATCGCTGGAGCCGCCCCACTGTTCTCGCGCAGTTTCAAATTTTGTTAGCATGGCTATGCCCTCATATTTTGACCAATCATAAATGTTGGCCTCTTATCGGGACGTTAAATCGTTGCCCCAATTTTCACTCAAAAGCTTATCGTGTTTAAAATCATATATTTTAAACACTGACATCAATTTAGATTGCCAGTAAAATAGTTCTACTGCAAGGAGTTAGAGGTGATCATGTTAGCAAATAGCGATATTAGCTGTGCCTATTGGTGCGTTGTTTCAGGAAGTGATCTGTGGCTGATAAATGGAGAACTACCGTGTGGAACTGCTCAGCAATTGTCACTTCCTAAAGACTCAGCAATTGAAGTTGCCAAGTATCAAGGTTTACCGGTCTATTGGGTTAATGAAGAAGACGTTGACGTTGAATTGGAGATGCACTCGTTAAGAGAATTAATCTGTGCTGATGAAGATATTTTTCTTGCTGCGAGCAAAGCGGTACAGTTTGGCCATATGACACAAACTCAACGTTTTTGCTCTCAATGTGGCGGGCGTACTCATTTAAATCATCGAGAAACATCGATGCAGTGCCAAGATTGTCGAACGCTCCATTATCCGCGTATTTTCCCATGTATTATTGTCGCAGTCCGCTCTCAGGATAAGATTCTTTTAGCTCAACATCCTCGTCACCGTAATGGAATGTATACCGTAATCGCAGGGTTTGTCGAAGTCGGAGAGACGCTTGAGCAGTGTGTCGCACGAGAGGTAAAAGAAGAGACTGGAATAACGGTAACTAATATTCGCTATTTTGGCAGTCAACCTTGGGCATTTCCTTCCAGTATTATGGTGGCCTTTCTCGCTGACTATGAATCAGGAACGATTAAACCGGATTATTCTGAACTCAGTGATGCGGCGTGGTTTGGTGCTCAAGAGTTACCCCCAGTAGCGCCAGTTGGTACGATTGCGCGAGCCTTAATCGATAAGACATTAGATGATATTAAAACGATATCTTAGTGTTAGGATAAACACGAGACGAGATATAAAACGAAAAAAAGCCCTCCGGCGCGGAGGGGGTAATTAAGGTCGTTGAGACTCCGAGAGTATTATTCTCAGTACAGCATTAATAATAGTAATTTTCGCTAGCGGATCAGTTTTTATCACTATTGATAGTAATGTAGCAATGAACGCCTCTATCTTTATTTCAACAACTTGATCCAGCTTGCAAAGTATTGATTAATCCTTTGAATTGTACGAAAGTTCACCACCTGTTGAGTATTAATTTACGATTCTGATTTGAGCTTAGTCAAAGAACCATTGATAATGTAAAAAAGAGAATAAAAATAGCCGTTCGATATCCTAAAAAAATGGAAGAGACCATGACCGAATTAAAGAATGATACCTATCTACGTGCTTTGCTCAAGCAGCCTGTTGACTACACTCCCGTTTGGATGATGCGTCAAGCAGGGCGCTATTTACCGGAGTATCGAGCAACTCGTGGTCAGGCTGGTGACTTTATGTCTTTGTGTAAAAATGCAGAGTTAGCATCAGAGGTAACATTACAGCCATTGCGTCGTTTTAAGCTTGATGCTGCAATACTATTTTCCGATATTCTTACAATTCCTGATGCGATGGGGCTAGGTCTATATTTTGAACAAGGGGAAGGACCGAAATTTACCTCTCCAATTCGAAGCCGATCTGATGTAGATAAGCTTCCTATTCCCGATCCTGAAGGCGAGCTTCAGTACGTAATGAATGCTGTTCGCCAGATTCGTACTGATTTAAAAGGTGAGGTACCACTGATTGGTTTTTCGGGAAGTCCTTGGACACTCGCAACTTATATGGTTGAAGGGGGAAGCTCGAAAGCATTTACGTTGATCAAACGTATGATGTATAGCGATCCAAGTACGTTGCATCTCCTATTAGATAAATTGGCCGATAGTGTTATTGATTACTTAAATGCTCAAGTAAAGGCTGGTGCGCAGTCATTAATGATTTTCGATACATGGGGTGGGGTACTTACGCCGCGAGACTATAATGAATTTTCATTGCAATACATGCATAAAATTGTTGATGGATTGATTCGTAATATGGATGGTCGACGCGTTCCTGTGACATTGTTTACTAAGAATGGTGGTATGTGGTTAGAGCAGATAGCCGCAACAGGTTGTGATGCCGTGGGGCTAGATTGGACAATTAATATTGCGGACGCCAAGCGCCGTGTCGGTGATAAAGTTGCACTACAAGGGAATATGGACCCGTCGATGTTATATGCTAGTCCAGAGCGTATTCGTCAGGAAGTCGCGACAATATTGGAAGGGTTCGGTGATGGCGGAACAGGTCATGTGTTCAATTTAGGACACGGGATACATTTGGATGTTCCACCAGAGAATGCGGGCGTATTTGTGGATGCGGTTCATGAAATATCACTGCCATATCACTCTAAGCGGTAATTCGATTTGTGCCTGGTATCTCAGGCACTTTTGTTTATTGATTATCTTGGTTATACATAGGCTTGAGATGTAATGAAAACTAAAGAGAAAATTGTGGTTGCTGCGTTAGAGCTATTTAATCAGCAAGGTGAGCGAAATGTGACGACGAATCACATCGCCCATAACCTTTCGATTAGCCCTGGTAACCTCTATTATCACTTTCGAAACAAGCAAGAAATTGTTAGAGCGATATTTGCAAATTATTCGGTTGAGTTGCTCGAGCGTTTTAGCCCTATTTATGGTCAGCATGAGAGCCTTTCTTTATTCAAGCATTACCTTGATTCAATTTTCACCTTAATGTGGAAATATCGCTTTTTCTACAGCAATTTGCCTGAAATTTTACGCCGAGATGAGCAACTCCATCTTGAGTACATAGAAGTGCAAAATCAGCTACGCGACAACTTAGTTAAAATTATCGATACGTTTGTTGAGATGGGGTTATTGGAAGTCGAGAAAGATGAAATGACAACGTTTGTGACTACATTACATGTAATCACGACAAGTTGGCTCAATTATCAATCGGCTCATACTCATTGTAGTGATGTAAGCGAATCAATTATTCATCAGGGAATGTTACAGATGATCTCTGTGGTAAAGCCAAAGGCGACAGAGCAAGGGTTAGAACAACTAAAACTACTTGAAGAAGGAATTACGGCGATTCATGCCTAACGATAGTAGAGGTTTATTTACTCAACCATTTCAGTGGATTTTGGGCTTTACTATTTCGTCTAATTTCGAAATAGAGTGATGGTTGCGTTTGTCCTCCGGTATCACCGACAAGTGCAATCGTTTCTCCAGCGGTAATCTTATCTCCTTCTTTTTTGAGTAAGCTTTGGTTGAACCCGTAGAGAGTCATATCCCCTTTCCCATGATCTAGCAGAACGACTAACCCATAACCTCGCAAATATTCAGAAAACACGACAGTTCCTGGATATGCGGCTTTCACTTGCTGCCCATAATTGGCGCTAATGACAATTCCTTTCCAGGCGATTTGCCCAGTTTGTTTTGTGCCAAAGCGATGCAGAAGACGTCCTTTCACTGGCCATGATAATTTCCCTTGTACTTGTTTTAGTCCATTCATTGGAACGGCATTGCGTTTAGCCGCTTTTGCGAGTTCTGCCTTTAATCGACCTTCATTGCGTTGCAATTCCGCGAGATACACTTTGTCAGACGAAATACCGGATTTTATTTTACTAAGTGTTGAACGGCGTTTGCTCTGGGTACTATCGAGCTTCTTATGTTTGCTTTTTTGTTCTGCAAGGAGTTTTGCTAGGGAATCTCTCTCACTTTGAAGTGTTTTCTGCTTGGCTATTTGTGATTGGTGGGTTTGATTTAGAGCCTGAATTGTCGAACCACGTTGTTGAGCAAGATACTGATAATACTGACTAATACGATCGGCATCGATATTGCCGTCTAATATGGTTGAAATGTTACCGCTGTGACTTGTGATGTAGTAGGTATCGATGAGTTTTTTTAGTTTTTCAGACTGCTCTCTTTTTTGTGTATCAAGAACAGTAATTTCTTGCTCTAATGTTTTTATTGCTGAGTTTTTGTTAGTGAGCTTTTTCTGAGTCTCTTTAATTTGTTTTTCAATCGAAGAAATGGTGACTTCTTGTTTCTTCAATTCACTTTGCAGAGAGTCTAGTTTCTTAGTTTGTTTTGAAAGCTCTTTTTGTTGGTGAGATATTTCACTTTTTACACCGCTTAGCTCATTGCTTTTCGCTGCAAGCGTCACTGATGGCATAACCAGAGCTAAGGCAAAAAGGGCGTAAGAATATGATTTGAAAAAATTGCGTACAAATTGAAAAGTCACAGCATACCTATTAAAACTAAAATTTAATAACAATCACCATTCAGCTGGTCAGTATACCTAATATAAATCTCTTAACGATATTTCAATGAAGAAAAATCTCTATTTAATGAAGTCGTCGGCAATAAAAAAGCCCCGATAAATCGAGGCTTAGCTTTATTCGTACTAAAAGGGTTTTAAACGAGCACAGAACCAGACATTTCAGCTGGAATTTCCATATCTGTTAATGCCAACATGGTTGGTGCTAAGTCAGACAGTTTTCCACCTTCTTTCAGAGTTACATCTTTGTTTCCAACATACACTAATGGTACAGGCAAGTTAGTGTGTGCAGTGTGTACTCCACCCGTTTCTGGGTTTATCATCATTTCTGCGTTGCCGTGGTCTGCTGTGATAAACATTTGACCATCAACCTCGTTGATTGCTTCAACGACACGTCCAATACATTCATCAACCGCTTCACATGCTTTTACCGCTGCATCGTAAACACCAGTGTGTCCAACCATATCACCGTTAGGGTAATTGCAGATAATAGTGTCGTATTTACCTGATTTGATGGCGGCAACCAATTTATCTGTGAGTTCAGGGGCACTCATTTCAGGTTGAAGATCGTAAGTCGCGACTTTTGGTGAAGCAACGAGTTGGCGTTCTTCGCCTTCGAATTCGTTCTCGATACCGCCATTGAAGAAAAACGTAACGTGAGCGTATTTTTCAGTTTCAGAGATACGCAGCTGTGTTTTCCCTGCTTTAGATAGCCATTCACCATAGGTATTTTCAAGTGAAGCTGGTGGGAATGCACAAAGCAGTGGGATATCCGCTGCATATTGAGTCAGCATAACGAAATCAATAGCTGGGAAATTAGCACGCTTGAAACCATCAAAGCTTGGTACAAATGCACGAGTGATTTCACGAGCGCGGTCTGCACGGTAGTTCATGAAAATAACCGCATCGCCATCTTCCATTGCTGAAGACTCTTGGCCCTCTGCTTGAAGAATTGTTGCTTTAACAAATTCATCATTCTCATCACGTGCATAAGCTGCTTCAAGACCTTCAACTGCAGAATCGAAAGTGAAGGCGCCTTTTGCATCGGTAAGCAGTTCATAAGCTTCTTGAACGCGCTCCCAGTTGTTGTCACGGTCCATCGCGTAGTAACGACCGACAAGTGATGCAACTCGGCCTTTCCCTAATGAAGAGAAAAGGTCATCGAAACGTTTTAATGAATTTTCAGCACTACGAGGTGGTGTATCACGCCCGTCTAAGAAACAATGTAAGAAGATTTTTTCAGCGCCACGAGCAGCCGCCATTTCAACAGCAGAGTAGATATGGTCTTCGTGAGAGTGAACGCCACCTGGAGACATTAGCCCCATAATATGTACCGCTTTACCCGCTTTAATTGCTTTATCCATTGCAGCAGCAATTGTTGGGTTATCTTGGAATTCACCATCGCTGATAGATTTAGTAATACGGGTCAGATCTTGGTATACGATTCGGCCAGCGCCGATATTAGTATGACCGACCTCTGAATTACCCATTTGACCATCAGGTAAACCCACATCCATACCTGACGCAGAAATTAGGGTGTTTGGACGGCTTTTCATTAATCCGTCAATAACAGGAGTATTTGCATTACTGATCGCATTGTCATTGTTATCTTCGCGATAACCCCAACCGTCAAGAATGACTAGAGCCATTGGCTTCTTAGCAGACATAGTGTAGACCTCGTTAAAATCTAAGTAATTGAATCATGAAATTAACGTAATTTTACTACACTTTGCACTCAATACATAAGGCGAAGATCAATGATTTTTCCTATTAATGCCATTGGGGTAAATTAACCAATTGATTATTGTTCGTATTTGACTGTTGCATACAATTGCTCAAAGCGGGATATTGAGTTGAAGTAGATTTTCGAATATTGAAAAACGTTATTTGGAGATAAGAAAACAAATAACCTTGTTTTTAATAGGATTTATTATTGAGTATTGTATCGAAGCAATGTTTTTGTAATCGATATCATGTAAGATGTATGCCTAGTTTTTGAACACAGTAAATAATTATTTATACCAGTTCACAGCTTGATATCTCGATATGGATTAGCTTTCTGCTCATTATAATGAGGGAGCAGTACTAAAGGGAACTTACAATGCCAACGTTAAATAATTATATTGTTAGGTTTATTTTTAGTTGCGTACTAGCGCTTATTATCTCCTCGTATATCATCAATTTCGAGGAAAATAGACTGTCAGCAAGCCGTTCTAAAGCCAGTATAAAAAACAATGCCATGGCTATTAGTAATATAGAGGGTTACTTCAGTAATATTATTACTGTGTTAGACCAGATTGAGAATAAATATACTGGGGAATGTGACAATAGAATTATTTTATTCATGCGCAGAGAGTTGTTCTCAATTCTTGGTGGCGTTGAGTTTGGAATTGTTTCAAGGTACGACAAAAAAAGTTATGTGATATGTAACTCTTGGGGCGATGGAGAGAATGTTAAAGTTCGGAATCCCATTAATTCCCCCGGGTATTTGATGACTGGGCCTCATAAAATTAATTCATTGGGTGAGCCAGTCTATGTTGTAAAGAAAACACATAATGATATCGAGTATAACCTAATTTTAAAAATCTCTTCTTTATCCGGTATCGTCGGTACCTCAAATATTAGCTTGATTAAAAGTGGTAAGCACCTCTATGGCACTGAGGATTATACAAATACCGAGAAATCTAACGTTATATCAAATATAGAGTATGGGCTTGGCTCCGGTGAGCAAGCTTCTCTTCCACTTTATTATAAAATATTTGTGTTTACTTTTGTGCTTGCTGTTGTGTTCTTCTCTATCGGTAAAAAGCTAATCTACATGATTAATCGCTACTTATTAGTGAGGAAAATAAATTCAGGAGGTTATTTCTTTAATGTCTTTCAGCCAATAGTTGATGCAAAGACAAACTCTGTCTTCTCATACGAAGTCTTTACAAGAGCCCCTAGTCATACCAATGCATTATCAATTATGAATGAAATCAAAAGGTTTAATATTCATGATGAACATGCCATCAATCAAATTGAACAAGTGAAACAGTCTAAGTTAGACAACGTTATTCAAATTAATATATCGGTTAAAAATATGCTGTCTGATCGATTTTATTCTTATGTTTCATCACTCGATGAGGGTTTTATCAAAGGTACTATTTTCGAAATAACAGAAGATGAGAACCTGCTCGAAAACAAAGATATTGTCTCTGAAAGGATGAAAGCGTTAAAAGAGCTCGGTTATCGTTTTGCTATTGATGATTATGGTGTTGGTTACTCTAACTTGGCGTATCTTGTAGAATTAAACTTTGACTATATCAAAATAGATAAGAGCATGACTCGAAATGATAATCGAAACTTACTCAGTATTATTAAGGCATTAGTTTCGGATATGGGCACTACTTGTATCGCAGAAGGTGTTGAAAGTCGTAGTCAAGCTGATATGTTGAATGAGATAGGGATTGATATACAACAAGGTTGGTATTATGGGAAGCCGGTTGAACTCTGTGATATCTGAGGCGAGGGAATTTTAATTTATTAGGGCATCGATGCCCTGAATTGATAATCCTTTATTTCTCTTGCTTATAGTGTGTTTGTATAAAAACAACCCTTCACTGGGGGAATAGGTGATCGGGTTGTTTTATATACGAAATATGCTTGGCGTATTAAGCGGCATACTTAGTGACCTCATGCGGGTAAATACGCATGCCTGTTACTGTATTTTCATATGCTGATTCATCTTTAAGATAAGACCAAGCTAGAGCATCGGTGTTTGTACGTGCTGCTAAACCATGGATAACATCGTCAATGCGACGGCCAGCGTAGTCTTTAGTTGGAACAAAAATATCTTTGATAATTGATAACATAGTGACTCTCCTCTGTAAGTTAATTACATTTTAGGTGATGCAAGTCACATTTTGCAAGTTTTTTGTGATCTAAATTCAGTTTTTATTTTTATTGTTGTAATTTTGTTACTGATTTAATGTCAGATGTAGCTACGTTGATAATGTTTAACTCAGAATAAGTTTTTGATTTTTATGGCCAACCCTTCTGTCCTATCTATATACCAATATTCCTGTACCAAAAACTGCTAGAAATGCACCGAACCAAGCATATACATTGGGGCGTTGTTTTGTGTACATCCACATAAGAGGGAGTAGCATAATTGGAGTCGTTGAGGAGAGAAGGGCGACCATACCCACATTACCGGTACGCAATGCATACAAAATGAGCGTCATGCCTAATGCCATTGCCATAAACCCATTTAAAGCGGTGATCAGGAAAATATTTTTTGTAATTTTTAATATAGGCTGACTTGCTTTAAATCCACTCATGAATAAGAGTTGATGCGCGACAAATGCTGTCATCATTCTAATTGCTGACGCTGATATTGGGTCGATATTCGTTTGCATAACGGGTTTGGCTATTATACCTCCTAGGGCTTGGCATAAAGCTGCGGTAAGCCCGAGTGCAATACCAAGCCACACCTTTCCATGTACCATTTCTAACTGGTGAGTTTCTTTGGCTTTTCCTCGAAATAAAATCGCAGTAATGACTCCGATAAATACGAGAGTTGAGCCCAACAATTCTAGCGAGCTCATTGTTTCACTAAATAAAAAGAACCCCAGAATAGCGGAAAAGACCGCATGACATGAAAATAGAAGTCCTGCTTGACGCGGCCCCATTCTATTGAAGCAGGCAAATAAAGCTGTATCACCAATAAATATTCCAATAAGACCTGAAAGCATCATGGGAGGGATTTGGTTGATTTGGACGGTTTGCCATCCTCCTGTGTAAAGAATCGCTGCGATCAAAATGACTGAGGTACAACCCATACGCCAGCGGCTGTATGAAAATGAGCCTAAATGACGCGCAGGAATAACTGAAACCATGCTACTGACTGCCCATAACAGTGCAGCGGCCAACGCTAACCATTCATAACCCATTGATGTACTACTCACTATAATGAAAAGCACTACTATGCGTTAAGATTTTGATAAATAAAAGAGGTTTATCGGTATTGAAACCAATAGAGTTCCTTACTCTGCGAGACTTCCTTAAAAAAGGAATTATGTTAAAACCCAGAGGGCAACATAAACCATAACTAACCCAAGTATTCCTATGATTAAACCGACTTTTGCCATATCGCGGCTTTCGATTAACCCAGTCGAATATGCGAGAGAATTTGGCGGTGTTGATACGGGGAGAATCATCCCTAAAGATGCAGAGAAAGCGACAACCACGAGAAGGCCTTGTAACCCCCCGATGCTCTGCAATCCATTCATTGATGTGCCAATTGCAGCGGCTATGGGCATGAGTAAGTTGGCCGTTGCAGTGTTCGACATAAAGTTTGCCATTAGCCAACATACGATAGAAAGTGTGATGACAACAGCCAAAGGAGATAAAGAATCGTAGTTGATTGCATTTGCTAGCGCATAGGCGAGCCCCGTTTTATCTAAGGCGATTCCAATGGCAATACCACCGGCAACTAACCAAAGTACATCCCAGTTTATTTGCTTAAGTTCAACCTTTCCCATAATACCAGTTAAGGTAAAGACCGCGAGTGGAATGATGGCGACGACATAGGTATTCATGCCATGAAGCGATGTCGTCATCCACAAAATTATCGTCGCTGCGAACGTGACATATACGGTAATCGCTTGCCAGCTTTTGCCAAACTTCCCTTGAAGGTTTAATTCCATATGAGTTTGTGTGGAAGGAAAAAGGCGCTGAAGAAGAAACCACGCAAAGGTTAGTTGGATAATAACAAAGGGTAACCCCATCATCATCCACGATAAAAAGCTAATGCTGTTTTCCCCAGTTAGGTACTGAAGAGCAATGGCATTTGGCGGTGTCCCTATTGGAGTCGCAATACCACCTGTGTTAGCGGCAATTGGGATACATAGTACTAACGCTTTAATGCCCAGATCTCCAGGCTTCGCTGATGCGACAATCGGACCCAATAACGCGAGCATCATTACGGTAGTTGCGGTGTTGGACATAAACATAGAGAAACAGGCTGTAATTAACATCAACCCCAACATGATGAATTTTGGTTGTGTCCCAAATGGCTTGAGTAGAACGCGAGCAAGGTTGTTATCGAGGTCATATTTCGATGCAGCAATGGCTAACGCAAAGCCTCCCATAAACAAAATGATGATGGGGGAGGAGAACGCGTTGAATATATCGGTATAGCTTATTAAAGTGCCAAACTCATGGCCTTCCTCGGTAGGGCGAAATAGGTGTAAACCTTTGTTCGATATCATGATCAACTCTAACGTAATGATCAGAATAGATGTTGCGAAAACGGGAACGGGCTCAATGATCCAAAGAAGCGCAGCAAGAAGAAAAATAGCTAATAAGCGATGTTGGATAAGTGTTAAGTTGTCGATTGGAATACTATCGATGGGGACAAAAAGTAGAGCAATAGCAGGAATAAAACAAACTAATAATTTTATGATTTGGGTGATTCTAACTCGATTCATTTACTGCTCGCTTAGTCCATGGCCCTCATTTAATTAGAATAGAGGATCATGTTTCCATGGACTTAGAGCTGGGTAGAGTTTTTTTTATCAAATTGATTAAAAACGAATATTAATTGGTTTTGATCAATATATACGATGGACTTAAAACAACGGTCCACCGTTATTGATGAGTATTAATTCTCTGAATTATCGACCTTATGAGCATACGGTGTTCCCATTTTTGTTGGGGCTTCCGGCTTCATACTATCGTCAAAACAAATTTGGTTTGCAGCAAATAGGTTAATCACAGTTGAGCCCAACTTAAAGCGACCCATTTCTTCGCCTTTTGTTAGTCGAACAGCTTTTTCACCTTCACTTGGGTAATTCCATTTGTGCACAGAGTTTCCGGTTGGAGGAGTAATCGTACCAGCCCAAACTTGCTCGATACTGCCGACAATGGTTGCACCAACAAGAACCTGTGCCATAGGGCCAAATTCAGTATCAAAAATGCAGACTACTCGTTCATTTCGAGCAAATAAATTAGGGACATTTTCAGCGGTTAAAGGGTTAACCGAAAAAAGATCGCCTGGTACGTAAATCATTTGACGCAATATGCCATCGCAAGGCATGTGGACTCGGTGATAATCACTTGGAGAAAGATAAAGTGTTGCAAAACCACCATCATTAAATTCTGCCGCAAGTTCTTTACTACCACCCAATAATTCTAACGCAGAATAAGTGTGGCCTTTGGCTTGAATTAACTGGCCATCAACGATCGGGCCAAATTGACTAACACACGCATCAGCTGGGTGTGTTAAAACGGTTTTTCCTGCAGCAATTGGACGAGATCCCGGTTTGAGTTCTCGAACAAAGAAGTCATTAAAAGTTTGATAATGCTCTGGCTCCGCATGCAGTGCTTCATTCATGTTAACTTTGTATTGTTTAATAAACCAACGAATGACTAACGTGGTCAGTTTCCCAGCCTTAGCGGATGCAAGTTTTCCCATAAACCGAGTAAGAGCGTGTTGAGGAAGCCAGTACTGAAGTCCAATTTTCAATTTATCCATGAGCTATGCATCCGATTTTTCTGATAATGTGATTAAAAATTAATGAGAGCGAAATAGTACTGAATTCCTATTTCACTGTCAGTAATTGAAATGAAACTAAATAAGAATTAAGGGCTATAAATCCGCTTTTTTATTTCGAGAATATTGACGGTTGGCTTTATTTTCCATCATGCTTTCGATTATACGGTGGTAGTTATCGTAACGAACCTTTGCGATCTCACCTCGATCCACTGCTGCTCTGATAATGCAGCCAGGATCATCACTATGTTTACAATCACGAAACTTACAGCCGCCTAAAAAAGGTCGAAATTCGACAAAAGCTTCGGTGACTTCTTCTGCTTCCAGATGCCATAAGCCAAATTCCCGGACACCGGGTGAGTCGATAAGGTCACCTCCACTGGGGAAGTGGTAAAGCCTTGCAGTGGTGGTGGTGTGCTGCCCAAGGCCGGAATTCTCCGACACATCGCCTTCCACGATTTTACTCTCAAGGTTTGGCATTAGAGCATTCACTAAGCTCGACTTTCCAACACCCGATTGGCCAACAAAAACATTCACCTTGCCAAATAAATGCTGTTCTAGCTCTTGAATTCCGGCTCCTGACTCTTTACTGACGTAGAGAATTGTATAACCCAGATCCTGATAGATTGACATAGATCGACGATAGGAGTCGTATTCACTTTCATTTAATAAGTCGATTTTATTGAGAACGAGTAAAGGAGTGATACCTAGCGTTTCAGATACAATGAGATAACGATCGATAATATTTAAGGATAATTCAGGGAGAACTGAAGAAACAATGATCATTTGGTCGACATTGGCTGCTACCGGTTTTAAACCATCATAATAGTCTGGTCTGGTGAGCACAGAACTACGAGGTTTCACGGCTTCAACAACACCGGAAATTCCAGCCATCTTCTCTAAACCTGCACGCCATAAGACTTTGTCACCAGATACGAGAGATTCGATATTGCGTCTAAGATTACAGCGATGAATCTGCTGAGAATCAACATCTTCGATATCGGCATGCTGTCCAAAGCGACTAATGACAAGCCCTTCTTGAACGGCACCGAGCATTGTATCGTCCCACTCAATATGGTCATCTTTATTCAGACGTCGCTTCTGGTTATTTCTGACTCGGCGCACTTGGCCATGAGTTAATTTTTTTCTCTTTGCCACAATTATCTACTTTAAGAGGGAAACACTGTGTCGTTTAAGATTACTCAATATGCATATTGGAGTATCTCGCCCTAACTTGAATGAGGTATAGTACCTTTTTTATCTTAAAACCCATATAGGGAACTGTTATGTCTTTTAATGATCAAAATTTAATTTGGATTGATCTTGAGATGACTGGACTTGACCCAGAAACTCATAAAATTATCGAGATAGCGACAATAGTTACTGATAAGGAACTTAATGTATTAGCTGAAGGCCCAGTATTAGCGGTCTTTCAGCCAGAAAGCGAATTGGATAAAATGGATGAATGGTGCACTACCACACATACCGGAAGTGGATTGGTCGAGCGTATTCGGACTGATTCGGTGAGTGAAGCAGAAGCTATTAACCAAACCATCGCTTTTTTAGAGCAGTGGGTTCCAAAGGGAAAATCTCCAATTTGTGGTAACAGCGTTGGTCAAGATCGTCGTTTTCTCGTCAAATATATGCCAGAGCTAGACGACTATTTTCATTATAGAGCACTAGATGTCAGTACAATTAAAGAGCTAACCCGGCGATGGCAGCCAGATATTTTGACTGGGTTTAGTAAAAAAGGAACCCATTTAGCATTGGATGATATCCGAGAATCGATTGCTGAGTTGCAATACTACCGAAAATCGGTATTTAAAATTTAGGGACATTTTTTGGTTAGTGCGGATTATTTCACCATAACTGCTCGATCTTTGCTGGCTTTTTCGCCATTCAATTGAGATTACAAAAAAAAATGAATTTTTTTAGTCTTAATGCTTGCATCGTTTCAAAATGCTCTTATAATTCGCAGCCCTAAACGACGTAAAGCGTTTATTGCGACACTAGCTCAGTTGGTAGAGCGCAACCTTGCCAAGGTTGAGGTCACGAGTTCGAACCTCGTGTGTCGCTCCAAATTTTTAACACGCAGCTTGACGTAACCTTGCTAAGGTTGAGGTCACGCTCTTAGTTAAAAGAAAGCGAACCTCGTGTGTCGCTCGAATTTTCATTAAGAACTTAATGATTTAAAAACATTATTGCTAGAATTACCAAGAGCAATAATTACGGACGCG
>NZ_JBSQDJ010000023.1:0-19461 GCF_053850235.1 Vibrio phycocola | reverse complement strand
GGATGGAGCAGCTTGGTAGCTCGTCGGGCTCATAACCCGAAGGTCGTAGGTTCAAATCCTGCTCCCGCAACCAATTTTCATTAAGAACTTAAAGATTTAAAAACATTATTGTCAGTATTACCAAGGACAATAATTACGGACGCGGGATGGAGCAGCTTGGTAGCTCGTCGGGCTCATAACCCGAAGGTCGTAGGTTCAAATCCTGCTCCCGCAACCAATTTCTACAAGATTAAATGCGACACTAGCTCAGTTGGTAGAGCGCAACCTTGCCAAGGTTGAGGTCACGAGTTCGAACCTCGTGTGTCGCTCCAATTTTCAAAAAACATTATTGTCGGCATTACCAAGGACAATAATTACGGACGCGGGATGGAGCAGTTTGGTAGCTCGTCGGGCTCATAACCCGAAGGTCGTAGGTTCAAATCCTGCTCCCGCAACCAATTTCTTATAGAAACAATTCAACAGAATATTCACGCTCTTTGTCCTCATATTCAATCAGTATTACTTCAACGCATATTAATAATTATTAATTGAGTTACTGTATTACGTTCTTATTATATCCATATTCGTCACACCCCTGATAGATAAAGGGATAGAGCTTTTGTAATATTTGTAATCAACAGAGTTATCCACAAAAAAAATCTGTGGATAACTCTGTTTATAATCTGTATTTTAGATAACTTGTGATCTGCGTAACAAAAGATCGTACAGGTAATTAAATCTTGATCTGAACACGTAAAAAATCATAACCTGTTGCTTTTTATGACTTTTTTTATTTTTTGTGATTTCTATCTAGATCTAAACGGGATCGTTTGTCAATAGTTCTTTGATCTTTATATTTAATTATTAATGTGGCTAACTTTTTTTAAGGCTCAGTGTTTTATCATTATTATGTACTTTGTCCACACGGCTGGTTTTTGGTAATGGCATTAAAGTAAAAAGCACTTTTTCAGCCACATTCATAGCTACGCATCTCTAGGTAGGCCTTTCTCAATAATTCTAATTAGCCGGAGGTGTTTTCCATTTCTGTTGTTCTCCGTTTCATGGAGTTGATGGAGTGCCCAGCGAATGTGTTCATCAATAAGTTCGTTTATTCCCAGTCTTTGTTTTAACGCATTTATGCTACGTTCAGAACTTGGCCCATTTCCGATTGCGATGGCAATATTGCGCAACCACTGATTATGGCCGATTCGGCGAATTGGCGAGCCTTGTAACTGGTTTAAGAACGTCTCTTCATCCCACATAAATAGATCGACTAAATCCGGTGTATTAAAAATAGCGCGACGTTTAAAGTCATCTTGCTTCGTTAATGGAGCATCTCGATTCCAAGGACAGACTAGTTGGCAATCATCACAGCCGTAAATGCGGTTTCCTATCGCCTTACGATACTCCTCGGGAATTGAACCCGAATATTCGATAGTAAGATAAGAGATGCACTTTCTTGAATCGACGACACCTTCTGCGACGATAGCTCCCGTAGGGCAAGATGTAATGCATGCTGTGCACTTTCCACATTGGTTAGTACTTGGTTCATCAATGGGTAATGGAATATTTACCATCAACTCCCCAAGAAAAAACCAAGATCCGGCTTCTTGGTCGAGTATCAAGGAGTGTTTCCCAGTCCATCCCAATCCTGCACGTTGAGCTAAAGGACGCTCCAAAACGGGCGCAGAATCAACGAATGGGCGACAGTTAAGTTCGGAATATTCTTCTTGGATTTTATTTCCAAGTTTTTTTAGCTGATTTCTAACCAGTTTGTGGTAATCACGCCCCAAAGAATAACGACTGATATAGGCGTGGGAAGGAGTATTTAGTGTACTTGCAAAACGGGCCTGAGGTGGAAGGTATTGCATTCGTGCGCTAATCACTCTAATAGTGCCAGGCAGGAGCTCTCCGGGACGTGCACGCATCATGCCGTGACGAGCCATCCAATCCATCTCGCCGTGATAACCTGAATCTAACCAGTGTTGTAATTCAGCTTCATGCTCGTTTAAATCAATATCACTGATCCCGACTTTGTCGAATCCGAGTTCTTTAGCCCAAATCTTTATTTTGTCTGCTAATTCCTGATAATTGATCATGTGACGATCTTAATACTCTCGGATTAAAAAAGGGTGCGAATATTATCGGATATTTATACTAGGATCTAGGTAAAGCCGTTTATGATCCTCGATAACAGATAAATATTTGTAAATTTTCTTTGCCTTTGTACAAGAATGCTTGTGCTGATGATCGAACCCAGTTTACTATTTCGCCTCTTTAGTTTGTAGTAGAGAGTTTTATTTGATGACCAGTAAATCCATATTCCTTAAAGATGAAGAAGCCACCATCGAATTAGGCAATGCACTGGCTGGTTTGTGTACACAAAGTACCACCTTGTATCTTTATGGCGATCTAGGGGCAGGAAAAACTACCTTTAGTCGTGGTTTTATTAGAAGGTTAGGTCATCAGGGCAATGTTAAAAGTCCAACTTATACTATAGTTGAACCTTATCAATTAGAGTCTTGGGAAGTGTATCATTTCGACCTTTATCGGTTATCTGATCCTGAAGAGCTAGAATTTATGGGTGTTCGTGATTACTTTTCTCCCCAGTCTATTTGTATTGTCGAATGGCCTGAAAAAGGGGAAGGCGTTCTTCCTTTGCCAGATCTTGATATTATAATTCGTTACCGCGACCAACAGAGAGTCGCTGAATTAACCGCACACAGTGCCTATGGGAAAGTCTTATTGTGTCAGTTGACGTTATGAAAAATTTTAAACAAATAATCTCCAGTTTTACTCTGTTCATTCTTATATTGGCTTGCATGCCTTCTTTTTCTGCGAGCGCAAACACTTTAAAAGGCGTTCGAGTATGGCCAGCGCCAGATGAAACTCGTGTAGTGATCGACCTTAATAATGAATCTCACTACAGTTATTTTTCGCTATCAAATCCACAACGTTTAGTCGTCGATATTTTAGATATATCCAATAAAGTTAAATTACCAATTGATACCGCTAAGAGTCCGATTTTAAAAAAAATTCGCCTTAGCACCCCAAAAGATGATACTTCGCTCCGTTTGGTATTTGATTTAACTAAACCCGCTGAAACCGAAGTGTTTAAGCTGGCTCCAACACCAAATGGTGAGTATGGGCACCGTTTAGTGATTGATATCGCGCACCCAAACAAAAACTCAAACGATAAAGTATCTAGCACCGTATCATCAGCCAATACGACTAATTCGAACAGTGTCGCTAGAGATGCGTCTCAGTATATTGGACAAGATGATGTAATCGTGGCTATTGATGCAGGTCATGGTGGTGAAGATCCTGGCTCAATTGGCCCTGGTGGAAACTACGAAAAAAATGCCACTTTAGCTATTTCAAAGAAACTTGCTGCCAAATTGAATGCAATTTCTGGCGTGAAAGCGGTATTAACTCGGACCGGGGACTACTTCGTTCGGTTAAATAAGCGATCAGATATTGCTCGAAAAAATAAAGCACATTTACTCGTTTCCATTCACGCTGACGCATTTGAAACACCGCAACCTCGTGGGGCTTCAGTATTTGTATTGAATACTCGTCGTGCGAATACGGAAATATCTAAGTGGGTTGAAAATCATGAACGCCAATCGGAGTTACTAGGCGGAGCGGGGCAGGTTCTGGCTAAAAACAATAGCGACCCTAATGTAAGTCAAACATTATTGGATCTTCAATTTAGCCATTCACAAAAAGAAGGTTACAAATTAGCTAAAGACATTTTGTCGGAAATTGGGAAAGTGGCATATTTGCATAAAAAGAGCCCGGTAAATGCCAGTCTAGCGGTTCTTAAGTCTCCTGATATTCCTTCAGTTCTTGTTGAAACTGGGTTTATCTCTAATCCAAAAGAAGAAAAGTTACTCTTTAGCCGTCTTCATCAGGATAAACTTGCCAACTCAATGACAAAGGCGATAGTCCAATATTTTGATGATAACCCACCGGAAGGGACGTTGTTTGCCGCACGTAAAAAAGCGACAAAACATGTGGTCAAATCGGGTGAATCATTGTCGATAGTGGCTAAGCGTTACGGAACGAGCGTTGATCGATTACTTGAAACCAACAAATTGAAGTCAACGACGTTACGAGTTGGGCAAGTATTGCTTGTTGGTGGCACATCATCTCCTTCTATTTCGACGCCAAATAGTCAAGTCATTGAAAATAAAGTGATAATCCACACAGTCAAGCCTGGTGAATACCTTGGTCAACTTGCGACTCGTTACAATGTTAGTGTCACCTCGATCAAACAACAGAACAAATTGAAATCGTCAGTATTAAAAGTGGGTCAAAAACTAAAAATAACCACAAAAGTAAGCAGGATAGTTACACAGAAAAAGCCTGTGAATATTGCACCTGTGAAAACAACTAAAGTGGTAACCCACTCGGTTAAGCCTGGAGAGTACCTTGGTCAACTCGCGACTCGTTATGATGTAAGTGTTGCGTCGATTAAGCAACAGAATAAGCTGAAGTCTTCGGTACTGAAAGTCGGCCAAAAGCTGAAAATAACGACAAATAAAGGCGTTGTAACACCATCAAAACCAGCACCATTACGAAAATATAAAGTGCGCCGTGGGGACTTTCTTAGCAAAATCGCAAGTCGATTTAATGTCAGTGTGAATTCATTGCGAGCAACGAATAAGCTCAGAACTGACCGATTACTTGTCGACCAAGTGCTACTTATTCCGGAAAAATAAATGATGCCCATACAGATATTACCTGCTCGATTAGCAAACCAAATAGCCGCAGGTGAAGTGGTCGAGCGACCCGCATCTGTCGTCAAAGAATTAGTTGAAAATAGCCTCGACTCTGGTGCTACACGTATCGATATTGATATCGAAAAAGGTGGTGTAAAGCTGATACGTGTTAGGGATAACGGGTCTGGAATCGCCAAAGATGAATTAACACTCGCATTAAGTCGTCATGCAACCTCGAAAATTCATACGCTCGATGATCTTGAAGCCATCGTTAGTTTAGGATTTCGTGGGGAAGCGCTTGCCAGTATAAGTTCAGTCTCTAGACTCACTTTAACTTCAAGGACGCCGACTCAAGAACAAGCGTGGTTAGCGTATTGTGAAGGTCGTGACATGGATGTGAGCCTAAAACCAACGGCACATCCTATTGGTACCACCATTGAAGTTCTCGATCTGTTCTTTAACACACCGGCACGCCGAAAGTTCCTGCGTACTGAAAAAACCGAATTCAGCCATATTGATGAGTTGTTAAAGCGAATTGCGTTAAGTCGATTTGATGTGTCGATTACATTACGCCACAACGGATCAGTAGTACGGCAATATCGAGCAAGTACAACTGATGCGCAAATCGAGAAGAGAATCGCAACCGCTTGTGGTACGCAATTTGTTCGTCATATGCTCAAAGTCGAGCTCGAACACCAAGGGTTAAAGTTGCATGGTTGGATTGTTGATCCTCACGGAGCTCGCCAGCAGAGCGATTGGCAATACTGTTATGTGAATGGGCGAATGATGAAAGATAAACTCATCAATCACGCGATTCGTCAAAGTTACGAAAATAGCCTTCGTCCCGACCAGTATCCGGCATACGTGATTTATATTGAGATCGATCCTCATCACGTCGATGTTAATGTGCACCCAGCAAAACACGAAGTGCGATTCCACCAGGCGAGACTTGTTCACGATTTTATTTATCAAGCATTAACGAGTGCGCTAGCGGAAGCTGAGTATATCGAGCAACCCGCTCAGAATGAGGCGGCATTTCACTACTCAAACGACGACGCATCATCATCTCAACCAACGACAGAGTTAGACAATACGCCGACTTACCCTCGACAAGCTAAGCGTGAATTTACTGATCATATCGCAGAGGGAAACCGCAAGCCTCGCTCGCCAGAGCTAAAAGATAAAAATCAGTACCGCTATCAACCCGAAAAAGCACCAAGCCAGAAACAAGTGAGTGCCTATAAGGCATTGATGCAGACTGAAGTTGATGACGTGGTTGCAAAGCCGTTAGTATTGCCTTCGACTGGATCAAACTCGACGGCTGCGAATCACGAACCTTGCAAAGGTAGTGCACCAATTACCGAGATTGGAAAAGCGGTGACTATCGTCGAGGGTTGTTTTTTACTCGTTCAATCGACCCCGAACCCTTGCTTGATTTCCCTTCATCGAGCTCAGTGGCTAAGGACAAGGAAGCAACTAGATTCAACCAAACAGGATCTTCTGTCTCAGCCTTTGCTTATTCCATTGACCTTTACGGTTACTGAGGAAGAACGGAAGGTTTTTGATCAGCTTATAGAGTCATGTTCTCACTTAGGTATTGAGATTACGTTGCGACCAAGTCGAAAAGTGATGGTGATGAGTGTTCCTCAACCATTACGCCAACAAAATTTACAAAAGCTGTTACCAAACCTGATCTCCTACGCGGCTTCTCAGGTACTTACTCAGTCAGAGCAACATATCGATTTGTTGGCGGATTGGCTGACAAATCATATTGTTGCTGAACAAAGCACGTATACTTTATCAGAAGCCATTCAACTTATTGCGGAACTTGAACAGCTTTGGGAGGGTCTATTACCATTAGATGATCTTAAGCTTATTCGACAAGTTGATTTTTCATCGACCATAACGGCATTACATTCATGACTAAACCATTACCACTTGCCATTTTTTTGATGGGCCCTACCGCTTCAGGAAAAACGGATTTGGCGATCCGGCTGCGACAGGCGTTCCCCGTAGACATTATTAGTGTTGATTCCGCGCTTATCTATAAAGGAATGGATATTGGTACTGCGAAACCAAGTCAGAAAGAGTTGGATTTAGCACCGCATCGGTTAATTAATATTCTTGATCCTACCGAAGCTTATTCAGCGGCAGAATTTCGGCGAGACGCCTTGAAAGAGATGGAAGAGATTGTTGCAAAAGGGCGGATTCCATTGCTTGTTGGTGGAACGATGTTGTACTACAAAGCGCTATTGGAAGGCCTTTCACCTTTACCTAGCGCTGATGCGACGATTAGACAACAGATTGAGGAAGAAGCGTTAACTCATGGGTGGCAATATTTGCATGATGCATTAGCGGAAATTGATCCTATTTCGGCAAAGAGAATACACCCAAATGATCCGCAAAGGTTAACGCGTGCATTGGAAGTTTATCGAATTTCGGGTAAAACTCTTACTGAGTTAACTCAAGTGAAAGGCGAGGGGCTCCCTTATCGAGTCGAACAGTTTGCGATTGCTCCCAACGATCGCAAAGAGTTACATCGTCGTATTGAACTGCGATTTAACCGTATGATTGAGTCTGGATTTGTGAATGAAGTGAAGGATCTTCACAATCGAGGTGATCTTCACCCAGATTTACCTTCTATTCGCTGTGTTGGATATCGCCAAGTGTGGGATTATCTAGATGGAACGACTACTTTAGAAGATGCTGTTTTTCGCGGTGTGTGTGCCACTCGCCAGTTGGCCAAACGTCAAATTACATGGCTAAGAGGCTGGGATGAGTTGATGTGGCTCGATAGCGAGGATATCGATCAGGCATTTGAATTAGTGTCAAAAACAATAGCCTCCAACTGAGATGGCTGTGTATAATAGCATTGCTTAAGTTAGGAATTTCGTAGGAGTTCTTTCATTTTTTTACCCCGTTGTTAATTTTTTATACAACATTAGGGTAGTTTTAACTCGTGTTGTATAGTTGCAAATACGAACTAAACTCAAAGCACCAATAGCTAAATAAATTATTAAAAATACAAAATAAGGAAAATAAAAATGGCTAAAGGACAATCTTTACAAGACCCATTCTTGAATGCACTACGTCGTGAGCGCATTCCTGTTTCAATTTACCTTGTGAACGGTATTAAGCTTCAAGGGCAAATCGAATCTTTTGATCAATTTGTGATCCTTTTGAAGAATACTGTGAGCCAAATGGTTTATAAGCATGCGATTTCTACCGTTGTGCCTGCTCGTGCGGTTAGTCATCATACAGCCGATCGCCCGCAAGAGCGTACAGAGAAATCAGAAGATTAAGTTTTTGCATATAAGTATTAAACGTATGATATTGAGGAGTTGGTTGCTTGTTTGACCGTTATGAAGCCGGTGAACGAGCCATACTTGTTCATATAAATTTTACGCAAGAATGTGAATGGGACGATCTGGCAGAGTGTCAGATGCTTGTCTCTTCTGCGGGTGTTGAAACGTTGCAAGTTGTTACGGGCAGTCGTCAAGCACCACATTCTAAATATTATGTTGGTGAAGGCAAAGCTCAAGAAATTGCCCAAGCAGTTCGTTATTCTGAAGCCGATGTGGTTATATTTAACCACGCACTTTCACCCGCTCAAGAGCGTAATTTAGAACAATTATGTGAATGTCGAGTGATTGATCGTACTGGACTTATTCTGGATATTTTTGCTCAGCGAGCGCGTACTTATGAAGGTAAACTTCAAGTCGAGCTTGCTCAATTAAGGCATCTTTCAACGCGATTAATTCGGGGCTGGACGCACTTAGAGAGGCAAAAAGGTGGAATCGGTCTACGTGGGCCTGGTGAAACTCAGCTCGAGACAGACCGTCGTTTGTTGCGGGATCGTATCAAAGCGATATTGCGTCGACTTGCAAAAGTATCGAAGCAGCGTGAACAAGGACGACGAGCGCGAAATCGAGCGGAAATACCCACCATTTCCTTGGTGGGCTATACTAACGCAGGGAAATCTACACTATTTAATCAAATCACTGATGCCAACGTTTATGCCGCGGATCAACTGTTTGCGACACTCGATCCGACTTTACGAAAAATTGAGCTGGAAGATGTTGGACTAGCGATACTTGCAGATACCGTTGGTTTTATTCGCCATCTTCCCCATGATTTAGTTGCCGCATTTAAGGCAACGTTACAAGAAACTCAAGAAGCTGACATTTTGTTACATGTTGTTGATGCCAGTGATGAGCGTTTTCGTGAGAATATGGACGCTGTAGATACGGTATTGTCTGAGATTGACGCCGGTGATGTTCCCGTATTGTTGGTGATGAATAAAATTGACAGCATGGATCATCAGGAACCTCGAGTGGAATATGATGATGAAGGGGTTCCAGTTTGTGTATGGGTGTCAGCAATGCAAGGCCTGGGCATGGAAGAATTATTCCAAGCTTTATCTAAGCGTCTTGCGGTACAAGTTGTAGAACATCAATTACGAATTCCTCCTGAGTATCAAGGTCGACTTCGTAGTTTATTTTACCAATCAATGGCAATTCAGCAGGAAGAATATGACGACGAAGGTAATTTGTTAATTAATATTCGTATGCAGGAATCAGATTGGTATAAACTAGAGAAAAGAGAGAGCGTAGTTTTTCGTGACTTTATAGTTGCTTAAAGGACTGCTAAATTAGAACGTCATAGCAAATGATGGAGATTACTGATGGCGTGGAATGAGCCTGGTAATAACGGTAACAACGACAACAACGGACCAGAAAAAGACCCTTGGGGTAATAAAGATGGACGTGGTGGTCGAGATCAAGGTCCACCTGATTTGGATGAAGTATTTAACAAATTAAGTCAGAAATTGGGTGGTAAATTTGGCAAGAAAGGTGGAAGTGGACCTTCGTTTTCAGGTGGCAGTGCTATCGGCTTTGGTGTCGTAGCTGCAATTGCCGTCGCTATTTGGTTCTTTTCCGGTTTCTATACTGTTGGTGAAGCAGAGCGTGGCGTTGTGCTTCGTCTAGGTAAATATGACCGAGTGGTAGAGCCTGGTCTAAACTGGCGTCCTCGTTTTTTCGACGAAGTGACATCAGTGGATGTAGAATCGATTCGTTCTTTACGTGCGACTGGACTCATGTTGACCAAAGATGAAAACGTTGTAACGGTTGGAATGGACGTGCAATACCGTGTTTCTGATCCTTACAAATACCTTTTCCAAGTAACGAATGCTGATGACAGTTTACGTCAAGCAACTGATTCAGCGTTGCGTGCCGTTATCGGTGATTCGTTGATGGACAGTATTCTGACAAGTGGTCGTCAACAGATTCGTCAAAGTACACAAGAAACGTTAGATTCTATCATCGATAAATACGATATGGGGTTAGTACTCGTTGATGTTAACTTCCAATCAGCTCGTCCGCCTGAGCAAGTAAAAGATGCATTTGATGATGCTATCGCTGCACGAGAAGATGAAGAACGTTTTGTTCGTGAAGCAGAAGCTTATGAAAATGAAATCTTGCCTAAAGCAACAGGTCGTGCTGAACGTTTGAAGAAAGAAGCGCATGGTTATAGCGAACGTGTTCGCAATGAAGCATTAGGTCAAGTATCTCAGTTTGCTAAGTTACTTCCTGAATATAAAGCTGCACCAGGTGTAACTCGTGATCGTTTATATTTGGATACTATGGAACAAGTTTATTCTAGTTCATCTAAGGTTTTGATCGATTCGAAATCCAGTGGCAACCTTCTTTACTTACCAGTCGACAAATTGGCTGGGCAGCTAGGTGGAACACCGACGCAGCGTGATTTGAAGTCGTCACCACTATACGATCATATTGAATTAGAATCGGAATTAAATACCAATGTGAGCAACGGTACTGATGTTTCATCTCGTTCAACAACACGTCAAGGGAGATACTAAGAATGCGTAAGTTATTTGTCCCTGTGATTGCGATTGGGTTGATTATTATTTTGATGTCACTGTTCGTTATTCCTGAAGGGGAGCGCGGAATGGTGGTTCGTTTTGGTCGATTACTTAAAGATCCGAACAGCGACATGGCTCATATTTATGAACCAGGTTTGCATTTTAAGATGCCGATATTCGATCGAGTTAAGCGTCTTGACGCTCGAATTCAAACGATGGACGGGCGTTCAGACCGTTTTGTTACCTCAGAGAAAAAAGATGTCATCATCGATTCATACGTTAAATGGCGTATCGAAGACTTTGGTCAATACTATCTTTCGACTGGTGGTGGTAACTCGTTAACCGCTCAAGCGCTTTTAGAACGTAAAGTGACAGATGTTCTACGTTCAGAAATTGGTGCTCGTGAAATTAAGCAAATCGTTTCAGGCCCTCGTAACAAGGCGGTTCTACCGACTGGTACTGATGTTGATGAATTGACAACGGAAGCAGCGAGAGAAGCGTTAGAAATCGATGGTGAACGCGATCAAGTTATGGAAGAAGTACTTAAGAGTACTCGTACCAGCGCGATGAAAGATTTGGGTGTTTACGTTGTTGATTTTCGTATGAAAAAAATTAACTTACCTGATGAAATCAGTGAGTCGATTTACCAACGTATGAGAGCTGAGCGTAAATCTGTTGCAAGTAAGCACCGTTCTCAAGGTCGTGAGAAAGCTGAAATCATCCGAGCTCAAGCGGAACTTGAGGTCGCAACTATCTTGGCTGAAGCAGATAGAATCGCTCGAGTTACTCGTGGTGATGCGGATGCAGAAGCGGCTAAGATTTATACGAGTGAGTATAATAAAGATCCTGAGTTCTTTAGTTTCTTACGTTCACTAAAAGCGTACGAGAAATCGTTTAGTAGTAAGAGTGACATTTTGGTGTTGGATCCTAATAGTGAGTTCTTCAAATATATGAATGACGCACAAGGCTCTAGCGAAAAATAGACATTCTGGTTATGACGAAAGGCTCCTTCGGGAGCCTTTTTTGTTTTGCTAGTTACAATTAAACCCACTTTTAGGAAATGCTCATGTCACAATCAGTTTGGATCGCAATCGGCTTTGTACTGATTGTAGAGGGGTTAGGGCCGCTATTAGCACCGTCAGGTTGGCGAAAAATGATGCAGCAGCTCAGTCATCAGCAAGATCATGACTTACGCAGGCTCGGAGGGTGTTTAGTTGTTGCTGGCGTGGTTATTAGTTATGTTTTTCTACATTAATTTTTATGATTGCTACTAATCACTTAATAATGCGGAGGCGGTGTTTCTTCTGATGGATCAGCAAGGTTACTCGTGTTTAATGATTTTATTTTACTGACCATAAATACCATCTGTTCTTGTATCTTACTCAATTGAAGCTGCTGCTGGCTTAAAGCATCATTGAGTTCTTCAATAGTTTGTTCCTGGAAAGCGATCTGACATTCCAAGTCATTAACTTTTACTTCTAGTTTTTTATCTTCGTTATCTGTCATGGGATTACTCATTCAAATTTCCAAGCCTCGGCAATTCCTGCAGAGGTTGCTGAAATGACTCGGCCGTCATTATCGAAAGCAGCATCATACACGACTGCGCGTGGAGGACGAGTATCTTTTGTTGGTGTCGCCTCGAAACTGTCCAATTTATTACCAGATTGTACTTGCCAAATGGTGACCTTGCTTGATGGTGTACCAGTAACAAGATACTTACCATCATCAGAGAAGCGTGCTGTTGAAAAAATAAGTTGGCGAGCAAAACTATTGAGCTGCGATAATTCTTCACCACGACTAATATCCCAAATTTTGGCTTGATTACCGCCATCGGAAGTAAATGCTAATTTTCCCTTTCTCTGGAGGGCAACTCTAACCACGCGTTGTTCATGCTCATAACTGCGGACAACCTGACCTGTTTGAGTGTCCCATAAATAAGCAAAATAGTCATTTCCGCCAGTTAAGGCATAACGGCCGTTGGCGGAAAGCGCTACAGTATTCACTTTTTCTTGATGGGCGAGGAACTCTAAGCGACGCCCATTGACTAAATCTAGATAAATGGCTTTACCATTGGATAAACCCATAAGAACTTGTTCGCCATCACTAGAAATATCGATATCACGAATCGTTCCGTCTGCAACGGACCAAAGCCCTGTAGCTTGAGACCATGCAAGATCCCAAACTGCAAAATTGTTGGTTCCGGCAGTAATGGCGTAGCGTTTATTATCTGAGATACGAATATGTTGAACTGGACTCGATTCCTGATCTAAAGCTCCTAGGTTTGCTAATTCTTTATTTTTTACCAAATCCCAAAGGCGAAGTTGTTGTTCTTGGGAAAATGTAATCGCGAACCGAGCATCACGACTCAAGCCAAAAGCAGTCGCACCAGATGGAGTTATCGACCATGTCTGATCTGGGGGCGCCGATAAAAAACAGCCATTTAACATAGCACTGACAACGGATATTATTAGGTAACGAGAAAATGTAAGCATCGGTTTAGATATCCACTTGAGTCTAAAGACAAACGAATCACATAAGGTTATATTGGTATAACAATCTATTGCGCGCCAATTCTTGTTGATGAATTGTGCGAAATAACGGTAGGTTTTCCTACCCATTCTGGAGAAATAAATGAAATCAATGTTTAAAGTGTCGCTACTAGCAGCAACAATTGCGTTAATGGCGGGATGTCAGGAAGAAGCGGCTGCCCCTGCAGAAGCTCCAGCGGTTGAAGCAGCTAAAACTGTTGAATTCAAAAATGATGATGAAAAAGTGGCTTATGCAATTGGTGTTTCTTTTGCAAATTACTTGGGCACTAGTTTAGATAAACCTAAAGAATTTGGTGTTGATTTAAGCAAAGAACTAGTGTTGAAAGGGATTGAGGATGCATTTGCTGAAAAGTCTTCATTGACAGAAGAAGAGATTCAAACAGCTCTACAAGATTTCGATACTCGCGTGAATGAATTAGCGACCGCTCAAGTTGAAGAGAAAGCAGCAGCCGCGAAAAAAGCGGGTGATGAATTCCGCGCAGAGTATGCAAAGAAAGATGGGGTAACTCAGACAGAATCTGGAATTTTATATCAAGTTCTAACAGAAGGTACTGGGGCTTCACCAGAAGCGAGCGATACAGTTGAAGTTCACTATAAAGGAACGTTGATTGACGGTACCCAATTTGACAGCTCTTACGATCGTAATGAGTCAGCGACCTTCCCTCTGGATCGCGTGATTCCTGGTTGGACAGAAGGTGTTCAACTAATGAAAGAAGGCTCTAAGTTTGAATTTGTCATTCCACCAGAGTTGGCTTACGGAGAAAATGATACGGGTACGATTCCACCGCATTCAACGTTAATATTTGAAGTTGAATTGCTTAAAGTCGTAAAACCGGAAGCACAACCTACTTCAGCAGAGTAAGCAAATTTAAATTAGCGTAAGATTTATTATGCTTATCTTCAAAAAAGCCTGAGTCTATCAGGCTTTTTTTGTATTTAATCCGATTAAATTGAGTTGGGAATTTGTTCTAAGTCACTTGATGACAATATTGCTGCTCATAACTTTAAAATTTTCTGATAAACTTACAGTAATTATTTGATAACTTGCATAAGGTTGGACGACAGTGACTACAACAGAAATGCTAAATGCAGAAATGCTGCTTGAATTGGAATCTGTCCATGTGAAACCATTTAGCGAGCACGATAAAATTATTCTTCATTCCTATGAAGCAGTAGTTGATGGTATTGCCAGTCTGATTGGTTCGTTTTGTGAAATCGTTCTACATTCATTAGAAGATCTCAATACTTCAGCGATTAAAATTGCAAATGGTGAGAATACTGGACGTCAGGTTGGTTCTCCAATTACAGATTTGGCGTTAAAAATGCTTCAAGATATTGAAGATTCAGAACGTAATTTTTCTCGTTCATATTTCACCCGAGCTAAGGGTGGAGTGTTGATGAAATCCATTACTATTGCAATCCGTAATGGGGACAACCGAGTTATTGGCTTATTGTGTATTAATGTGAATTTAGATGCGCCGTTCTCCGATGTACTAAGCTCATTTATGCCAACGCCAGAGGCCCAAGAAGCGGCATCGTCGGTGAATTTTGCTAGTGACGTCGAAGAATTGGTTGATCAAACCGTCGAACGAACCATTGAAGAAATTAATGCTGATAAATCGGTTTCGAATAATACTAAGAATCGTCAAATTGTTATGGCGCTGTTTGATAAAGGTATCTTTGATATTAAAGATGCGATTAACCGTGTTGCCGATCGCTTAAATATCTCTAAGCACACTGTTTATCTTTACATCCGCCAACGCAAAGTAGAAGAGTAAACGTGGCATTACGGTATACATTGGTGGTTAACGGTCCGATATATGGGACTCAAGCATCACGTAGTGCTTTTCAATTTGCTCAGGCATTAATTGAAAAAGGGCATCAATTAGTGAGTGTGTTCTTTTATCAAGCTGGCGTGACCAATGGAACTCGGTTAAGTGTTCCTGCGAATGATGAGTTTGACTTAGCGACAGCATGGCAGGAACTCGGTGCATTACATAATATCCAACTTGAGACATGCGTGGCCGCATCGTTACGGCGTGGAATGCTGAGTGAAAGCGAAGCAACACAACACCAGTTGAAAGGGGATAATCTTTCCGCGTCTTTTACTCAGGCCGGGTTAGGGAGTTTAGCGCAAGCTCTATTAACGCAAGATAGAGTGGTGCAGTTTTGAGAGCAGTAACATTCCTATTCCGAACGTCTCCTCATTCCACGAGTTCTGGTCGTGAAGGTATCGATGCTTTATTAGCAGCTTCGGCTTATAGTGAAGATTTATGCGCGATATTTATTGGCGATGGTGTCGCTCAATTGCTCGCGGGGCAAGAAACCGATGATATTCTGAGTAAACATTATGCGCCAATGTTTAAGCTTCTTGAGCTTTATGATGTTGAGCGGATTTATGTATGTGGTGAATCTATGAAAAAAATGGGATTGACCGTCGACCAATTGATTATTGAAGTTGAAGTTCTTGAACGACAAGCTATATCGCAGCGATTGCACGAAAGTGCCAAACTTCTTTCGTTTTAGTTAATGGTGTTTTCATGCTCCACATTGTAAAAAGTCAGCAAGCTATTCACGAACTTCTATCAAGTATTGAGCTTGGTGATACCGTGCTTTTAATTGAAGACTCGGTTTATCTTACAAACCCTAACCACCATTTGTATTCTCTTCTTACGAGCTTGAGCGACGTTGCTGCTCTGAGACCGGATGTTCATGCAAGGGGTTTAGCCAACCTCATCAGCCAGAGTATTACGCAGGTTAATTACGCTGAATTCGTCGAGCTAACTGTACGTCATCATTCTTCGTTAACCTGGGAATAAACCCATATTTTCAGAGGTTTAACTAATGGTTAGAAACTGATCGAAAAAAGATCAGTTTATTCCTTGACACATCCCCCACTGATGCATAGAATTTTGCGTCCCTATTTGTATGAAAATACATAGGTATAGATTTTTCACAAAGCTTATTTTAAGTAAATCAGGAGCTATTTAATGGCAACTATTAACCAGTTGGTTCGTAAGCCACGTGTAAAGCAAGTTGTTAAAACCAACGTGCCTGCACTGGAAGCGTGCCCACAAAAACGTGGTGTTTGTACTCGTGTTTACACGACAACACCTAAAAAACCTAACTCAGCACTTCGTAAAGTTTGTCGTGTTCGTTTGACAAACGGTTTCGAAGTTACTTCGTACATCGGTGGTGAAGGTCACAACCTTCAAGAGCACTCAGTTGTTCTTATCCGTGGTGGTCGTGTTAAAGACCTTCCGGGTGTACGTTACCACACAGTACGTGGTGCACTAGACTGTTCTGGCGTAAACAATCGTAAACAGTCTCGTTCTAAGTATGGTGTGAAGCGTCCTAAGTCTTAATATTTCTCTGTTGAAAGTTAAGTAAGGCCAAACATTTAATTAAATTATTAATTTGAAGAAACTTTAGAGTTTTGGATAACCTGAAGAAGACAACGGAGAATAACTATGCCACGTCGTCGCGTCATTAGTCAGCGCAAGATCCTTCCAGATCCTAAGTTCAAATCTGAACTGCTGGCAAAATTCGTTAACATCCTTATGGTTGACGGAAAAAAATCTACTGCAGAGAAAATTGTATACACTGCACTAGAAGCTATGGCTGAGAAATCTGGCCAAGATCACTTAGCTGTATTTGAACAAGCTCTTGAAAATGTTCGCCCTGGTGTCGAGGTTAAATCTCGTCGTGTGGGTGGTTCAACTTACCAAGTACCTGTAGAAGTACGTCCGATTCGTCGTAACGCACTTGCTATGCGTTGGTTGGTTGATGCTGCGCGTAAGCGTGGTGAAAAATCTATGGCTGCACGTCTAGCAGCAGAAATGCTAGATGCAGCAGAAAACAAAGGTTCTGCGGTTAAGAAACGTGAAGACGTTCACCGTATGGCTGACGCGAACAAAGCGTTCGCACATTACCGCTGGTAATAACGTCGGTAATACCTTTAGTGCTGCGAGTCTTCTCGCAGCACTTTGCTATTCTAAGGTTCACCTTAGTAAGAGGATACAATCGTGGCTCGTAAAACTCCTATCGAGCGTTACCGCAATATCGGTATTTGTGCTCATGTAGATGCCGGTAAGACAACCACTACTGAGCGTATTCTGTTTTATACAGGTCTTTCTCACAAAATAGGCGAAGTTCACGATGGTGCCGCGACCATGGATTGGATGGAGCAGGAACAAGAGCGTGGAATAACGATCACCTCTGCTGCAACCACTACATTCTGGCATGGCATGGAAACTCAGTTTCCGGAACATCGCATCAACATTATCGATACTCCTGGACACGTTGACTTCACGATTGAAGTAGAACGTTCATTACGCGTGCTCGATGGTGCTGTTGTTGTATTTTGTGGTTCTTCTGGTGTAGAACCTCAGTCAGAAACCGTATGGCGTCAAGCAGACAAATACCAAGTTCCAAGACTCGTATTTGTGAATAAAATGGACCGTACTGGTGCCGACTACCTGCGTGTAATCGATCAAATTAAACATCGTCTTGGTGCTAACCCTGTGCCACTTCAACTCAATATTGGGTCTGAAGAGGATTTCAAAGGTGTCATCGACCTGATCAAGATGAAAGCAATCAACTGGAACGAAGCCGATCAAGGCATGTCTTTCACTTATGAAGATATTCCAGAAGATATGCAAGATGAAGCTGAAGAGTGGCGCAACAACTTAGTTGAAGCAGCAGCTGAAGCGAATGAAGAATTGATGGATAAATACCTTGAAGAAGGTGAATTATCTGAAGAAGAAGTTAAACTCGGTCTTCGTATCCGTACTCTGAATAATGAGATAGTTCTCGCTACTTGCGGTAGTGCATTTAAGAACAAAGGAGTACAAGCGGTACTTGATGCTGTGATTGAATATCTTCCATCTCCAACTGACGTACCTGCAATTAAGGGAATCGGTCATGCGGACAAGGAAGTGGAGCGTCATGCCGATGATAAAGAACCGTTTGCTTCTTTAGCGTTTAAAATTGCGACAGACCCATTTGTTGGAACATTAACGTTTCTTCGAGTGTATTCAGGTGTCATTAGCACTGGTGATACCGTTTATAACTCGGTGAAGGAAAAAAGAGAACGTTTGGGCCGCATTGTACAAATGCATGCAAATAAGCGTGATGAAGTAAAAGAAATCCGAGCGGGTGATATTGCAGCGGCTGTAGGCCTAAAAGATGTCACTACGGGGGATACGTTGTGCGATCAGAACCACAAAGTGATTCTTGAACGTATGGAGTTTCCTGATCCCGTAATACAGATCGTTGTTGAGCCTCGCTCACAAGCTGATCAGGATAAAATGGCCATTGCACTAGGTAAATTAGCAATGGAAGATCCATCTTTCCATGTAGAAACGGATGATGAAACAGGTCAAACCTTGATTTCTGGAATGGGTGAACTACACCTAGATATCATTGTTGACCGAATGAAGCGTGAGTTCAGCGTTGACTGTAATGTTGGTAACCCTCAAGTTTCGTACCGTGAAAATATTCTTGGTACATCAAACGCTGAAGGTAAATTCATTCGCCAACCCGTTGGTGGAAAAGGTCAATATGGTCACGTTTGGCTTAAACTTGAACCTGCAGAAGTAGGAGATGGTTTAATCTTTATTGACGAAAGCGTTGGTGGAGTTATTCCTCAAGAATATATTGCTCCGATAGCGAAAGGTATCGAAGAGCAAATGAACAATGGTGTATTAGCTGGCTATCCAATTGTGGATATTAAGGTCACTTTATACGATGGTTCATTCCACGATGTTGACTCAAGTGAAGTAGCGTTTAAAATAGCGGCATCAATGGCGTTTAAGAAAGGGGTTATGGATGCTCAACCCGTTGTTCTTGAACCGCTAATGAAAGTTGAAGTAACCACACCGGAAGATTGGATGGGTGATGTTGTTGGCGATTTAAACCGTCGTCGCGGCATGATTGAAGGTATGGATGAGGGGCTAGCTGGCTTAAAAATCATTCATTCTAAAGTCCCATTATCGGAAATGTTTGGTTATGCAACTGCGTTGCGTTCTGCTACTCAAGGGCGTGCTTCTTACTCTATGGAGTTTGTTGAATACGCTGAAGTACCAAAGAATGTTGCCAATGCAATTATTGCAGAGCGCACTTAGTTGTTATCGATTAACAATGAATCTATTGCGCTAACGGAAGTTGACGCATAAAATAGCAATTTCTGGAGCTCCTCAAGATAAACGTTACTTGGGGTGAATCTTAACTAGGAAGGAACACGATCGTGTCTAAAGAAAAATTTGAACGTACGAAACCGCACGTAAACGTTGGTACTATCGGCCACGTTGACCACGGTAAAACA
>NZ_JBSQDJ010000022.1:0-53775 GCF_053850235.1 Vibrio phycocola | reverse complement strand
TCGAGTCTCGTCCGTTCCGCCATTTACACATAAGCCTTAGCAGAAATGCTAAGGCTTTTTTGTGCTTGTTTGTTAGAAATTGTGCTGTGAAAACATCGTCGCAGTGTTAGTGAAAGTGGAGCGGCAGTTCAGTTGGTTAGCTTATTTGTTTAGAGAAAGCGACCTGTCACGCCGGGAACCGCTGCATTTTGCAAGATAAGGAGTCTCGTCCGTTCCGCCACGTACTTTACAATAGAGCACATAAGCCTTAGCAGAAATGCTAAGGCTTTTTTGTGTTTGTTAGAGATTGTGCTTGAAGCGTTGTGGCTGTGTTAGTGAAAGTAGAGCGGAAGTTCAGTTGGTTAGCTTATTTGTTTAGAGAACGCGACCTGCCACGCCGGGAACCGCTGCATCTTGCAACATAGGAACTCTCGTCCGTTCCGCCACGTACTTTACAATAGAGCACATAAGCCTTAGCAGAAATGCTAAGGCTTTTTTGTGTTTGTTAGAGATTGTGCTGGAAGCGTAGTGACTGTGTGAGTAAGCTTGGAGCGGCAGTTCAGCTGGTTAGTGGTTATGTGGGAAGCGCAACTCTTTGTCAAATAGAGTATCTTTGCTTTTTTGTGCTATGACTTTCTCTTTGGAGAATAACAAATCTAATATCGCCTGAATACTTATCAAATTTCTCCTATCTAATATCACTAGACCGAAGGTAATGTGTTCATGAAAATCTTTCATCTTTATTATGTTTTTCTTTAATAGAGTGACTTGTATATTTCATGTTAAAATGCCTAGTATGTGTGCTTTTTTAGACGTCTAGATTTCTAGTGTTGTTTGTTAGAAGTATAAAGAAAATTAATAGAACGAGGCTGTAACGTGGTAAAGAATGTAAAAGATCAGCTTGAATCGCAACTAAAAGAACGAATCCTGCTTATCGATGGCGGGATGGGAACGATGATCCAAAATTATAAGCTTCAAGAAGAAGATTATCGTGGAGAACGTTTCGCTGATTGGCATTGTGATCTTAAAGGTAATAATGATCTTTTAGTATTAAGCCAACCGAAAATAATTCGAGATATTCATAAAGAATACTTAGATGCCGGTGCTGATATTCTGGAAACGAATACTTTTAACGCGACTACGATTGCAATGGCAGATTATGAGATGGAATCTCTTTCTGCAGAAATAAACCTGGAAGCTGCACGTATTGCTCGAAAAGTTGCAGATGAAAAAACAGCGGAAACACCAGATCGTCCACGTTTTGTTGCTGGTGTTTTAGGCCCAACTAATAGAACTTGTTCTATCTCTCCTGATGTAAATGATCCCGGTTTTCGTAATGTGAGCTTTGATGAATTAGTTGAAGCTTACACAGAATCTACATTAGCCCTAATCGAAGGTGGCAGTGATTTAATTCTCGTTGAAACGGTTTTTGATACACTCAATGCTAAAGCTGCTGTTTTTGCGATTAGTGGTGTGTTTGAGCAAATAGGATATAAATTACCTGTAATGGTGTCAGGTACCATCACGGATGCTTCAGGGCGTACGTTATCCGGACAAACCACAGAAGCTTTTTACAACTCGCTACGTCATATTGAACCAATTTCATTTGGTTTGAACTGTGCATTGGGTCCTGATGAGTTGCGTCAATACGTTGCAGAAATGTCGCGTATCTCTGAAACATATGTTTCTGCTCACCCTAATGCGGGTTTGCCTAATGCATTTGGTGAATACGATTTAGAAGCTGATGAAATGTCTGGCCATATTAAAGAGTGGGCTGAAAGCGGCTTTTTAAATTTGGTGGGTGGCTGTTGTGGTACTACGCCAGCACATATCAAAGCAATGTATGAAGCCGTTGAAGGTGTTAAGCCTCGTGTGTTACCAGAGATCGAAGTTGCCTGTCGTTTAAGTGGTTTAGAAGCACTAACAATTAGTAAAGACTCGCTATTTCAAAATGTGGGTGAGCGTACCAATGTAACCGGATCAGCACGTTTCAAGCGTTTAATTAAAGAAGAACTGTACGATGAAGCATTAGACGTTGCGTTACATCAAGTGGAAGCAGGCGCTGATATTATTGATATCAATATGGATGAAGCGATGCTTGATTCATTATTTGCTATGAAGCGCTTCCTAAACTTATGCGCCTCAGAACCTGATATCTGTAAAGTGCCCATTATGGTCGACTCTTCTAAATGGGAAATTTTAGAAGAAGGACTTAAATGTGTTCAGGGTAAGGGTATTGTCAACTCTATCAGTATGAAAGAGGGAGTTGATAACTTTATCAAGCAAGCAACGCTAATTCGTCGCTATGGTTTTGCTGTTATTGTGATGGCCTTCGATGAGGTTGGTCAGGCGGATACCCGAGAACGCAAATTTGAAATCTGTCAAAAATCCTACGATATCTTAGTAAATCGAGTGGGTTTCCCGCCAGAAGATATTATCTTTGACCCGAATATTTTTGCCGTTGCAACGGGTATTGAAGAACATAATAACTACGCGGTAGATTTCATTGAATCAGTAAAGGATATTAAAGATAACCTTCCTCATGCGATGATTTCGGGTGGTGTTTCCAATGTCTCTTTTTCTTTCCGTGGTAATAACCCTGTGCGTGAAGCGATTCACGCTGTGTTCCTTTACTATTGTTTTAAAAATGGTATGGATATGGGCATTGTTAATGCGGCGCAACTCGCGATTTATGATGACATTCCAAAAGAGTTAAAAGACGCCGTTGAAGATGTTGTTCTCAATAGAAACCCTAATGCAACCGACGCATTGCTTGATATCGCGGATAAGTATCGAGATGCAGGGCAAGAAAAGGTTGATGATGGATCTGCATTATTGTGGCGCGAACTGCCTGTCAATGAGCGAATTGCACATGCATTAGTAAAAGGCATTACAGAGTTCATTGAAGAGGATACAGAAGCGGCTCGCCTAAATGCAGATATGCCAATCGAGGTGATCGAAGGGCCTTTGATGGATGGTATGAATATTGTTGGTGATCTGTTTGGTGCCGGGAAAATGTTTTTACCACAGGTTGTTAAATCAGCACGAGTAATGAAGCAAGCCGTCGCGTATTTAAATCCTTTCATTGAAGCGACCAAGCAGGCAGGTGAAACCAATGGTAAAATCGTGATGGCAACCGTAAAGGGTGATGTACACGATATTGGCAAAAACATCGTCGGAGTTATTTTACAATGTAATAACTATGAGATTGTTGATCTTGGGGTTATGGTTCCAACGGAAACGATCATTAAAACAGCGATTGCTGAAAATGCTGATATGATTGGCCTCTCCGGACTTATTACTCCATCATTAGATGAAATGGTTTATGTTGCCAAAGAGATGCAACGTCAAGGCTTGAAGCTGCCATTATTAATTGGCGGCGCTACCACATCCAAAGCACATACCGCTGTAAAAATTGAACAAAACTACGATGAACCTGTGGTTTATGTTTCAAATGCTTCTCGTGCCGTTGGTGTTTGTCAGTTATTGCTAAATGAAAAAACAAAACCTGACTTTGTTGCTAAGTTAAATACCGACTATGAACGTGTACGCGAACAACATGCGAATAAGCGTCCTCGTAGTAAACCTATTTCATTAGAACGTGCACGCGATAACGCTGCGCAAATTGATTGGACATCTTATCAGCCACCTAAACCGAATAAACTAGGTGTGCAGGTAATTAAAAATATGTCGATCACAACTTTACGAGAATATATTGATTGGACACCATTCTTTATGACATGGGGGTTAGCAGGTAAATATCCTCGTATACTAACGGATGAGGTTGTTGGCGAAGAAGCGACTCGCTTGTTTAACGATGCATTAAAAATGTTGGACACAGTGGAAGCTGAAGGTGAAATCTCTGCATCGGGTATTGTAGGTATTTTCCCTGCAAATAGTGTGGGCGATGATATTGAAATATACCGCGATGAGTCTCGTTCAGAAGTATTACAAGTGAGTAATCAATTACGTCAGCAGTCCGAGAAAAAGCCACCTTTCATCAATCATTGTCTTGCGGATTATGTTGCGCCCAAATCGTCGGGTGTTGCTGATTATATAGCTGCTTTTGCTGTTACAGGTGGAATCGGTGAGCGTGAAGTGGCGGATCGTTATAAAGCGAATAATGATGACTATAATGCCATTCTTGTTCAAGCCGTATGCGATCGCTTAGCTGAAGCCTTTGCCGAGTATCTACATCAACAAACCCGTAAAGATTACTGGGGCTTTGCTGCGGATGAGAGCTTAGGCAACGACGATTTGATTCGAGAGAAATATCAAGGTATTCGCCCAGCGCCTGGCTACCCTGCTTGTCCTGAGCATACAGAAAAGCAAATTATTTGGGATCTGATGAATGTTGAGCAAGAAATTGGTATGCAGTTAACAACCAGTTATGCAATGTATCCAGGTGCCGCAGTTTCTGGTTGGATATTTTCTCATCCAGAGAGTCGTTATTTTGCCATTGCTCAAATTCAACAAGATCAGGTTGAAGATTATGCTCAACGTAAAGGCTGGGATATGCTTGAAGCTGAGAAATGGTTGGGTCCAAATATCGGATAACAGCTTGTATTATCGGTATTCGTGAATAAAAAAGAGGTTAGCATTAAGCTAACCTCTTTTTTTTGAAACTAAATTGAGAGTCATTACTCCGATTCGAATAGATCCAAATGAAGTTTCTGAATTACCCCTTTTGCTTCGTCGGCGTCAACGAGGAAACATAAGTTGTGGTCACTCGCGCCATAACAAATCATACGCAGGTTATAATCACCAAGAGTGCCAAATACCTCTTTAGCATATCCTTTTGTTTCCATATGATTGCCGATAAGCGCAATCAAACTCAAGTTACGTTCTACTTCTACATTTGCCAGCTCTTCTAATTCAGCACGAACTGCAGGTGGCAGTTCTGGGGCTCCGCCTGACGTATCGGTTTTATCTAACGTAAGTGAGACACTGATTTCTGAAGTGGTGATCAAGTCGACAGATACCTTGTGTTTTGCCAGAATTTCAAAAACCTTAGCTAAGAAACCATACGCATGGAACATTTTTGCACTTCGGATCGTCACCATTGTCTGGTTAGCTCGGAGTGCTAATGCTCGGTACAAAGGTGCACTTTCTACACGCTTACGAATCCACGTGCCGCCTTTTTCTGGGTTTTTTGAGGAGCCTACGAAAACAGGAATACCGTGGCGTAATGCGGGTAACAATGTTGATGGGTGAAGAATTTTAGCACCAAAATTGGCCATCTCTGACGCTTCACTAAAACTGATTTCTGGAATGGCTCGCGCCTCGGGAGCAATGCGAGGATCGGTTGTATAGATACCAGGTACGTCTGTCCAAATCTCTAGCCCTGCGGCTTGAACGCCTTCAGCTATTAATGCTGCAGAGTAATCACTTCCACCCCGACCTAGTGTGGTCGTGTTACCTTCTACATCTGAACCAATAAAACCTTGAGTTACAACAATGTGCTTCTGACAAAGTAGTTCTAGTTTTTCTTTGGCTAGAGTTGAAATCTCCTGAACTTGAGGCTCTGCACAACCAAAGTTGTCGTCGGTGCGCAATACTTCGCGAATATCAAAGCGGACTGCATCCATTCCTTTATCTCGCATGACTTGAGCAAAAAGAAATGTAGACATTAGCTCACCACACGCGACTAAATGATCCGTTAGTTTTGCACTTGATTGGAATGATGCGGCTTCTGCTAAACTCGATATAGTATCTAATATTGCTTGAATCTCAGCTTTAATTTCTACTTGTTGATCATTGAGTTTCTCAATTATCGAGAAGTGAATCTCCGCCAGTTGAGACAGTAACTCTTGGCGTCGCTCTGTATCTTTTGTTCCATTGGCGAGTTCTACTAATAAATTCGTTACTCCAGAACAAGCACTACTAACAACCAGTTTAGTACTTTCGTTTGCAGCAACCACGTCGGCACTGCGGCTCATCGCTTCATGGTTTGCGACACTAGTTCCGCCAAATTTGGCTACATTGAATGCACTCACGGCATTTCTCCCACGACTTATGAAATGAAAAAATATGTTGGGTCACAACGATTAATATTTGTGAAGAGAGAATTTCTAGAGCGAGTTTAGAGGTGAATTTAACCAATACCTCAGAAGCCCCTCATCAGCTGAGAACTGATGACAGTTGATGGGATTCAGCCCAATCACCCGATAAGTCATACCCACAAATAAGACCTACCTCGGCACTGCTCCCCATTAATGTTTTGTATCGGAGTTGAGGCTCCACAAAACATCTACCTAGGCAGTGCTCCTCTTCTGCTTTATAGCGAGTGTATTGAACGTTTTTGTGTGACTTTTGTCAACGGTAAATTTATTACGACTGGTGTGTTTCATCAAAAAACGTTAAAAAATGTAGATGCACTAGACTTGAGTCGAATTGTCCTAAGCTCAATTTTTCGTTAGGCTCGAGAACTATAATAAATAAAGGAGCATTGCTATGTTGTTCGAAAGTTTTCAGCCACCACGACGTATTTTAATGGGACCAGGTCCATCGGACATTTCTCCACAGGTATTGCAAGCACTTAGTCGTCCGACTGTCGGGCATCTTGACCCATTGTTTATTGGAATGATGGATGAATTGAAAGAGTTACTAAAATACGCATTTCAAACGGAAAATAGTTTTACCATTGCGGTTTCAGCACCCGGTAGCGCCGGAATGGAGGCGTGTTTCGTCAATCTAATTGAGCCTGGTGATAAGGTTATCGTTTGTCGGAATGGCGTGTTTGGTGAGCGAATGCGTGAAAACATTCTTCGTTGCGGTGGTGAAGCCATTGTCGTTGATGATGAATGGGGAACGGAAGTTAGTCTAGATAAAGTCCAAGCTGCAATAAATGCTAACCAAGATGCAAAAATCGTCGCCTTTGTTCATGCAGAAACGTCTACTGGCGCATTAAGTGATGCACAAGCGATCTCTCGCATGGCAAAAGAGAAGGGCATGCTTACGATTGTCGATGCGGTAACTTCACTAGGTGGTGTGCCTCTATTGGTCGACGAATGGCAATTAGACGCCGTTTATTCTGGTAGCCAAAAATGTTTATCGTGCGTACCTGGATTATCACCACTCACTTTTTCGAGTGCAGCGATTGAAAAGATTCAGTCACGAACATCTCCAGTACAGAGTTGGTTTTTAGATCAAAGTCTTGTGCTTGGATATTGGAGTGGGGAAGGAAAACGCAGCTATCATCATACTGCTCCAGTTAATGCTTTATACGCGTTACATGAGGCGTTATTAAAACTTCATAAAGAAGGACTTGAAACAGCTTGGGCTAGACATCGTCATATGCACAATCAATTACGTGATGGCCTTGAGGCTCTTGGGTTAACATTTGTGGTTGAAGAAAGCGTTCGTTTGCCACAGCTTAACTCGGTTTATATTCCAGATGGTGTTGATGATGCTAAGGTGAGAAGTTACCTTCTCGAGCACTTCAACTTGGAGATCGGAGCAGGCCTAGGGGCATTAGCAGGTAAAGCGTGGCGAATAGGGTTAATGGGCTACAGCGCAAGTGAAGAAAATATAGCACTATGTTTAAGTGCTCTAGAGCAAGCCTTAGAAAAAGCCCGCTGATATTTAACGGTAACTAATTAAGTCGCGCGGTATCACTGTATTTTGATATAAAAGACTCTGTCGGAAACAAATAACGTGCTTCTGTTTGAGTTAGTTTAGCTCGGTTTTCATCACCAAGTTGATGGTACATATCGATTAATAATTGATAGTAATATGGACGAGGGTGTAATTTTATTTTATTGAGTAACCACTGAACATCCGTTTCAGTATGTGCGCTTTTCTTCGAATGTTCTAATGCATACACTAAAGAAAACTCTTTTAGCTCATCTTGCCAAAATGAAGGTAAGATGAGCTGGTTTAGTGTGAGGTTATCTAGCGTTTGTCGGTATTGAGTTAAGCGCTGTTGGTCGTGTAATATTCCAACGATGGTAAAAATAGTAATCATCGGAATTAATACGGTGACCAATGTTATGATTTTGTTTTGCCATTTCACTATTGGTATTGATTTATAGCGAGCTACGCGTTGATCAACCCAGAAAAAGAGAATCATCAACGTAATCCAATGAATACTTGAAACGTAGAATAGTGATGAGAATTGAGCTTGTATCGATATAGGTAAAAGCAAAGCAAAGCTCGCTAAACGGGTGCCATTCTTCGCCGATATAATTCGACCTGTTCCCATTATTGCCGCTAAAATCATCGATAATAATGTTAATACTCCTCCTTCGACAGCCCAATAGATAGGTTCATTTTGTGGATGAATATGATCGGTCAGTGCTGGTGGAAATGTTGGGTTTAACTGATGTTGTCGTGCACTATATAAGACGTATTCTTCGTCAAAACGCCCATAACCATATCCTGTAAATGGTTTCTCTATAAGCATATTTGAAGCTTGCTTGATGCTTGTTATATAGCTATTCACATGTTGGCGCTCTATCGAGATAACTTCTTCGCTAGATTGATAGAACATTCCAAGGCTAATTGTGACACCAATAAATAACGATACCGTCCACCCCTTTAGTCTTTTGAGGCTGGCAAACTTATATAGGTAAGGCAATATCATCATACAACCAATAATGGTGGTTGATGTCGCGATAATTGGCGAATGCATAAAAATCAGTGGCAGCATCAGTGCAGGGGTAAGGTAAAGTAAGGCTACAATGCTAAACTGACTGTATTGCTTAATTATTCGTGATAATAAGTATCCAGAAGCAACGACCGCAGTGGCTAAAAAAGCGGCTATGGAGTTAGAGTCACTAAATGTGGTAACGATTTGATTATTGCTGAGCCAAACGGAAACTTGCGCCAGCTGCGGCAAGTTGAGCTGAAGAATATCAAATAATAGGTAACCTCGAATAGCTTCAATCCATCCTGCTAATACAATAAACCAAATAATCCGCTGTTTGTGTTGATTACTGAAATGAAATTGCTGCAGTAAAACAAACAAGAGAAAACCAGCCCAAAAACCTATAAGGCGTGGACTTGATTCATCTATTTGAGGGTTGCTGTAAAGCAAAGGCAGTGTCATCAAAATACTGCAACCAAAGAAGCCAATAGTGAGCTTTGAGTAGCGTAAATAACGATGACGTATTACTTGAACTAAGCCAAGGCTAATAAGTAGGCTTATCGACATCCAAGTAATAAGGTTCGTTGGCATTGCGCTATTGGTAGGGCGCTCAACCAATGAAAATACAGGCCAAGGTAGGTGGATAGCAAACAGGTAAATGACCCCTAAAGCAAAGATGAACCGTTTATTAAGCGGTGCTTTTGCTGGGCTGTCTTGAAGTTGCGTTCCTCTAACCAGTAATTGTGCCATTGCGTCCGTCAGAATAATTTACTTGTTTCTATCATCAAGCAAATAGAAGTTTAATTCTAGTTTAACATAGTCTTTAGGAATCGGGCGGTATGAGAACATTCAACTTTTGATACTTGTTCTGGCGTACCTTGAGCAATAATATCACCGCCACCTTGTCCACCTTCTGGTCCGAGATCAATTATCCAATCTGCGGTCTTAACGACATCTAAGTTATGCTCAATGACTACAACTGTATTCCCATGATCGCGTAAGCGATGGAGTACAGAAAGCAGTTGTTCAATATCGTGAAAATGAAGGCCAGTTGTAGGCTCATCTAGGATGTATAAAGTTTTTCCGGTGTCGCGTTTGGATAATTCTTTAGCAAGCTTAACTCGTTGGGCTTCACCACCTGATAACGTTGTTGCGGCTTGCCCTAATCGAATGTAAGAAAGTCCAACATCCATCAAGGTTTGCAATTTTCGAGCAATTACAGGCACAGGTTGGAAGAAGGTATGCGCATCCTCAACCGTCATTCCAAGTACTTCATCGATCGTCTTACCTTTGTAGTGCACTTCTAATGTTTCGCGGTTGTAGCGCTTTCCTTTACAGATATCACATGGAACATACACATCAGGTAAAAAGTGCATTTCAACTTTAATTACACCATCGCCTTGGCATGCTTCACAACGACCACCACGGACATTGAAACTGAAACGTCCCGGCTTGTACCCTCGAGAGCGAGCTTCTTGAGTGCCAGCAAACAATTCTCGAATCGGGGTGAAAATGCCAGTATAAGTCGCTGGGTTTGAGCGAGGAGTTCGACCGATAGGGCTTTGGTCAATATCAATGACCTTGTCAAAATGTTCTAGCCCTTTTACTTTTTTATACGGAGCGGGTGTGGATGTGGTTGCACCATTTAATGCGGTATGAGCAATTTTGAAAAATGTATCGTTGATCAATGTTGATTTGCCTGAGCCAGATACGCCGGTGACACACGTGAACAAGCCTACAGGGATAGATAAATTGACATTGTTCAAGTTATTGCCTGATGCACCACGAACCTCAACAACTTTTTTGCTATCACGCTTGATCCGTTTTTTAGGAATCTCAATGGAGCGCTTTCCACTTAAAAACTGCCCTGTTACTGAATGCTCACTTGAGAGGATATCGTTGATGTCGCCTTGTGCTACGACCTGGCCACCATGAACTCCCGCTCCGGGGCCTATATCAATAACATGGTCAGCGGTACGAATGGCATCTTCATCGTGTTCGACCACAATTACGGTATTGCCAAGATCTCGCAAATGATTCAAAGTCTTTAATAAGCGTTCGTTGTCACGTTGATGCAAGCCAATTGAAGGTTCATCCAACACGTACATCACGCCAACTAATCCTGCACCAATCTGACTGGCAAGTCGAATTCGTTGCGCTTCTCCTCCAGATAAAGTTTCCGCACTTCGGGATAGATTTAAATAATTCAGACCAACGTTGACGAGAAAATTCAGTCTATCGTTGATTTCTTTCATGACTTTCTCAGCAATTTTTGCCTTTTGTCCTTCAAGTTGAAGAGATGCAAAGAACTGCAAAGCATCAGAAATACTTAGTTCGACAATTTCAGGTAGTGATGTATCTTGAATAAAAACATGACGCGCTTCGGTTTTTAATCTTGTGCCGTCACACGTTGAACATGGTTTATTCGAGATGTATTTATTCAGTTCTTCACGCACAGAATTAGATTCTGTTTCGCGATAACGGCGCTCAAAGTTATGCAAAATTCCTTCAAATGGGTGACGCTTAACTCGAATGTCTCCTCGGTCATTAACATACTTAAACTCAATAGATTCACTACCTGAGCCATTTAACACCATATTTTGAATTTGGCTACTTAACTTATTAAATGGCATTTGAAGATCAAATTGATAGTGCTCAGCCAAAGATGTCAGCATCTGGAAATAGTAAAAATTACGCTGATCCCATCCTTTTATTGCTCCTTGAGCCAGGCTTAATGACGGATCTTGGATTACTCGCTCAGCGTCGAAATATTGTTGAACACCGAGTCCATCACAGGTAGGGCAGGCCCCCGCTGGATTGTTGAATGAAAACAACCTAGGCTCTAATTCTCTCATGCTATAACCACAATGAGGGCACGCGAAGTTTGATGAGAATACGATTTCTTCTCCTTGCCCATCCATTGAAGTGACCACGACGATACCACCAGAAAGCTCCAATGCGGTCTCAAATGACTCTGCCAAACGTTGATCGAGACCAGTACGTACTTTGAATCGGTCAACAACCACTTCTATCGTATGTTTTTTATGTAACTCTAACGTTGGTGGATCGGTAAGATCACAGGTTTCACCATCAATACGAGCTCTGATAAAACCTTGTGCGGCGAGATTCTCAAGTGTTTTAACATGTTCGCCTTTACGTTCTTTAATGATAGGGGCAAGAAGCATCATGCGATCCCCTTCAGGTAACTCTAGAACCTTATCAACCATTTGGCTTATCGTTTGTGCAGCAAGAGGAACATTATGGGTTGGGCAACGAGGTTCCCCGACGCGTGCATAAAGCAGACGAAGATAATCGTATACCTCAGTAATGGTGCCTACTGTAGAACGAGGGTTATGCGATGTTGATTTTTGCTCGATTGAAATAGCAGGAGATAGTCCTTCGATATGATCAACGTCGGGCTTTTCCATCAAAGATAGAAATTGGCGAGCGTAAGTAGACAGTGATTCGACATAGCGTCGTTGCCCTTCAGCATAAAGAGTATCAAAAGCGAGAGAGGATTTGCCGGAGCCAGATAGCCCGGTGATGACAATTAACTTGTCTCGGGGCAAAGTGAGACTAATGTTTTTTAGGTTATGAGTGCGAGCACCCCTTAGTTCAATTTTATCCATCAACTTTGCTCTTATGCTTTACGAAATGATAAGTTAATCAAGTATTACATAGTGTGAAGTATCTGCAAAGACATACTGGATAAAAAAACAGTACTAGTAAATATTACCAGTACTGTTTTTTGATTGTGACTTTTTGCTAATTATTTTTGAGCTTTTTCAGTTGAATGTTTACCTAGTTCAACTTTCTTTTCGTCTTTCTTATAAAGATTTTCGAAGCAGTAATTTGTTGCTTCGATGTAACCTTCAACACTACCACAGTCAAAGCGTTTGCCTTTAAATTTATAAGCAAGAACACAACCCGCTTGAGCTTGTTTTAGTAGCGCATCGGTGATTTGAATTTCACCACCTTTACCAGGTTCGGTTTGCTCAATTAGATCGAAGATATCTGGAGTAAGGATGTAACGACCAATGATGGCTAAGTTACTTGGTGCTGTACCCGGTTCTGGTTTCTCGACCATATCATCGACTCTAAATAAGTCATCTTTAATCATCTCACCTGCGATAACACCGTACTTATGAGTTTCGTCTTCAGGTACTTCTTGAACCGCAACGATAGTGCAACGGAACTGTTTGAATAGAGCGACCATTTGAGCTAAAACGCCTTGCTCTTCATTTACACAAAGGTCATCCGCTAGGACAACAGCAAACGGTTCATCACCAACTAATTCGCGCCCCGTTAGGATTGCATGACCTAGTCCTTTCATTTCGCGCTGGCGAATAAAGGTGAAGTTAGACTTACCGATGATTTCGCGAATATCACCTAAAAGTTCTTCTTTGTTAGTGCCTTTAATTTGGTGTTCAAGCTCGTAGTTAAGATCGAAGTGATCCATGATGGAGTGTTTACCACGTCCAGTAACTATGCACATGCCATCCATTCCGGCAAGGATAGCCTCTTCCACGCCGTATTCGATTAGAGGTTTATTGACGACTGGCATCATTTCTTTTGGCATTGATTTTGTTGCAGGAAGGAAGCGAGTACCGTAGCCAGCAGCTGGGAAAAGACATTTTTTAATCATTGATAAAACCTTTGATCCGTTTTTTATAATAAATCTAGAGCGAAACTTAGTCATTTAACTCTAGCATGTTCTTGGGGGATTTCTAACTATCTTTATTTATATCTATATCTATTTTAAAACGAAAAAGCTAGCAGGCTCATTTATGAGACTAAGTTATTGTTTGCCCAACTGATTGCCTGTGTTCTGTTTTTAACGGCGAGTTTTTTGAATATTTGATATAGGTGCGATTTCACTGTGAATTCACTAATAAAGAGGGTTTCTGCCATCTGCATATTGCTTGCGCCTGTTTGAAGAGAACGTAAGATTTGAATTTCTCTGGAGGTTAAATCAATAGCGGCTTTTAGTGCTTGATTTCGAAATAGATGGCGATAGTAGTGAATTAATTGGCTCGTGACATGTCGCGGGAGCCAGTTTTGTCCCTTCTGTATTTCGGACAGTCCAAGCCGTATTTGTTCTGTGGAATCTTGACGATAGAAAACGCCTTTTAAGTTCCCGAGCTCCAGCAGTTTTTCGGTGTGTATGCGGTGAGGAACATTAATTACGATTGTTTCTACAGCCATATTAAATTGGTGAGATTGAGACATATAGGGAATAAGATGTTGCCGATCTTGATAGTCAAACATGACAATTTTATGTTTATCGTCAGATTTATGTTGGAAAAGTTGTTCTATATGGCAAGTCGTAATGTTGAGGTCAAAGTCTTGAGTGATATTAACCATATTATGTTGGCTTATTAAGTTGTCACAATAGGTAGCGTATAGTGTGCGAACGTAGTTAGACTTTTTCATGATCATCTCCTTTTGTGTGAATTGACGATCACGCTGCCTAATTTTTGACCTAAGTTCATTCTCTTTACCTATGGAATTCGAGAGAACTCAAAGAAAATTTTTGGGTGCTAAATTGTTTCTCTTTTTTAGTGAGAGCTTTCTCGTAATATCAGGGAAAGTTGGACATTATTGGTTTAGTTTTAGGATTGGATCAATCAAGGTGGTTGAGTGGAGAATAAAGCGTGGTATTCTATTGAGCTAAACGAAACTGTATAAGTTAAAGACGGAGCAATCTATGGCAAGCCGTGGAGTAAACAAAGTAATTTTAGTGGGAAATCTTGGTGGAGATCCTGAAGTTCGTTATATGCCTAATGGCAGTGCTGTGGCTAACATCACGATTGCAACGTCAGAATCATGGCGTGATAAAGCGACAGGTGAGCAACGTGAAAAAACAGAATGGCACCGAGTTGCGCTGTTTGGAAAGTTAGCTGAAGTCGCTGGTGAGTATCTTCGTAAAGGTTCTCAAGTCTATGTTGAAGGCCAATTGCAGACTCGTAAATGGCAAGACCAAAGTGGACAAGATCGTTATACAACAGAGGTTGTGGTTCAAGGTTACAACGGTATTATGCAAATGCTTGGTGGTCGTTCTGGTGGCCAAGGTGCATCAGATAACCAATCTGGTAACTGGGGTAAACCTCAACAACCAGCAGCTGCGCAGGAACGACCTCAATCTGCACCAGCACCAAAGCCCGCTCAACAATATAATGAGCCGCCAATGGATTTTGATGACGATATTCCGTTCTAGACTGGAATTTTTATAATTAGTGTAAGAATAAGCACTTTTAAATTGGAATATACCAATTAACCCAGCATTTCTGTTGGGTTTTTTATTTTTTATTTAGACTTATTAATGGTTAAGGGTACCATTAAAGAACATCATCACCTGCTGAATATGAAAGGATTGAATATTCATGCGCTACACCCCTTCGCTAAAGCTAAGTACTAGACTGGTTGCATTTGTAACGGTTATTGTGACTAGTGCAATGTTTATCCTCTTTATTGGGGGGACATTTTCTTTTCAGCGTCTCGGGCAGGAGTACCTTAATCACTATCTCCAAGGGGTTGTTGAGGTAGTAGATAAGGAGCTTGATCAACACGATACATCGAACTCGATGCAGCGCTGGATGCCTAACTTACTTCAGGCATCGAGTATTGTTGAGATGAGCTTGAGTTCTGACTCTGGTGTTATTTATCGCTTCCGAGATACCAATTCTAAAGTAGAAGCCTCTCGTTTATATAAAACTCATTTTCCACTTAAACGTAACCAAGGTTTGACGTTGTATTTTGAAGCCATTCCTCCTTATGTTGGTTTTACCTATTCTTTTAGTGCCATGTGGTCGATTACGTTTGCGATAATCTTGGTGATTTTTTGTCTTATGCGTGGGGTGAAATGGCTCAAGGCCCAACTCCTTGGCTCGGAGCTATTAGAAGAACGTGGTCGTATGATTTTAGCCGGACGCGTTGAAGGTTATGCGAAAGGGGACCATAGAGAGTGGCCTTATACCGCAAGTGAAGCATTAGATAAGTTAATCGATGAACTGAGAGATTCTCGTCAGGAGCGAAGTCGATTTGATACTTTTATTCGCTCACATGCTTTTCTGGACCAATTGACTGGTGCCGCCAATAGAGTGCTTTTTGATAGTAAATTAGAGTCATTTCTGTTGGAGAATGGCGTTCGTGGCGGCGTGATTTTTATTGCAATTGAAGATCTAGACCAAGTTGAAGAAGAAACTAAGCAGACCGCTGGGGATGAATTGATAGTACAACTTGGTGAGCTCATATCAAACGTGATTCAGCGTTACCCAGATGTTGTTCTTTCACGGTATTATGACAGCGTATTTGCTGTTCTCATTCCGCATCAAAGTGCGCGAGAATTGTCTAAAGTTTCTACGCAATGCCTCAGCATTATTGAACGTTTAACCCCACCTGAACCATTAGATAAAAACAATTGGTGTCATATTGGCTTTAGTATGTTCGAAGAAGGTGAATCTCATAGCCGAATTATCGGTGAGGTTGAAGAGGCATTGAAAGGTGCTCAGCGTGAGGGGGTTAACGCATGGGATAGTTTCAACAAGAGTAATCAAATCTCAGACGAGCGCGGAAATGTACGTTGGCGCACCTTGTTTGAACATGCTTTTACTCAAGAGCATTTACATTTGTATAAGCAAGATTGTTTTGAAAGTAAGGAAAATCATGCTCCACGGTTAATTCATTCAGAGTTATTCACCCGAATTGAAGAGCGCCCTCATCGTTTTCTTAAGGCGTCTCGCTTTAGTTCAGCGATTGAAACATTAGGGTATGAAACACTGCTTGATAAGGCGGTTGTAACCAAAGTCTTGGCTTATTGTCGTGCACAGGATGATCCTAAATCGCTTTCGATAAATTTGTATGTGACGCCATTTGAAAACCGTTCTTACTTTAAATGGTTTCGAGATGAATTAATGCAACTCCCATCTCGATATCGTGCCAAGCTATCTTTTGAGTTTGCAGAAGGGCATGTGGTTGAGCACTTGGACTATATTCGACCAGTAATTCGTATGATCTCTGCTTTTGGTTGTGAGGTAATTATAGGGCAAGCCGGTAGAACGATTGTTTCAACCCACTACATTAAAGATCTCAATATCGACTATTTGAAATTGCATCGTAGTTTGATAAAGAGAATTGAGAAGCGCCATGAAAATCAGTTGTTTATACGTAGTGTGATTGGGGTGTGTAGTGGGACGAAAACTCGAGTAATTGCGGTTGGCGTACAAAATAAGCAGGAACTAGCCACTTTACAGGAGTTGGGAATATTTGGAGCTCAAGGACGTCTTTTTGACAGCGAAGCGCTATTTTTACCAAAGCAGAAGTTGTTATCAAGTGTAAAAGCAGGCCCAAGAAAGCGTTGGAAAAAAAAGTAGTTTAAATTTAAGCGTTGAATACAAATGCATTTTAAGCGTCATTATTTTTACGTTATGATGTTTTTTTACCCATTAAGGTCTGTTTTTTTTTCCAATAGTTAGAAATGTGTAAGAAATTACATGTTTCCTATCATGTTTATGCTTCAATGCCTTGCTGTGTTGGCGTGGCATTGGTACATTTAAGGCAATTTTTGTCTTCTATTTCTTTTATTTATTTCAGGATGAACGAAGAATATGTTTAAAAAACTTCGTGGTATGTTTTCTAATGACCTTTCAATTGATTTAGGTACCGCTAACACTCTTATTTATGTTAAAGGTCAAGGGATTGTTCTTGATGAACCTTCTGTCGTCGCTATTCGTCGTGATAAAAGCCGCGGAGGACGCAGTGTCGCAGCTGTAGGTCATGCTGCTAAGCAAATGCTGGGTCGAACTCCAGGGAATATTTCAGCAATTCGTCCAATGAAAGATGGTGTTATTGCCGATTTTTATGTGACTGAGAAGATGCTGCAAACATTCATCAAACAAGTCCATGACAATAGTTTTCTTAAACCAAGCCCTCGAGTACTCGTTTGTGTGCCTTGTGGATCCACTCAGGTAGAGCGTCGAGCGATTAGAGAATCAGCGCTTGGAGCTGGAGCTCGTGAGGTTTACTTGATTGATGAGCCAATGGCCGCTGCGATTGGCGCTGGATTGCGAGTTTCCGAGCCAACAGGATCAATGGTCGTAGACATTGGTGGTGGTACAACCGAAGTTGCGGTTATTTCGTTAAATGGCGTGGTGTATTCGTCTTCAGTTAGAATTGGTGGTGACCGATTTGATGAAGCTATTATTAATTACGTTCGCCGTAATTATGGCAGTTTAATTGGTGAAGCAACCGCTGAAAAAATTAAGCATGAGATTGGTTCTGCTTATCCTGGTGACGATGTTAAGGAAATAGAAGTTCGCGGTCGCAACCTTGCAGAAGGTGTGCCACGCAGCTTTACGCTTAACTCCAACGAAATTCTCGAAGCATTGCAAGAGCCTTTATCTGGTATCGTATCTGCCGTCATGATTGCACTAGAGCAGTGTCCTCCAGAGTTGGCTGCTGATATTTCAGAGAATGGTATGGTTATGACAGGTGGTGGCGCATTACTAAGAGATATTGATCGATTATTAACGGAAGAAACTGGAATTCCGATGGTTATAGCGGATGAACCATTAACGTGTGTTGCTCGTGGTGGCGGAAAAGCCTTTGAAATGATTGACATACATGGTGGTGATCTATTCAGTGAAGAGTAATCCCACTCACGAGTGGAGGGAAGTCAGATGAAGCCTATTTTTGGAAAAGGCCCATCTCTTCCTTTGCGTCTCTTTTTAGCCCTCATAATATCAATTGGTTTGATACTGGCTGATACTCGCTTAAATGCATTTTCAAAAGTTCGATATTTGTTGAACAGCGTTGTCGCTCCGATTCAATATGCGGCTGATTTGCCGCGTATTATGTTTGATGATTTGTACACTCGCCTCAATTCTCATCAAAGTTTGATTTATACCAATCAACGAATGAAGCAAGAGTTACTTGAAATGAAAAGTGACTTAGTCTTGTTAAATCAGTACAAAGAAGAAAACCAACGGTTACGTAAATTATTGGGCTCTTCTTTTGTTAGAGATGAGAAAAAGGTCGTCACTGAAGTGATGGCGGTTGATACTTCTCCTTATACTCATCAAGTTGTCATCGATAAAGGTCACACAGATGGGGTCTATGAAGGTCAACCCGTTATCAATGAGAAGGGTATTGTCGGACAGGTGACTTTTGTCGCTGCACATAACAGCCGAGTCTTACTGCTCATCGACGATACGAGTGCTATTCCAGTCCAAAACCTCCGTAATGATATTCGAGTTATTGCATCGGGGAATGGCAAAGTTGACCATATTGAACTCGAACATATTCCGAGTAGTACAGATATTAAGGTTGGCGATTTTCTTGTATCTTCAGGCCTAGGTGGTATTTATCCTGAAGGTTATCCTGTAGGGACAATTTCAACGGTTGATCGTGATACTCGCCGCGAATTCGCCGTGATTGAAGTCGAGCCTGTCGTCGACTTTGACCGTTTACGCTATCTACTATTGATTTGGCCGAATGAAGACCGTCAGCAAAAAGCGGTGCTCTCAACTCCTGAATTACTTGGTAGTGAAGAGGTGATAAATGAAAAATAGCTTATTTCGAGGTCGGCTAGTTATTTGGTTTTCATTTATATGCGCTCTCATTTTGCAAACGACGCCTTGGCCGGGAACGTTGGATCTTCTTCGCCCTTCATGGTTATTACTGATCACTTGCTATTGGGTATTAGCATTACCCCATAGAGTTAATGTCGGATCTGCTTTGATCCTTGGGTTGATTTGGGATTTGATTCTCGGTTCTACGCTTGGCATTCGTGGCATGATGATGTCTATTGTTGTGTATGTTGTCGCGATGAATTTCCTAGTATTACGTAATATGGCGCTGTGGCAGCAAGCTGTTGTCATGGGGATCATGACGATTCTACTTGATCTGATGATTTTCTTTGGTGAATACATGTTAAGGGAAGTGGAATTCAATTCCATTTCGTTATGGGGTGGTGTGATTAGCTTCATTCTATGGCCTTGGATGTTTTTATTATTGCGGCGGGTTCGTCGTTATTGGAATATCCGGTGACGATGGTGAAAAACTTGGTTTTGGCTTCAGGATCTCCTCGACGTAGTGAACTGCTTAAACAACTTGGTTATCAGTTTGATATTTTGGTACCCAACGTTGAAGAGAAGAGGCTCTCGAGTGAAAGTGCGAAAGAGTATGTCGAGCGCTTATCAAAAGATAAAGCATTAGCCGCGCAAGCACTGCTTGAGAAAAGAGATGGTAACGCGAAAGATCTCATTTTTCTTGGCGCAGATACCATTGTCGTTTCCGGTCAGCATATACTAGAGAAACCAAAAGATTTGGCAGATGCTCAGCGGATATTAACATTAATGTCTGATGCATCTCACCAAGTGATGACCTCGGTTACGCTAGTTAAGAATGAGAAATTTAAGACAATCATAGTCGTAACTGATGTATGGTTTAAATCATTGAGTTCGGAAGAAATTATAGAGTATTGGAACTCCGGTGAACCACAAGATAAAGCAGGTAGCTATGCTATTCAAGGCATTGGGGGGAAGTTTGTTACCCGAATCGAAGGTAGTTATCATGCTGTTGTTGGGCTTCCACTGTTTGAAACAGAACAGCTGTTGCTTGAATTTTCATAGTCATTTTACCAAGGTGCGCGAATGAGTGCTGAGTTGCTGTTAAATGTGACCCCGAGTGAAACGCGGGTTGCAATGATTGAAGATGGAATACTTCAAGAAATACACATCGAACGCGAAGCAAAGCGTGGACTTGTCGGTAATATATATAAGGGCCGAGTCAGTCGCGTCCTTCCTGGAATGCAAGCCGCTTTTATTGATATTGGTTTAGAAAAAGCGGCTTTTTTGCATGCCTCCGATATTATCCCTCATACCGAGTGTGTGGCTGAAACTGAAAAACAGAAATTCAAAGTTCGTGATATATCTGAACTGGTGCGTCAGGGGCAAGATATTGTTGTCCAAGTCGTAAAGGATCCGCTCGGTACCAAAGGAGCGCGCCTGACCACTGATATCACCCTTCCATCACGTTATCTTGTTTTTATGCCTGGAGCGAACCATGTCGGTGTATCACAGCGAATAGAAAGTGAAGCGGAACGCGAGCGGCTAAAAGAAGCGGTCGCTGGTCATTGTGATGATCTTGGCGGCTTTATTATTAGAACGGCTTCTGAGGGTGCTGATGCTAAAGAACTATCACAAGACGCTGCATTTCTAAAACGTTTGTGGAGTAAGGTTGTTGAACGACGAGGGCGCTATAAAACTCGCTCAATGCTTTACGGCGAGTTGGGCCTATCACAGCGTATTTTACGAGATTTTGTTGGCACCGACCTTAACAAGATCTTGATTGATTCTCGCCTCGAATATGAGAACTTGAAAGAGTTTACTTCGGAATATGTTCCAGAGCTCACCGAAAAGCTAATGCTTTACGGCGGTGATAAACCTATGTTCGATATGCATGATATCGAAAATGAAATCCAACGCTGTTTAGAGCGAAAAGTCGAACTTAAATCAGGTGGTTACATCATTATTGATCAAACCGAAGCGATGACAACGATTGATATTAATACCGGAGCTTTTGTTGGACGACGTAACCTTGAAGAAACGATATTTAATACCAATATTGAAGCGACACAAGCTATTGCTCGACAACTACGCCTTCGAAATTTAGGTGGAATCATCATTATTGATTTTATCGATATGGCATCAGACCTCCATCGCAAAAGGGTTGTAACGTCATTAGAGCTAGCTTTAGACAATGATCGAGTGAAAACAAACATTAACGGCTTTACCCAACTCGGTTTGGTTGAAATGACTCGTAAACGCACTCGAGAAAGCATCGAACACGTTCTTTGTTCAACTTGTTCGGCTTGTGAAGGTCGTGGTCGAGTTAAAACTATCGAGACGGTTTGCTTTGAAATTTTACGTGAAATTACTCGTGTAAATAGAGCTTACGATTCAGATAAGTTTGTCGTTTATGCTTCTCCAGCCGTTGCTGATAGCCTACAAGGTGATGAATATCATGCTTTGGCAGAGCTTGAAGTGTTCATCGGAAAACAAGTTTGCATTCAATCGGAGCCGCTCTATGTTCAAGAGCAATTCGATGTTGTTATGATGTAGTTGGAATGGCGTTTATTTATGCTTAGTCGGTTGTGGCGAGTATCGCTTTGGACATTGACCCTTCTGTTACTATTGCTCGCTATTTTTGTAACGACTTTACGCATAACTCTTCCACATATTGATCGTTATCAATCTGAAATTATTCAATGGATTAACCAGCAAACTCAAGCCAACTTATCCATTCAGCATGTTGATGGGTTCTGGCGCAATGCGCATCCTTCAATCTCGTTAAGTGGTTTGAATGTTCTGAATCTAGATGGTGAGGAATTAAATTTAAACGCAAAACAGGTTGATATTGAATTCGACTTGCTCCGCTCGATAGTCAGAGGGCAGTTGGTTATTGCTGATCTGACTATTTATCAGCTAGGGTTGGATGCGAGCTCGATTGCTATTCCTTTATTTGAACAACCCAAAGATCGACCTCCTTCATATAATCAGTTCCTCATCGATACTTTAGACCGAATATTTCTGCGTCAGCTTGAATATTTTTCTGTTGTTGATTCAGCAATAAAATATCAATCGATAACAGGGGAAACTCACGTCTTAGCAGTCGAAAAACTCAGATGGAAAAATAAAGGTAAGAAACATTTTACTGAAGGGCGAGTTAGTATCGTTGGAACTGGGGTCAACTCTCTTCATGTCGGTGCAGAGTTTTATGATCATGGTAGCTTTACCGATCTCTCTGGGCAGTTTTATTTACAGGCGAATAAGATCGAGCTTGGCCCTTGGTTGGGGGACTATTTAAAACAAGATATGGGAATCAGAGGTGGTGAAGTCAGTTTTGATGCGTGGATTGACCTTCAACACAATGCTGCCTCTTCAACTTACTTTGACTTTCGTCCTTCCACTATACAATGGGGAGAAGGACATGAAGCGACTATCCAAAAAGGTATTATCGAGTCCTCTGTAATTGAAACCGATATGGAGCGCTCTTGGCAGCTAAGAAGTCATTCCTTTGCTTTAGTTACAGATGGCCACCAATGGCCTGGATTGGATATTAATGCTTCATTATCAAATAAAGGTTGGCGAGCCGAATTAGCTCAAGCGAACATTGCGAGCTTGACACCTTTCATTGATATTATTCCACAAGCTGAAATGCTTAAACGTTGGATGGCAGGACTAAGCCCTTCAGGGACAGTAAATCAGTTTCGTATAGCTCACACCAATAATGAATCATTTCGGTATTCTGCTCAGCTGGATAATATTTCGACTGACCAATGGGCATTGCTACCAGAAGTTCATAAACTCAAGGCGCGCGTGAGTGGAGACGAGAGTCATGCCATTATTCATGCGACATTAAACGATGACGAGTTGCCATATGGGGATGTCTTTCAGGCTCCGTTAGTCATTGAAAATGGAGCAATTACTTTTGTTTGGCAAAAAGATAACAGTGGTTGGCGCATTTGGTCTGATCATATTTCACTTAAGACTCCAGAACTTTCATTTATTGGTGAATTTCGTTTAGACTTTCCTCATGAATATAGCCATGAACAAAGTCCATTGCTTTCTATTTACGGTGAAGGGGATGTGTCTGATGTTGGTCAGACATGGCGTTATTTACCAACCCGAGCCTTAGGTGTACCGCTAACTAAATACCTTTCTTCTGCTCTACAGGGTGGCGAATCGAAGAGTGCTCAGATTCTTTGGTATGGCCGATTAAAGCAGTTTCCTTATTCGGATAACAGTGGTGTCTTCCAAGCTAAGGTTAACTTGGAGAATGGTCGATATCGGTTTGGTGAAAAGTGGCCTGATGTTAAGGAGATCCAGCTTCAAGCTTTGTTTGAAAATCTATCACTTAACTACGAAGCTTCTACTGCCAAACTAATGGATGTTAAAGCCTTAAATGTGATTGGGACCATTCCTAGTTTGGTGAGTAAAGGGCATCTGGATATCTCTGCAAACGCAAAGGGAGACGGCATTGCGATACGTGATTTAATGAACTCTTCACCGTTGGCTAATTCGCTAGGTACGGCATTAACAAGTGTTGAAATTCATGGAAATGTTGACTCTACTTTACAGCTACATATTCCGTTTGATTTACGTAAACAGAATGTTCGAGTGTCTGGAAAAGCGAAACTGAAGAACAATAACGTTAAGATTCAATCGCCATCAATGAACATCCAAAACGTGTCTGGGGATGTTTCTTTTAATGACGATGTTATCACGGCGAAAAAAATGTCCGGAGAACTATTGGGACAACCGATCTCATTTGGGTTTAATGGTAAAACAAAAAATAAAAGTTATAACGTTAATATCTCTTCAAAAGGGGTTTGGGATGTCGCAAAGCTTGAACCATATATTGGAAAGTTCTGGATAGATCCATTGCGTGGCGATGGTCCTTGGACGTTAGGTATTAATCTCGACCTCCATCAGCAAGGGCTGAACTATCAAGTTGATTTGGAAGGTGACTTGACTAGAGTGAGAAGCCGTTACCCTTATCCATTGAATAAACATGTCGGTGACTTAGGTAGTATCTCGGTGCAAGCATCGGGTAATCAGCAAACGATTTCCGCAAGAGCTCAATTGCCAAACGCGAAATACCAAGTTGAAATCGATATTTCTGAGAAAAGACCGATATTAACAGCCACAAACTTGGTTATCGGGGATGGTAGCTTTAAACCAAGTCCCATTTCTGGCCATCAAGTCGCAATTCGAACCGACAAATACAATATGGATGATTGGATTCCCATTGTTTTTTCTAAGCAGGCACAAGTTGCAAGTACCGACGGTGATACTGAAGCCTCTTTATTTCCAGTGATACCAGATCCGACATTGATACAAATCGAAGCCAATGAACTTACGGCTGGAACATTGGAGTGGCATGACGCCGATCTCGTTGTTAAAAAGCAAAATGTTGGCTGGTCGATCGATATCAATAGCCAAGAAGCTGAAGGGCAAGCTTCGTATATTGCACCTTATGATCTTTCTGTTGCGTTGAAGCGCTTACACATTTATAGCTCAGATCTCGAGAGTCTAGGCAACGAAAATAGTCAGACTACTAGTGCGGAACCATCTCTGGATAAACCATTGGTTTCTCAATTTGATCGTGATTTTCATGAGTTAATCCCCAATCTAACATTACATGTGGATGATTTTTGGTTGCAAGGGTATAAAGTTGGTGAGTTAAATATGGACTTCCAGCGCCAAGGTAACACGCTAGTCTGGAAAAATATTGATGTGATAAGTGGTTCGAATGAAATTCATGCGAGTGGAGATTGGACGCTAAATAGCGAGAGTTCGTTCACCAATGTAGATTTGCGTATGAGTGGTGACAACAGTACCGATCTTATGCGGAGATTTGGAATTACGTCAGGTATTCAAAAAGCGCCATTTTCCCTTTCGAGTAATTTACAGTGGCAAGGCTCTCCTTGGTCCATGAAAGTAAATACGCTGACCGGAAAAGTGAATACGGAGCTAGGAAAAGGTGTTGTTTCCCATGTAAGTGGTGCTGCTCGCTTAATTGGTTTATTTAGCTTAGATTCAATTATACGCAAGATGCAGCTAGATTTTAGTGATGTGTTTGATACAGGAATGGCATTTAATTCGATCGAGGGTAGCGGCAATTTAACTGACGGGGTTTTTGTCACCAACAATATCACGATGGATGCGGTTGCTGGTGAAATGACGATTAAAGGTTTGGTGGACCTTAATCAGCGAATGATTGATTCTGAAGTAAAATTTGTTCCTGATATAACGTCTGGCATTCCTGTTCTAAGTGCATTTGCAGTAACACCAATTACCGTCTTGTATGTGTTTGCTATTACGGCAGTTATTGCGCCGGTTGTTGAAGTCTTTACAGAGGTTAACTACTCTGTGACTGGTCCAATTGATTCTCCGAAAGTGAAAGAAATTTCACGTACTACAGGGGAGTTTACGTTACCGGAAAATATGCGTGAGCAAGTTAAGAGCCAAGGAGAGCGTAAATGAGTAAGGTTGGTTTGATTCAGATGACGTCAGGACCTGATGTTGACGTTAATATAAACTATATTGAACAACAAGTTACCACTCTAGCAAAGCAAGGTGTTGAGTGGGTACTTACGCCTGAAAACTCAATTGTACTTGGTACGAAGACGGACTATCACAATGTGGCTGAACCTCTTGAATCAAATCAATATATTTCTCGACTCGCGACCCTAGCACAAAGCCAAAATGTTTGGCTTATTATTGGCAGTATGCCGATTTTAACTGTTGATAATTTGGTGACCACAACAACGGTGGTCATTAATAATAAAGGCCAAATCGCTGAACACTATGACAAGATTCATATGTTTGATGTCGATGTGTCTGATGGCCATCAACGCTATCGTGAATCAGAAATATTTACCCCTGGAAATGAAGTGAAAACTGTGACAACCCCTTATGGGTGTATCGGTTTATCAATTTGTTACGATGTGCGCTTCCCTCATTTATACACAGAATTAAGACGCCAGCAGGCTGATATAATTTTGGTTCCAGCGGCTTTTACTGCTGTAACCGGAAAAGCCCATTGGGAAATACTACTGCGAGCTCGGGCGATTGAAACTCAATGTTGGATTGTTGCCGTGAATCAAGCGGGAACCCATCAAGGAGGACGTGAAACGTGGGGGCATTCAATGGTTATTTCACCTTGGGGAGAAGTGATAATTCAAGCTGGCTCGCAAGCTGAAAACGTTATTGCTGAACTCGACCTTAATACACTCGGCAGTATCCGAAGTGCCATGCCGGTAGAACAACATTGCCGATTTAGTAGCCAAATTATTGCAACAAGGAACCATTCTGGATCTTGTTAAGCTGCACTTGTCTGTGCGTATTCATCACTTTTCTTTTCCTGCCAAAAGTCCCATCTTGAGATCGAGACGATTTGATCATACTTAGTTCTTGGTCACATAGTGATACATTGATTTATATCACTATGCGGAAACCTTGAGTTGGTCACATTAAAGCCAATGACATCTTATATTGATCAAGACGTTGATGTGCTAGATTCGTTAAGGTGTTTTAATTTAGTCGATATACAGCAATCTGTTTTTCGTTTAGCACTTCAGTTCACTTTTGTATCGCAAGTTTGGAGTATTTTCACGAGCATAAAAAAACAGCTGTAATAACTAGAATATTGTCTCATTGGAGAAATCATATGGTTCAAACTACAGATCGTTTTATTAGTAACCTCACCAAAGAAACGTACGCATTGGTATTGGCCGGTGGTCGAGGTAGTCGCTTACATGAATTGACAGATTGGCGTGCAAAACCCGCTGTTTATTTTGGCGGTAAATACCGTATTGTTGACTTCCCACTTTCGAATTGTATTAACTCTGGCATTCGCCGTATTGGTGTTGCTACACAATACAAATCTCACTCATTAATTCGTCATATTCAGCGTGGTTGGGGACACTTTAAAGCTGATACTTCAGAGTTTGTTGATGTTTTGCCTGCGTCTCAGCGTATGGGGGATGATTGGTATGTTGGGACGGCTGATGCTGTCCGTCAGAATCTTGATATTCTTCGCGCAGAAAATCCGAAATACGTACTTATTCTATCTGGCGATCATGTGTATCGAATGGACTATGGTTTGATGATTGCTGAGCACGTTTCAAATGGTGCTGATATGACCGTATGTTGTTTGGAGTGTGATATTGAGGAAGCGGCTGGCGCATTTGGTGTCATGACAGCCAATGAAAGTGGACAGGTGGTTGCGTTTGATGAGAAGCCTGCTGAGCCGAATCCAATTCCAGGTAACCCTGATAAATGTTTAGCATCGATGGGGAACTATGTATTTACGACAGAATTCTTATTTGAACAGCTAGAAAGAGATGGGGATAATTCGAATTCCAGCCATGATTTTGGCAATGATATCATTCCTTCAATTATCGAACAGCACAACGTGTACGCTCATGCATTCAAAGATCCTGAGACTGGTGAACAGCCGTACTGGCGTGATGTCGGAACATTGGACTCTTTTTGGGAAGCCAATATGGAACTTGTTTCGCCTACTCCAGCTTTAAACTTGTACGATAGGGATTGGCCAATCTGGACCTTCCAAGAAATGGTTCCATCTGCCAAATTTATCTTTAACGATGATGATCGTCGCGGTATGGCTGTAGACTCTACAGTTTCTGGTGGTTGTATTGTTTCGGGCTCCCACATTAGTAATTCTTTGTTGTACTCTCGTGTTCATACCCATTCTCGCAGTATTATTGAGCAATCAGTTTTGTTACCTGGCTGTGATGTTGGTGAAGGCGCTAAACTGAAGAAAGTGATTGTTGATAGTGATTGTACTATTCCAGAAGGGATGGAAATTGGTTACGATCATGCTAAAGATAAAGATCTCGGCTTCCGTGTTACGGAGAAGGGCGTTACTCTGGTCACTAAAGAGATGCTTAAGGCACTGAACACCTGACCTTTTAGCTAAAATGTAATTAAATGAAGAAGAACAAATTATGACCGTTACACGTATAGAGCAAGCCTTATTGAATCCAACTGGGTTAACTGAACAAGATATTGCTGGGACACTATCAAGTATTGTTAGTCGAGACGTTGACTACGCGGATATCTATTTTCAATCGAGCTGGCATGAATCTCTCGTACTTGAAGACGGTATTATTAAAGATGGTTCGTTTAATATCGACAAAGGCGTCGGTATTCGAGCGGTTACTGGTGAGAAAACAGGCTTTGCCTATTCAGATCAGATTACGCTTGATTCACTAAAACAAAGCGCTATTGCGGCTCGCGGGATCGCTCAGCAGGGGAAAAACGCACAAGTTAAGGCATTTGTAAAACATGATAATCAGGCTTATTACCAAGCAACTAATCCTCTAGAGTCATGGGAGAAAGAGCAAAAAAGCCGATTACTTCAAGAATTAGACGCCTACATTCGGGCGAAAGAGCCTTTGATTCAAGAAGTCTCTGTTAGCCTATCTGGAGTATATGAACAAGTCTTAGTGGCTGCAACGGATGGCACCTATGCGGGCGATATTCGCCCACTTGTTCGCTTGTCTATTAGCGTACTAGCACAGCGAGGCGATCGTCGTGAACGAGGTAGTGCTGGTGGTGGTGGTCGTTTTTCTTACGACTACTTCCTGAGTGATGAACAAGGACAAAAAATTGCTTTTCAATTTGCTGATGAGGCGGTTCGCCAAGCACTGGTTAATCTAGAAGCTATTGCGGCTCCTGCAGGTACAATGCCAGTAGTTTTAGGGGCTGGCTGGCCTGGCGTTCTGCTTCATGAAGCGGTAGGGCATGGATTGGAAGGGGACTTTAATCGAAAAGAGACGTCGGTTTTCTCTGGAAAAGTAGGCCAACAAGTGACATCTAAGCTTTGTACTATCGTGGATGATGGCACTCTAAAAGATTTACGTGGCTCTTTAAATATCGATGATGAAGGAGTCAATGGTCAATATAACACCTTGATCGAAAATGGTGTTTTGAAAGGTTATATTCAAGATAAGTTGAATGCTCGCTTAATGGGAGTGGCACCGACTGGAAATGGTCGACGTGAGTCCTATGCGCATTTACCAATGCCACGAATGACCAATACTTATATGTTACCAGGAGAACACTCGCCAGAGGAGATTATCTCTACTGTGAAGAAAGGTGTTTATGCGCCAAACTTTGGTGGTGGGCAAGTTGATATTACTTCAGGTAAATTTGTATTTTCAGCATCGGAAGCGTATTTAATCGAAGATGGTAAAATCACAGCCCCAATTAAGGGAGCGACATTAATTGGTTCAGGAATTGAAGCGATGCAGCAAGTTTCCATGGTAGGGAATGATTTGGCGATCGATAGAGGTGTTGGTGTGTGTGGGAAAGCCGGACAGAGCGTTCCAGTTGGGGTTGGGCAACCGACACTAAAACTTGATGCGCTTACTGTTGGTGGAACAGAGTAGTATTTTCAAGTATTCCGTGCGATAGTTGCGCCACAAAAATTGCACCTTGTCATTTAGCTTAGTCTGGAGCCTGAAGAATGTCTCAAAACGATGAATATGTATCAGTACACGATCTGATTGAAATCCATAAAGAAGAAACTCGCGAAATTATTCAAGCGTTGCTTGAGGATGGTAGCGAAGCTGATTCACTCTATGATATTGAGCATCACCTTTTCGCAGAAAGCTTCGAAAAACTTGAAAAAGCAGCAATAGAAGCTTTTAAAATGGGATTTGAGGTTCAAGAAGCAGAAGAGACTGAAGACGAAGATGGAAATCAATTGTTTTGTTTTGATGCGACTGTTGAATCAACACTTGATCCAGAAGCAATCGATGAACAAGTTTCTAAATTGATCGACTTAGCGGAAAAATTCGACATTATCTATGACGGATGGGGAACGTATTATGAAGGCGAAGATGCACTCTATCCTGAAGAAGACGATGATGAAGAGTAAATAAACCCGAATTGATGTTTACTAAAACCAACTGTCGCAGTTGGTTTTTTTATTTTCCTTTTTTATATAGATCTGTCGGGTATTTTATTTCCTCTTCATTAAAGGCTGGTATTGCTGCTAAATTAATGTGGAGTAGGGGTATGAGAAACCCCCCAGAGAATGTTAGGCCACGTGCGATGAAAGTAGTCATCCCTCCAAGTAGCGAGCTTAACTATTTCATCACCTAGCATTGCAGACATCACTGGAGGTAAAACAAGAGTGTTTATACAATACATGGCAACTTCATGAGGATCGATTTCACGAATCACATTTTCGGATTGGAGTTCTTTTACGAGTTCAATAAGGTAATCGGTTAAAGAATTTGGCGCTTCTTGTACTGCTTTGCCGATAATGCTTGCTTCAGTAAAAGCAATACGCTTATAAGCAATTAAATTAGGTTCAAGATTTATGTCAAGTAACCACCTTAGAAATCTTTCTAATTTGTCAAATGATGAACCTTCATCTTCCTTGATAAATTCATCAAAACGCATTTCTACCATGTGACGCTCACGCATCGTCACCGCTTCGAACAGAGCTAGCTTAGAGTTGAATCGACGATAGAATGTGTCTTTACCTATACCGCATTGAGCGATTATTTGTTCAATAGATGTAGCAGCATATCCGCGCTCGGCAAAAAAGCCTGATGCTGAATCGAGAATTTTATCCCATATTTTGTCGTTTGGCTTTGGTGAATAAGTGTATTGTTGATTTTTATGCATTTTTAGTCCTAGTTATCTTTAGCTCATATCTATAAATTGTCAGTTCTTACTTGCACATGATAATAATTATCATTAGTATTAATAGGGACGGGACGGTCCCGTATGGTTTTATTGGTTGTAATCATCACCAATATTAACTGAATTAGGAGGATATTATGAGAAAATTTAACTCAAGGGTACTTAGCTTTTCAATAATGAGTGGGTTAACGATATTGATCCCTTTCGCTAAAGCACAAGAAGACGTTGAAAACGACAATACTGCAATTGAAACTATTGTAATAACAGAAGGTAGATATTTTGAAAATATATCTACTAGTGGCACGAAAGCAGCGACTTCTTCTCTTGAAGTTCCTCAGTCCCTTATAACCGTTACACGCGGGCAAATGAATAATCAAAACTCGCAAACAGTTAGTCAAGCTTTACGCTATTCTGCAGGCGTCTTATCTGATGTGGAATCTACATCCCGTAACGACAGTACATTTATGCGTGGTTTTGGGGGATTTGGTACGAGTACAGTTGTTGCCAGTTACATGGATGGGCTGAAATTACCTCGTGGTTCGGCATTTGCCCAATTTTCGATAGATCCTTTTTTACTTGAACGGATAGAGGTATTAAAAGGCCCATCGTCAGTACTCTATGGTCAAGTTAATCCCGGTGGTCTTGTCAATCAAATCAGTCGTCAACCCACTAATGAAAGCTATAATGAATTCCGAGCTGAGTATGGGAGTCATAATAGAACTCAGATTGGTATTGCAAGTCGAGGATCGATAGATGATCAAGGTGATTTTCAGTATTCAATATCGATGCTTGGACGTTCGTCAGATACGCGCTTCGAGAATGTAGAGGAAGACCGTTTAGCGATCGCTCCATCTCTTACATGGTCTCCTGATACTGATACCAGCCTCACAATTAATAGCTTTTATATTAATGATCCAGAAGGAGGATACTTTAACTCAACACTTGCACAGGATGTAACACTTGATGAATATAAAAGCGCCTTTGATTCGGAACTAAATGTGGGAGATCCCTATGTTGATGATTTTGAGCGAGAACAAATAGGCATTGGTTACCAATTTTCCAAGCAACTAGATAACTTATCAGTTTATTCGACACTGCGTTATGCAAAAGTAAAAGTTGATTTTACCGGAGTGCAACTTACAGGAGCAGTAACATCAGAAGGTTTATTACCACGAGCAGCAGTTCAGTCTGATGAAATAGCTCATGGTGTTTCTACTGACAATTATCTATTGACTGACTTTACAACAGGTAAGCTGTGGCACAATTTATTGGTAGGAGTTGATTATCAGAGAAATGTTGCTGATTGGAAGTATTCTTATGCGGCAATGCCGTCATTAAATGTCTTAGACCCAATCTATAATCAATCCAGTAGTCCATTCGTTACATATATTGATAGTCGTCAAACTTTAGAGCAACTAGGTCTGTATTTACAAGATCAGATAGAGATTGATAGATTCAGATTAACGTTAGGTTTACGTCATGATTGGGCAAGTCTTAAGACCGAAAACAATCTTAATAAAACAACTAGTAAACAGGAAGATGAAGAATTTAGCTATCGAGCTGGACTAGTATATCTATTTGATAATGGCATTGCTCCTTATGTTAGCTATTCAACTTCTTTTGAATCAACAATTGGTGTTGGGGAAGATGGAAGTTCATTTATCCCAACTACTGCACGTCAATATGAATTTGGAGTCAAATATCAGCCAAATGACGTTCCTTTGTTAATCACTGCTTCGGCATTTGATATCGAACAAAATAATACTCTAACACCTAGTGATAACCCAAGCTTCTACGTGCAAGATGGGCAAATTACTTCACAAGGTGTTGAATTGGAAGCTCGCGGAAGCGTATCTGATAACTTTGAGCTTATTTCCTCTATTACTTGGCTTGATACGAAGGTAAGTGAGTCATCTGACCCAGCTATTATCGGAAAACAGCCTCAAGCAGTCCCTGAAAAATTCGCATCAATTTGGGCTAGTTACCATGTTTCTTCAGGTTTATTCTCAGGTTTGAATATCGGGGGTGGTATTCGATACGTGTCAAAAAGTTATGGTGATGACCTGAATACAATTATCTCTCCATCCTATAAAGTTTCTGATCTTGCCCTTCGTTATGATCTTGTTGAGTTTAATTCTTCTTTAAAAAATACAGAATTAACTTTCAATGTGTCAAACTTGTTTGATGAGGAATATTATACAAGTTGTAGTTATGATATATATTGTCAATATGGTGACCGTCGAGAATTTTTATTTGGTTTGAAATATAGTTATTAGTAAATAATATATTGTTAATTGTTCTTTGTTTACATTTAGTGAAAAATAAAATATGTATGATAATAAAAAAATATTGCTTTTTGGGTTGTATATTACTCAATTTTTAGGCCTTAGTTTTATAACTCAGGGTATACCTACAATTATGCGAGAGAATGGTTCCGATCTGACTGATATTAGCATGATTCATTTAATAGGTGTTTTTTGGTCTTTAAAATTATTATGGTCACCAATAATTGATCGGTTTAGTATATTAGGAATGAGTCATTACAAAGGTTGGATAATAACAATGCAAATATTAATGATATCATCTTTGTTTTTATCTTCATCTCTAAACTTGAACTCAAAATTTAGCATCCTTTTAATTGTTTTTTGTTTTTTTTCACTTTTCTCTGCTACTCAAGATATTGCTTCTGATGCTTTAGCTATAAATATATTGAAACCTGAAGAAAGAGGAATAGGAAATAGTATACAAATTTCGGGTGGAAGTATCGGTATATTACTTGGTGGTGGTGGGTTATTAATAGCATATGACTGGTTAGGATGGGAAATAAGTCTCTATATACTCGCTCTAGCAACATTTATACCTCTAGTTTTCATATCGAGATACAATGAACCATTTCATCCACAAAATAAAATACATCTCAATGTGAGATATAAAGATATATTCCTTTTTTTTAAACGAGTAAATTCACTTAGTTGGGTTGGAGTACTGTTAACGTTTCAAGTTGGTACATCAATAACGAGTGCAATCGTCTCGCCACTCTTAGTTGATATTGGGTGGTCATTAAAACATATTGGATTTGTTATCGGGATATTAGGCTCTTTATTAGCGATGATAGGAGCATTAAGTGCAGGTCTTTTAGTTGGATGGGTTGGTCGAAAGCAGACAATGCTTTTCTGCAAAATATCAACACTGATTTCTAGTATAAGCTTAATACCGATTTCTGCGGGTATAGAGAATAATCTATTTGTTTATTTTGGTATTTGCTTGATGTTTTTATCTTTCGGTGCAGGAGCCACGGTACTTTCAACTGTTATGATGGATAAATCAGAATCTACAAAGGCAGGTACTGATTACACTTTACAATATACCATTACATCTACATTAGGGCTAATTAGCTCGAGTTTAGCGCTAATGATAGCTGAAAAAATTGGTTATTCAGGAGTTTTGTTTATAAGTATTTTGGCAACAATAGGTGCTTTATTTGTTGTTTATAAAAATAATAATATTGACTCATTTTAATCTTAAATAAGAAACCAAAATCATGAACACACACACATCTATCATTGACGTTGATCATAAGTTGGATATTATTGATCATATTAACCAAGATCATCTCGATGAAATATTAATTATTGCCATTAATTATTTTGAAAATGTATATATTGAATATGCAATAGTATCTGATATATTTGAAGAAGGTATACAAATTTCATTTAAATTAAATAATGAAAAAAAAATAGGATTTATACCTTTTGAAATTGATGGGCATTTAGAAGATAGAATACTTTATCTGGCATACGTTAGCTTTGTAAATTTAGGAAAAGAATTTTCAGGGACGAGAAAGCAATTTTTTGAAATATTAGAAAGTAGACGTATCACTAAAAATATAGTTCGTCTAACAGTAGCTAGTGAGATGCCATTACCAGAGTACTACCCAGGTTATACTTATGGTTTTGCTTTGAAGATAATGAAAAAAAAAGTCTCATACAATGAGATTGAAAGGGAAAAAAAACATTGGTTTAAGAATTTTTCTGATAAAATTTTTGTTTGGTTAATTAAACGCCTTTCTAGAGAAAACCGAGAAAAACTTATCTATAGTACATATAAAAATGTGCGACTTTATACTTTAAGAAAATCGTGGAAGAGTGATAGCGCTGTACTGTTTTGTGATAGAGGTGAGATAGATGTGTATACGCACGGTGAATCACTTGGTAGCTTGTGGGTAGATAGGTTATGTGTTGGTGATGTGATTTTTAGTCGTTCTAAAACACCTGACAACCACCCTCACCTAATAAGTGGTCAAGCGTTTATGATTGTTGATGAAGCTGGCTACTCTTCACTAGCAGGTATTCTTGAACAGTGGGTAAATCCAATCCCACCAATGATCATTTTGGTCAGTGCTAACAAAGAAGAGCAGGGTTACTTTGTTAAAGAGAGCTTTCCTCCTGGATCTCTAGTTTATCGAGTTATTTGTCATCCAAGTCAACAAGGCGATAAAGCTCTTGAAATACTAAAAACTTTAGGGAGTATTGATGTTGTTTGGGGGGCTTTAGAGTCCTCGTCAGCCAAACAAGTCCGTCATTACCTTCGTAATGAACGTTTAATTAATGGAAAGAATAACCATATAAAAGCGTACTGGGATCTGAAATCTAGAAAATCATAGCTTTATATAGATTAGTGTCTCTTTTATAGTCAATTTAGTTATGGTTATAAGAGAAGTAACATTTAGTATTTAAACATCCTTTCTTTAGTAGAAACCAACTGTCACAGTTGGTTTTTTATTTTCCTTTTCTATCGATCCTGTGCATATAATGTGAAAAATTGATCTAAGACAATAAATGCATGAAATTCTCTCTCTCAGGCTATTGGCAATTATCTCCATTAACTGATCTATCATTACCTCAGGATGACATTGTATTTCCTGCGCCTTTTAGTCAGGTTTTACCTCAAGAGTTAACAGAATCAGAAATTACAGAGCAAGAATGGCACTTGATGCACGATATTGAAGTGGACGAGGCATTTCTGCGATACCCTGGTATTGATTTGGTTATTGAGGGTGTTGATTATTACGCCGAGGTTCGTCTCAATGGTGTTGCTATTTTTGATTGTGATAATTCAAAAGATAGCTATCGAAAGGATATTCGCTCTTTGCTTCAGCTAGGCCGAAATCGATTTGAGATTCTCTTTCTTGAGGAAGAAGAAAGCTTATTACTTGAAGAAGATATCGATGAGCTATGCTTACTTACTTCAACGAAAAAAACAATTCACGATCAACGGATGGGGATTTGGAAAGAACCTTACTTACAGTTGATCAATCATGTACGACTCAATCATATTTCAACTGAACAAGTTTGGCATCATGGTGGCGGCTGTGAAGTGATCGTTAATCTTTATTTTGATCTTTTATCTCCAGGGCTAGTGGCTGCAAACATAAAGTTTAACGGTTTAACCTATACATTACCGATCGACGTGCGGCAGAACTCTGTTCGCGCTATTTTTCAGGTTGATGCTCCTAGGTACTATGATGTTAATGATCCACACCAAGATGATCTTTATCTTCTGGCAATTGAACTCGATGAACAAAATTATGAATGCCTAATTGGGTTAAGCCATGGCTTATGCGTGAGCCATTTCTCGATAGAGCGATAAGAACAACATACTGAAATGTTTTTCATGATGTGACTTACCGCGTTCATATCGTTGTTACTTCATTATCCCAATCTCACGATAATACCGCACGGCTCCAGAATGAAGAGGTGCGGATAAGCTATCTTTAATCATATGCTGTTTTTCTAATGTTGCGAGAGCAGGGTGACTGTTTTTGAATTGCTCAAAATTTTCGAAAATGGCTTTCACCAGTTTATAAACAACCTCTTCGGAAATATTACTTCTTGTGATCAATGTTGCGGCAACACCAAAGCTTTGGATTGGCGTAGTTTGCCCTCGATATGTATTGGGAGCAATAGTGGTGGTTGTGTAATAAGGGTGTTCGGCAACAATGCGTTCAATTTCTTGTCCTGTTGCTGGCACTATTTTAGCGTCACAGGATGTGATTGCTTCTTGAATCGAAGAGCTAGGGTGTCCAACCATATAAATGTATGCATCTAATTTATCTTCACATAAGGCTTGTGAGCGTTTTGCTCCTGTTAGCTCGGAAGCAAGTTGAAAACTCTCTTTATTCCAACCAAAAGCATCCATTACGAATTCCATTGTGGCTCTATCACCAGAGCCTGAATTACCAATGTTGACACGCTTTTGGAACAGGTCTTGTACGCTTTGAATGTCATTATCTGGATGCGCGATAATATTAAATGGTTCAGTGTAGAGTGAAAAAACACTTCGCATTTCTTTGAAAGCACCACGTTGTGTAAACGGTCCACTTCCTTGAATACCATGATATTGCCAGTCAGATTGCACAATAGCGAAGTCAAACTGCTCCCTTCTTAGTGTGTTCACGTTGTAGATGGAACCACCAGTAGCTTCGATGGAGCAGAGAAGGTTGTGTTGACCTCTTTCTTGATTAACTATTTGACACAAGGCACTACCGCTAGGGTAATAAACGCCCGTTTCAGACCCTGTTCCAATCGTGATAAAACGTGTATCACTCCAGGCTGAATGGGAGAGAATAAGAGACAATGTTGCAATTGCATACAACCCAATTAATCGTGCCATAACTCAGCACTCCTCTATGGTACGTCTTATATGAGAAGAATAGTCAGGCTAACCTGCATATTCAAATAAATCACAAATTGCATTAAAAAGGGTTTCTGTTGATATGCCTGATGTTGGAGTAATAAACACCGTATCATCTCCCGCAACAACACCAAGAATGCCTTCTGATTTTCCTAAAGAATCAAGAAGGCGAGCGATAAGTTGTGCTGCCGCTGGGCTGGTATGAATAACGACCAATGCTTCATTAAAATCTATGTCTAAAACTAGCTCACGCAATGAACTGGAAACAGTTGGCATACCCAGTTCTGCTGGTAAGCAATACACCATTTCCATTTTTGCATTGCGAGTTCGAACCGCTCCGAACTTAGTTAACATTCGCGACACTTTAGATTGGTTTATATTTTCAAAACCTTCGACGCGCAGAGCTTCAACGATATCGCTTTGTGAACCGAAACGTTCTTCCTTTAAAAGCGCCTTAAACGCACGGACTAGATTGTCTTGTTTATCCATATTTTTCATCACTTAGGGCTATCTTTATTGAGAATGACTATTCTAGTGCATATTTTCGCATAATTATGCAGTAGACACCAAGCTATTGTCGTTCTATAGACTATTCCTTTAAAAATCTATGTATTTTTAATGATAACTTGCTATGTACAACGCTCTGTTTTCAATAGGAATTTATAATGACTTGTGAGTGGAAAAGTAGATGGAGATTTACTTATGAGAGATGTCTCAAACATGAAGTTAATTTATTGTAATCAGTTTGTAATTAATATAACGTCTTTGGGTTGCACTTTGAGTGTTCTGTACCACATTATAATAAAATCTCATGGAGAAATGCCCTATGAAAGTTGCTGTTATTGGCGCCGCTGGTGGTATCGGCCAAGCCCTTGCATTATTACTCAAGAATAATTTACCAGCAGGATCAGATCTTGCTTTATATGATATTGCACCAGTTACTCCTGGTGTTGCCTGCGATCTTAGTCACATCCCAACACCTGTATCAATTAAAGGTTATTGTGGCGAAGACCCAACTCCTGCGCTAGAAGGTGCCGAAGTTGTTCTTATTTCGGCAGGTGTTGCTCGTAAGCCAGGAATGGATCGTGCGGATCTATTTAATGTTAACGCTGGAATCGTACGCAGCTTAGCTGAAAAAATTGCGGCAGTTTGTCCTACTGCTTGTGTTGGGATTATCACAAACCCAGTTAACACGACAGTTCCTATTGCTGCGGAAGTTCTAAAAAAAGCGGGTGTTTACAATAAGAACAAACTTTTTGGTATCACGACACTTGATGTTATTCGTTCAGAAACTTTTGTCGCAGAACTAAAAGGCAAAGATCCATTATCGTTGAATGTCCCTGTTATTGGTGGTCACTCAGGAGTAACGATCCTACCTTTACTATCTCAAGTTGAAGGTGTTGAATTTAGTGATGAAGAAGTTGCCGCATTGACGCATCGTATTCAGAATGCTGGTACAGAAGTTGTTGAAGCTAAAGCGGGTGGCGGTAGTGCGACTCTTTCAATGGGACAAGCGGCATGCCGGTTTGGTTTATCTCTCGTGAAAGCTCTTTCTGGTGAAGAGAACATCGTTGAATGTGCTTATGTGGAAAGCGATGGTGGATTAGCCCCATTCTTTGCTCAGCCAATTAAATTGGGTAAAAATGGCATTGAAGAAGTGTTGAGTTATGGTGAGCTAAGTGCATTTGAACAAAATGCATTGGAGAGCATGCTAGATACTTTACGCGGTGATATTCAGATCGGTGTCGATTTCGTAAAATAAACACAGCGTTAAATGAAAAAGCTGGCTTAAAGCCAGCTTTTTTGTTTGTATCACTTTAGATTACTTATTCCGATTAACCGCGAGATGCGAGAGTGATATCAAGGCTTGTTTGTATTCACTGTCTGGAATGATAGATAGAGACGCAATGGCTTTATCGGCTTCTTCCATCGCTTTCTGACGGGTATATTCTAATGCCCCGGTTTCTTCCATCGCTTGAAGAATCTCGGTTAAGCGTTCCATACCGTTCGCTTTTTCTATTGCTTCTCGAATCATTTCGCATTGTTGCTCGTTACCATTATGCATCGCATAAAGTAATGGAAGAGTAGGTTTTCCTTCGGCTAAGTCATCACCAACATTCTTACCCATCTCATCACCGTCTGAGGTGTAGTCCATAACATCGTCAATAAGCTGAAAAGCAGTACCCAAATAGCGACCATAATCTTGCAGAGCACTTTCCACTTCAGCAGGGGCATCGCAAAGGATCGCTCCAACCTGTGTTGCGGCTTCAAACAGTCGAGCTGTTTTAGAGTAGATAACCTGCATATAGCTTTCTTCAGTGGTGTCAGGATCATTACAATTCATCAATTGTAATACTTCACCTTCTGCTATCACATTGACGGCATTGCTCATTAGCTCGAGGATCTTTAATGATCCAATCTGAGTCATCATTTGAAATGAACGAGTATAGATAAAATCTCCGACTAATACGCTTGCTGCATTTCCAAACGCTGCGTTTGCCGTTGCTTTACCGCGACGCATATCGGATTCATCGACAACATCATCATGTAAAAGTGTGGCCGTATGAATAAATTCAATAAAGGCAGATGCCGTCGTATGATCATTTCCCTCATATCCTAGAGAGCGAGCCGACAAAATCGCAATTAGTGGCCGAATTCGTTTCCCACCACCACTTACAATATAAAATCCTAATTGGTTTATTAAAGAGACATCGGAATTGAGTTGCTTAAGAATCGTTTCATTCACTTTTGCCATATCATCGGCAGTTAGTGCTTGGATAGCTTTAAAATCCATGGTAAATCCGGCTAGTATCAATGCTTATAAGGACTTCTAATCCTAAGAATTGTTCAATAATACACTATAAAACGTTGATAAACATATGACTTAAGGGCATGATCCGAGCACTTTTATAGGGCGATAATATTTTCGCCATTTTTTTTCAAATATGGCTTGTCATAAGGTACTCATTCACGTAGAATCTGCGCCCTATTATGATTAGTTTAGCGTACACCCTATATGCCATAAACAGGCTAACGGCTGTGCGGAAAAAGCGGAGTAAAATATGTACGCTGTTTTCCAATCTGGTGGTAAACAACACCGAGTTAGCGAAGGTCAAACCCTTCGTTTAGAGAAATTAGACGTAGAAACTGGTGCAACTGTAGAATTCGATTCTGTTTTACTTGTTGCTAACGGTGAAGACATCCAAGTTGGCGCTCCTCTAGTAGAGGGCGGCAAAGTTACTGCAGAAGTAGTACAACACGGACGTGGCGATAAAATTAAAATCGTTAAATTCCGTCGTCGTAAGCATTCTCGCAAGCAACAAGGTCATCGTCAGTGGTTCACAGAAGTGAAAATTACTGGTATCAACGCGTAATTATTAGGAGAGTCCAACAATGGCACACAAAAAAGCTGGTGGTTCTACTCGTAACGGCCGCGATTCAGAAAGCAAACGCCTAGGCGTTAAGCGTTTTGGTGGTGAATCTGTATTATCAGGTAACATCATTGTTCGTCAACGTGGAACTAAATTCCATGCAGGCAATAACGTAGGTATTGGTAAAGACCATACACTTTTCGCATTATCTGACGGTAAAGTGAAATTTGAAGTTAAAGGTCCTAAGAACCGTAAATTCGTTAGTATCGAAGCTGAATAATTTAGCTTCAATCTGAATTTAAAAGCCCTGCCGTTTCGGTGGGGTTTTTTATTTGTATATTAAAAATAAAAGTAGGAACTTAGGTGTGTTACCTAAGGCGGATCATTTGATCTATAGATAGCAGCAAACAGCCAATATGGTAAGATCTGCTAGACTAGGAACTTAAGTGATGGTTTTGGCAACGCACTTATTGCGGAGTAAAAAATGAAATTCGTTGATGAAGCGGTAATCAAAGTCGAAGCAGGCGATGGTGGTAATGGAATCGTTAGCTTTTGGCGTGAGAAATTTGTTACCAAAGGTGGCCCCGACGGTGGTGATGGTGGTGATGGTGGTGATGTATATATCGAAGCCGATGAGAACCTTAATACACTGATTGATTATCGGTTTCAGCGTTTTTATACCGCTGAGCGTGGAAAAAATGGTAGCGGTGGCAACTGTACAGGAAAACGTGGTAAAGACATTACGTTAAAGGTTCCTGTTGGTACGAGAGCTATCGATATTCACACCAATGAGGTTGTGAGTGAAGTTACCGAGCATGGTAAGAAAATGATGGTTGCAAAAGGCGGCTGGCATGGACTTGGAAATACTCGATTTAAATCCTCAGTAAACCGCGCTCCTCGTCAAAAAACTATGGGAACGAAAGGTGAAGTGCGAGAGCTGCGCCTTGAGCTTCTTCTATTAGCTGATGTTGGAATGCTTGGTTTGCCTAATGCGGGTAAATCCACTTTCATTCGCGCGGTTTCTGCGGCCAAGCCGAAAGTCGCCGATTATCCGTTTACGACTCTGATCCCTAGTTTGGGGGTTGTCAGTGTTGTTCCTGGTAAGAGTTTTGTTGTTGCCGATATTCCTGGTTTGATCGAAGGTGCTTCTGATGGAGTTGGTTTAGGTGTTCGCTTCCTTAAACACTTAGAGCGTTGTCGAGTTCTGTTACATATGATCGATATTATGCCAGCGGATCAAAGTGATCCAGTTGAGAATGCAAAAGTGATCATTGAAGAGCTTGAACAATATAGCGAGAAAGTTTCGGAGAAACCTCGTTGGCTCGTCTTTAATAAAGTTGATCTGATGTTGGAAGATGAGGCTGAAGAGATCATTCAATCTATTCTCACAGCACTGGATTGGAAAGGCGAGTACTTCAAAGTCTCTGCAGTTAATAAACAAGGCACGAGTGATCTTTGTCGGGAACTTGCTGACTTTATGGAGTCATTACCAAAAGAAATGGCGGCCCCTGAGGAAAGTGAAAAAGTTGAATTTATGTGGGACGATTACCATAAAGATGCGATGACGGGCCAAAATGTCATTACCGAAGAAGGCTGGGATGATCTTGATGATGATTGGGATGACGATGATGAAGATGACGGTCATGTTATCTATGTTCGCGAATAGTTAGCCATAAAATAATTGGGCCGCAATATTAATTGCGGCTTTTTTCATCGAGGTCATTTTTTCCGTTGGTGACTTCAGGCACACTGAAGCACGAAATTACCTCAATTTACCTTTTATTAAGCTTTCGTTAGGAATGAAATAATGACCACCAAACAACGAGAAGTTTCTCGTTTGATTGCTCAGTCGGGCCAAATGTTATTAGCACATGGTGCAGAAAGTACTTTAGTTGCTGGAATTATGCAGCGCATAGGATTGGCACTGCATATGGATGAAGTCGAAGTTGCGCTTACTGCAAACTCCCTCGTGGTTACAACCGTAACCGATGAACACTGCATTACAACCGCTCGCCGTTGCCAAGATCGTGGAATTAATATGACCGTAGTGATCAATATTCAACGGATTTGTATCATGTTGGAAAAAGGCATTCTTGATCTTTCAATGGCTCAAGCAAAACTCGATAGTATTAGCCCTAAGCGTTATGATCGCTGGATCGTGATATTAATGATCGGTCTTTCTTGTGGTTCATTTGCGCACTTGGCTGGAGGCGATTGGATCATCTTTCTTGCGACATTTGTCGCATCTGCTGCAGGTATGTGTGTGCGTTTGGAAATAGGTCACCGTCATTTCAATCCACTCCTCAACTTCTGCGCGACTGCTTTTGTTACTTCTCTGATTTCTGCTCAGGCGGTTATTTATCAATTGGGGAATAAACCATCACTCGTTATGGCTTGTTCTGTTTTAATGCTTGTTCCCGGTTTTCCTCTGATTAATTCGGTTGCTGATATGTTGAAGGGATATCTGAATACTGGGATTGCTCGCTTTATGATGGCAACACTGCTGACGTGGGCTACATGTTTAGGCATTGTCGCAGCGATGTTTGTGACGGGGGTATGGAGATGGTAGAAGTGAGTTTTATCGAATTATTGCTTGGTTTGATTGATGACATGTTCTTTGCATCAATTCCTGCAGTAGGATTTGCCTTGGTATTTAATGTTCCCCCTCATGCGTTAAAGTACTGTGCATTAGGTGGGGCTATTGGGCATGGCACTCGTTACCTTCTCATGCACTATGGAATGCCAATTGAATGGGCAACCTTTTTTGCGGCGACAACTGTTGGAACGATTGGTGTTCATTGGTCTCATAAAGTATTAGCTCATCCGAAGGTGTTTACGGTTGCGGCGTTGATTCCAATGGTGCCTGGTGTTTACACCTATAAAGCGATGATTGCGATGGTGGAAATTAACCATGTAGGGTTCTCTCCTGAATTAATGTCGGTATTAATGGAAAACTTTCTCAAAGCGATGTTTATTGTTGCTGGGTTAGCAATCGGCCTTGCGGTACCAGGCTTGCTGTATTATCGTCGTAAGCCAATTGTTTAACCTATGTTGTAAAGCAAGTGAGTCAATTTTATTATGATTATTAGTATGATAGCCGCAATGGCGAAACAACGCGTTATTGGTAAAGACAACTCGATGCCATGGCATCTTCCCGCCGATTTCGCTTGGTTTAAACGTTGCACCATGGGAAAGCCGATTGTGATGGGGCGTAAAACCTTCGATTCAATTGGGCGACCTTTACCTGGTAGAAAAAATATCGTTATTAGTCGTAATTCGACGTTGGATATTGAAGGGGTGAGTGTCGTTGCATCGATTGATGAAGCGTTAACCTTACTTGCCGATGAACCGGAAGTTATGATTATCGGTGGTGGGAGTATTTACGCCTCTTGCCTTCCTCTTGCATCGAAACTGTACCTTACATTTATCGATGCCGATATTTCTGGTGATACTCAATTTCCAGAGTGGGGGAGTGAGTGGAAAGAGTTGTCTCGTGAGTATTACTCTGTTGACGAGAAAAACAGTTACGCCATGGATTTCGTTATACTCGAAAAGTGATGCAAAGAAGGCTAATTTAAGGTTTACCTAGCAACGCTATTGAGTTAACGCAGGTTGAGTTATATAGCGTTGGGTTTCCCATTCAAGCATCGTGAGTTCACCTCCCCAGACGCAGCCTGTGTCGAGCCCGATGACATCGGTCCCTTGATAACCCTCTAATGCAGCCCAATGACCAAATAGCAGAGTTTTTGGTAGCTGAATTCGCTTTTCCCATGTGAACCAAGGTACTAAAGTACTTTTCTCCAAATCCTTTGGTGGTAGTTTACAATCCATATCGAGTGAGCCATTTGGGAAACAGTACCGCATCCGGGTAAAGGCATTAATTATGTAGCGATAGCGTTCAATACCCTCTAAATCTTCTCGCCATAAGGAAGGTTCATCGGCATACATCCCCTCTATCAACCACGCCCATCGCTCACTTTGTAAAATCGATTCCACTTCTTTTGCGGCCGTTTTTGCTGTCGGTATATCCCATTGTGGCGATATTCCCGCATGAGTGAGAATAAAATTAGGGTGCTCAAGTAACAGCGGCTGAAAGCGAATCCATTCCGCAAACTTGTCTCGCTTTGGAGAGTGAATAATAGAGGCTGTTTTATCTTTCTTACGTGCTTTATAGAGCCCAAGAATGAGTGCAAGTAGATGAAGATCGTGATTCCCTAACACCGTTTTAGCTGAGGAACCAAGAGACATAACTAATTCTAGGGTTTCTAGTGATTTTGGTCCTCTAGCGACTAAGTCACCGGCAAGCCATAACGTATCTGAACTGGGGGAGAAGTCGACGCGATCAAGTAGGCGTTCCAATTCATCAAAGCAACCTTGAATATCGCCAACAATGTAATTAGCCAATGACTTGCTCCATTAATTCAGGATATTAGGAATAGAAAGTCGAAAAGGTTCGATAGCAACGGTAAACTCATCCCCAGCTTCATCGATCATAATGTAGTGACCTTGCATCGCACCTACAGGAGTTTCAATCACTGTTCCACTGGTATAGCTATAGTCATCGTGAGCGCTAATAATGGGCTTCTCTCCAACAACACCTTCACCTTCAACACTGATTTGCTTTCCATCTGCATCGGTAATTAACCAACGACGACTCAGGAGTTGTACTTCTTGTGAGCTTAGATTTCTAATTGTGATCATATACGCAAAGACATATCGGCTTTTCTCGGGTTGAGATTGCTCTTCAATATATTTAGTGCGTACTTGAATCTTTATGCATGGGATTGAGTTAGGCATCATATCCTCAAAACGAAAAGGGAGGTGTTTACCTCCACTTAATTAATGTTTGTGATTGGCATCTAACCAGTTTGCCATGGCAACGAACTGTTGCAAAGTGAGGTTTTCTGGTCGAAGTGATGTATTGACACCGAGTTCCTCTAGTGTTTCAGCAGAAATTAACCCTTTAAAGCAGTTCCTTACAGTTTTACGGCGTTGGTTAAACCCTTCACGGCATACTCTTTCAAGCCAGTTAAGGTTTGTTGCAGGGTAAGGCAGAGTTTCATAAGGAACTAAGCGAACCACTGCTGAATCGACCTTAGGCGGTGGCACAAATGCACTCGGTGGTACCTCTAGCACAGGAACGACTTTACAGTAGTACTGGGCCATGACGGTTAAACGTCCATAAGCTTTTGTTCCTGGTCCTGCACAAAGACGATTGACGACTTCTTTTTGCAACATAAAGTGCATATCTTGCACATCTTTATGGAACTCAAATAAATGGAACATCAAGGGCGTTGAAATGTTATAAGGCAAGTTACCAAAAATTCTTAGCCTGTTATTTGGCTTCACCAAAAGGTTGAAGTCAAACTTCATCGCATCACCTTCGTTGATAATCAATTTATCTTTGAGGTCTGGGTGCTGGCGTAGGCGCTCAGCAAGATCTCTATCCAATTCAACGACGGTTAACTTATCGACTTGTTTTGCAACGGGTTCAGTCAATGCACCTAATCCAGGGCCTATTTCAACAATATTTTCCCCTGGTTGTGGATTAATTGCTGAAACGATTCCATCGATAATATAGGGATCGTTTAAAAAGTTTTGACCAAAGCGTTTACGTGCTTTGTGCCCTTGGTGGACATCATTTCTCATTTTAGTTCCAAATTATTGTGCTTTGCTATCGACTAAATCAATAGCATATTGTAATGCGGTTTTAAAGCTTCCGGTATCCGCTTTCCCGCTGCCTGCAAGGTCGAGAGCTGTCCCATGATCCACCGATGTTCGAATAAAGGGCAGGCCAAGTGTGATGTTCACCGATTGACCAAACCCTTTGTATTTGAGTACGGGTAATACTTGGTCATGATACATACCCAGCACGGCATCGGCTTGTTCCAAGTACTTAGGATTAAAAATAGTATCAGCTGGCAAGGGACCAATTAACTGGTAACCGTGTTGTTGACGCAGTGTATTTAGGACCGGTTGAATTGTATCGATCTCTTCGCTTCCTAAAACACCATCTTCACCTGCATGTGGGTTTAGTCCACACACATAAATATTGGGCTGTTTGATACCAAATTTATTAACGAGATCAGCGTGTAAAATATGAATAATCTCTTCTAATAACTTTGGTGTTATAGCTTGGGATACTTTGTTTAAGGGTAAATGAGTGGTGGCTAATGCAACTCGTAATCCTTCCGTTGCAAGCATCATAACCACAAGTGGTGTATTAGACTGCTCAGCAAAAAATTCAGTATGCCCACTAAATTGAACACCTGCTCGATTGATGACACCTTTATGTACCGGTCCTGTGACTACAGCATCAAATTCGCCTTGTAGACAGCCTTGTGCTGCCCGCTCTAGAGTGCGCAAAACATACTGACCATTGGTTTCATCTAGTAACCCAACAGAACAAGGGGTTGCAAGCGGAATGTGTTCAATCAACAAAGTCCCGGCAGTTTGTTGCGTAACAGGTATTGAAGCATGATAGTCAACTAGATCTACAGTGATCCCAAGTACAGCCGCCCGCTGGGCAAGCATATCGCGATCAGCGCAAACGACGATTTGGTGTGCCCAGTTTTCCTGAGATAACGCGAGAACCAAGTCAGGACCAATCCCAGCAGGTTCTCCCGCGGTAACAATGATTCTTTTAACTGTCATCTTCTTGGCCTTCAACCACTTCAATAAACGCACTTGCCTTCAGCTCTTGTATCCAAGCTTCTGACTCTTCGTTAAATTTGCGATTAAATAAAATCTGATACGCTTTATTTTTAAGTGCGGAATCGGTTCGATCTACTTGGCGATGTCCTAAGACTTCAACGATATGCCAACCGTGAACAGTCTTAAAGGGCTCGCTAATTTTGCCAACGGCTAATGTTTCGATCTTATGTTTGAATTCAGGTACAAAAATACTTGATGTTTGATACCCCAACTCACCTTGTTTTGCTGCTGAACCTGGATCTTGGCTATATTGAGCAGCCATTTGAGCGAAGGTACTTTTGCCAGACATGATATCACCACGAATACGGTGGAGCTCTTGCTGGGCACCCTCATCGCTTAGAATGATTGATGGCTTGATTAAAATATGTCGGCTATTAATTTCAGTCACTGCGACTGTTTCAAGTCCTTGTACATCTTTAACCTTAAGGATATGAACACCAACACCACTGCGGAATGGGCCAATGATAGCGTTTTTTCCTTGAACCTTAATCTGGTCAGCAAAAATCGTCGGCATCTCTTCTTTTCTCATCCAATCCCATTCGCCGCCATTGAGTGCTTTTGGGCCTTTTGAATAAGTGAGTGCAAGAGTTTCAAAGCTCGTGCCAGAGTCTAATTGCTTGAGGATATTTTTTGCCAATGCTTCGGCATCGCTAAAATCTTGCTCGCTCTCTGGGCGTAATAAGATATGGCTTATTTTGTATTGAGTTGTTGCTGAAGTTTTTTGTGACAACATATCAGAAAGAGAGTCAACCTCGGCGGGAAGAATATTGATTCTTCGACGAACTAAGGCATTACGCGCTTCTGATGCGGCAACTTCATTGCGAATACCATCTCGATACGCTTCGTAGGAAACACCAGCATCATTAATGGAAGCGATGAGTTGATCGATAGACTGATTATTGTTCTTGGCAATATTTTCAAGTGCTAGATTGAGGCGCGAATCATCAATTTTGACTCCGATTCTATCGGCTTCTTGCTTTTGTAACGAGTCACTAATTAACTTGTCGATTACTTGTTGTTCGAGCACGCTGTCAGCTGGCAAGGATTGAGCTTCTGATTGTGCGTTCACTTTAACCAGTTTGATAGCATTGTCGATGTCGCTCTTGAGTATCGACTGATTATTAACAATGACCGAAATTCGATCTAATTCAATCGGCGCCGCAACGGTGGCTGCATGATTGAATGCCAATAGCGAAACGATGAGGTATTTACAGAATTTCATTGAGATTCCTAATTATATCGAGCAAGTAAGTGATCAATTATTCAAAAAGAATGGTCTAGTGTAACCAATTGAACTAGAACCCGTAGAGTATGATGAACCTGTCACTCCATTGGTGCCAAATCCAACAATACCAAAATTAATGCCGTAGTTATTTTCGTATTCAGCATCGGCATCTGGGTAAGACTGAAAATTCGGAGACCAACCCGTTAGTTCTCGACTAAAAGTAAAACCGATGTACCAGCAATCTGAATGGTAAGTTAATGTCGATTGCCATTCTAATGTCTTATCTGTCGTCAAATCATAATAATATTGAGATTTTGTATTCCATCGGTCTGATAGTTTATAAGTCAGATAGAGTCCTGCTTGAGAAATACCTTCTTCGGTTAATTCATCAACTGTGAGGGTTTCTCCAACGGTATCTTCAATATAGTCTAGAGAGACATAGCGATAGTTTCCTTGAATGGTTCCTTTATTAAATTGATATTCAATTGAGGTATTTCCAAGCTGGATGTTACTCGATGTCACATCGTATTGAAGAGAACCATGGAAAAACAGATTATCGGCATAGTTAAAGTCAGATTCGAGTGCCCACGCAGAATAGCTATTATTGTTACCATCGTTAGATGCACCATCGAGGTATAATATTTGACCAAAAGAAATATTCATTCTTTCTTTATTATTCTCGTCATAAAAGCGATTACTCGCCCCGAAACTGATTTGATTAGCTTCTGCTATATAATCAACGCTGCTATAGCGGCGAGAGCGGAATAAGCCATAATAATCGGTTTGCAGTAAGGTCGTATCGTATTCAGAATAAATGGCTGATTGATCGCGATGCGGTATATAGAGATATTGGAATTGCGGCTCCAACGTTTGTGTGTAACCGTCGAGTAAGGTGGTTTCACGCTCTAGCACTAAACCTAAATGAGAGCGAAACTGTGGCAATGTCCTCACAACCGTTTCTTCATAGTCGTCAGAAGACACACCATCGAGATCTTGATCATAATAACTTGAAAGTAAGCGAGCTTCTGTTGTTAGCGTGCCCCAAGGGGTGCTTAGCGGTACGGTTAAGCCAGGTTCGACATGCACTCTGATTGCGGAAGGTTTTCCACTTTCATCGGTCTTGAAATTGGTAATATGGCTTATGGTGTCAAAATTAACGTACGGTAATATATCAGGTTTATAATAGTTAAACGCCAGCTGTGGCATCATTCTATATGGTTGAGTATCGCTGTCATCATCAAGAAGAAGTTGAAAATCACGTACCAATAGCGTGGCATCCCAGTTGGTATCACGATAGCTTAGAGAGGCTTCTTGAACTAATTGCCCATCGGAGCGAGTTCCTAAATCTGAGTCGAAATCAGAAAAGTAGCTAATGTCACTAACTTCTGAATAGTCCGCGGAGAGTTTCCAATTGTTATTGAATATACCTGAGTGGGTATATTGGAAGCCCCAGCGTTCACCATATTCGGTATTTAGAGCATCTTCATTTAGATACTCATATTCTAATGCTCCTTTACCGAATGCTGATGTTAAATAACGGAATTTCCCATTAAATTGGGTACCTCGATTTTCCATATATTTAAATTCAGTCTCCAAGTCGTAATTTGGAGCTAGATTCCAATACACCGGGATGGTTATTTCAACACCATTGATCGTATCGTACGAAATCAATGGATACAAAAAGCCAGTTTTTCGAGTATCTCCAATAGGAACCGTTAAATAAGGTAGATAGAAAACAGGCACATCGAGTACTTGTAAAACAGGATTGTAGAAGGTTGCTTCATCTTCGTTTTGATCAATGTCGATACTCGAAGCTGTTAGCCGCCAAGCGTTGTCACCTTCAGGGCATGAAGTAATAGACCCGTCTTCAATCCTATATAATGCTTGTCCTGTTTTTTTGATGTAGGCTGCTTCACCACGTCCTGATTCACATAGAAAAGAGTACTGAGTTTGCTCAATGACTATCTCTTCACTATTTAAATCATTGGTTGCTTTGTCGGAAATCGTTTTAATTTCACCATTGGAGAAGTTAACATTGCCTTCAGCGGTGACGATATTGCTAGATTGGTCGACAGTAACTGAGTCGGCCACAATGCTATTTAATCCTTGAGTGACAACTACATCGCCAGTGTATTTAGCATTTTTACCTTCCACGACCTCTAGATTATCGGCTTCCACATTGATAGTCTGTGAGTCTGAATTCTCGGTATCTTGCTCGTTGATTTTACATTGGTCGAATTGGACTTGAGGTTTTTTATCATTTATTACCTCATCAGCAGCAACGCCTTGCGAAAATACAAGTGCTAAGCCGGTGTACAATGAAAAAGAAAATCGAGATTGACGAGCCATTAAATGTAAAGGTCCTGTTTTATATCTGATTGGAATGATAAGACGTCGCTATAAGCGAAAAGGTTCCTAATGATAATGGAAATTTAGCTCGTCGGCACTAATTGACTGCTTAACTCCTAAAAAATTCATATATTGAGATTAAATAATGCAAGTTGTAGGGAAAATTTTAGGCACTTTGTTTGGTTCTTTGCTCGGAACCTTTGGTGCTATTGTTGGCTTTTATATTGGTCATCAGTTCGATAAAGCGAAAGCGAGAGGCAATTTTAGCTTTTCTTCTGGTTCATTTGGTGGTTCAAGAAGCCAAGTAGAGCGTCAGGAAGAGTTCTTTAAAGCTGCTTTTTCGGTTATGGGACATGTTGCTAAGGCGAAAGGGCAAGTGACTCAGCAAGAAATTAAACTTGCTAGCGTGATGATGGAGCGGATGAAGCTCAACGAAGAGCAACGTCAAATGGCTCAAGATGCATTTCGCGATGGGAAATCCAGTAGCTTTCCGTTAGATGAAGTACTTCAGGGGTTGCGCCAGTCTACTGGTGGACGTCATGATTTAATTCAATTCTTCCTTGAATTGCAAATATCCTCTGCCTTTGCTGATGGCAGCCTACACCCGAATGAGCGAGAGGTATTGCACCGTATAGCAAGAGGGTTAGGGTTTTCCGCTGAGCAACTTGAACGACGATTACGAATGCAAGAAGCGGCGTTTCGATTTCAACATCAAGGTGGTTTTGCTGGTGGCCAAGGTGGGCAAGGCTCTTCTGGACAATGGAGTGGCCCAGCTTCGAGTGCTGATCAACTCAAAGATGCCTATAGTATTCTTGGCGTTGATGCTGAAGCCGATGGTAAAGCAGTCAAACGCGCTTACCGAAAGCTTATGAATGAACACCACCCAGATAAGTTGATGGCTAAAGGCTTACCACCTGAAATGATGACTGTCGCGAAGGAAAAGTCTCAAGAAATTCAAAAAGCGTACGACTTGATTAAGCAAGAGAAAGGCTTTAAATAGTTCCGTTGCTGCACTGTTCGTTTTTGTAAAAAAAAGCCCAATCTGTTGATTGGGCTTTTTTAATGTGGCTCCCCCTGCAAGACTTGAACTTGCGACATACGGATTAACAGTCCGCCGTTCTACCAACTGAACTAAGGGGGAATAAATTGTGCTCTTCTAATGAAGAGATGGTGCCGACTACCGGAATCGAACTGGTGACCTACTGATTACAAGTCAGTTGCTCTGCCTACTGAGCTAAGTCGGCACATACCAAAGCCAAATGGCTCTGAAAAATGGCTCCCCCTGCAAGACTTGAACTTGCGACATACGGATTAACAGTCCGCCGTTCTACCAACTGAACTAAGGGGGAATAAACTGTGCTCTTCCAATGAAGAGATGGTGCCGACTACCGGAGTCGAACTGGTGACCTACTGATTACAAGTCAGTTGCTCTACCTACTGAGCTAAGTCGGCACACTAAATTAGTGGTGCCCGGAGGCGGAATCGAACCACCGACACGAGGATTTTCAATCCTCTGCTCTACCGACTGAGCTATCCGGGCAACGGCGTGTATTTAAAAGTTTTTCTTGGTTTACGTCAACAGTAAAAATAAAAAAAAGTACTGTTTGGTGAATTTATGAACGCAGCGACTATATTTAAAGAGTGTATCGGGTTAAATCTGCGGTTTATTTTTTGGTAAAAGAGCCTAAAAGATGAAAGCCGCAATGATGAAGGGTGTATTTTTTAGTGCCATTTGCGCTATAGAGTTGGGAGAGCAAACTATGTTCGATCAAAATGTAAGTCATGTGAAGCTCAGTAGCACCAAAGAAAAAGAAATTATCGAAAAGCTAGTAAAGTACTTTGGAACGACGGAAATCACCAAAGACGGAGGTTACATCTTAAAAGATGGTCGATTATTGGATTTACAGCGTTCGATCCCTCAGAAAAAACAGTATCATCGAAAAATAGCCGATTTATTACCTCCTGAATTGAAAGGAACTTGTGACGATGTTTCGATCAGTAATTTACTGGTGACAACAGGGGTACTTCGATATGAGGCTAGAGGGCGTGTTCATGTTGCTTCTCCACCAACAATAGAGCAACGCCGTCGTTTGTACAACATGATGAAATATAGTGTTGATGAATACCGTGTAATAGTGACGGATGTGAATGGGGCTACGATTGCAGATGAAATGCTTCACTCTCCAGCGGCTCATGAATTGAAAGACTTTTTTGATCGAAGCTTTTCTATTGAACATCGTCATTACCTTGAAGATGAATTTGCCGTTGAGCCTGATGGCCCTGATTGCAGGTTGGTGTTTAGGTTAGACCATCGTGTGATTGGTAAATATGAGTCGAAGTCGGGAGAGTTTTATTTATTGGATGATTTCTTTGGCGCCATGCCTGTTTTTGAAACGTTGATAGATAAAATGAAACTGACTCAAGCTCGATTATAGTAAGAGTTGGGATGGATTATTGAAGCTATTCGCTGAAATTAATATATTGCTTTAGATGGCAAAAAGCCCAATCTGTTGATTGGGCTTTTTTAATGTGGCTCCCCCTGCAAGACTTGAACTTGCGACATACGGATTAACAGTCCGCCGTTCTACCAACTGAACTAAGGGGGAA